>NZ_JBIVTZ010000001.1:0-906977 GCF_044756945.1 Streptomyces sp. NPDC091387 | reverse complement strand
CTGCCGGCCGCCGGGCCGACCCGCAGCCGTCTCACCCAATCCAGTCCCCGCAGGTCAACACGATCCGGCCCGACTATCTTCGCTGCGACAGGTCAGCGGCCTGTCGTTATTCACGGACCGAGGGTGTCCGCCGGCACTGAACCCTGAGCGCCGAGTACCACCCCGCCGTTTCCACGGTCTGCGCCGCGCCCACGAAGGGCTGACTGGCGCGGTCGCTGCGCTCTGGACCGGGATGCTGTGTGCCGCATGCATGTTCTGCCCACCCGAAGGAGTACCCGTGCGATTCCGCACCTTCGCCGTCGCGACCCTGCTCGCCGCCGCCTCGTTCACCCAAACCGGCGCGGCCACGGCCGCTACCCCTGTCCCCACGGCGTCGCAGCGCGACGTGTCCGACGACGAAGAATGCCCCTTCCCCGGGGCCCAGCAGAAGAACGGCACGGGGTTCGACACCTGCGTCCCCGGCGGCGAATGGGTCTACCAGGACTGCCCTCCGGGAACCGCTTCCGTCCAGGGCTGGGGCGCGGCCAAATGGCACATCTGGTGCATCGTTCCCGAATGACGGGTGGTCACTCCGAGGACGCGCGGAGCCGCCGCTCACCGTTGCGGTGTTTCCCGAGGCCGGCCACCTCCGGTTCAAGCGCCCAGCATCGTCCGTAGCCGCCGCTGGGCGCCGAACCAGCTCTGCCGATACGTGCCCGAGCGTGAGCAGGAACGCCGTGGAAATCTCTGATCGATGCCAGGGGTGACGACGACGGGGAATCACGACGGGCGGGCCGGATCTTCCGGCCCGCCCGTCGCGGTTGTCGTATGCGCTCAGGGAAGCCGCTTGGCCTCCGCGACGAAGGCGGCCCAGGCCCGGTCGCTGAGGACGAGAGCCGGGCCGGTGGGGTTCTTGCTGTCGCGGACGGCGGTGCGGGTGGTGAGGCCCGCGACCTCTATGCAGTCGCCGCCTTGGCCGCTGTAGCTGCTCTTGCGCCAGGTGGTACTGGCGAGTTCGGGAGCGAGCATGGTGGATGGCTCTCTTTCTGGCGGCTACAGCCTGACTCCGATCCGGTGGATGAGGTCGTGACTGGCCACGGGCGCAATAACGGTAGGCCGCCGGAGTAGGAGGACGCGTTCTCCGTCGGCGATGATCGCGGCGACGACGAATCGGGCAATCCCGGCCTCCTGGGCGTCGAGGAGCAGGCATCGGGCGAACGAGGGGTCGGCGAAGGGGGCAGTCACGTCAGCAGCTCCTTGTGGTGGTCGCCCACCTTGCCGGCCGCTCGGACGTACTGCTCGGTGCTGGCTTCAGATCCTGGTCATGATGCCAGACGGGGAGTTTGATCGTGGGCGCGTGGGTGTGCTCGGCGACCGGGAAGCCCACGGCCCTGTAGCGGCGGTGGGCGTGCGGGTTGCCGGGGGCACCTGCGCCGGGTGCTGGTACTCCGCTGCCGCTGTAGCTTCTTTTGCGATGATCGCTGCGGTCGGTGTTGAACGCACATCACAACCCGGCCGTACGCGCGGGGTCAGGAGTCACAGCTGCCGCGCTTGCATCCGTTGCGGCCGGGTCTCCTGCAGCCACGTCAGGTCATCGAGCACGCTGTCCACTCGTCCGCGCAGGCCCCGCAGATGCGCCGGGCACCCGTGCCCGCCGCCCGTGAACCGGCGTGTGATCGGCGCCAAGTCCCGGTCTGTACCGCAGGTGACGCAACTCGGAGTCTGCGTCATCGGCATTCCTCGCGCAGCGGGTTGCCGGGGGCGGGAGTGACACGGAGGAGAGACGTGGTGATCGCGCGATAGCCACGGTGGTCCGGGTTGCGCCCGGTGTGGCGCAGTGCCCAGTCCTCCGGCGAGGTCCGGTTTTCGGACGCCTCCGACGATTCGTGGCACGTGGTGCATTCGGTCTCGTGCACCGGGTCCGACGCGCCGGGCTCGCGGTCGACAGTGATCGCCCAGTCCGCCAGACGGAGCACGGAACGGGGGCTCATGCGGGCCGCTCCGTCCTCGGCCCGAGGATGACTGCGGTCGATGCCACCAGGGCTGCACGCAGTTTCACAGGGTCGGTGACGACGCGCTCGGCTGTGGGTTCCCGCAGCCAGTGCAGGCCACCGTTGTTGGCGTTCAGGGGCGGCACGGTCACGTACGTCGTGACCCCGCAGGGGACCGTGCCCTGGACGGCCCAGCCGTCCGACGTGCCGACAGTGGTGAGGAAGTACAGGATCCGGGACCAGGAGTCACTGATCACGGCACCGCAGCCGTCGCTCATTGCCTCCACGGCCGACCGGCCGAGGCTGTAGGGGACGCGCACCGCATCCCAGTGCTCTCCGGCTCCGACCGTCCACACCGTGCCGTCCGGCGGGAGCCAGGGCAGGCCGGCTGCAGCCGTGACGTCAGGCAGGCAGCCGCAGGTGACGATTGGCCAGACACGGTTCCTCCCGGCCAGAGTCACCGTGCCGGCGGCGTACAGCGCCGAAGCCACGGACCCGCAGCCGAAACACGCCTCGCCGTGTAACCGGGCCAGGCTGATCGACTCGTTGATGACGGTGGAGGGCTTGGCTTCCGACTCGCTCACGACTGGTCCCATCTGCTCGTTTCGTCGACAGGGCAGATCATGGGCTGCTGCACGCGGCACAAGTACCCCGACGAGGGGTACCTCGCATCAGTCGGCGTGGCACCACTCCGCGAAGTTCGTCAGCGTCTCCGAGTCCGCGCGCTTCAGGCGCCGCAGGGTGGCCGCGTCTTCCCGCACCCAGGGGTGTTCCCGCGTGTGCTGCGGGGCGATCCGGCGTGCGACCTTCAGGGACTCGAAGGCATCGTCGCCGCGCCCGCCCCACAACTGTGCGCGGGCGAGTTCGATCCAGAAGCCGGACCGGCGCTCAGCCGGAAGCGTCGCGGGCGGCGTCCATTCGCGGGCCACGTCGAAGGCTCGCTGAACGTGTCCGTCGCCGAGGCTGACGGCGACGGACACCTCGTGAATGCGGACACTGTCCGGCCCGAACGCCGTGCCCTGGTAAACGCCCTCCCGTACGCGGTCGCCGAGAGCGCGGGCTTCCTTGAGGTGTTTGTCAGCGGTGTCTCCCTGGCAGGCGCGGCCGGCGATGACGGCAGCCCGCATGTGCAGTGCCCCGCGGGCAGCGATGGCCGGAGGTCCCGAGGCCGGTGGGCAGGCGTCGATGGCCTGCTCCAGGGCGTGAAGCCCGGCCGTGTGGGCGCGGGCGGCGAAGAACGTCTCGGTGCGCACGTACCCCACCGCGGCCGCGAGCAGCGGATCCTGAGCGCCAGGTGCAGTCCATCGCATGAGTTCGACCAAACGAGCGGACAAGTCCCGGGCCTGGTACTTGTAGGCGACGGCGTCAGCTGAGCGGTACGCGGTGACGAGCAGTCCTGCCATCTCCTGAGCCTCCAAGAGCGGTGCGGAGGCGGTGGCGCGGGAGAGTTCGGCCAGCAGGTCCGGTACTTCGCGGGCGATCTGCAAGTACTGGGCGGACAGGCGCCACGCTGTCGTCCGGGCGACTGAAGTGCGCAGCTCCGCCAGGGAGCGAACCGGTCCGTCGTCCGGCATGTCGTAGGTCGCGATCGACGCCGACAGCGCGGGCAGCGCGTCCCGGATGCGGGTGGAGACATGCTCGCGGTCCGCGACGAGGCGCGACGGGTCGACGCCGAGTGCCGCAGCGATGGAGTCGAGGGTGTCGTCGGTGACGCCTCGTTCTCCACGCTCGATCTTACGGATGGTGCCGAGGGCGACGTTGGCGCGGTCAGCGAGTTGCTGCTGCGTCATTTTCGGGCGGGCGATCCTGCGGTAGTAGGCGATGCGTCGGCCTACCGCGGCCGGTGAAATGGACGGCACAAGGCGAACCTACTCGTCGATTCCCGGCTTGGCGGACGGACTGCCCTCTCTGAACTCTCAGGTGGAGCAGTTGGTTTGCATCACTCGGTCACGAGGTCTGCGAGCTTGGTGAGCGAGGAGATCGACCAGTCTGCCGCCGCGCGCACCTCAGGGTCGTCGGCCCACCAGTACCCCCAGGGGCCACGCCGCAGGTGGGCAGTTCGCAGGCCGGCCGCCTTGGCCGGGAAGACGTCGTTCGCGGGGTGGTCGCCGACGTACAGGGTGTTCCCTGCGGGGGCGCCGGACACGTCGAGGACGCGGGCGAAGAATTCCTTCGACGGTTTGGCGCAGCCCCACTGCTCGGACGTTGCGATGAGGTCCACGGGCAGGTCCAGCGACTGGAGCAACTCGCCCGCGCGAAGGGTCTGGTTGCCCGCGATGACGACCCTGAGGCCGAGCTCGCGCAGCGCGGCGAGCCCAGGCCGTACGTCTGCGTAGAGGTCGGTCTCGTCCAGGAACTCGCCCTTGCCGGCGGCCTCGCGGGCGGCGTACTCGGCGGCGATGTCGATTCCCGGCTTCAGGAGGCGGAGAGCGCCGGCGTTGTCGTAGCCCTGGCTGACAACCGCGCCTACGAGTGCGGAAAGGGTGTGTCCGGGTACGCCCAGCCAGCCGGCCCAGGAGGCCCAGTAACGGTCATCTCGTACGAGGGTCTCGCCGATGTCGAACACGATCGTCTCAATCACGGCGCGACCCTACGGCCGGCGCGCCGCGCCGGAAGAACGCCGACCACGCCGTACGCGGATATGCCCCCAACTGCTCCGGCGCCTGGAAGCCGTCGAGGCAGGTCTGAATCATCCAGTCCCGGCCGATCACCTCGTGCGACCAATCCGCGGCGAGCACCCGCGGCATCAGCGGTGCGATCAACGCGAGCCAGGGCTGGCTGGCGTACTCGTTCCGCATCAGGTGCCGCTCGCTGCGGAACTGGCGGCCTTCCTCCGGCGCGACCCGCAGGACCACCGGTTCCGCCCGCCCGGCCAGCGTCACGCGGTAGACATTGTTGTACATCCCTGTGCCCAGCTCGGCTGCCGAGGCAGCCACGGCCGCTGGCCCGAAGACACGGCGACAGGTCTGCCCAATCTCCCGAGCGGTCAGTGACTGCTTGAACGCTCCCGAGGCGCGCTCAATCGGCTGGAAATCCATGCCGCTCAGAATGCTCTGCTCGGCGGCCGCTCGTCACATCCATCGCGTACAACGACACGGCGGATACGAGTCCGTCTTCGACGTCCTCGACGGGCCGACGAGCAAGGGGGCCTGCATAGCCTCACCGGCGACGGCATCCTTCATGTCAGCTCCTGCTCGACTGCGGTGCTTGAATGGACCGTCGTTCCTGATCCGGCAAGGAGATGCACTGTGCCCCTGGTGTCTGTCGTGATGCCCGTGTACAACTCGGCCGCGACGTTGAGCGCAGCGGTCCGGTCGGTGCTCACACAGACCCATAGCGATCTGGAACTGCTGGTCACCGACGACCAGTCCTCCGATGGCTCCATGGACCTGCTCCGCCAGTTTGCCGCCCAGGACAAGCGTGTCCTGCCGGAGTCGGCGCCCGAGCGGGGTGGTGCAGGCCGGGCCCGCAACCTCGCGATCGAGCGGGCCCGCGGGGACTACATCGCCTTCCTCGACAGCGACGACATGTGGCTGCCGGAGAAGACCGAGAAACAGCTCGCCTTCGCTGCCGAGGCGACTGCGCCTTTGACGTTCACCTCGTACTTCAAGATGGACGCCGACTACGACGGCGAGAGCACCGACTGGGTTCCGAACGGGCGGGTGGTCCGTGCGCGGGCGCACGTGGACTACCGCGCGATGCTGATCCAGGACCACATCGGTGCTCTCACCGCCATGTACGACCGCAAAGCCCTGGGCACGAGGCTGATGCCGGAGATGCGCAAGCGCCAGGACTACGCCCTGTGGCTGTCGATCATGCGGGACGGCGCTGACGCCCGGGGCCTTGCCGAGCCGCTTGCGGTGTACAGGGCCCACCAAGCAGGGTCGCTGTCCTCCAACAAGCTGTCGCTCGTCCCGTACAACTGGAACTTGTACCGCGAGCACGAGCATCTGTCGGTCCCACGGTCGACGCGGGCACTGGCCGGCGCCGTGTGGCAGTCGCTGCGCAACTCGCGCATCTGACTCCGAGCACGGGCCCGGGAGCCGGGTGCGCGGCAACCTCTGAGCGATGCCGGGATACGAAGACGGGCGGACCGGATTCTTCCGGCCCGCCCGTCGCGGTTGTCACGGCCGGCGTGCGCTCAGCGGAGCCGCTTGGCCTCCGCGACGAAGGCGGCCCAGGCCCGGTCGCTGAGGACGAGAGCCGGGCCGGTGGGGTTCTTGCTGTCGCGGACGGCGGTGCGGGTGGTGAGGCCCGCGACCTCTATGCAGTCGCCGCCTTGGCCGCTGTAGCTGCTCTTGCGCCAGGTGGTACTGGCGAGTTCGGGAGCGAGCATGGTGGATACCTCTTTCTGTCGGCTACAGCTTGAGTCTGATCCGGTGGATGAGGTCACGGCTCTCCACGGGGCTCAGCGCGGCCGATCTCAATGAGTCGAACGCGAGCGTATATCGGCCCGTTTCGTCGGGTGCCTGCCGATCACCTGGTCACTGTGCCGGCGCCCGAGCCGTCGGCGCCGCCGGACCGGGTGCTCGTAGAGGACGCGTCCGACTGCCCGGCGGTGCACGAAACGGAGTGCACCACGTGCGGCGAGGGCCCGGAACCCACCGTGTGCCAGGACGTTGCCGTACGGCACCTGTGGTGCGCCGAGCACGTGGTCCGTGCGGGGCACACCGGGTTCCTGGCCCTGCGCGTGGGGCTGCTGCGCGCGGTCGCGGTGTACGAGGTCCGCCGCTGACGCGCCGTTCGCCAAGCCATGAGGGCGGCTGGTCAGCCGAGCACACCCGCGTCGATGCCCGTCCTTTTCACGCATGCGTCTTCGGTGGCCAGCAGGGTGACCACGCCCTTCTGGATGTCCATGTGCGACGCCACCATGGACCAGCCGCGCTGTTTGAGGACCACCCGGGTCTCGCCGACGGCGTCCGCGCCTTTGAGGTCCTTCCGGGGCGGCCGCCAGTCGCGCTCGCGGAGCTCGCTCACCAGCTTTTCGAATCGGGTGAGGTCAACGGGCGTAGTTTTGGTACCGAAGCCCTTGAACGCGACGGCGCACGACATCAGCGAGTCGTCCGTCCGTTCCTCGGCCGAGCGGGCGAAATCCGGAGCGTTGTTCGGAACGCCCGCGTTCGCGGCCGAGGAGTCGAGGTCCGCGCGCACGACCTTCTCGGGGAGAGGGCCCGTGCCCTTGGGGCGGGGCGCCGCCGGCGCCGAAGCGGCGGCCGCTCCGGTGCCGGTGTCGCTCGTGCCGCAGCCGGTGACCCCGAGTGCGATGACCGCTATCGCCATGGCAGCCCACTTCGTCGTGCTCACAGTCGTCCGATCCCCAAGTCGCGGGGACGGATGGGCCCCTGCGTTCGAGGGAGGAGTGTGTCACGGCGTACCGGCGAGTGGCCTCAGGCCTGCGCCAGCGTTCCTCCCCTCCGCCACCCCTGTGCCGCAGGTCTCTATGAGGCCGTGCAGCAGGCCGGGCTCCTTCGCCGTCAAGAGGGGGACAGGAAGGGAGGAGTGCTGTGGGTCTGGCAACCCAATGAAGTGCGCTGCTGTCCGAGGCGGCCCGGCCCGACGTGCCTGACCGGTCGGCCCCGGCGCGGGCGCCCACGGATCCGGGGACGGGTTTTCACGCCTTCGTCGCCGCCCGCTCGGGCGCCTTGTTCTGGGGCGCGCTGGTCCTGACCGGGAGCCGGGAGGCGGCCGAGGATCTGGTCCAGGAGACGCTGGAACGTACCTGCCGTCGCTGGCGCACCATCGCCGACAAGGACGCGCCGGACGCGTACGTGCGGCGCATCATGGTCAATGTCATTCTCGTTCGCTGCGGCAATCGCTGCCTTCCGCCGCGTAGCGGAGGAAAACGCTTGTGTCGACGGTCCATTCGCCGACCGTGACGATATCGCCGAACGCGTACTCCATCGTGTTGGCGTAACGGGCGTCGTCTCCGCTGCCGGTCGGCTTCCAGTGGTGCAGGACGATTCCGGCGCGCGGGTCGACGATCAGATAGTGGGGAATGCCCATGGCGGGGTAGTCGCGCATCTTGCCCACGTAGTCGTTCTCGGGGTTGGAGCGCGAGACGATCTCGGCGGCAAGGAGAACGTCCGCCGGGTCGATGCCCTGCTCGTCCCCCTCCTCAAGCACCGATTCAGGGATCACGATCACATCGGGGCGTCGCAGAATCCCGAGCACTTGCTCCTCGACGTCTCCGCCGGTGTGAGCGACCACGCCATCGGGCAGTTGGGCGTCGAGCTGTCTGCGCAGACGCAGCGCGGCGAGCTCGTGTCGCTTCACGGGCGACATCATCATGACGATCTCGCCGTGGCTGATCTCCGGGTACTCCAGACCGGGAGGCACGGTGATTTCTGCGGCGAATTTGCGCAAATGACCGTACACGGTGTCGTTCATGCATTTGATGATAGGGGCCGTGAGGGTCTCAGCGGCCGGGGCGAGGCGGGCGGACGGATGGGAGGGCCGAACCATCCGCGCCGCCTTGGGCGGGGCGACCTTCCCGGACGTCAGTGGCCGGCCGAGGCCCCCGCGGCGGACGGCTTGGCCGCGGAAGCCGTCGATGACGCGGTTGCCGCCGGTGCACCCGCCGCGCCCGCCGCCCCCTGCTCCCGGGGAGTGGGGGACGGGGCCGGTGCCTGCGGAGGGTCGGCCCGCGGCGGTGCCGGAGCCTGTGGGGGTGCCGGCGGCGGTGCGGGCCGCATGTCCTGCGGGCCGCCCGCCGGCGGCAGGCCGATGGTGTCCAGGGCCTCCTGCGACCTCGGGGCGTCCAGCGGCGAGAACTGCGGGTTGGTGCGCAGCGCCTCCTCCAGATTGCGGCGGGCCGGACCGAAGTCGCGCAACGCGCGCTGGACCATGCCCAGGTGGTACGCGTACGACGCGTTCCGGCCGCCCGAGTCGACCGCCTTCCGCGCGTACTCCAGGGCCGAGTCCGAGTCGCCCGAGCGGTGCAGCGCCCAGCCCAGCGCATCGGCCACCGCCGCGCTGTGGTGCCCCCGGTCCCACTCCGCCCGCAGCTGCTCCGCCGCCGCGTCCGCGTCGCCGTGGGCGGCCTCGAAGCGGCCGAGGAGCAGGGTCTCGTCCACGCCCTGGGTCCCGGCGCGGGACAGCGCCTTGCGCAGCCGCGTGTACTGGTTGACGGAGTCGCCGTCCAGGCCGAGTGACTCGTACAGCTCGCCCAGCTCCAGCATGTACTCCGGCCGGGGGGACTTCGCCAGCGCCGCCTGGTAGTCCCGCTGGGCCTCGTCGGTGCGGCCGAGGGCCGCCAGCGCACGGGCCCGGCCGGCGAGGGAGGCGTGGTGGGCGCGGTCGGTGCGCAGCGCCGCCCCGTACTGGGCGACGGCCTCCTCCGGCTCGCCCCGCTCCCAGGCCAGCTCGCCCAGCCGGGAGAGGCAGGCCGCCTTCTCCGCTGGTGTCTTCGCCCGGTTCGCGGCGTCCTGGGCGGTGGCGAGCGCGTCCTCGCGCCAGCCCCGGTCGCGGTACATCTCCGCGGTCCGGCCCAGCGACGGGACGCCCGCCCGCAGCGCCGCGTACTTCTCCACCGCCGCGGTCGACGACTTGAGGTCGCCGAGGCCGTTGTACGCGTCGATCAGCTCCGGGTACACCGTCCACTGCTTCGGCTGCCGGCGCCGTACCGTCTCGCCCCACTTCTTCGCCGTCACGAAGTCGTGCCGGGCGTTGGCGAGCGAGGCGAGGCCGACCCAGGCCGCCTCGTTCCCCCGGTCGCCCGGCTGCACGTTCAGCGACCGCTTCAGCGCCTGCTCGGCCCGGGTGTAGTACGCCGCGTCCGCCGCCCGCCGCCCCCACTCCACGTACGCGGAGCCCAGCACCGCCCACGACTGCGCGTCCGACGGGTGGGTGCCCACCCACGCCTGCCGGTCCCCGATGAGCGCCGTCAGATCGGAGAGCGAGGCGGGGGAGCCTGCCGCCGTCGCGGTCATCGCCCGGGACACCGGACCGGACACCGGCGGCGCCGCGTCCTTGTCCTCGTCGGGCACGGCGACCACCGCACCCGTCACCAGTACCGCACCCGCCACCACACCGAACGCGGCCCGGCGCAGGGACGTGCGCAGCGAGGCGGGCGGCGGCTCGGCCAGGGAGGCGGGGTCCGGCGGCAGGCGCGGAGGGGATTCGCAGGGCGGGGCGTAGTCGGTGTCGGGGGAGTGGTCCGGCCCGGGGGCCGCCGGGGTCTGCTGCGGAGTGACGTCCATGCCGATCACTCTGCGTCAGTATGAAGATCGCACCGCGTCTTGGGATGGCTGGCGCATACGGGTTCACACCAATGGGCCCGGGTGCCAGTCTTGGATCATGGACGATCTTCGCGAACTACTGCGTGCGGGGCTCCCGGCCGAGGCCCTGATCACCGACCCGGACATCACCGCCTCCTACGCCAACGACATGGCGAGCTTCTGCGACGCGGGCGCCCCGGCCGTCGTCGCACTCCCCCGCACCGTCGAACAGGTCCAGCACATCATGCGCACCGCCACGGCACTGCGCGTCCCGGTCGTCCCGCAGGGCGCCCGCACGGGTCTGTCGGGCGCCGCCAACGCCTCCGACGGCTGCATCGTGCTCTCCCTGATCAAGATGGACCGCATCCTGGAGATCAGCCCCGTCGACCGGATCGCCGTGGTGGAACCGGGCGTCATCAACGCGGTGCTGTCCCGCGCGGTCGACGAGCACGGGCTGTACTACCCGCCGGACCCCTCCAGCTGGGAGATGTGCACCATCGGCGGCAACATCGGGACCGCCTCCGGCGGCCTGTGCTGCGTCAAGTACGGGGTCACCGCCGAATACGTCCTCGGCCTCGACGTCGTCCTCGCGGACGGGCGCCTCCTCAGCACCGGCCGCCGCACCGCGAAGGGCGTCGCCGGCTACGACCTCACCCGGCTCCTCGTCGGCTCCGAGGGCAGCCTCGGGATCGTCGTCAAGGCCGTGCTCGCGCTCAAGCCGAAGCCGCCCCGGCAGCTCGCCCTGGCCGCCGAGTTCCCCAGCGCGGCCACTGCCTGCGACGCGGTCTGCGCGATCATGGAGCGGGGTCACACCCCGTCACTCCTCGAACTGATGGACCGTACGACAGTCCGTGCCGTCAACAGGATGGCGAACATGGGCCTCCCCGACTCCACCGAGGCACTCCTGCTCGCCGCCTTCGACACGCCGGACCCCGCAGCCGATCTCGCCGCCGTCGCCGAGCTGTGCACGGCCGCGGGCGCCACCGAGGTCGTCCCGGCCGAGGACGCGGCCGAGTCCGAGCTGCTGCTCCAGGCCCGGCGGATGTCGCTCACCGCCCTGGAGACCGTCAAGTCCGCCACGATGATCGACGACGTGTGCGTACCGCGCTCCAAGCTCGGCGCCATGCTGGAGGGCACCGCGGCCGTCGCGGAGAAGTACGACCTCACCATCGGCGTCTGCGCCCACGCGGGCGACGGCAACACCCACCCCGTCGTCTGCTTCGACCACACCGACGCCGACGAGTCCCGGCGGGCCCGCGAGTCCTTCGACGAGATCATGGCGCTCGGCCTCGAACTCGGCGGCACGATCACCGGCGAACACGGCGTGGGCGTACTCAAGAAGGAGTGGCTGGCCCGCGAACTCGGCGAGGTGAGCGTGGAACTGCACCGGGGCATCAAGCAGGCCTTCGACCCGCTGGGGCTGCTCAACCCGGGCAAGGTGTTCTGACCGCGGCGGGCCCTCCTGGACTCCCCACACGCGACGCCGCCTCCGCGCGCCACCGCGTTCACCGCCGCGCTCGCTCACTGCTCCCCGTCCTGCGACTCGTCCGACGGCCAGGGATCGCTCATCCACAGGTCGTCGGCCGGCAGCGGCGCCAGCAGCTCGGCGAGGCCCTCGTCGATGCCGAGCCGCTCGGACTCCGTGCCCGGCGGAACCACCCGCAGCGTCCGCTCCATCCAGGCGGCCACCGCGGCGGACGGCACCTCCAGCAGGGCGTTGCCGTCGGGCGAGGTCAGCGCCACGCAGATGATGCCGCGCCCGTCGACCTTGGTGGGCCAGATCCGCACGTCCCCGTGCCCGCACGGCCGGAACACGCCCTCCACCAGCAGATCGCGGGCGAACGTCCAGTACACGGGGGTGTCCGAGCCGATGTGGAAGGTGATGTGCACGGCGTACGGGTCCTGGGTGCGATACGTCAGCCGGGCCGGCACAGGGATGCTGCGCTCGGGCGACAGGACCAGCTTGAGCTCCAGTTCGCGTTCCACCACGGTGTGCATGAGGCGTCCTTTCGATGCCTGTGAGCCGGTCGCACGACCGGCCTTCACAGGGAGAGAGCGCCCTCCCCGTCATCCATTACGCGACTTCGGGGAAAAAAGTTTGGCGTGACCGGAAAGTGGCCCAAACCCCCGGACCGGCCCGGGGGTACGCGGGTGTCTGATAGATGTGGACCCTTGTATTGGGACCGCCCGCCCCCCATCGCCGGTCGGTCCAAGGCCTCGAAGAGATACGGGACCACGGTGATGAGCGCCCCAACCCCGGCACCCGGTGACGAACGCCCCCGCGAGGGGTACTACCCCGACCCGTCCATTCCCGGCTACGTCCGGTACTGGAACGGCGCTTCGTGGGTCCCCGGTACGAGCAGGCCCGCCCCGCAGAGAGGCGAGGCGATGCCGTCGGCGCCCGCCCCGGAGCCGGCCGAACCGCGACGGCCCGAACCGGCCCCGGTGGACGAGACCGGTCCGATGTTCTTCGACGAGGAGCCGCAGGGCGGCGGCCGCCCCGGACCGTCGCACGCCTGGCAGGCCGACGTCTCCCGGCAGAACGGCTTCGGCGGCGAGCGCGACCGCCGGGTCTCCTGGGGCGGCGGACAGCCCGCGCACCAGGGCGAACCGCCGGCGCCGAGCCCTGACCCGCGTACGCCCGCGGCCAGTTCCCCGGCAGCCGGTACGCCCGCGGACCGCTCCCCGGCGGTCCGCGCCTCCGGCGACCGTCTGCCGGCCGTCCGCCCCGGCGCCGACCTCGTTCCCGCGGACCCGCGCCGGCCCGTGCGGCCGGACCCGGACCGCGGTCCGGTGCCGGGCATGAGGGACGGCGGTGGCGACGGGGCCGAGAACACCGTCGCCATCCGGGCCGCCCGCCCCGACCGCTCCGGCGGCGACCGCGACGCGGGGCGTCCGCCCGCCGACGGCACGGTCTCGATCCGCGCCCTGGGGCCCGGCCGCCGGCCGCCCGCCCCGCGCGACGCGGAACAGCGGCCCGCCGAACAGCCGTCCGCCGACGGCACCCTGTCGATCCGCGCGATCGGGCCCGCCGTCTCCGCGTCGGCCCCGCAGGCCTCCGCGCCCGCCGCGCCGGCCCCGTCCCGGGCCTCCGCGCCCGCTCCGGGCCCCGCGCGACAGGATCCGGCCACCCAGGACCCGGCCCGGCTCAACGGCCCGCACACGCGCGGCCCCGGCGGCGGCACCTCCTGGGCCCAGCAGGCCCAGCAGGCCCAGCAGCCCCCGCAGCAGGCCAGGCCCGAACAGCCCGCCCTGCCGCAGGCGCCCGCGCGGCAGCAACAGGCCGCGTTCCCCCAGCAGTCCCGGGCACCCCAGCAGTCCCAGGCCCCTCACCAGCCCCAAGGGCCGCAGCAGTCCCAGGGAGCCCGGCCCGACCAGCCCGTCGTGCCCTGGAAGCCCCCGGTCACCGACCACTTCCAGCAGCTCGCGGCGGACCGGGCGGCAGCCCGGCCGGCCGCGCTCGGCAAGCGGTTCGCCGCCCGGCTCATCGACACCGCGGTGCTGGCCGCGCTCGTCGGCGCCGTCGCCCTCCCCCTCGCGACGCGGGCCACGGACCACCTCAACGAGAAGATCGACGCGGCCAGGCTGTCCGGCGAGACGGTCACCGTCTGGCTGCTGGACTCCACCACGGCCGGCCTGGCCGCCGGGGTCCTCGCCGCTTTCCTGGTGCTGGGCGTCCTCCTGGAGGCGCTGCCGACCGCGAAGTGGGGCCGTACGCTCGGCAAGAAGCTCTGCGGACTCGATGTACGGGACATCGAGTCCGGCTCGGCGCCCGCCTTCGGCGCCGCCCTGCGCCGCTGGCTGGTCTACGGCGTGCTGGGCGTCCTGGCGATCGGCGTGGTCAACGTGCTGTGGTGCCTGATCGACAAGCCGTGGCGCCAGTGCTGGCACGACAAGGCGGCCCGCACCTTCGTGGCCGGCTGAGCGGGACGTACTTCCTCGGCCGGCGGAGGAGGGCGGTGCGCTCGCGGCCGCCGGGGAGACCCGCACGGCTGACGGCTCATCGGGTGAGGGGCCGTCGGACGGTTTCCGTTCCCCCGAAAGCACCTCAGCCCTTGCGCGCGCCGGTGCGGCGGGGTGCACTGCCCCCATGAGCAACGATCAGCCGACGTCCGGTCAGCCGCCAGAGGACGACCCGTTCCTCAAGAAGCCGCACGAGCCCCAGCCGCCGTCATCGGGTTCGCCCTACGGAAGTGCGCCGCCGCCCCCGCCGTACGACCCCGGCCCCTACGGCGGAGGCCACTTCGGTGCGGCGGATCCGCTGGCGGGCATGCCGCCGCTCGCCGAGCCCGGCAAGCGCATCCTGGCCCGGCTGATCGACTTCCTGATCATCTCGATCCCGCTGTACCTGATCTCGCTGCCCTGGGGCGGCGCGGTGGAGGTCTCGAACGACAACAACGGCAACGACGGCGTCGGCGACCTCTTCGCCCAGACGTACAGCGGCCACCAGCTGCTCTGGTCGCTGATCGGCCTGGTGATCTACGTCGGGTACGACACGTACTTCACGCACAAGGACGGCCGCACGCCCGGCAAGCGGCTGCTGAAGCTGCGGGTCGCGATGCTCAACGACGGCAGTGTGCCGGACACCGGGAGTTCGTTCCTGCGGGCCGTGGTGCTGTGGCTGCCGGCGCTGCTGTGCTGCCCGTGCCTGTGGTGGCTGATCAACATCGTGCTGATGTTCACGGACAAGCCGTACCGGCAGGGCCTGCAGGACAAGGCGGCCAAGACGGTGGTGGTGACGACCGCCGACCGGAGCAGGGTCTGAGCGAGGCGCGGAGCGGTTCGCTCGGGCCGGGGCAGACCTGGTCCGGCCGGGAGGGCGTGTCGGCACTCTCCCGGCTCCGCCGGTCGCGTCGGCCGTCAGCGGCGCAGTGAGTGCTCGCCCGCTCGCGCGGAGGTGCGCGCGGCCGGGATCGTGCGCTGCACGTGGCCCCGAGGGCTTCCCTCGGGCTCGGTGGCGGGGCGGGTCTCCTGGGGTGTGGACACCGCGGCCCCCGTCGCCGTCCTCCGGCGCGCCGGTGCGGGCACGGTGACGGCCACCAGCAGGCCGAGCGCGAGCGCGGCCGTACAGACCGCGGCGATGCCGAGGCCCGAACTCGTCTGGGACAGCAGCAGCATGGCGAGGGTCGAGAAGACGACGGTGACCGAACCGTAGGAGAACTGTGCGGCAGTAGGACGCGGCATGGCGTTATCCGTCCTCGGGGCGTCGGATGGGCGGTCTCTCAACACGGGTCGCACTGTCAAGCGACTCTACGACGGTGGATGCCCTCGTGGAACGGGTAGTAAGCATGAGCTAACCCACAGTGCCGGTGCACGGGGGGCGCACGGAGTCATTCTCCGCGCCAAAGAACCCCTTCGGCGCGCCGGTTGGGTGGGGTGCGGTCGTCCGGATAGCGGAAAGATGCTCCTGCATAGTGCACTTGGTCTGTTCAAGTCAAGGTCTGTCTTTTCTCACGTAACTCCGGTCGAATGTCGTCACTTGTGACGCGTTTCCGCGCGCGGCCCTTCCACACCCCCAGGCCGCAGTCGCGGGCGCCGGGGAGGACTGCATCACGTGATCATTAAGAGACGGGCGCTTCGCACCGGAGCGGTTGTCGTGGCCATGGCCGCGACCGCCGCCACCGCATCCGCCTTCGCCACCGCCCAGGCCGATGACAAGGCGTCAGGCACCGCTGCCTCCGCTGTCGACCGCCGGGACCCGGGGTCGAACGAGGGCAACGCGCACAACCTGGAGGGCCCGTTCAGCAAGCAGCAGGACGCTCAGCGTCAGGCCGCCATGGAACAGGTCATATCCGGCGACAAGAAGGTCTCCGCGCGCGGCGGCTCCAATGTCGTCAAGCTGGACGACAAGAAGTACGTCGAGCTCGGCCGTGAGAAGACCGACAAGATCTTCACCATCCTGGTGGAGTTCGGCGACAAGGTCGACAGCACGACCACGTACGACCCGGACGGCGAGGGCCCCAAGCCCCCCGTCCCGAAGTACGGCGGCACGCCCGGACCGGCGCACAACAAGATAGCCAAGCCGGACCCGAAGAAGGACAACAGCACCGCCTGGCAGGCCGATTACAACCAGGCCCACTTCCAGGACCTGTACTTCGGCACGGGCGCCGGCAAGGACTCGCTCAAGACGTACTACGAGAAGACGTCCTCCGGGCGCTACTCGGTGGACGGCGAGGTCTCCGACTGGGTCAAGGTCCCGTACAACGAGGCGCGCTACGGTTCCAACTACTGCGGCTCGACCAACTGCGCCAACGCCTGGGACATGGTCAAGGACGGCGTGAACGCCTGGGCCGCCGACCAGAAGGCCAAGGGCCGTACGCCCGCGCAGATCAAGACCGATCTCGCCCAGTACGACCAGTGGGACCGCTACGACTACGACAACGACGGCGACTTCAACGAGCCGGACGGCTACATCGACCACTTCCAGGTCGTGCACGCCGGCGAGGACGAGTCGGCAGGCGGCGGCGTCGAGGGCACCAACGCCATCTGGGCGCACCGCTGGTACGCCTACGGCACGGACGCCGGCGCGACCGGACCGGCCCAGAACAAGGCCGGCGGCACCCAGATCGGTGACACCGGCATCTGGGTCGGCGACTACACCGCGCAGCCCGAGAACGGCGGCCTGGGCGTCTTCGCCCACGAGTACGGCCACGACCTCGGTCTGCCGGACCTCTACGACACCACCAACACCGCCGAGAACTCGGTCGGTTTCTGGTCCCTGATGTCGGCGGGTTCCTGGCTCGGCACCGGTAAGAACAGCATCGGTGACCTGCCCGGCGACATGACCGCCTGGGACAAGCTCCAGCTGGGCTGGCTCAACTACGCCGAGGCCAAGGCCGCGACGAAGTCGACCCACAAGCTGGGCGTCTCCGAGTACAACACCAAGGACAAGCAGGCGCTCGTCGTCACGCTGCCCGACAAGGCCGTCACCACCGCCGTCACGGAGCCCGCGGAGGGCACCAAGCAGTGGTGGAGCGACATGGGTGACAACCTCAGCAACACCCTGTCCCGCCCGGTCGACCTCACCGGCAAGTCCAAGGCCTCCCTCGACCTCGCCGGCTGGTGGGACATCGAGAAGGACTACGACTACCTGTACACCGAGGTCTCCGAGAACGGCGGCACCAGCTGGACCGCGCTCGACGGCACCGCCGACGGCAAGGCGATCCCGCGCGACGCCAGTGACAAGCCGGCCCTGACCGACGTCTCCGGCAAGTACCAGAAGCTCTCGTTCCCGCTGGACGCCTACGCGGGCAAGAAGATCGACATCCGCTTCCGCTACGCCACCGACGGCGGCGCGGGCGGCATCGGCTTCGCGGCCGACACCATCGCGGTCAACGCGGACGGTGCCGCGCTCTTCACGGACAACGCCGAGGGTGACGACAACGGCTGGACCGCCAAGGGCTTCTCGCGGGTCGGCAAGTCGTTCACCAAGGACTACCCGCAGTACTACCTCGCGGAGAACCGCCAGTACGTCAGCTACGACAAGACCCTCAAGGTCGGCCCGTACAACTTCGGGTTCTCCAAAACCCGTCCGGACTGGGTCGAGCACTTCCCGTACCAGAACGGTCTGCTCGTCTGGCTCTGGGACACCTCCCAGAAGGACAACAACGTCTCGGTCCACCCGGGCCAGGGCCTGATCCTGCCGGTCGACGCGCACGCCAAGCCGCTGAAGTGGTCTGACGGCACCGTCATCCGCAACAAGATCCAGCCCTTCGACGCCCCGTTCAGCTGGTACCCCACCGACGGATTCACGCTCCACCTCGGTGACGTGGCCACGAAGATCAAGCCGCAGCTCGGCGTGCCGGTCTTCGACGACCACAAGGGAACCTACTGGTACAAGGAGAACAAGACCGGAAGCGTGCAGGTCGCTGACACCAACACCAGGATTTCGATCATCAGCGAGCCGCTCAGCGGCTCCACGATGACCGTCCAGGTTGGCGCCTCGCACAAGTAATTCGGTATCACCGCAGGTCAGAGCATGATCGGCCGTCGCCCTCTAGCGGGCGGCGGCCGATCGTGTTTAGGTGCCTCTTGTTCCGATTCTTATTGACACAACGTCTCACGGGGGAGCGCGGAGTATGGCAGGCGGAGGATTCAGCAAGTTGCCGAACGGGAGTGTGGTCGTCGCGATCACGCTGCCGAGTCCGGCGCAGAGCGTGGGGCCGGACACACCGGTCCGCGTCCTGGTGCACGCGGCCAACCGGGCCCGCGCACTGACCCGGCTGCGCAATCTGGGACTGCGTGCCGTGTACCTCCGCGGCAACGCCGAGCCACCCACCCCGGACGAGATCACCGCCGTCCTGCACCACCCGGACGGCGTGCTGTGGCGCGCGAGACCCGAGCGGGCCCAGGAACTCTGGCACCCGATCCGGGCGCTCCTGAGGCCCGCCCTGCCGGCCCGGCAGAGCTGACCCGGCCCCGCTTACGCCACGGGCTTGCCGGCGAGCGTCACGCCCGCCTCACGGAGCTCCGTGAGCGCCCGCTCCGTGGTCGCCTCGGCGACGCCCGCGGTCAGATCCAGCAGTACGTGCGTGGCGAAGCCCTCGCGGACCGCGTCCAGCGCGGTGGCCCGGACGCAGTGGTCGGTCGCGATACCGACGACGTCGACCGCGGTCACCCCGCGGTCGCGCAGCCACTCGGCCAGCCCCACACCGTTCTCGTCCAGGCCCTCGAAGCCGCTGTACGCGGCGGCGTACGCACCCTTGTCGAAGACCGTGTCGATGGCGCCGGAGGCGACCGCGGGCGCGAAATTGGGGTGGAAGCCCACACCCTCCGTACCGGCCACACAGTGCGGCGGCCAGGAGTGCTCGAAGTCCGGCGCCGACGAGAAGTGGCCGCCGGGGTCGATGTGGTGGTCACGGGTGGCCACCACGTGCCGGTAGCCGGGCTGGGCCTCGCCGATCAGGTCCGTGATGGCGGCGGCGACATCGGCACCCCCCGCCACCGCGAGGCTCCCGCCCTCACAGAAGTCGTTCTGAACGTCCACGACGATCAACGCGCGGTGCATGGCGGGTGTCCTTCGGTGGGGGAGGGAACAGCGGAACGGCGGTTACGGGGGTGACAGCGAGCCTAAGGGCTGTCCCGAACCGGCCTTAGGGAGAGTGTGGCCCCATCCGGGCCGGCGCGTCCCGGTCGACCTCACCGTCAGGCCCGTCCGGCGATGGAGGACAGAGCGGCCACCGGGCGCCCCCGCATCCCCGCACCGCCCCGGAACCCGCCTCCTCACACGTACTCCGTGGGAATCACCGGCTCGCCCCGCGACAGCTGCATCGCGGACATCGGCAGCCCCGCCCGCGACGCGATGTGCCGCTCCCGGGCCGCGTCCAGCGGCTCCCGCGCGACCACCTCACCGGCCCTGACCAGCTCCACCAGCAGCTGCCGGCCGGCCAGCTCCGGCGGCACCGGACCGGTCCCGATCACCTCGGCCTCGGCCACCCCGTCCTCGTCCAGCCGGCGCGCCGCCCACTTGCGGCCGCCGATCGAGGTCTTCGCGCCCAGCGACTTCTTGGCCACCGGCCGCAGCGGGTCCGCCGGATCGGCGGACGCGGCCCGCGCCACCAGCTTGTAGACCATCGAGCAGGTGGGCTGCCCGCTGCCGGTCACCAGCTGCGTGCCCACCCCGTACGCGTCCACCGGCGCGGCGGCCAGCGAGGCGATGGCGTACTCGTCCAGGTCCGAGGTCACCACGATCTTCGTGCCCGTCGCGCCCAGCTCGTCGAGCTGCTGGCGCACCCGGTGCGCGACCAGCAGCAGGTCGCCGGAGTCGATCCGGACCGCCCCCAGCTCGGTCCCGGCCACCTCGACGGCCGTACGGACCGCCGCCGTCACGTCGTACGTGTCGACCAGCAGCGTCGTGTCGCGCCCCAGCGAGTCGACCTGGGCCCGGAACGCGTCGCGCTCGGAGTCGTGCAGCAGGGTGAAGGCGTGGGCGCTCGTCCCGACGGTCGGGATGTTGTAGCGGAAGCCCGCGGCGAGGTCGGACGTGGTGTCGAAACCGCCGATGTACGCGGCACGGGCCGAGGCCACCGCCGACAGCTCATGGGTGCGCCGCGCACCCATCTCGATCAGCCCGCGCCCGCCCGCCGCCGACGACATCCGCGAGGCGGCGGCGGCGATCGCCGAGTCGTGGTTGAGGATCGACAGGATCACCGTCTCCAGCAGCACGCACTCGGCGAAGGAGCCCTCGACCCGCAGGATCGGCGAGCCGGGGAAGTACACCTCGCCCTCCGGATAACCCCAGACGTCCCCGCTGAAGCGGTAATCGGCCAGATAGTCGAGCGTCGGCCCGTCGACGACGTTCTGGTCGCGCAGGAAGGCGAGCATCTCGTCGTCGAAGTGGAAGTTCTCGACCGCGTCCAGCACCCGCCCGATGCCCGCGACGACGCCGTAGCGCCGCCCCTCGGGCAGCCGGCGGGTGAACGCCTCGAAGACCGAGCGCCGGTCGGCGGTGCCGGCCTTCAGCGCGGCCTGCACCATCGTGAGCTCGTACTGGTCGGTGAAGAGCGCTGTCGAGGGCACACCGACCCGTCGCCCAAGGTCCGCAGAGTTCATGCCGGGGATGCTACCCCTATTTCGTCAAAGTGACGAGATGGGGGTGCCGTGCCCGGCGCGGTGCCGGGGTCGTTTGTGCGATGCCCCCTCCCAAGTGGCAGCATGGGGTAGGTGAGCGTCGCCCCCGTAGAGATCGAACGTCCCGAATCGGCCGAGGAGAACCTCGTTGTCCCCGAGCCCGACGTCCCCTGGGTGACGCTGGTCCACAACGACCCGGTCAACCTCATGAGCTATGTGACCTATGTCTTCCAGGCCTACTTCGGCTATTCCAAGGACAAGGCCCACAAGCTCATGCTCGACGTCCATCAGAAGGGCCGCGCCGTCGTCTCCAGCGGAAGCCGCGAGGAGATGGAACGCGACGTCCAGGCGATGCACGGCTACGGGCTGTGGGCCACACTCACCCAGGACCGCAACTAGCACCCCACCCCCGCCCCGCCCGACCACCATCGGAGAGAACCCATGGCCGGCCACTTCGAGGCCACCCCCGGCGGCGGCGCGGCCGTCGCGCTCGACGAGGTGGAGATCGCGATCCTGCGCTCCCTCGCCGTCCAGCTGCTGGAGCTCATCGGCCCCGGCGACGAACCCGCCGAGGGCGAGGACCCGCTCGCCGCGCTCTTCGCCGAGGGCCCCAGCGAACCGCCCGCCGACCCCGCCCTGGCCCGCCTCTTCCCCGAGGCCTACGGCGACAAGGACGACGAACTGCGCGCCGCTTCCGCCGAGTTCCGCCGCTTCACCGAGAACGACCTGCGCACCCGCAAGCGCGACGACGCCCTCGTCGTCGTACGCACCCTGGACGGGCTCACTCCCGCCGGGGACGGCGCCGTGCTCCGGCTCACCGCCGAGGAGTGCCGCAGCTGGCTGGGGTCCCTCAACGACCTGCGGCTGACCATCGGCGCCCGGCTGGAGGTCTCCGACGAGGACGGCGGCGAGGAGGGTTCCCTCTACCGGCTCCCCGACAGCGATCCGCGCAAGCCCATGGTCATGGCCTATCTCTGGCTGGGCGCGCTCCAGGAAACGCTCATCGAGACCCTGATGCCGTAACGCGGCTCCGCCGCGTGGCCGCTCAGGAGCCGCACTCCGTGTTCGCTCAATGGACGCTCAAATCCGAATAACGATCACGTCACCTGATCGGCCTTCTTTGCAGTGAGCTGAACCCCTTGTCCACTTTTTCCTGTGGTGTGCGCCACGAACTTCCCGTTTGATCGTCGTTGTGACCGTGATAAATCTTCACGACCACTCGGGCACGCCACCCCTGTTCCCGAGGGCGCTATCGGCCGGTGACCACCGGCGGCACTCCATCCGTATCCGGGGGGATCAGGACCTGATCCGCGGCCGCAAGGCGCGGATCAGCGTGGAGAAAGGCGCACCACATGACATCGGCGAAGGTCGAAGAAGGACAGGAAGAACCGCAGGCCGCAGCAGCGGACGCACGCGCGGCCGAGGGCTACCAGCGCGCCCTTGGGGCACGCCAGATCCAGATGATCGCGATCGGCGGCGCCATTGGCACCGGCCTCTTCCTCGGCGCCGGCAAGGCCATCTCCAAGGCCGGCCCCAGCCTCGTCCTGGCCTATGCCATCGCGGGCCTGGTGATCTTCTTCATCATGCGGGCCCTGGGCGAACTCCTCATGTACCGCCCGGTCTCGGGCTCCTTCTCGGAGTACGCCCGCGAATTCATCGGGCCCTTCGCCGGCTTTGTCACCGGCTGGACGTACTGGCTGTTCTGGGTCGTCACCGGAATCACCGAAGTCACCGCGGCAGCCCAGTACATGACCTTCTGGTTCGACATTCCGCAATGGGTGTCCGCACTGATCTTCACGATCATTCTGTACGGCGTGAACCTGATCTCCGTGAAGGTCTTCGGCGAACTCGAATTCTGGTTCTCGATGGTCAAGGTCACCGCCATCGTCGGCATGATCCTCATCTGCGCCGGAATCCTCACCCTCGGCTTCTCCGACGCCGGTGACTCCGCGTCCGTCACCCACCTCTGGGCCGACGGCGGCTTCTTCCCGCACGGCATCTCGGGCACCCTGATGACCCTGCAGATCGTGATGTTCGCCTTCCTCGCCGTCGAACTCGTCGGCGTCACCGCGGGCGAGTCCAAGGACCCGAAGAGCGTCCTGCCCAAGGCGATCAACACCGTGCCGTGGCGCATCGCCGTCTTCTACGTCGGCGCCCTCGTCATGATCCTCTCGGTGGTCCCCTGGACCGAGTTCCAGCCGGGCGTCTCGCCCTTCGTCGCCGCGTTCCAGAAGATGGGCCTCGGCCTCGGCGCGGGCATCGTCAACTTCGTCGTCCTCACCGCGGCGCTCTCCTCCTGCAACTCCGGCATGTACTCCACCGGCCGCATGCTGCGCGACCTCGCGCTCAACGGACAGGGCCCGAAGGCCTTCACCCGGCTGACCAGGAGCGGCACCCCGCTCGTCGGCACCACCGTCTCGGCCGCCCTCATGCTCGTCGGCGTCTGGATCAACTACCAGTGGCCCGGGGACGCCTTCACCTACGTCGTCTCCTTCGCCACCATCTCCGGCATGTGGGCCTGGATCATGATCCTGATCAGCCAGCTCCGCTACCGCCGGCTGGCCGACCGCGGAGTCCTCCCGCAGTCCGCCTTCCGGGCCCCCGGAGCCCCGTACACCAGCGTCTTCGCCCTCGCCTTCATCGGCATGGTCATCGTGATGATGGGCATCGACAAGGAGGCCAGGATCTCGCTGTACTGCGCGCCCCTGTGGGCCCTGATCCTCGGCGTCTCGTACGTGGTGCTCAAGGCCCGCAACCCTGGGAACAAGGCCTTCGCCGGCCGCTGAGACCACCGGCGCCTCCCCTGCCGGGCAGCCGCCCCAAGGGTCGCGTCCACGATACGGGCCCCCGCGTACCGCTCCTCGGTACGCGGGGGCCCGTCGTCCTATCCTGGGCGCCATGCTGACCATCACCCAGGCGCTGTACGACCAGATCGTCGCGCACTCCCGCGCCGACCACCCCGACGAGGCGTGCGGCGTGGTCGCCGGGCCGGCCGGAACGGACCGCGCCGAACGCTTCATCCCCATGCTCAACGCGGCCCGCTCGCCCACGTTCTACGAATTCGACTCCGCCGATCTCCTCAAGCTCTACCGCGACATGGACGACCGCGACGAGGAACCCGTGATCGTCTACCACTCGCACACGGCGACCGAGGCCTACCCCTCCCGCACCGACGTCACGTACGCCAACGAACCCGGCGCCCACTACGTCCTCGTGTCGACCGCCGACGCGGACGACGCGGGCCCCTTCCAGTTCCGCTCGTACCGCATCGTGGACGGCGAGATCACCGAGGAGGACGTCGAGATCGTCGACGCCCACAGCGCCGCCTGACCCCGGCCACCGGGACCCGCTTCAGCGGCCGGACAGGGCCGCCACCGCGGCCCTGTCCACCTGTCGAACGCCCACCATCCATCAGCTGAGATCACATTCCGGATTCCGGACCGGGAATCGATACGATGAGCGCATGGTTCTCCATGACGTGAGCGACAAGACGCCGGGCACGCTGCTCGTGGCGCGCCTGCACGTCGATCTGTGCCGGCTCTCCAGTGCGATCTGTACGAACCATCGGACCGCCGGCCGCGAGGCCTGAGCCGGGCCGAGGCCCGGCGCCGCCCCGGCCGGGCGCCACCCACTCACGTACCACCCTGCGCGGGGGCACAGCCGCGCGTCCCACGCCCACCGCCACCACTCCGCTTCGACAGGAGCCCACGCCATGGCCATCGAGGTCCGCATCCCGACCATCCTCCGCACCTACACCGACGGCGCCAAGGCCGTCGAGGCCAACGGAGAGACCCTCGCCGACCTCTTCAAGGACCTGGAGACCCGCCACGCGGGCATCCGTGAGCGCATCGTCGACGGCGAGGAGCTCCGCCGCTTCGTGAACGTGTACCTCAACGACGAGGACGTCCGCTTCCTCGACGGCATCTCCACCAAGCTCAGCGACGGCGACAGCATCACCATCCTCCCGGCCGTCGCCGGCGGCATGAACTGATGCGCTACGACAGCCCGCTCGCCGCAGTGGGCAACACCCCGCTCGTCCGCCTGCCGCGGCTGTCACCGTCGGACGACGTGCGCATCTGGGCCAAGCTGGAGGACCGCAACCCCACCGGCTCGATCAAGGACCGCCCCGCGCTCCACATGGTCGAGCAGGCGGAGAAGGACGGCCGGCTCACCCCCGGCTGCACCATCCTCGAACCCACCAGCGGCAACACCGGCATCTCGCTCGCCATGGCGGCCACGCTCAAGGGCTACCGCATCGTCTGCGTCATGCCGGAGAACACCTCGCAGGAACGGCGCGACCTGCTCACCATGTGGGGCGCAGAGATCATCTCCTCCCCGGCGGCCGGCGGCTCCAACACCGCCGTCCGCGTCGCCAAGGAGCTGTCGGCGCAGCACCCCGACTGGGTGATGCTCTACCAGTACGGCAACCCGGACAACGCGGGCGCCCACTACGCCACCACCGGCCCGGAGATCCTCGCCGACCTCCCGTCGATCACCCACTTCGTGGCGGGCCTCGGCACGACGGGCACGCTCATGGGCGTGGGCCGCTATCTGCGCGAGAACGTCGACGGCATCAAGATCGTCGCGGCCGAGCCGCGCTACGACGACCTGGTCTACGGCCTGCGCAACCTCGACGAGGGCTTCGTCCCCGAGCTCTACGACGCCTCGGTCCTCACGACCCGCTTCTCCGTCGGCTCCGCCGACGCCGTCACCCGCACCCGCGAGCTCCTCCAGCAGGAGGGCATCTTCGCGGGCGTCTCCACCGGCGCCGCGCTGCACGCCGCGATCGGCGTCGGCAACAAGGCGGTCAAGGCCGCCGGCGCACCGGCCGACATCGTCTTCGTCGTCGCCGACGGCGGCTGGAAGTACCTGTCCACGGGCGTGTACACGGCGCCCACGACGGAGGCCGCGATCGAGACCCTGCAGGGCCAGCTCTGGGCGTAGGCCCGCCCGCCGCACCCACCCCGGACGCCGGGGGCCCGGACCACACTGGTCCCGGCCCCCGGCGTCCGTCGTTCCCGGGGGCGCCGCCCGCCGCGGGCGACCCACTCGGCGCCCCCTTCCATCGAACCGGTGACAGCGCAGGTGAGTTCCCCCACAACGGCAGGCCCCGGAGGAGCGACCAGGTCTTTCGCGCCTTACGCTCAACAAACCGCTCCACGAACCGCACGAACCCTCCCCGTTCCCACGCCTCGGAGGTTCACGCTCCATGAAGCTCACCGTCGTCGGATGCTCCGGCTCGTTCCCGTCCGCGGGATCGGCATGCTCGAGCTACCTCGTAGAGGCCGACGGCTTCCGGCTGCTCCTCGACATGGGCAACGGCGCCCTCGGCGAGCTGCAGCGCCATGTCGGTCTCTACGACCTCGACGCCATTTTCCTCAGCCACCTCCATGCCGATCACTGCATCGACATGTGCGCGTACTTCGTCGTCCGCTACTACCCGCACGACGGCGGACGCCCGGCGCCCATCCCGGTCTACGGTCCCGACGGCACGGAGCAGCGGCTCACCACCGCCCACGCCGACACCCCGTCCGACCACGCGATGGGCGAGGTCTTCGACTTCCACACGCTGAAGCCCGGTTCGTTCGAGATCGGCCCCTTCTCCGTCCGTACGGAGAAGCTCCGCCACCCCGTCGAGACGTTCGGCATCCGCATCGAGCACGGCGGCAGGTCGCTCACGTACTCGGGGGACACCGGCATCTGCGAGGCCCTGGACGAGCTGGCCGAGGGCGTCGACCTCTTCCTCTGCGAGGCGTCGTTCGTCCACGGCAAGGAGGACATCCCGGACCTCCACCTCAACGGCCGCGAGGCAGGCGAGCTCGCCGCCCGCGCCGGGGTGGGGCGCCTGGTCCTCACCCACATCCCGCCGTGGACCGACGCCGGCCGCAACCTGTGCGACGCCCGCGAGGTCTTCGACGGCCCGACGGAGCTGGCGGTCCCGGGCGCGGTCTACGAGATCTGACGCGTCCCGCGTACCTACCTCACGTACGACGGAGCCCTCACCTTCCCGGCGGGAAGGTGAGGGCTCCGTCATGTGTACGGGACGGGCCGACGGCTTACGCCTTCGTCAGGTCCTCGACCTCTTCCTCGGGCTCACGGCCCGGGGTGGTGAGGTTGAACTTGCTGATGGCGAAGCGGAAGAGCACGTAGTAGAGCGCTCCGAAGACGAGACCGATCGGGATGATCAGCCACGGCTTCGTCGCCAGGTTCCAGTTCAGCGCGTAGTCGATGAAGCCCGCCGAGAACGTGAACCCGGCGTGCACGCCGAGCGCCCAGGTGACGGCCATCGAGATGGCGGTCAGGACGGCGTGGATCGCGTAGAGCAGCGGCGCGATGAACATGAACGAGAACTCGATCGGCTCGGTCACACCGGTGACGAACGAGGTCAGCGCGAGGGAGACCATCATGCCCATCACGGCCTTGCGGCGCTCGGGGCGAGCGGCGTGGGCGATGGCGATGGCGGCGGCCGGGAGGCCGAACATCATGATCGGGAAGAAGCCCGACATGAACTGACCGGCGGTCGGGTCACCGGCGAAGAACCGGTTCAGGTCACCGTGCACGACGGCGCCCGTGGCGTCGGTGAAGTCACCCAGCTGGAACCAGGAGACGGTGTTGACGAACTGGTGCATGCCGACGGGGATCAGCGCGCGGTTGATCAGGCCGAACAGGCCGGCGCCGAAGGAGCCGAGGCCGGTCATCCACTCGCCGAAGTTGGCTATGCCGTCACCGATGGGCTCCCAGACCAGGCCGAAGAACACACCGAAGATCACGCCGACGAAGGCCATGATGATCGGGACGAGGCGGCGGCCGTTGAAGAAGCCGAGCCAGTCGACCAGCTTGGTGCGGTGGAACTTCTGCCACAGGATCGCCGTGACGAGACCCATCAGGATGCCGCCGAGGACACCTGGGTTGTTGTAGGTCGCCGCGGTGTCCGCGCCCTTCTGGATCACCGCTTCGGTGACCGGGAAGGCCTTCAGGACGTTGCTGTAGACCAGGAAGCCGACGAGGCCGGCCAGCGCGGTGGAGCCGTCCGACTTCTTGGCGAAGCCGATGGCGACACCGATGCAGAAGAGCATCGGAAGGTTGTCGAAGACCGCGCTGCCCGCGGTGGCGAACACGGAGGCGACTTTGTGCCAGCCGAGGCCGTCGTCACCGAAGACGTCGGGCTGGCCGAGACGGAGCAGAATGCCCGCGGCCGGCAGCACGGCGATCGGCAGCTGGAGGCTGCGTCCCACCTTCTGCAGGCCCTGGAACAGGCCGGAGCCCCGCTTCTTCGCGGGGGCCGCCGTGGCGGTGGCCGTACTCATCAACTTCCTCCAGTAGGCAAGGCGCCGCCAGGGACAGATTTTTTGGTGGGCGACGACTCGAGAAACGTGGCAGAACGCCACGTGGTCTGGACCACTCAGTGGTGTAGACCAGTTTTAGCACGGTGAGGGTTAGATAAGGAACCTGCAATTTCCGACTACTTCGCAGTAGCCATCGCCCACGCACGGTGACATGCCGAAGGCCCCCGGACCGAGTGGTCCGAGGGCCTTGGCCGGCCGGGGATATGACCCCGTTCGACGGCTACTTCGTGAGGTTGCTCTCGATTTCTTCCTCCATCTCGTCGGGCTCACGGCCCGGGGTCTGGAGGTTGAACCTGGTGATCGCGAACCGGAAGATCACGTAGTACAGCGCGGCGAACGCCAGGCCGATCGGGATGATCAGCCAGGGTTTGGTGGCCAGGCTCCAGTTGATGACGTAGTCGATCAGGCCCGCCGAGAAGCTGAAGCCGTCCTTCACGCCGAGCGCCCACGAGAGCGCCATCGACACACCCGTCAGCACCGCGTGGATCGCGTACAGCACGGGCGCGACGAACAGGAACGAGTACTCGAGCGGCTCCGTGATCCCCGTCACGAACGACGTCAGGCCGACCGACACCATCAACCCGCCGACCGCCTTGCGGCGATGCGGCTTCGCGCAGTGGTAGATCGCCAGCGCCGCCGCCGGCAGGGCGAACATCATGATCGGGAAGAAGCCCGTGGTGAACTGACCGGCCGTCGGGTCACCCGCCAGGAACCGGTTGATGTCACCGTGCACGACCGTACCGTCCGCCTTGGTGAAGTCGCCGAACTGGAACCAGACGAACGTGTTCAGGAACTGGTGCATACCGATCACCAGCAAGGCGCGGTTGGCCACACCGAAGATGCCCGACCCCAGCCAGTTCAGGTCCACCAGCCACTTCGAGAAGCTCGTCAGACCGTCACCGATCGGCTGCCACAGCCACGCGCACAACGCCGCGAAGAGCAGGGCCACGAACGCCATGATGATCGGGACGAGCCGCCGGCCGTTGAAGAACCCCAGCCAGTCCACCAGCTTGACCCGGTGGAACCGCTGCCAGAACCAGGCCGACATCAGCCCCATCACGATCCCGCCGAACACCCCCGGGTTCTGGTACGCGGCCGCCGTCACCTCCGCGCCTTCCGTGACACACGTACCGAACCAGGTGCCGCCCGACACGAACGTCGAACCGCCTTCGCAGTCCACCGGGAAGGCGTGCAGCACCGCGTAGTAGACGAGGAACCCCGTCACCGCCGCCAGAGCGGTCGAACCGTCCGACTTCTTCGCCATACCGATCGCGACACCGACACAGAACAACAGGGGAAGACCGAGCCCCGAGTCGAGCAGCGCACCACCGGCGGCCGCGAACACCTTCGCGACATTGGTCCAGCCCAGGCCGTCGTCACCGAAGACGTCCGGCTGGCCGAGCCGGTTGAGAATGCCCGCCGCCGGCAGCACGGCGATCGGCAGCTGAAGACTTCGCCCCATCTTCTGGAGGCCCTGGAACAGGCCGTTCCACCACTGCTTCTGTGGGATCGCTGCGCTGCTGGAGCTCATCGGCGTCCTCCCGGAACAAAGCGCAATTGGGGGTCGTTGCAGACTGGTGTAGACCAGTTGCGGTACGGTGCGGAGCCCGCCCGGAAGACAGGGCGCCGGTGATCGTCATCATTGGTGACGGCTCGGCTGCTCGCTCGCGAAGTTGGGCCAACCGTGCGTTACCGTGACGAAACGGACCCATGGTGGGCCGTCACATGTACGTGAAGAACCAGGGAGAAGGCCATGGCCAGCAAGGCTGAGAAGATCGTCGCCGGGCTCGGCGGAATCGACAACATCGAAGAGGTCGAAGGCTGCATCACCCGCCTCCGTACCGAGGTCATCGACCCGAGCAAGGTCGACGAAGCCGCGCTCAAGGCCGCCGGCGCCCACGGCGTCGTCAAGATGGGCACCGCGATCCAGGTCGTCATCGGCACCGACGCCGACCCCATCGCCGCGGACATCGAAGACATGATGTGACCCACCGCTGAACCCGTACGGGCCCACCGGCCCGGACACCCCGCAGGCCCCGCCCCCACCAGGACGGGGCCTGCGGCGCGCCCACCGGCAGACCCCCCCCGCGCGCACCGGAACAGCCCACTCCCCGCACCGCGACGGCCCACTCCCCGCACCCGATAAAGTCGACGCCATGTCTCGTATCGACGGCCGCACCCCCGACCAGCTCCGCCCCGTCACCATCGAACGCGGATGGAGCAAGCACGCCGAAGGATCCGTACTCGTCTCCTTCGGCGACACCAAAGTCTTCTGCACCGCCTCCGTCGCCGAAGGCGTCCCGCGCTGGCGCAAGGGCAGCGGTGAAGGCTGGGTCACCGCCGAGTACTCCATGCTGCCCCGCTCCACCAACACCCGCGGCGACCGCGAATCCGTACGCGGCAAGATCGGCGGCCGCACGCACGAGATCAGCCGCCTCATCGGCCGCTCCCTGCGCGCCGTCATCGACTACAAGGCCCTCGGCGAGAACACCATCGTCCTGGACTGCGACGTCCTCCAGGCCGACGGCGGCACCCGCACCGCCGCCATCACCGGCGCCTACGTCGCCCTCGCCGACGCCGTCGCCTGGGGCCAGGCCAAGAAGATCATCAAGCACGGCCGCAAGCCGCTGACCGGCACCGTCTCCGCCATCAGCGTCGGCATCGTCGACGGCACCCCCCTCCTCGACCTCTGCTACGAGGAGGACGTCCGCGCCGAGACCGACATGAACGTCGTCTGCACCGGCGACGGCCGCTTCGTCGAGATCCAGGGAACCGCCGAGGCCGAACCCTTCGACCGCGACGAACTCAACGCCCTCCTCGACCTCGCCACCGCGGGCTGCGTCGACCTCACCGCGTTCCAGAACGACGCCCTCACCCGCACCCTCGGCGCCTGACGCGCGCGTCGGCCACGGACGCGGGTCCGGGTAAAGAAGCAACCAAGTACCCACTCCACAGCGTCGATACGAGTACGGGCGCACGGGTCGAACCGTGCGCCCGTCCGCGTATCCGCACCCGGGGAGGGCACACCATGGCCGCGCGACACCGACGCCACCGCACCGCACTGGCCATCACCACCGCACTGCTCACCGCCACCGCCGCAGCCGGCTGCGGCGCCCTCGACAAGGCGATCGACTGCGTGCAGACCGCCGACGCCATCGCCACCAGCGTGGACAACCTCCAGCAGGCCGTCTCCAACGCCTCGAACGACCCCAGCCAGGCATCCGAAGCCCTCGACGACATCGAGAAGGAACTCGGGGACCTCGGCGACAAGACCGACAACGCCGACCTCGGCAAGGCCGTCGGCGACCTCAGGGACGGCGTCGGCAACGTCCGCGACTCCATCGACAAGGGCGACGAGACCCCCGACATCACCCCGGTCACCGACGCGGCCAAGGAGATCGGCAAGGTCTGCACCCCGTAACCCCCGACGGCACGGGCGGCGATAATCGAGACATGACCCGCCTCATCCTCGCCACCCGCAACGCCGGGAAGATCACCGAACTCCACGCGATCCTCGCCGACGCAGGCCTCACCCACGAACTCGTCGGCGCGGACGCGTACCCGGAGATCCCCGACGTCAAGGAAACCGGCGTCACCTTCGCCGAGAACGCCCTCCTCAAGGCCCACGCCCTCGCACGGGCCACCGGCCACCCCGCCATCGCCGACGACTCCGGCCTCTGCGTCGACGTGCTCGGCGGCGCCCCCGGCATCTTCTCGGCCCGCTGGGCCGGCACCCACGGCGACGACCGGGCCAACCTGGACCTGCTCCTGGCCCAGCTCTCCGACATCGACGCCCCCCACCGCGCCGCCCACTTCGCCTGCGCCGCCGCCCTCGCGCTCCCCGACGGCACGGAACGCGTGGTCGAGGGCCGCCTCCTGGGCACCCTGCGCCACACCCCGTCCGGCACCCACGGCTTCGGCTACGACCCGATCCTCCAGCCGGAGGGCGAGACCCGGACCTGCGCGGAACTGACCCCGGCGGAGAAGAACGCGATCAGCCACCGCGGACTGGCGTTCCGGGCACTGGTGCCGGTGGTGCGGGCGCTTGTGGGGTGACCTCGCTGAAACGCTGAGGGCCCGGTTCGCGTCAACGCGAACCGGGCCCTCAGATATGGATCCGTGCGGCCGGTGGGATTCGAACCCACACAGGATTTCTCCCAGATGCCCCTAAAACACCCGCCGATACCAGTTGGGCTACGGCCGCATACCCGCATCCATCGTAGCGGGCCGGGGTGTTCGTGGCATAGAGAGGTCGCCGCGCGGCGACTCGGAGCCGGCGGTCTTCTTCCGGCACCAGGTTTCTGTGAGCGCGTGGCAGTTGGGGCAGAGGTAGCGAAGGTTCTCGGCTCGGTTGTCGAGCCAGTCACCGTTGATGTGATCGATCTGAAGCGTGAAGGACTGCCTCAGCCACTTGCCCCGGTTGCCGCAGGACTCGCAGCGGTACGCGACGCCGATCTCCTGCAGGGCGCGGTGAAGCCTCTCCCGGTTCGTGCGTACCGACCCCCGCGGTCTGATCACCAAGGTCGTCGGTGCGATTGCCCTGGGCTCACGCACCTGAGCCGAAGCCCAAGGGCGTCGTGTGAAGTGGCTCGTGTCGAGCTTCAGCTGAAGAATCTTGCGCCGTACGCGTCGGTGGTTCGTGTCCTTGACCTCAAGACCGAGTGCGCGCATGACGTCCGCGTAACTGGTGGCTCGCGGAACGGCGTCCCGCAGGGCGTCCTCCGGGACCGCGAGGCGTGCGTTGCGGAAGTGTCCGGTATCGATCCCTCTCCTGCGTAGCAGGCTCGCCAGTGCTGAGCGTGACTGACTGTCGTCGCCCATTCCAAGGTCGCGTGCCACTCCGCGGATGCTGTCGGCGGTGCGCGTGGCCGTCTCCAGCTCCGCCGGGGTGAACATCAGATCCATGTGCGGACGGTTCATGCCAGGGAAGTGGCTGACATCGATTCCCGCGGCTGTGATGCGGCGGCTCAGGTGCGAGAGCGTGCCACTGGCTGGGGCTGCACCGAGCTTGGTGACGACCTCGCGCAGTGACGAGGACGACGCGACGGCGGCGGCAATGGCCGCGTCCGGGTACTTTCGCCACGGACTGCGCTGCTTGAAGTGGGATGTGTCCAGGCGGTGCAGGGCTACCTTCTCCTGCAGTACGCGCCGCTGGCCGCCGTTCTTCTTGAGCCCGAGCCGACGCATCAGATCTGTCCAGTTCTCGGACTCGGCGACGGCAGGGGCGAGCCTCCCCGGTTCGTAGACGTCAGACATGACCCTCCCCTGCGAACGGGTGGCCGAAGCCTTGGTGCCCGACGGTGCGCTCGGCACCCTCCGGCAGCTCACGCGTATACCGAACCGACACGTCCCCTCCGCGTCCGGCCGCGCGTTCGCGGCCTCGTACGGGACAACGAACCGTTTATCGGAGGGACACGTCCGATATCCGACAAGATGCGGAATGGCCCGCCCCGCTTCAGCGACGGCTGAAGCGAAGCGGGCCATCCGTGCGCCGCACTCCCCGAGGAACGGGATCAGAACTTCGGGTCGGGTGTCTGGTTCGCGACCAGTTCCTCCGCTTCCTCGGTCGTCTCCACCGAGGGCGGCGAGCCGTCCAGGGGCTTGTTCGCCGTCTCCTTCATGCAGGCCACGGCGATCACGCCGACCACGGCCGCGCCCATCGCGTAGTACGCCGGCATCAGGTTGGTGCCGGACACGCTGATCAGGGCCGTGATGACGAACGGGGTCGTACCGCCGAAGATCGACGCCGACAGGTTGTAGCCCACCGACAGGGAGCCGTAGCGGACCTGGGTGGGGAACAGGGCCGGGAGGGCGGCGGACATGGTGCCGAGCATGCAGACCAGGGAGAGGCCCAGCATCAGCATGCCGATGGTGACGGCCGGGATGCTGCCCTGCCGGATGAGCAGGAACGCGGGGAGGGAGAGGACCAGGAAGCCGAGCATGCCGGTCATCAGGAGCGGCTTGCGGCCGAAGCGGTCGGAGAGCTTGCCGACCTGGCTGATGATCAGCATCAGGAAGAGCATGACGCCGAGCAGGATGAGCAGTCCGTGGGTCTCGCTGTAGCCGAGCTCGTCGGAGAGGTACGTCGGCATGTACGACAGCAGCATGTAGTCGGTGATGTTGTACGCGCCGACCAGGCAGATGCAGAGGATCAGCGTCGGCCAGTAGTCGCGGAAGATCTTGCCGAGGTCGCCCTTGGCGCTCGTCTCGACGCCGTCCGCCGCCTCGGAGGCGTGTGCCGTGCCGCCCTCCAGCTTCTGGAAGGCCGGGGTCTCGTCGAGGCGCAGCCGCAGGTAGAGGCCGACGAGGCCGAGCGGGCCGGCGACGAGGAAGGGGATGCGCCAGCCCCAGGTCTCCATCTGGCCGGTGTCCAGGAGCGCGTAGAGCAGGGTGACCAGTCCCGAGGCCCCGACGTAGCCGGCGAGGGTGCCGAATTCGAGGAAGCTGCCGAAGTAGCCGCGTCGCTTGTCGGGGGCGTACTCGGCGATGAAGGTGGAGGCGCCGCCGTACTCGCCGCCGGTGGAGAAGCCCTGGAGCATCCGGAAGAAGATGAGCAGGACCGGGGCCCATACGCCGATGGTGCCGTGGGAGGGGATGAGCCCGATCGCGAAGGTGCCGATCGCCATCATGATCATGGTGAGGGCGAGGATCTTCTTGCGGCCGACCTTGTCGCCCATGGGGCCGAAGAACATGCCACCGAGGGGGCGGACGAGGAAGGCGACGGCGAAGGTCGCGAAGGAGGAGAGGAGCTGGGTGGTGTCGTTCCCGGACGGGAAGAAGACGTGCCCCAGGGTGGCGGCCATGTAGGAGTAGATGCCGAAGTCGAACCACTCCATGGCGTTGCCGAGCGAGGCCGCTTTGACGGCTCGCTTGACGGCCTGGTCGTCCGTGACGGTGATGTCCGTCCGGCGCAGCTTGGGGTTCTTGCGCTTGCGGATGGCCCGGAAGAGAGCGGGGTGGCGTTTGACCGCTTCGGGATCGGCCGCCTGGTGGGGGTCGGAGGCCGCCATGGCCGGGTCCTTTCCTCGGTGGGTGTTCCAGGGAAGGCTTCTGCGCGGTCATGGCGGTCGCAAACCGAATCGGCGAGAGATTGGGATGTCCATCACATTTTTTCGGCCGTTCGGCCTAATCCGCGGTGGTCAGATGCCGAGGTCCCTGATGATCTTGGCGACGTGGCCGGTGGCCTTGACGTTGTAGAACGCGTGCTCGACCTTGCCCTGTTCGTCCACGACGATCGTGGAGCGGATGACTCCCGTCACCGTTTTGCCGTAGAGCTTCTTCTCGCCGAAGGCGCCGTAGGCCTCCAGGGTTTCCTTGGACGGGTCGCCGACGAGGGTGACCTTGAGGTTCTCCTTCTCGCGGAACTTGGCGAGCTTCTCGGGCTTGTCGGGGGAGACGCCGATGACGTCGTATCCGGCGCCGGCCAGGAGGTCGAGGTTGTCGGTGAAGTCGCAGGCCTGCTTGGTGCAGCCGGGGGTGAGGGCGGCGGGGTAGAAGTAGACGATGACTTTGCGGCCCTTGTGGTCGGCGAGCGCGATGTCCTTGCCGTCGGCGTCGGGAAGGGTGAAGGCGGGGGCGGTGTCGCCGGGCTGGAGTCGCTCGCTCATGGTTCTCCTCGTTGGTACGTGGGGTCTACGGGACCGAGAGTAATGGGGGTGCCGCCGGGTGCGGGAGCGGCTGAGCTGACAGACTGTCGATGAAGGTTTACCGGACGAGGACCACGGAGGCGGCGCAGTGTCGGATGCCAGGAGCCCTGCGCAGATCGAGGCGGACATCATCACCAGGCGTGAGCAGCTCGCGGTGGTGCTCGATGAGATCGGGGTGCGGGTGCACCCGAAGACGATCATTGGTGATGTGAAGGCGAAGGCCGCGGAGGCCGTGGACCGGACGGCCGGGCGGGCGTTCGTCGCGGTGAACCGGACGGTGTCGGACGTGCGGGCCCAGTTCGTGACGGAGGACGGCGCGCCGCGGCTGGAGCGGGTGATCCCGGTGGCGCTGCTCGCGGTGGGCGTGGTGGGTCTGCTCACCGTGTCGGCGCGGCGGCGGGGGAAGTAGTCGTCGCGCGTCGCGGGGTGCCCCCTCGGGCGTGCGGTGGTGGGTCGGCCAGGTAGGTTGCGGGGCGTGAGCGAGAACGCGGACGACAAGCTGCCCATCCGGATGCTGCATGACCGTGTGCTGGTCCGGTCCGATTCGCCCGAGGGCGAGCGGCGTTCCGGCGGGGGCATTCTGATCCCGGCGACGGCTGCGGTCGGTCGCCGGCTGGCGTGGGCCGTGGTGGTCGCGGTGGGTCAGAACGTGCGGTCGGTGGAGCCGGGGGACCGGGTGCTGTACGACCCGGAGGACCGTGCCGAGGTCGAGGTGCGGGGGGTGGCGTACGTGCTGATGCGGGAGCGGGATCTGCATGCGGTGGCCGCGGACCGGTTCGAGGGCTCGGTGGATTCGACGGGTCTGTACTTGTAGTCCGTCGGTGCCGGCGCCCTGTGGTCCGTCGGCGCCTGTCGTTCGTTGGCGTGACCGTGGTGGCGTGGCCTGGTGACCGTTGTCACCAGGCCTTTTGCACGTTCTTTGCTACGGTGGTGGGACCCCGACGAGACGCGCCGTACCGGGCTTCCGCAAAGACGACGCACCCCGTTTTTTCACGTGTTCTGTGTCGTCGGAGGTGCTGTCATGGCGTGGGTTCTGTTGCTGGTCGCCGGTCTGCTGGAAGTGGCCTGGTCGATCGGGATGAAGTACACCGAGGGGTTCACCCGGCTGTGGCCGAGTGTGTTCACGGGTCTCGGGATCGTCGCGAGCATGGTGTTGCTGTCCCAGGCGGCGCGGACGCTGCCCATCGGTACGGCCTACGGCGTGTGGGTGGGCATCGGTGCGGCGGGTGCGGCGGTGCTGGGCATGGTGGTGCTGCACGAGCCGGTGACGGCGGCCCGGATCTTCTTCGTGTGTCTGCTGCTGGTGGCCGTCGTGGGTCTGAAGGCGACGTCGGGTCACTGACGGGCCGGGGCGGCCGTGCCCGCCCCGGGCCGCTTTCGGGGGTGCGCCTCTGCAGGCGGCTACGGACGGCCCGGGGCGCGGGTGCCGCGGGCGCCTTCGAGGACGCCGCCGTTGGTGCCGCCGTTGTCCCCTCCTCCGCTGTCGCCGCCCCCGGTGTCGGTACCGCCGTCCGTGCCGCCGTTCGTGTCCCCGCCCGTGTCCCCGCCCGTGCCGCCGTCGGCGCTGCCCCCGGTGTCGGTGCCGCCGGTGGGGGTGCCGGTGGTGGCGGGCGGGCTGTCCGGGGCGGACGGGGTGGTGGGCGGCGTGGTGGAGGGGGTGCCCGGGGCGGTGCTGGAGGGTGACCGGGTCGGCTGCCCGGTGCTGTTGCCGGGTGCGGTGCTCTCCTCGCCGGGGAGTTCGGTGTCGTCGGCGCCGCTCTCCAGGTCGAGGTCGAATTTCTTGACGGGGGTGCCGCGCAGGGCGGCGCCGGTGTACTGGGCCCAGGTCTGCGCGGGAGCGCCGCCGCCGTTGATGCGGGGCAGTCCGAGGGTGTTGTAGAGCGGTTTCTGTACGCCGGTGGTGGGGTCCTGGCCCATGACGGCGATGACGGTGGCGAGGTTCGGGGTGTAGCCGGCGAACCAGGCGGCCTTGTCCTCCTCCGCGGTGCCGGTCTTGCCGGCGGCGGGGCGGCCGGCGGCCTGGGCGGCGGTTCCGGTGCCGCCGTCGACGACGCTCTGGAGGATCGAGGTGGTGGTGTCGGCCGCCTGGCGGTCGACGGCCTGCTTGGTGCCGCGGCCGGGGAGCTTGACGGCCGTGCCGTCCTTGGTGACCTTGACGACGAGGGTGTGGGCGCCGTGCTTGCCGTGGGCGGCGAGGGTGGCGTAGGCGTCGGTCATGTCGAGGACGCTGGCGGTGGCGGGGCCGAGCGCGATCGAGGGGGACGCCGTGAGGTCGGGGGTGTTCTTGGGGATGCCGAGGTCCACGGCGGTCTGCCGGACCTTGCCGGGGCCGACGTCCTCGGCCATCTGGGCGTAGACGGCGTTGATGGACTTGTCGGTGGCGGTGCGGACGGTGACGGGCCCGTAGCTGACGTCGTCCTCGTTGGCCGGGGCGTATCCGGTGGGTCCGTCGGGGCCCTGGACCATGCGTTTGTTGGTGCCGTCGTAGATGGTGCCGGGGGTGATGCGCCGGCCGTCCCGGGTGGTGGAGTCGTTGGTGACGGCGGAGGTGAAGACGAACGGCTTGAAGGTGGAGCCGACCTGGTAGTCGGTGCGGGTCGCGTTGTTCACGTACTGCTTGGTGTAGTCGATGCCGCCGTACATGGCGACGACGTGGCCGGTCGCGGGGTCGATGGAGGCGCCGCCGACGCGGACGTTGCGGTCGCCCGCGCGCTGCTCGCTCGTCTTGGACATGACGTTGTCGTCGACGGCTTCGACGAGGGCGTCCTGCTTCTTCCGCTGCAGTGTGGTGGTGATCCGGTAGCCGCGGGTGGCGAGGGTCTTCTCGTCGAGGATGTCGTTCTGGACGAGGTAGTCCTCGACGGCCTGGACGATGTAGCCGCGTTGGCCGGAGAGGCTGTTGGCGGGCTTGACCCGGCCGGGGACGGGGAAGGTCATGGCGGCGCGTTGGCCGGCGCCGAGCCAGTCCTCCTTGACCATGCCGTCGAGTACGTAGTTCCAGCGGGCGACGGCCGCGCTCTTGTTCTCGGGGCGGGTGACGACGTCGTAGGCGCTGGGCGCGTTGAGCAGGGAGGCGAGGTAGGCGCCCTCGGCGGTGGTGATGTCGCCGACGTCCTTGCTGTAGTAGGCCTGGGCGGCGGCCTGGATGCCGTAGGCGTTGCGGCCGAAGTAGCTGGTGTTGAGGTACCCCTCGAAGATCTGGTCCTTGGATTCCTCGCGGTTGAGCTTGATCGCGATGAAGAATTCCTTGATCTTGCGGCCGACGGTCTGTTCCTGGCCCAGGTAGTAGTTCTTGACGTACTGCTGGGTGATCGTCGAGCCGCCCTGTGTGCCCTTGCCGGTGAGGGTGTTCCAGCCGGCCCGGAACATCGCCTTGATGTCGACGGCGCGTTCGGAGTAGAAGTCGCGGTCCTCCGCGGCGAGGACCGCGTGCTGGACGGTGCGGGGGACCTGGGCGAGTCTGATGCTCTCCCGGTTGATCTCGCCGTCGCGGGCGATGACGCCGCCGTCCTCGTAGAGGTAGACGTTGGACTGGGCGGTGGCGCTGGCGTTGGCGGAGGGGATGTCGACGAGCTGGTAGCCGGCGATGAAGCCGCCGATCAGGACCAGGGCGAGGAGGAGGATGCCGCCGAGCACCATCCGCCAGGTGGGCAGGGCGCGGCGCCAGCCCTTGCGCTTGGGGCGTTTGGGCTTCTTCTGCTTCTTGCCGGTGGTGGTGTCGGTGGCCGGGGCGCCCTGTTCTCCGGCGGCGGCGTCGGCAGGCAGGTCTCTGGGGTTCCAGCCCCGGGGGTCGGGGTCCCCGCTCCGCTGCTGTGGCTCGTCGCTCATGTCGGTGCAGACTCCTCGGCCGCGGTCAGTTCCCCCATAGTGCACTTTTCTCCGGAATAAGCACCGGATCGACCCCCGAAAAGCGGTCGCGGCGGCCGCCCCGGCTGCACTAGGCTCGTGCGCTTTGGTGTCCACGGCCGATGTGGCGCCCGAGTGCCGGGGGGTGGAATGCTGTGCGGCTCTATGCGGTGGTGGCGGCGGGCGGGTTCCGGCGCTATGCCACGTACCGGATCGCGACGGTTGCGGGGGTGTTCACCAACACCGTCTTCGGTTTCATCATGGCGTACACGTACACCGCGCTGTGGGACGAGCGTCCGCAGCTCGGTGGCTACGACATGGCGCAGGCGCTCACGTACGTGTGGCTGGGGCAGGCGCTGCTGATGACGTGCTCGATGATGGGCGGCGGTTTCGAGGACGAGCTGATCGAGCGGATCCGTACCGGGGATGTCGCGGTCGATCTCTACCGGCCGATCGATCTCCAACTGTGGTGGATGGCGGGGGATCTGGGGCGTGCGGCGTTCCATCTGCTGGGGCGCGGGATCGTGCCGATGCTGCTGGGTTCGCTCGCGTTCGATCTGGCGCTGCCCACGTCGCCGGGGATCTGGCCGGCGTTCCTGGTCGCGGTGGCGCTGGGGGTCGTGGTGAGTTTCGCGATCCGCTATCTGGTCGCGCTGTCCGCGTTCTGGCTGATGGACGGGGCGGGTGCGGCGCAGATCGCGTTCCTGGCGGGGATGTTCTTCTCGGGGCTGCTGCTGCCGCTGAACCTGTTCCCGGGGCTGCTGGGCGAGGTGGCGCGGGCGTTGCCGTGGTCGGCGCTGCTCCAGGTGCCGGCCGATGTGTTCCTGGGCAAGCACACGGGGTGGGGGCTGGTGCGGGCGTACGGCTTCCAGGCCGGCTGGGCGCTGGTGTTGCTGCTGGCGGGGCGGCTGTTGCAGTCGGCGGCGACGCGGAGGGTGGTGGTCCAGGGTGGCTGAGCCGGTGGCGGTGGACGTGGAGGGCGGGCCCGCGGTGGTGTTCGCGCCGCGCTCGCGGGTGGTCGAGGGGTTCCGGGCGTACGGGCTGATCGCGGCGATGTGGCTGCGCTCGACGATGGCGTACCGGGCGTCGTTCGTGATGACGGCGGTCGGTAATTTCGCGGCGACGGCGTTCGACTTCGTCGCGATCATGCTGATGTTCTCGCACGTGGACGTGCTGGGTGGTTACACGCTGGCGGAGATCGCCCTGCTGTACGGGGCCGCGGGGACGGCGTTCGGCCTGGCGGATCTGGCGATGGGGTCGATGGACCGGCTGGGCCGGCGGGTGCGGGACGGGACGCTGGACACGCTGCTGGTGCGGCCGGTTCCGGTGATCGCGCAGGTGGCGGCGGACCGGTTCGCGCTGCGCAGGCTCGGGCGGATCACGCAGGGGCTGCTGGTGCTCGGCTACGCGCTGGTGACCCTGGACATCGAGTGGACGGTTCTGAAGGTGGTGATGGTGCCGCTGATGCTGCTGAGCGGGGCGGCGATCTTCGGGGCGGTGTTCGTGGTCGGGGCGGCGTTCCAGTTCTTCGCGCAGGACGCCTCTGAGGTGCAGAACTCCTTCACGTACGGGGGCAACACGCTGCTCCAGTACCCGCCGACGGTCTTCGCCAAGGATCTGGTGCGCGGGGTGACGTTCGTCGTGCCGCTGGCGTTCGTGAACTGGCTGCCGGCGCTGTACGTGCTGGGCCGGGAGTATCCGCTGGGCCTGCCGCAGTGGGTGGCGTTCCTGCCGCCGGTGGTGGCGGCCGGGTGCTGGGCGGTCGCGGGTCTGGCGTGGCGCGCGGGTCTGCGGTCGTACCGGAGTACGGGAAGTTGACGGACAGCGAGCGGGACGGGGCAACGGACATGGGCGCGGGCAAGGGCAGCGGAAGCGGCAGCGGGAGTGACGCCGACTCCAGCACCGACAGCGACAGCGGTTTCATCGAGCTGAACGGGCTGGAGAAGGTCTTCGACGTCCGCCGCCGGACGGGCTTCATGCGCAGCGAGCGCCGTGAGGTGCGGGCCGTCGACGGCATCAGCTTCCGGGTGGCGCGCGGTGAGATGGTCGGCTACATCGGCCCGAACGGGGCGGGGAAGTCGACGACGATCAAGATGCTGACGGGCATCCTCACCCCGAGCGGCGGTTCGCTGCGGGTGGCGGGCATCGATCCCTCCCGGGAGCGTACGAGGCTGGCGCACCGGATCGGTGTGGTCTTCGGGCAGCGCACCACGCTCTGGTGGGACCTGCCGCTGCGCGACTCGTACCGGCTGGTCCACCGGATGTACCGGGTCCCCGACGCCCGCTTCCGGGCCAACATGGACCGTTGTATCGAACTCCTCGATCTGAAGGACCTGTTGGACGTCCCGGTGCGTCAGCTCTCGCTGGGGCAGCGGATGCGCGGGGACATCGCGGCGGCGCTGCTGCACGATCCGGAGGTGCTGTACCTCGACGAGCCGACGATCGGCCTCGATGTGGTGTCGAAGGCCAAGGTGCGTGGATTCCTGCGGGACTTGAACGCGGAGCACGGTACGACAGTGCTGCTCACGACCCATGATCTGACGGACATCGAGCAGTTGTGCAAGCGGGTGATGGTGATCGACCACGGCCGTCTGATGTACGACGGGGCACTGTCCGGTCTGCACGAGGTGGGGGAGAGCGAGCGGACGCTGGTGGTCGATCTGGAGCGTGAACTCCCGCCGATCCGGCTGGAGTCGGATCCCGGGGTGCGTACGGTGAAGGTGGAGGGGCCGCGGCAGTGGCTGGCGTTCCCGGCGTCCGCGTCGGCGGCGCCGCTGGTGGCGCGGATCGCCGCGGAGTACCCGATGGTGGATCTTTCGGTGCGGGAGCCGGACATCGAGGCCGTGATCGCGAAGATGTACGCGTCGGGCACGGGCACATGGGTCGGTGACGGAGGCCCGCGCGTTCAATAGGCTGCGCGGTATGACTAGTGAACTTCCCGACATGCGTGCCTCCGACGCCGAGCGTGAACGCATCGCCGAGATTCTGCGCGAGGCGGTGGCGGAGGGCCGGCTGGAGATGGAGGAGTTCGACCAGCGTCTCGACGCCACCTACAAGGCCCGCACGCACGGGGAGCTGGAACCGATCGTCCGCGACCTTCCGGCCGTCGGTGCGGCGGTGGCGCCGGTGGCCGCGGGGCAGGCCCGGACCGGTTCGCTGGCCCGCTGGTCGGAGCGGGTGGGCAAGCCCGCGACGTCGGGCGGCGCCTTCGCGTTCTGGGGCGGGTTCCGCCGCCGGGGCAACTGGACGGTGGGCCGGAAGTTCACCGCGTTCGCGATGTGGGGCGGCGGTGAGATCGATCTGCGCGAGGCGGACTTCGAGGACCGCGAGGTGGTCATCCGCTGCTTCGCGATCATGGGCGGCATGCAGGTGACGGTCCCGCCGGACCTGAACGTCGAGGTCCGGGGCGTCGGCATCATGGGCGGATTCGGGGAGAACACGAAGGACGAGGGCATCCCGGCACCGGATTCCCCCCGGGTCCGGATCACCGGTTTCGCGCTGATGGGCGGCGTCGGTGTGGAGCGCAAGCGGAGCAAGGCGGAGAAGCAGCGGCTGCGGGAGGCGGAGCGCTCGCGCGGCCGGCTGGAGAAGGGCGACCGGCTGAAAAAAGGCAACCCCGGCAAGTGACGGAGCGCCCGCCCCCGACGAGGCGTCCGCCCCGCCCGACAGTCCCTCAGAGCGCGTCGGACGAAGGCCGGACGCGTACCAGGTCGGCCAGGTCCACCAGGGAGCCCAGCCGCTGGTAGCCCGCGTCGTTCAGGTGGAGGTGGTCACCGGAGTCGTAGGCGGGGTGCAGCCGGTCCGGGTGGGCCGGGTCGCGCATGTCGCGGTCGAAGTCGAGGACCCGGTCGAAGACCCCGCCGGCCCGGATCGTCTCGTTGACCCGGTCGCGTACGGCGTTCTGTGCGGGGGTCCAGCTGCGGTAGCCGTCGTACGGCATCAGGGTGGCGCCGATGACCCGCAGTCCGCGTGCGTGCGCCCGCTCCGTCAGGGTGCGCAGGGCGTCGGTGATCCGCTGCGGGTCCTTCTCCTGGGGGAAGCCCTGCACGTCGTTGATGCCGAGGGCGATGATGACGGTCTTCGCGCCGGTGACGCCGAGCACATCGCGCTCGAAGCGGTCGAGCGCGCGCGGCCCGATGCCGTGGCGCAGGATGCGGTTGCCGCCGATGCCCTGGTTCACCACCGCGTACCGGCCGTTCAGCCGGTCGGAGAGGACGTCGGGCCAGCGGCTGTTCGCGTCGGTGGTGGAGCCGGTGCCCGCGGTCAGCGAGTCGCCGAGCGCGACGACGGTCCCGGTGGCGGTCGGGCTGTGCACGTCCACGCCGGTGAGGTAGCGCCAGGCGGTGCTGCGCCAGGTGCCGCGACCGGTCTCCACGTAGGAGCTCTGGTGGCTGTTGGGGTGCACGGTGACCGGGCCGCGGGCGGTGGGGGTGCGCAGGGTGACGACGAGGTCGGCGTCGGCGGCGACCGGGACGACGACGGGGTCGCTGACGATGCTCCGGCCCGCGCCGACGGTGGTGGCCGGGGCGCCGCCGAACGTCACCGGGCGGGTGTTCACGGTGACGTTGTCGATCAGCAGCGGCCGCGTACCGAAGAGGTTGGAGAGGGTGACGCGGGCCGCGTTGCCGCCGATGCTGGTGTGCACGACGTTGCGGATGGTGCGGTGGATCAGGTCCTCGCCGTGGTTCGGGTCGGCCGCTCCGAGGACGGGTGCGGCCGCCCAGGTGGCGAGCCAGAGCCCGGAGGAGTGGGCCGGTGCCGCGGGCGTCCTGGCCGTGCCCTGCGGCCCGGTGGCGGCGGCGGACGCCTTCGCCCGGGACCCGGAGAACAGCAGCGAGCCGGTGAACGCCACGACGGCGGCGAGCGCGGCGGTGCCGGCCACGAGAGCGATGAGCAGGGCGTACCCCTGGCGCCTGGGCATGGGCGGTGTGTCTCCTCTGTTCGTGGACCGGTTCCATGATGCGGCAGGGCGCGGGGAACTCAACGTGCGGCCCGGGAGTAGGTCAGGCAAGGACAATGCGTACGGGGTGTCGGGGGGCGATGCGTACGCGGACGGGTGGAGCGGATGGAACCGATCGAAGGCAGCGGACCCGGCGAGCGGGGAGCCGGTGCGCAGGCACGCGAGGGCGCGGGGGGCGGCGGCGCGGGTAGCCGCCGCTCCGCCTCCCTGGCCTCGTTCTCGTACACCGCCGCGGACGAGGAGAAGCGTCGCGGCGTACGCCGTATGAAGACCACGGCCACCGGCCTCCTTCTGCTGGTCGCGCTCGTGTACGTCCTCGCCACCTGGGCGAAGAACGAGGGGGTGGGCGGCTGGCCGGGCTTCGTCGCCGCGGCCGCCGAGGCGGGCATGGTGGGTGCGCTGGCCGACTGGTTCGCCGTCACGGCGCTCTTCAAGCGTCCGCTCGGTCTGCCGATTCCGCACACCGCCATCATTCCCACCAAGAAGGACCAGCTCGGGGCCTCACTCGGTTCCTTTGTCGGCGAGAACTTTCTGTCGGGCGGTGTCGTACGGGACCGGATCCACTCCCTCGGCATCGGCGGCAGGCTCGGTGCGTGGCTCGCCGAACCGGAGCACGCGGACCGGGTCACCGCCGAGCTCTCGACCGCGCTGCGCGGTGCGCTGACGGTGCTGCGCGACTCGGATGTGCAGGCCGTGGTGGGTGAGGCGATCACCCGGCGGGCGAACGCGGCGGAGATCGGCCCGAGCCTCGGCAAGATGCTGGAGAAGGTCGTCTCCGACGGCGGCCACCGCAAGGTGGTGGACCTGGTCTGTGTCCGGGCTCACGACTGGCTGGTGCTGCACGGCGACTCCGTGATGGACGCGGTGCAGGGCGGTGCGCCGGGCTGGACCCCGCGGTTCGTCGACAAGCGGGTGGGAGAGCGGGTCTACAAGGAGCTGCTGCGCTTCATTACGGAGATGCGCGACATGCCGGGGCACCCGGCGCGCGGCTCGATCGACACGTTCCTGACGGACTTCGCGGCCGACCTCCAGACGGACTCGGAGACCCGGGCCCGGGTGGAACGGCTGAAGTCGGAGGTCCTGGGGCGCGGCGAGGTCCAGGACGTCATCGCGTCCGCCTGGTCCTCGGTCCGCACGATGGTCATCGCGGCGGCCGAGGACGAGCAGAGCGAACTGCGCCTGCGCGCCCGTGCCTCCCTGATGTCCCTGGGCGCCCGCCTGGCGACGGACGGCCGCCTCCAGGCGAAACTGGAGGGCTGGCTGGAGGACGCGGCGGTCTACGTCGTGACGACGTACCGGACGGAGATCACCTCGCTGATCAGCGACACGGTGGCCGGCTGGGACGCGGACCAGACATCAAAGAAGATCGAGGCGCACATCGGCCGCGACCTGCAGTTCATCCGTATCAACGGCACGGTGGTGGGCGCGCTGGCCGGGCTGGCGATCTACACGGTGTCCCGGGCACTGGGCGGGTAACCGGCGCATTCCCCCCGGGGCCGCGCCGGTACCGGAACGGCTCACCGGCCGGACCGGTGAGCCGTCAAGAAGGATCACGGCCAATTCCGGTGAGCCGCGCGCCCGAGGATCCGAATAATGTCGCCCATCGACGGGCAGGCGTCGTCGCGATCGTGCCAAACTGGGAATGCACAGGGGGTCGCCGACGGCTCCGGCATTCCCCCGCGAACACGGCGTGCCGGTAACGGGTACGGGGGTACCGTCATTTTGTCATTGTTCTCGGAAGGGATCTTCACTCCGCACGCACTTCTCGACGAACGCGCTATCGATATTCTCTCGGCGGCGACACAGCGCTGCGCGGGCACGGTCCGTCCGAGTGACATCCTCCACGCCGCGATCGAATCCGGCGACCAGGGCGTTCTGTCGGTCCTCGCGCTCACGCTCGACGAGGGCGCCCGGCCGCGCCATCTGCTGGAGACCATCGCGGTGTACAACCCGGGGAGCCGGGGCGGCGGAGACTTCGATTTCGACGGACGGCGTGAACGGTTCGCGGCCCAGACGCTGGCCGCTCTGGACGGCTTCGCCGCGGAGTTCGCGCAGGACGAGGACCGGCTGCGCCCGGTCTGCCTCGAACTGCTCATCGCCTGGGTGCTGGACCATCCCGACCCCGGCGACCAGCAGTTCCTGCGGATCCTCGACACGGCGGCCGCCGCCCGGACCCTGCGCGACCAGGTCCGCGTCAGCACCGAACCGCCCCCCGCCCTCCTGGACGACACCGGCCGGCTGCGCTCCGAGGAGTTCTCTGCGGACGCCTGGGCGGTTCTGGAGCAGGCGGCGGCCCGCGCGGGCGAGCTGGGGTACGACCGGCTGCTGCCGCCGCACTGCTTCCTCGCCCTGCTCGGCGAGACGGAGGGGCTGACCGAGCGGCTCGTCCGGCTCCAGATCCCCCCGCAGCTCGGCCTGGCGAAGGTCGCGGAGCTGCTGAGCGGCGCCTTCCGGCTGTCCCAGCACGGCAAGGACGCGCCACCGCTGCACCGTGACGGCCTCGGGGAGCCGCAGCTCGACCTGCTCCGGCGCGCCCAGCGGGCGGCCGTGGTGTGGGGCGCCGAGCTGGTCGACACCCCGCATCTGCTCGACGCCCTGCTGGAGGACCCACCGCCCAGGCTGGCCTCGGTGTTCGAGGCCGAACCGCTCCGGGTGGACCTCGCCCGGATGCGCGAGCTGCTCGCCCAGGCCGTCAGGGAGGCACGCGCCACGGGCCCCCGCGAGGTCTCCTTCCGCCTCCCGCCGGAGTTACCGCCCGCCGAGGACCTGACCTGGCTGGCGCGGACCCGGGGGATCGCCCCCGCCCGGCACCTGGACCGCTACTTCGACACGCTGGGCCGGGCCCTGCACCGTACGACCGGCAACCACGTGCTGATCACCGGGGCCACCGGGGTCGGCACCACCACCCTGGTGCGCGAACTGGCCAGGCGCGCGGCGGCCGGAGAGCTGCCCTTCCTGCGGCGCAAACGCCTGCTGCACGTCGACTGCCGCGACGTGCCGGACACCGAGAGCGGCGCCAGACTCGCCCGGATCATCGCCCACGTGGCCGGGCGCACCGATCTCATCGTGTGCCTGGACGGACTGGGAGCCATGCTCCGCGGACCCGGTGGCACCGACCACGTACCCGCCCTGCGCAGCGCGCTGAAGGAGCGCCGGATCCACCTCGTCGGGGTGCTGTCCGGCCAGGAGTACGACGACCTGCTGGCCGCCGACCACGCCCTGCGTGAACTCACCACCCGTATCGACGTGACCGAGCCGGACCGTGCCTGCGCGCGGGACATGGTCCGCCAGGCGGCGGACGCGCTGGAGGCCGAGTTCAGGACCGAGGTCGAGGACCGCGCCGTCGACCGGGCGGTCGTGATGTCCGGGGACTACATCCTCAACCAGCGGCTGCCGCTCGCCGCCGTCAAGGTGCTCCGCCGGGCCTGCGAGGACCTGGACTACCGCCGTACGCAGCTCGGCGACACCCGGGCCGCGGTGAACACCGAGGACGTGGTGCGGGTCATCGCCGAGGTGTCGGGCGTGCCGGCCGGGCAGATCGCCGGCACGGGCGGCGAACGGACCGACTTCGCCCAGGCGCTGGGCGGTTCCGTCTTCGGGCAGCGGGAAGCGGTCGAGGTGGTCGCGAGCGAGCTGCGCCGGATCAAGTCGGGCCTGGCCGGGGCGAGCGGCGGCCCCGCCTCCGTGATGCTGTTCGCCGGGCTGACCGGGACGGGCAAGACCGAACTGGCGAAGACCGTCGCCAGCTTCTACTCCTCCTCCAAACGCCTGCAGACCTACCCCATGGAGAACTTCTCCGAGGCGCACAGCGTGTCGGGCATCATCGGCTCCCCGCCGGGATACATCGGCTACGAGCGCGGCGGCCGCCTCATCAACGAGCTGAACGCCGACCCGTACTGCGTCTTCCTGCTCGACGAGGCGGAGAAGGCGCACCCCGAGGTCTGGCGGCCCTTCCTCAACCTCTTCGACGAGGGCTGGATCGTCGACCAGCGCGGCGTCAAGGCCCACGGCGACCGGGCGATATTCATCCTCACCAGCAATGCGGGCCAGGAGATCATTTCCCGGATGACCAGGGAGGGGCGGTCCGACGAGGAGATCGTCGCCCGGGTGAAGGAGACATTGCCGCAGATCGGGAACCGCTCGCAGGGCGGGCCTGTCTTCTCTCCCGAGTTCCTGGCGCGTATCCGCCGGATCATCGTGTTCCGCCCGCTCGATCTGGACGCGATGACCGGAATCTGCCGCAGGCTGGTCGACCGGCAGCGTGAATTCTGGCTGGACAAAAGGGAGAAGGAGTTGATCGTCCCCGATTCGCTGATCCTCTACACCGCCGATCGCGGACATCTGATGAACGAGAGATCGGGCGGCAAGGAGGGCGGCCGCATCATCGCGAAGATCCTTTCCGACCTGGTCGAGAATCCCATTCTTCTCGAACAGGAGCGCCGGGAAGAGGAGTTCCGGACGTGCGCCCGCATCGAGCTCGACTTCCGCCCCGTCGGCCCCGACGGCGGACCCCGGACCGACGTCCGCTTCACCCCCGCCGCCGCCCCCGGGACGGGGCCGGATCATGAGTGACGGAGCCGGGACCGATCTGCGGTCCTTCGAGGGCCGGGTGATCAACGACCGCTATCTGCTGACCAAATGGATCGGCGGCGGCGCGTTCGGCGCGGTCTTCCTCAGCGAGCAGCGCATCCTCGGCCTCCCCGTCCGGCGGGTCGCCTGCAAGATCTCCCGGGACGCGGGGATGACCGAGACCGACGCCCAGGAGAAGTTCGCCGACATCCTGCGGCTCGCCGAGGCGATGGACGGCATGACCGACTCCGAGGCGCGCCGCCACCTCGTCCACGTGTACGACGGCGGGCTGGCCCACGACGCGGGGGACCGGGCGTTCCTGGTGATGGAGTTCGTCCAGGGCACCACGCTCGCCGCCCAGTTCGAGACCCTGAAGACCGTGCCCGCCAAGCTGCTGTTCAACTGGGCCCGGCAGATCTGTGTGGCGCTGCGCGGACTGCACGCCCTGGACCAGCCGTTGCTGCACCGGGACCTCAAGCCGGACAACGTCCTGCTGGGCTCCGACCTGACCGTACGGCTGATCGACTTCGGCCTCGCCGCCCGGCTGCTGGAGTCCGGGACCGTCCCCGGAGTCGCCGGCACCCTGACGTACATGGCACCCGAGACCTCCCAGGGGCAGAGCGTGCCCGCCTCCGACCTGTACTCGCTCGGGGTCCTGATGTACGAGGGGCTGACCGGCCGGCTTCCCTTCGCGCACCTCATACCGCCGCCGGGGATGCCCGACACCCTGCACGGCGACTGGCTCTACCAGCAGAAGAAGGCGAGCCGCGGGGTCGCCCCGCCGTCACGGCTGAACAACACCGTGACGCGCGAGACCGACGCCGTCGTCCTGCGCTGTCTGGAGTTCGATCCCGCCCGGCGCTTCCGCAGCGCGGCGGAACTCCTGGACGCGCTGGCGGCGGCCGAGGCCGGGGCCCATCGCCCGCCACCCGGCGAGAGCGCGCTCGAACAGGCCCGCGAGCAGGCCGCCGACGGCGATCCGGCCGCCGCGTGCCGGACCCTGCGCGCCTGTCTGGACTCCGCCTCAGAGGATCTCCCGCCCGCCGTCCGGCTGGCCCTGCGCAACGAACTCGCCCGGCTGCTCGACGCACAGGGCGACCCGGCGGGCTCCGCCCGGCAGCTCGCCGAGGCCTGGCAACTGGTGCGCGACAGCACCCTCCTGCGGACCCGGAAGGAACGCCGCGCCCTGCTGGAGCGTACGGCCGACGCCTACCGGCGGGCCGGGAACGCCTACCAGACAGCCCACTTCGAGGACCTCCTGCGGCGCGAGAGGGGCAGGGGGTGAGCGCAGCGGCATGAGCCCGCCCTCGTCCTTCGGTGACCTGCTCAGCCCCTCGGGGAGGCTGCGCAGGCAGTGGAAGGCGGCCCTCGACGACCCGGATCCGCAGAGCGCTCTGGCGCGGCTGCGCGAGGTCCGCGAACGGATGGAGAAGCGCCCGGAGGCGGCCGCCGAGATGTGGACCGGCTTCCTGCGGTCCATGGTCGGGCAGCCGTTCCGGCAGTTGCTCACCGAGCCCGACTTCGAGGCGCTGGAGCGGATCGGCGGGCTCGTCGCGCGGGCCGGGGCGCTCCCCCTCGACCAGGCGGTCAGGCCGCTCGCCACGGCGCTCCTGGGACGCGGTGAGGAGCAGCGGGCCAACGACCTGCTGACCCGGCTCTACTGGGCGGAGTCCGTCCAGGAGGGGGCCAGGGCCGGGCTGGCGGACGATCTGGCCCGCTCCGGCCAGCGGGACGTGCCCCGGCTGGAGGTCTACGGGGACCTGCTCGGCCGGCCCGGCCCACGCCCTCCCTCGGTCGTCGAGCTCGCCACCGACGTGCTGCGGGTGGACTTCTCCTCCGGCCCGGTACGGCTGCGGCAGGCGGCCTCGCTGGCGGCGGCCGGGCTCCCGGGGGCGGACCGCGCGGCCGGGCTCCACCGGCTGCTCGTCACGGGGGACACCGACGCGGCCCTGGGCCACTTCCTCGACGCGTGCGCGGCCGACCCGCGCGACGAGACCGCCCTCCTCGGACTCCTGGTCGCCCACATACGCGACGGCCGGGCCGCGGACATCCCGGAGTGGGCGTTCACCGCCGCCCGGAAAGCCTCGCCCAGGCTCGCCGCGGCGGCCCAACTCGGCCGCCTGCTGGCCTGGTTCGACGCCGCCACCGACACACCCGCGCCGCCCGCCGGCCGGCTGGTCGCACTCGACCTGAGCCCGGAGGCGGGCCGCTGGCCCGACTACGCGCTCGGCCGCCTGCACCTGCTGGACGGTGACGCCGCCCGCGCCCGCGATCTCCTCGTCCCCCTGGCGTCCGACGACTCCGCGCTCCCGCAGTGGCGCTACCACGCCGCCTGGTCGCACCTGCTCTCCGGCGACCGCGCGGGGCTCCGGGCGCTCACCGGCACCGTGACCCGGAGCCCCGACGACTGGGCGCTCGCCCGCCTGCTGCTGGACAGCGGACCGGACGCGGCGCCCGGCACCGACGCGGCCCACGCCGCGACGGCCGCCCCGCCCGGCTACGAGCGGATCGCCCGGGTCCGCGAGGCCCTGGCCACGGGGATACGGCCGGCCGCCGACGCGGACGCGTCCCCGGCGGGGCTGCCCGCCGGGGACGGGGGTCTGCCGGAGCGGCTGGAGGCGTTGCGTACGGCCCTGGGCGAGGCGTACGGCCGGGCGGCGCGGGCAGCGGGGGCGGCGGACATGGCGGCGCTGCTGCGGGAGCCGCTGTACCGGCGGCTGCCGCGGGCCGACCGGCTCCTGTGGTCGGGGCTGCACGCGCTGCGCGAGGAGCCGGAGGAGGGGCGCCGATTACTCGGCGCGGCCCTGGCGCTCGGGCACGAGCGGGCGGCGCTGGTGCTGGCGGCGCACCACCTGGAGGAGCGCCGCCCGGCCAGGGCGCACCGGCTGCTCGCCGGACGGAGCGGCCACAAGGCGCAGCTGCTGAGGGCATGGGCCGAGGAGGCCGGCGGCGGGCCGGACACGTCCGCCGCGGACGGCCTGGCGGAACTCGCGGACCGGCGCCTTCCGCAGCTTCCGTACACGCGCGGCGTGATCCGGCTGCACCAACTCGCCGGGGAGGGACCGCTCCTGGACCCCGAGGACGCCCCGTACCACGCCCGGCTGGCCGCCAGGGACCTCGACAGGGCCCTCGCCGCCGGGGCGGACGCCCTGCCCCCGGACGCCGCCGAACTGCTGCGGGCCGCGCGGACCGTCGCCCACGGAGTCATCCCCGGGCCCGCGGAACCGTCGCCCGCCGTCCCACGGCACCCCTGGGCCGAATGGGTCCTGGGCCTGGCACGGCTGGCCGAGGACCCGCAAGCCGTCGGCCTGGGGCTGTGCGGGCGGCTGATCGCCCTCGCGGAGGAGTCCGGCGAACCGCGCTCGCGGGCCGTGACCGTGCTGGCCGCCGCACTCGCCCGTGCGGGCATGATCAGCGAGGACCCCGGCCGGCGGAACGCCCTCGCGCTGCTGGTGCGCGACCTGGCGGACCGGCACCCCTCGCCGGAGGTGGACGCGCCGGCCGACCGGGTCACGGCCGCCGCGCTGGCCCTGCCCGCCGTCGGCCGCCCACCGCTCCCGGCGGCGCGTCCGTCCGGCGCCGTGCAGCCCGTACTGGCCCTGGCCTTCGCCGCGGGCGACCTCGCGCGGGGCGATCTCGGCGGCGCCGTAAGGCAGTTGAGGACTGCCCCCGAGGACAGCGCCGTGTGCGCCCTGCTCGCCGACACCCTGGACGGCCGCCCGCCCGCGGCGCCCCCGCCGGACGGCTCCGGGGAAGAGACCGCCCTGCTCCGCGTCATCCACGCGGCAGGGCTCGTCGAGAGCGATCCGGGCCGGTGCCTGGACCTGCTCTCCGCCGCCGCGGCCGACTGCGACCTGGCCGCCGTCACCGACGTCAACAGGCTGCTGCCCGGACTCCTGTCGCACTCCGGGGGCAAGCCCGGGAACGGCGGCAGACCGGCCAGGACCGCGGCCGCCAGGAACCGCCCCGGCCAGGCCCACCCGCTGGCCGGTCTCGTCAGGCGGCTGACCGACACCGGAGCGGCCGGATTCGACCCGGTGCTCCTGGCGGGCTGCGCGACCGCCGTGGGGGACTACGAACTGGCGGAGGAGCAGTGGACGCTCGCGTACACCGAGGCGGGCCAGGGGGAGCGCGACCCCGGCCCCGTCCTCGTGCAGTACGCCCGGCTCCTCTGCTACCGGGCCGTCACCGCACGCAACGCGCGGGATCCGCTGCGGGGAGCGGAGCTGCTGCGCCGGGCCGCCGGTCTGCAGCCGGCCCGGGGGCCCGCGCTGAAACGCGTGCCGTCCCGCGACGGAGCGCACGCGCTGGCGCGCGGCCTGGAACTCGACGTCCACGTCGGCCGCCTGCTGGGGCACGTCTTCCCCGACGCCGGACGCGAGGCGGTGCCCTGGGAGCGGCCCGGCCGGTACGCGGCCCTGGAGGCTGCCGTCGAGGACGACGCCGGGCTGCTCGGCGCCCTGAGGTCGGGCGGGCGCAAAGGCGTCCGGCGGCGCTGGGCCGATTCCCTGAAGACCCGGGAGTACGACGTCCGCCTCCACCACACCCTGGCCCTGCTGTACCGGGGCATGGCGCTCAACGCGCCCTCGTCCGCCGCGGAGACGGGCGGGCACCTCGCCCGTGCCACCGTGCTGTGGACCCTCCTGCTGGCCTCTGAAGGGTTCTGGGAGCAGCACGGGGAGACCCCCGCCGGACCCGAGGCCCAGTCGCGGCTGCGCCGCGTCGTGTGCCAGGAACTGTTCGACCTGCACCGCGGACTCGGGGCCGAGGCCCTCCAGGCGGGCGAGAGGGAGACGGCCCGGCTGCACCTGCGGGTGCTGGAGTCCGCCCGTACCGGGGAGTCCGCCGTCCACGGCCTCCTGCGGGAGTTCGGCATCCCGTGGTCCGTGCCGGTCGACGCGCGGCTCTGGGCCGAGATGTCCGCGCTGGCCGGTTCGGTCACCGACGCGTGGTGCGCCGAGGTCATCAGCACCGCGGAGAAGGCGGTCAGGGACCCGGCCGCCATCGCGCGGCTGTCCGAGGGGATCGACAAGGACTACGAATCCGGCATCCGCGGCCTGGAGCCGCTGATCGGTCTCGACGTCCCGCTTCCCCGCCTCCTGCAGACCGGACTCGACTGGTACAACGAGCTCCAGACCTGCCTCTACCAGATGCGCAGGACCGAGGAGATCCGGAAGGTGACCGGAAGGGCGCGCACGTTCGCCGACGCGCTCGCGCCGCTCTGCACCCCGGGCAAGGGATACCTCCCGGCCAACAGCGCGCTCGGCCGGCACTTCGTCTTCCGCGGGCTGTACGTCGCGCAGGACGACCGCACCGCCGGCCAGGCGTACGAGACGGCGCTGAAGTGGGACCCCGGCAACGTCAGCGCCCCCCAGCTCCTGGCGGACACACGGTTCGGGGACGCCCTGAAGCCGGTGCGACGGCACCTCGACGCGGGCCGCCACCGGGACGCGCTGGCCGCGGCGCGCGAGGCGTACGAGTGGGCCGCGACCGACGAGAACCGTGCGGTGGCGCTGATCTACCAGGGCCTGAGCCACTTCGGTGCCGGAAGCCGCTCCGAGGCCTTCGCGTGTGTGACCCGGGCCCTGAGGTTCGACCCGTCGTCCGACGCGGCCCGCACGCTCTACGACCGATACCGCACGTGACCGTGAAGGAGACCCATGAAGCCCAATCCGTTCCATGTACTCGGACTTCCCGTGTCCGCGAGCGACGAGGAGGTGGCGGAGCGCTTCCGGGAGCTCGCCGTGACCGGGGAGCAGGACGCGGGCGCCCTCGCCGAGTGGGCCAAGGACGAGCTGATGGGCCTCCCGGAGACCCGTGAGCTGCACGTACTGCTGGAGGCGCCGGGTGCGGACTACCGGGGCGAGCGGTGGGAGGACTTCGCCCGGCAGTACGGGCGCCCTCCCGTCGCGTTCGACGCGTCGTCCGGCCGGGTGGAGGCGCCCCGGGCGGCGGACTTCGACCTCGCCGCCGTGGCCCGGCGGCTGCTGGACGGGATGCTGACCGCGCCCACCGTCGACATCCGCCCCGCCCTGGACCACGCCCCGGTGCCGCTGCGCCTGGAGCGGCCGCCGCTGGAGGTGCGTGATGTCCTCTTCGGCTGAACCCTCTGCGACCGAGCCCTCTGTGGACGGGTCTCCCGCGGCCGGCTCTTCTCCGGACGGGTCTCCCGCGGCCGATCCCGGCTGGGACGACTTCGAGGAGCGCCCGCTGCCGGAAGGGCCGGGCGGGCCGGAGCAGCCGGACCCCGTCAGTCCGGGCCGTGAGATGGCCGCCGTGCTCCAGCGGTACTGGGCCGACCTCCAGCGCGAGAGCAACAGGGTCGACAAGGAGTCGGCGGCGGCCCGCAAGATCCTCACCGAACTCGCCGTCCACGTCGCACGGTTGGACGCCCTCCTGCGGGAGGCGGCCGGCCCGCTGGAGGAGGCCGGAGCCAAGGCGCTGGGCCGTCGGCTGGACGTGGCCAGGAAACAGGTGCTCGAACCGCTGCACGCGATGGACATCACCACGCAGGACCCCACCGGCAAGCCGTACGAGTCGGTCGCGGACGTCGTCGACATCGCCGGATGGCGGTACGGGCCCGAGTTCACCGCCGAAGTGGTGGCGGAGACCGTGGAGCCGATCGTGCTCGACCGCGGCACGGTCGTACGGCTGGGACAAGTGATCATGGGCGCCCCGCTGAGCGCCGGAATGGAGAACGACGCATGACGCAGTACGTGAGCAAGGCCGTCGGGATCGACCTGGGGACCACCAACAGCGCGGTCGCGGTGATGAATCCGACCGACACCGGCATCGTGATCCACCAGGGCGGGATGAACGCCCGCACGACGCCGAGCTGCGTGTGGCGCAACCCGCGCAACGGCGAACTGGTCGTCGGCCGGAAGGCGTTCGCGAGGGTGGGGAGCGAGCCGGAGCCGATCACCTCCGTCAAGCGCCTCATGGGCTCCCGCAGAACGGTGACGCTGGCGGGCGAGGAGCGCACCCCGGTCGAGATCTCGGCCGACATCCTGCGCGAGATGAAGCGGCAGATCGAGGAGGACGTCGCGGAGTTCAACACCCCGGACGTCAACTGGGTGGTCGACCGCGCCGTCGTCACCGTCCCCGCGTACTTCGACCAGCCGCAGATCGACGCCACCCGCAACGCCGCGGAGGCCGCCGGCCTGCGGGTGGTGGACCTGCTGCACGAGCCGACGGCCGCCGCGAGCCACTACTGCTGGCGGACCGGCACCCGGGACGGCACCTTCTTGGTCTACGACCTCGGCGGCGGCACCTTCGACGTGAGCGTGGTGCGCTGCAAGGCGGCCGACTTCAGGGTGCTCGGCATCAGCGGCAACACCATGCTCGGCGGGGACGACATCGACACCGCGCTCGCCCGCCACCTCCAGCAGCTCCTCCAGGACGACGACTGGGCGATGGACCTGGACCTGGAGAACGACGCGGAGGACCGGCTGCGCTTCCGGCGGCTGAAGTCCCTCGCGGAGTCCGTGAAGAAGGGGCTGTCCAACAGTACGGAGTTCATGCTCCGCGACTCCGGAGGGCTGACCGACAAGGACGGGCAGCGCGTCGTCATCGACACCGTGATGGAGCGTTCCCAGCTGGAGGCCATCGCCCGGCCACTGCTGGAGCGCACCTTCCAGTACTGCGACGAGGCCCTGGACCAGGCGACCAACGAGGCCGGGGTCACCCTGGCCGACGTCGACCAGGTCATCCTGGCCGGCGGGTCCACCCATCTGCCGCTGGTCCGCGAGATGGTGCGCGGCCGGCTCTGCTCGCCCGCCCCCGGGGCCGCCGCCCCCGACTCGCCGCGGGCCAGGTGCACCGAGCCGGTGTACGAGCAGGTCGACACGGTCGTCGCGCTGGGCGCCGCCGTGCGGGCCTCCGCGGTGGGCGGCCTGGACATCCTGAACGAGGAACGGACGGTCCGGGTGGGCTTCCGCGGCACGGTGGTCACGGCCGCCGACCGCACGGTGGTCGGCGGCACGGTCGAGGCCCTCGACCCCGATCTCGACCTCGACGGCGGTTCGGTGCGCCTCAGCACCGAGGAGTACGAGGACGAGGCGCAGCTCAAGGCGGGCGGCAGCTTCGCGTTCACCCGCATCCCCGTACAGCCCGACGCGCAGAGCCTGCTCACCTTCGAAGTGTTCGACGCGGACGGTGAGCTGCTGGCGACCGTGGGGCGCGCGGTCGTCCACGACCGCGACGCCGGGGCCAAGCCGGTCGGCAACCCGGTCAGCGCGGCCATCAACGCCAAGCCGATCCTGCTGGAGGTGTCCCGCGAGGGGCGTACGGAGCGCGAGGAGCTGATCCCCGCGCTGCGCTCGCTGCCGTTCAAGGAGCGGTACGCGTTCAGCCACCCCGGTGACACGGACACGGTGGACTTCCGCCTCTACCAGCAGGCCCGCCAGATCCAGGTCATCACGGTGCCGGTGCCGTCCTCCACCTCCAGGGGCACGGCCATCGACCTCGACGTGGAGATGGACGTGCACGCGCTCATCACCGTGCGCGGCTCCATCGGCGACCACCCCTTCGAGGCCCTCGTCGAGCTGCCACCGGAGGCCGAGCTGCCGGGTGAGGAGAAGGTGGCCGAGCTGAAGCGCGCCTTCGAGCAGGGCGTCGAGTTCCTGCCGGCGGGCGAACGCAGCGTGAAGAAGGCCAAGATGGAGATGGCGCAGACGGCCTTCTCCCAGGCCCTCGCGGGCGGCGAGAAGGCGGTCGCGGGCCACGAGTTCGAGGAGATGCAGGCCATCGCCGACTCCGTCGGCAAGCCCCAGGACGGGGCCCTCCAGCCGCCGAGGCCGGACTTCGAGCAGCTCGTCAAGGACTGCGGCCAGCTCAACCGGTACGTGGCCACGATCAGCGACAGGACCGAGGCCCCGCACGACGAGCGGGAGATCGCGGCGGCCGTCGAGGTCCAGCGGGAGCAGGGCGAGCGGGCCCTGGACGCCGGTGACCAGCGGTCGTACTCGGAGGTCATCACCCAGCTCCAGCACGTCTTCGACCACCTCCGGTCGGTGGCCTACCGCCACCAGCAGGAGAACGATCCGGTCGCCCCGACCGAGATGGCCGCGTCCCGGCTGCGGAGCGCCCTGGACATGCTCGACGAGGTACGCAGGCTGGTTCAGGCCTCCGGTACGGCGACGGCCCGGCACCGGCAGGACGTGGAGGACATCGGGCAGCGGCTCGCCGGACTGCAGGGCCTCATCGCCCAGGACCCGAACCGGGTCCAGCAGGAGGCGTCGCAGGAACGCCAGCGCCTGATCCAGGTGAAGAGCATCATCACGGGTTCGTCCGACGAAGGGCGCGGCCCCGCCATTCCCGAGGCCATCCACCGGGGGCCGCGGCGATGAGCGTCCGCTGCCCGGTGCTCCTGTGCCGCGAGGAGAACGCGTACGGGGCGGAGCTCTGCGCGGGCTGCCGCACGCCGCTGGCCGGTTACGCGCGGCTGCACACCTATCCGGCGTACCTGTTCAACCGGGGACTGGCCGCGGCGCGCGCGGGCCGCCTCGCGGCCGCGCGGGACTGTTTCGCCGCGGTGGTGCACTGGTGTCCCGGCGACACCGAGGCGCGCAACGCACTGGCCCTGGCCGGGCTCCGGCTCGGTGACCGCGCGGAGGCGCACCGGCAGTGGACGGAGGTACTCGACCGCAGGCCCGGTGATCCGAAGGCGGTGCGGGGGCTCGCACAGCTCGCGGAACCGGCGGAGGCGAGCCGGAGCAGCGGGCTCCCCGACGTCAGCGGTCCCGCCCCAGGGACCGGATGAGCAGGTCGGGGTCGACCCCGATCCTGTTCATCAGCTCGCGCCCCGACGACTCCTCGTCCTGCAGCAGGGCGAGGAGGATGGCGGCCTCGCCGACGCGGCCGGCGGAGGTGCGCCCGGCCGCGCTGCGCCGGCGGGCCCGGTCCAGCGCGTCATGGACCCGGGGGGACAGGTCGCGGCGCCGGGGGGTGAGCATCCCGGAGAGCTGCCGGTAGGCCCGTTCCCCGGCCGCCCCCTGCTCGTGCATGGCGCGCCGCAGCACCTCGCTGCCCATCGCGCCGAAGGCGAGCAGGAGCGTGTAGGTGCCGATCACCTCGCCGCGGGTGTCGGCCAGCAGGTTCGCGAGCCGCACGATGCCCACGGCGCTGCGGCTCAGGTCGTCCATCGGCAGCCGCTCGTCGCCGTTCGGCAGGAGCGCGATGTCCGTGACGGAGGTGTCCGCCCCGGTGCCGCTGCCCGTGCCGCTCCCGGTCTCCCCGTCCGTGTCGCTGTCCGCGTCGCTGTGCGGCAGCAGCCGGGCCAGCGGGACCCCGCACAGTTCCAGCAGCCGGGAGGCGACACCGCCGCCCACGGCGACGAAGGCCTCGGTGATGTCGGCCGTCGTGACGCTGCTCCTGCCGTCCGCGGCGGCGCGGGTGGCCGCGTCCGCGAACACCCGGTTGACCGTGTCGGACAGGAGGCTGATGTCGTGGTCCGGGCCCGTGCCGTCGCCGTCGGAGCCGGAGTCGTCGTCCGGGCCGCCCGAGCTGCGGCTGAGCACCTGATCGATCACCTGGTCGAGAGCTTCCATGACGTCCGCCCCGATGCTCTCCTCGATCCGCTGCCTGATGTCGGCCTCGCCGAGCAGTCCTTGCAGCAGATCGACCGAGGCGACCCCGCCCCGGTCGGCGGAGGCCGCGTGCACCCGCCGCATCAGCCGCTGGGCGTCGGGGGCCAGCGTGGTCGTCAGGTCGTCGTCGGGCGGTCCGGGCGGCTGGGGGTTCCCCGGGGGCGCGTTCCCGGCGATGCCCGCGGCCGGGTCGCCGTACAGGACGAAGGAGGCCCAGGCCGCGTCCGGCCGGTCACGGAGCGCGGTGCGGGCCGCCCGGACCGCGGCGCCCGCCGGCCGGCCCGCGAGCAGTTGACCGTAGAACTCGGCGGCGAACCGCCAGGCGCCCTCGTCGGCCACCTCGGTGCGGGTGCCGACGACGGTCTTCGCGCCCAGGACCATGAAGGACATGCACATGTTGGCCACTTCGCCCTCCCCGGCGGAGGCGCAGCCGTTGATGAAGGCCACGGGGGGCGCGCCCCGCGACGAGAGGGTCTGCAGCACGACCTCGCCCAGCAGCTGGCGGTCGTGCATCATCAGCCCGGTCGTGCCGGAGCCGGTCGCCACATGACCGCAGAAGTGGAAGAGGTCGTAGGGCGTGTCCTCCGAGGCCAGTTCCGTGACGACGTCGAGCAGGGTGGCCTCCTGCCCCAGCAGGACCGTGCACGCGATGCCCCGGTCACCGAGCCACGCCGCGACCTTGGCCACCTCCTCACGGGCGGAGGGCAGGTCGCCGAGGGTGTCGCCCACGATGAGCGCGCGGCCGACCCGGCTGATGGCGCGCCCGCCGACGACGGGGCGTTTGCCCATCAGCCGGCGCCCGAGGTCGTGTTCGAGACCGAGGAAGTCCGTACCGTCGTGCAGCAGTTCCCACGGGACCTCCTGCTCGTTCGTACGGACCAGCAGCGGACCGGACGACGCGTGCAGCCGGGTCACCAGCTCGGCCACACTGCCCTGCACCCGGGGGAACAGATGCTCGTGGAGCAGCCTGCCCCACTTGGCCAGCTCCTTGGCCGGTCCGGGGCCCGGCTCCCCGGCGGCCGCCTTCGTCAGGGCCTGGTCGATCCGGGCGCGGCAGCCCCTCACCAGTCCCGGGTCGACCTCGACCGTGTACTCCATCTCGAGCGGAGGACTGTCGCCGGCGGAACCGCCGACCCGCAGGTCGTATTCGTAGCGAACGGTCATGCCCTGCGCGGTGACCCGGACGTTCAGTGTGTCCGGTTCGCTCATGCCGGTTCGCTCATGACGGGCTGTGCCGCCGGATGAACGCCTCGACGAGCCGCTCCTCGGCCGCGGTGGAGGGCTGGATGATCTCCACCTGGTCGTCGCCCATGATGACCGTGATCGACGTGACGCGGCCGGTGCCGTCCGCCGGGCCCGTCCCGTTCCCCGGCGGGGCGTTACGTCCCTCGATCAGCCAGCCGCGCACCGTGTCGATGATCGGGACCAGGCTCCCGGCCCAGGTCACCACGAGGGTGGCCACCTCGACGACACCGCCGGAGCGCCGTCCGGGCGCGGGCCGTGCGGCGTACGCCGGTACGACCCGCTCGGCCCCGTTCTCGGACAGCTTCCGGCCCAGCGCGGCGCCGGCTTCCGCTCGGGCATCCCCGTTGAGGACCAGTTCGCAGGCGAACCTTCCGTCGGGCTTCGGCTCCACCACGTAGGACCTCCGTCTCTGCCCACAACCCTATGACGCACCGCCGCCGTACGGGAGTTGTTCGCGGACATGCCCGGGGACGGAGGACGGGGAGGGGCAGTCCCTCAGGCCGCGCGGCGGGTGACCGCCCAGGACGCGGCGGCCACCGTGCCCGCCACGGTGAAGACCGCCGGCCAGGCGCCGATCCTCTTGGCGAGCGGGTGCGATGCCGCGAAGGCGGCGACATAGGCGGTGGTCAGCCCGGCGGCGGCGCGCGGCCCGGCCTGCCGGTTCCACTCGTACGCCGCGGCGGTGCCCGCGGCCGCGAGGGCGACCCCGCCCAGCGGGCGCTTCCTGGTCCACCGCGCGACGGCGTAGCCGCCGACCAGTCCGCCCGCCGCCACCGCCGCTGCCGGAATCCTCGCCATCGCAGCCACCTCCACCTGTTCTCGTCTTCTCGTCCGGACCCGCTTCCCGGACCGGCTCCCCGGATCCGCGCTCCGGGCCCGCTGTCCCGGATCCGCTTCTCCGACCCGAGGCTAACGCGGCCTTCCCGCGACCCGTCGCCGAGGGGGTGTACGTACGTTTACCCTAGGGGTGAACGCACGTACACCCCCGCCTTCACGCCGAGCACCGTACGGAGAAACATGCCCGCGGACATACCGGTCCCCGTCGATCCCACGACCCCCGCCGTCCAGGCCCCGCACCCCCGCTTCGCCGTCGGCGTGCTGGCGTTCTGCGGTGTCGTGGTCGCGGTCATGCAGACGATCGTCGTCCCGCTGCTCCCGCACATCCCCGCACTGACCGGCGCCACGCCCGCCGCCGCGAGCTGGCTGGTCACCGTGACCCTCCTCACCGGCGCCGTCTTCACCCCGGTGCTGGGCCGGGTCGGCGACATGTACGGCAAGCGGCGGGTGCTCGTCGCCTCCCTCGCGGTGCTGGTGGTGGGCTCCGTGCTCTGCGCGGTCAGCTCCCACATCGGGGTGCTGATCACCGGCCGCGCACTCCAGGGCGCGGCGATCGCCGTCGTACCGCTGGGCATCAGCATCCTGCGCGACGAGCTCCCGCCCGAGCGCGTCCTGTCCGCCGTCGCGCTGATGAGCTCCACGCTCGGGATCGGTGCGGCCATCGGCCTGCCGGTCGCGGCCCTGGTCATCGAGAACTTCGACTGGCACACCATGTTCTGGGTCTCCGGCGTGATCGGCCTCATCGACATCGCGCTGGTCCTGCGCTGTGTCCCGGAGTCCCCGCTGCGCAGCCGCGGCCGCTTCGACGCCGTCGGCGCGCTCGGCCTGTCCGTCGCGCTCGTCTGCCTGCTGCTCGCGGTCACCCAGGGCGCCGACTGGGGCTGGGGATCGGTCCGGACGGTCGGCCTGCTCGCGACGGCCGTCGTGGTGGCACTGCTCTGGGGCGCGTACGAGCTCCGCGTCGCGACGCCCATGGTCGACCTGCGGGTCTCGGCCCGCCCCGCCGTGCTGCTCACCAACATCGCGGCCCTGCTGATCGGCTTCGCGTTCTACGCCAACTCGCTGGTCACCGCCCAGATGGTGCAGGAGCCGAAGGCCACGGGCTACGGGCTCGGTGTCTCGCTCGTCGTCAGCGGGCTGTGCCTGCTGCCGGGCGGTGTGGCGATGGTCGCGCTCTCGCCCGTCTCGGCGCGGATCTCGGCCAGGCGCGGCCCGAAGGTCAGCCTGGCACTGGCCGCCGGGATCATCGCCGTCGGCTACGGGGTGCGCTACTTCACCAGCCACAGCCTGTGGCTGATCATCGCCGGTGCCACGGTCGTCGCCTCGGGCACCGCGATCGCCTACTCGGCCCTGCCCGCCCTGGTGATGCGCGGAGTCCCGGTCAGTGAGACCGGGGCCGCCAACGGTCTGAACACCCTCATGCGGTCGATCGGACAGGCCTTCTGCAGCGCGACGGTGGCCGCCGTGCTGGCCAACATCACGTTCGTGGCGGGGGGCCGGACGGCCCCGACCCTCCACGCGTACCAGCTGGTCTTCGTGATCGCGGCGGGAGCGGCGCTCGCGGCCCTGGCCGTCACGCTGTTCCTGCCGGGCGGCAAGCCGGCCGCGGCGGGTACGGTCGGGGAGAGCCGCAAGGCGCCGGGCATCCGCCAGGGCGGTGTACGGACAGCACAGATCCAGGAGGGCGCATGACCGGCGGCCAGGCCACCGCACCGGCCCCCGGGTCCGCGGACGCGGACGCGGGCACCGGCCGGGGCGCGATCCTGCGCGCGGCGCGACGGGCGTTCACCCAGCGCCCGTACGCCGAGGTGACGATCCGGCAGATTGCCGCGGACGCCGGGGTGAGCCCGGCCCTCGTGGTCAAGCACTTCGGCCGCAAGGAAGAGCTGTTCAACACCGTGGCCGACTTCGGCCCGGCCGCCGCGGAACTGTTCGACGCCCCGCTCGCCCTGCTGGGCCGCCACATGGTCGTCACGCTGGTGACCCGCCGCCGCGCGCTCCAGTCCGACCCGCTCCTGCGCGTGGTGTTCTCCCTCGGCAACCAGGACGAACGCTCGCTGCTGCGCGACCGGTTCCACGAACAGGTCACCGACGCCCTGACCGCCCGCCTCTCCGGCCGGGACCGCGCGCTGCGCGCCGAACTCCTGGCCGGACACCTTCTCGGCCTCGGCGCGACCCTCAGCCTCCACCGCGAGGGAGCCGGCGCCCTGGCCACCCCGGAACACATCGCCGACCTCTACGCGCCCGCGCTCCAGAAGCTGATCACCGGCTGAACGGCCGGGGTAGGGTCTGGGCCATCCGACGAGGGGGGCCTCCTGTGACTGTCCGAATCCGCGCCCGCGGAAACGCCGCGGCACTCGCCGCGGCGGTCGCTCTGGTGACATCCCTGGCGGGCTGCTCGGAGGCGGCCACGTCCCAGGGCACCGGAAGCGATGTCCCGCAGGTGGCCACGTCGGCGGACGAGTCGGCCGACCGGGCGGGGGCGACCGAAGCCGCCGCGGAGACGGCGGGCGCGGGCGGGGACGCGCAGGAGGCGCCGCAGTCCGGGGCCGAGAAGGTACGGGACGCCTTCGCCGGCCTCCAGGCCACCCTCGACGACACCTGCACCCCCGGCGCCGGGGACTGCGCCTACTTCCTGGGCCGGGTGAACGAGGAACTGGCCGGGCTGGACGCGTCGATGAAGGCCGACCAGCAGGGCCCCGGCCGATTCAAGGAGCCCCTGGCGTGGACGGCCGCGCTGCGCACCGCGCTGGCCGGTGACACCTCGGCGGCCAACCTGGAGAAGCACTTCAAGGACCTGACCGGCACGCGCGACCGCGTCAACACCTGGATGCAGGGCCACCCGGAGGACTACCGCTGACCCCCGGGGCCCCGGAACGGGGCCCGGCCGCCGCGTCACTTGCCCAGCTTCGCCGCCAACGCCGCACGCCGGGCGAACATCTCGTCCTTGGACGTCTCCATCTCGCGCAGGGCCGTCTTCCGCTCCCGCTGTGCGAGCCGGTCCAGATAGAGGTGACCGCGCAGGTGGTCCGTCTCGTGCTGGAGGCAGCGGGCGAAGTAGCCGCGCCCCTCGATCACCAGCGGACCGCCGTCCTTGTCCCGGCCGCGCACGACCGCACGGTCCAGGCGCGGCACCATGCGGTAGGGGCCGGGGACGGACAGGCACCCCTCGGACTCCTCGACCAGCCGGCGCCGCTCGGGCGCCACCTCGTCCAGGACGGGATTGGCGATGTGCCCGACGTGGCGCACCCCCCACTCGTCCGTGATGTCCCACATGAACAGCCGCAGGTCCACGTCGACCTGGTTGGCGGCGAGTCCGGCGCCCTCCGCCACCTGGTTGGTGGCGAACATGTCGTCGACCAGCCGCGCGAGCTCCGGGGTGCCGAACTCGGTGACCTCCCGGCACGGCCGGCGCAGGATCTCCTCCCCGACGACGGTGATGCGGCGCACCGCACCCCGCTCCACCTCCGGCGCGAACCGGGGAAACGAGTCGACGGGCACACCCTGCACGCGCACCCGTAGGTCCTGCGAGCTGTCGTCGAACCGAGCGGCCATGGAGTACCAACACCTTCCGCGCATACGGGAGTCGGCCGGTGGCTGCCGACGGCGGCCAGCTTGACCGAACGCTTTGCAAAGTAGCACTCTTTGCAAAATGAGCGATGAAAAGCGTCAAGCCGCCTCCACGGGACCGCTGCCCCACCGCGCCCGCAAACCGCTCCCGGACCACCCCGTGCGCGTGGCCCTGCTGGATCTGCTCGCCGAGGCCGGCACGGTGACGTCCACCGAGGCCGCCGCCCGCCTCGGCCACAGCTCCGGCCTCTGCTCCTTCCACCTGCGCCAACTCGCCGCGCACGGCCTCATCGAGGAGGCGCCGCACAAGGGCGGCCGGGTGCGGCCGTGGCGGCTCCGCTGGGAGCCCTCCGGCGAGCCGGGCCGGGAGGAGGAGGCGCCGGAGGAGTTCCACGCGCTCGCACGCGGGCTGGAGGACGAGAGCTACCGGCACTGGCTGAGCCATCGCGATCGGGCGCCGGCCGAGTGGCGGCAGGACGAGTCCTTCAGCACCGTGGTCCACCTGACCCCGGCGGAGACAGCCGAACTCGCCGCCGCCGTACGCCGCTTGCTGGCCGGCTACCGCGACCGCGACCGGGACCCCGGAGCGCGCCCCGCGGACGCGGTGGCCGTGGCCGCGGTCACCCGGCTGTTCCCCCTGCTGCCGGACAACCCCGTTCAGGCGTAGGGGCGTTGACCCGCTCGTCGGGCCTTCATGGCTGCCTGTGCGGTCCGGCCCGTCTACGGGCGCGGGGCCGGCCCCAGCTCCAGTTCGGCGACCACCTGGTCGCCGCTCAGCTCGCCGGTCGTCCGGAAACCGAGCTTGCGGTAGAACCCCTCGGGCCCGCGCGCGCCGGGCACGTACGAGACGGTCGTACGGGTCTGCCCGCGCCGCCGCAGCTCGTCGTTGACGGCCTCCACCGCGAACCGTCCGTATCCGCGTGCCTGCTGTTCGGCGGCGATGTTCAGCCGCCAGAGCCCGGAGCGCGGCCGGTCGTCCGGCTGTTCGGGACGGAACCTGACGTCGAGGAAGGCCATGACGAAGCCCACGAGCCGCTCGCCGTCGACGATCAGCCGGGGCCATGCGGTCGCGGGCGTGGCATAGGCCTGGGCCAGCGACCAGGCGACCGGTTTCACCAGCCCGTCCTGGTCCGGCCGTACCTTGAGCGCGCAGGCGTCCTCGACGTTGTCGGAGGTGACCGGTACGAGGCGGAGTGCGGAAGACATCCGTGCAACCTACATTCCGGCCCCGCACCGCGCCCGGCCATTTCGGCGGCGGAAAGGGGAACGGGGGTGCGCCGTGAACGCGAACGGCGCACCCCGGATCAGGATCAGCTGAAGACGACCGACCGGAGCTTCAGCCGGCTGGAGGCGTGGCCGCCGTCGGGTCGCAGGGTGTAGTGGGCGCCGTCGCAGTCCGGGCCGGTGAACACCGTCGCGGTCGAACTCGTGTTGTTCCAGGGGGTGTCGGCCGGGTCCGAGGTGTCCGGGTCGTCCAGTCCGGGCAGGGTGACGCACTCCCGGCCGGGCGGGTCGAGCAGGGCGACCGTCTGCCGGTAGCCGTGGGACGTGGTGTACGTGTAGCTGAAGTCGCCGTCGGCCGCGCTCGCGGAGCCGGGCAGGCTCACGATGAGCGCGAGCGCGCCGAGGGCAGCGGCCGCAGTGGTACGAAGTCGCATGGTGGGGGCACTCCTTGTGGAATTCATCGCGCGGTTCATCCGAGATCGGACCGGAACGGGACAAGATCGTTCCGACCCGAGTCTGTCCCGGCACCCACCGCGCCGGGCCACGGATTCACTCGCACGCTGTACGCGCTCACCCGTACGGGAACGGCCGCATCGGTTCACTGTCGGCCATGTGGGTCACGCCCTGGACGGACTGCCCGAAACCGGCTGTGTTGTGCAACCCGCACGACCGCGCCAGGATCGGCACCACAGCGCAGCACCCCCGTCGCACCGCACGGAACTCGATCTGGAGGCCCCACCGTTCATGAGTGACTTCAGCATTCACCGCGGACAGGTGCACCACGCCTGGGACCGGACGGTCAAGCCCGTCGCCACGCTCGCCCCCGGTGACGAGGCGGTCCTGGAGTTCCAGGACGCGAGCGGCGGCCAGCTCACCGCCGGGTCGACCTCCGCGGACCTCGAAGAGCTCGACTTCGGCACCCTCAACCCCGTCACCGGGCCCCTGTACGTGACCGGGGCCGAGCCCGGTGACGCGCTGGTCGTCGACATCCTCGACGTACAGGTCGGGGAGTGGGGCTGGACGGCCTGCCTGCCCGGTTTCGGGCTGCTCGCCGAGGACTTCCCCGACCCGTACCTGCGGATCTCGACGATCGCGGGCGGGCACGCCGAGCTGCTGCCCGGTCTGCGGATCCCGGTGGTGCCGATGATCGGGACGATCGGCGTCGCCCCGCCCGAGCCCGGACCGCACTCGGTCATCCCGCCCCGCCGCTGGGGCGGCAACATGGACATCCGCCACATCGGCCCCGGCGCCCGGCTCGTCCTGCCCGTCGGGGTCGAGGGCGCCCTGCTCTCCGCGGGCGACGCGCACGCGGCGATGGGCGACGGCGAGGTCTGCGGTACGGGTATCGAGACGCGGGCGACGGTGCGGCTGAGGGTGGACGTCCGCAAGGCCGCCGCGCCCCGCACCCCGGTCATCGAGACGGACCCGGTCAGCGCCCGTACCGGCGCCGCCCTGGCCACGACGGGCATCGGACCGGACCTGATGGAGGCGGCGAAGGACGCCGTCCGCGCGCTGATCGACGAGATCTCGGCCCGTACGGGGCTCGTTCCGCAGGACGCGTACCTGCTGGCGAGCGTGGCGGCGGACCTGAAGATCTCCGAGATCGTGGACGCGCCGAACTGGGTGATCACGGCCCATGTGGAGCGGGCGCTGCTGAACGGGGCCCACGCATAGGCATGGACCCGCACCCGCCCGGTGGTCAGCCGGGCGGCGCCGGAGCCCCGGGGGCCGGTGCCGAGGTTCCGCGGCCGTCTGTGACAATTCCGGTCATGCCGTACTTGGTCGCTCCCGCGATCCCTGCCGGTGCACTGGCCGCGACCGGCCAGCCCACCCTGCCCGTCGCCGGCGGGGCGCTGTTGCGCCCCTGGCTGCCGGCCGACGCCGCAGCGGTGCGGGAGGCGTTCGAGGACCCGGCGATCCAGCGCTGGCACGTGCGGCGGGCCGATTCGGTGGCCGAGGCGCAGGGCTGGATCGAGGCGTGGCGGAGCGAATGGCCGTCGGAGACGGGCGCCCACTGGGCACTCGTCGACGCGGAGAACGACACGCTGTGGGGCAGGGTCGCGCTGAAGTCCTTCGCGCTGCGCGACGGTACGGCTGAGATCGCGTACTGGACCGTCCCGTCGGCACGCGGCCGGGGCCTGTGCCCCCGGGCGGCCGCGGTGGTCACCCAATGGGCGCTGTACGAGCGGGGGTTCCACCGCATCGAACTTGAGCACTCGACCGCCAACCACGCGTCCTGCCGGGTGGCGGTGAAGGCCGGATTCGAGGCGGAGGGCATCCGGCGCGGAGCGTGGCTGCACGCGGACGGCCGGCACGACGTACATCTGCACGCCCGGGTCCGTTCACCCCGTCCGGAGCTGTCCGGGGGCGGTCCGGCCGCTACCGGGGCGGGTTGAGCCTGCGGAAGTACGTCCAGCTGGTCTCGTTCGGCTCGCTCCACTTCTCCGGGGCCCGGCTGAACTCCGGGTGGTGGTCGGCGATGTACGCACGGGTCCGCTCGGGGACCTCGGCGTACGAGCCGAGCTTGCGGCCCCGGCAGTGGAAGGTGAGGCCGCCGGGCCGTTGGCCGCGGGCCATCCACGGGAGCCACGGGGACATCCGGGTCCACGACATGGTGGCCGGGACGCCGGGCGCCGGTCCGGCCAGGTCGGCCCGGTCGGCGAAGAACTGGAAGAGCTCCAGGGCCTTGTACGTGTCACCGGCCGAGTGGACGGGGTACTGGGCCACCGGCAGCGGCGAGGGGTAGGCGAGCGGGATCTCCAGGCTGAAACAGACCTGGCCGCCCAGTTCGGTCGTCGGGATCGGGAAGGGGCGCCACTTCTGGTTCGCCGGGTCGTTCCAGACGTGCACCACCGGCAGGTCCTGCCAGGTCTCCAGGATCTCGCGGCTTGCGGGGTCCAGGTAGAACGCGGCCTCGCGGGTGAGCAGTTGGTAGGCATCCGGTCCGGCCTCGGCGTCCTGGACCAGGCGGGAGACGTTGAGCCCTTCGAAGCCGAAGACGCGCTGGTAGGGCTCGTCGGGGGACCAGGCGTACACATCACCGGACCACCAGTACGTGACCTCCTCGCCGTCGAGCGAGGCGCGGGTGCGGGCGAAAGAGCGGAGCAGCTCTGCGGGTGTCGTCATACCCACTACTCTGCGCGGCCGTTGCCCCGGCCGGGCCGCAAACACCCCGGTCTCCGTCGGGATTCGCAGGAGACTGCGGCCCCACCCCGGCACCGAACCGCGCTCCCCGTCATCTGTATCAGGGACCGGGAGAGGCCCGGAAGCAGGTGGGGGAGAGGACGGGGAACCGTGCACGCATCGCATCGCCTGTGGTGTCTGGCTCTGTCCTGCTGCGTGCTCGCGGCCGCGACAGTGTCGTCCTGTACGGAGCCGGCGCCGGTCAGGGACGAGAAGCGGACGGCCCGGGACGCCTACGCGGCCGGGTACGAGAAGGGCCGGGCCGTGCGGGAGTCGGGCGGAAAGGGGGCGTCGATCGCCGAAGTCGTATGGGGCGGCTGTACGCGACGGGCGCTCGACGCGGGGCGGGTGGCCGAGGCGGACCGGGGGGCCTGGGTCAGGGGATGCCTGGACGGGGTCAGCGAGCGCGCCAAGGACCCACCGGACGGCCGGGTGACCGTGAGGACACAGGAGAAGGGCCTCCTCCCCGAATTCCTGGAATGGCTCGAAGAGGACAACCACGCGCTCGTGGCACACGTCAGCGCGATCACGGTCGTGGAACTGGGCACTCCCGGCCTCGACTTCGACATCGAGGTGACGACGGACTACCGGCCCCGCGCCGCCGACAGGTTCGACGCCGAGGAGATGTCGGCCGAGTTCGTCGAGTGGTGGGACGGGGACGACGGGGACGGGAAGGCACAGAACCTCGTCGTCCGCGGATCCCGTGGGGAGAAGATCGCGGCACGCAGACTGTAGGGCTGCGGCGCCGGCTGAGGTGGCCGCCCCGGCCGGGGGGCCGAGGGCCGCAGGGGAGGAGAGCGCGTGGAAGCCGCGATTCCCGTTGCGCGCCGGAGGGGTCTGTTTGATCATGACGGCCGAGGACCGCCCGCCCCGTGGCGGCCGCCGTGGACGAAAGGGCCTCCGTGCGCAAGCTCGTGTACTTCATCGCCTCCACCCTGGACGGCTTCATAGCCGGTCCGGACGGCGCCGACCCCAGTGGACCGGACGGATTCTGGCCGATCCCGGAGGACTACATCGGCCACCTGATCGCCGAGTACCCGGAGACCCTGCCCGGCCCCGCCCGTACCGCCCTGTCCGTCTCGGCGCAGGGCACGCACTTCGACACGGTCGTCGAAGGGCGCAGGTCCTACGAGATCGGCCTCGCGGCCGGCCTGCCCGACGCCTACCCGCACCTGCGGCACATCGTGTTCTCCCGGACGCTGGGCGAGAGCCCGGAGACCGAGGTGGAGATCGTGGCCGGCGACCCGGTGGCGCGGGTCAGGGAGCTGAAGCAGGAGGAGGGCAAGGACATCTGGCTGGTCGGCGGCGGGGAACTGGCGGGCGCGCTGTACACCGAGATCGACACGCTGATCGTCAAGCTGGGTCCGGTGACCATCGGCGCGGGCATCCCGCTCTTCTCCGACAAGGCCACGTTCGACCCGTCGAGCTGGACGCTCACGGATCACACGGTCCTGGACAGCGGGGCACTGTTCCTGACGTACGAACGCGCCACCACGACCGTCACCCTCTCCGTCGCCGACTGACAGAGCCGTCCGGCCACCCGCCACGTCCTCGACTTCGCCGGAACGCCGATGCCCCTGTTGTCGACGGCACTGAACTGGCGCCCAACTGGCAGTCGTTCGATATGAGTTCGGGGATGCGCAGCAGTATGAGCGGTGCGAACGGGGACGGCCGCGGCGGGCCGGAGAGCTACGTCGACGGGGGTCTCGAACCGCTCACCGCCTTCGACCCGCCACGCATCGGACCGTACCTGCTGCTCGGTCGGCTCGGAGCCGGGGGCATGGGGCGGGTGTTCCTCGCCAGGTCGGACAACGGGCGCACCGTCGCCATACGTACGGTGTCTCCGCCTGGGCGGAGACGTGGTGCGGAAAGGCCTCCCAGTGAGCGCGGCGTAAGGCTCCGAGGAGAACTCCTCCGCGGAGCCTCCTCAGCCGATCCCGTCCAGGAACCCGGAGATCACGGCGTGCAGCGCGTCGGGCCGTTCCAGGTGCAGGTCGTGGCCGGTCCCGGGGAAGCTGACGGCCGTGGTGGCGGGGCGCCGGCGCAGCATCTCGTCGAACTCCTGCGGCGAGACGAAACCGGCCTGGCCCAGGGCGAGCAGGGTCGGGCAGGTGACGGTGTCCCACTCGTCCCAGAAGGGGCGCCGTGCGTTCTCCGCGATGGAGCCGACCATGACGTCCCGGTCGAACCGCGGCCACCAGCCGCCGTCGCGTTCCTCCAGTCCGCTCGCCCAGCCCTCGCCGAGCGGCCCTCCGCCGAAGAAGCGGACGGCGGCCTCGCGCGAGGCGAACGGAGTCGGCCATGTGTCGAGCCAACCGCCGATCTTGGCAGGGGTGTTCGGGTCGGCGGTGCCGGGACCTGTCTCGACGAGGACGAGCGCGCGTACGTGCGCGGGGTGGGCGGCGGCGGTGAGCATGGCGGTGTGGGCGCCCAGGGACTGGCCGATGAGGACGGGCCTCCGCAGTCCGAGCTGATCGGCCACGGCGACGACATCGGAGACGTAGGCAGCGCGGGAGACGTCCCGCGGACGGCGCTCGGCGGCGCCGTGCCCGCGCTGATCGACCGCGACGACGCGGTATCCGGGGCTCAAGGACCGGGCCAACACGTCCCATTCACCGGTGTGCCCCGCCAGGCCGTGCAGCAGGACGACGGGCTGCCCGGGGCCGCCTCCGTCCCGGCACACGAGCCGGACACCGTCCCGCACCACGATGTGTTCGGACCAGGACATACGGGCCTCCGGGTGCGTGAAGGGCCAGTAGATCAGGAGCGCCATGGGAGGACCAGCAGGTTTCGCGCGCCGACCGGCACGGGACGGTGGCCCGGCCGGTCGGCGCTGTGACGCGGTGTGCGACGGCCGCGTCAGGCGCCGGTGCAGGTGGCGCCGCTGAGGGTGAACGCGGTCGGTGCGGTGTTCGTGCCGCTCTGAGCGCCGGTGAAGCCGACGGTGACCGATCCGGCGGCGGCGATCGTGGAGGTGTACGAGGCGGGGGCGACGCTCACCGAACCGCCGGTCTGGGTGGGGGTCCCGCCCCACATGTTGGTGACGGTCTGGCCGTGGGCGAAGGAGAACCCGAGCGTCCAGCCGTCGATGGCGGTGGTGCCGGTGTTGTGGATGGTGATCTCGCCCTGGAAGCCGCCGGGCCACTCGCCGACGACGCGGTACCCGACGGAGCAGCCGACACCGGGCGTCGTACCGCCCGACTCCGTGGTGACGGCGACCGTGGCCGAGCGCACCGATCGGTTCCCGGCCGCGTCGCGGGCGTAGACGGCGAAGGTGTACGCGGTGTCGGGGCTGAGCCCGGTCACGGCAACGGAGTTGGTGGTGGTCGAGGCGACGGTGCTCTCCGTGCCACCGCTGACGCGGACGACGTCGTAGCCGGTGACGCCGACGTTGTCGGTGGCGGCGGCCCAGCTCAGCGTCGCGGAGGTGGCCGTCACGGCGGAGGCGGTCGGAGCGCCGGGGGCGGTCGGGGCCTCGGTGTCGTCCTCCGCGGCACCGCCGTAGACGGTGGCCTCGCGGGAGGTCCGGGCGATGCCGTCGGCGCCGTGGAAGATGCGCTCGCCCCAGGAGCTGAGCCGCGTGGGGTCGAAGCCGATCGTCAGGTCGAGGATCGGGTCGGTGTTGCCGCTCCACGACCAGGCGATGTAACCGAGCCCCAGCCGTTCGGCGGTGGCCATCATGGTGTCCTCGTCCGGATCGCCGTACTGATCGGCGGGTCCGCCGAACTCGCCGATGACCAGGGGCAGTCCGGCGTCGACGAAGGCGTTCAGGTAGTCGGTGACCTTCTGGGCGGTGTTGTAGACGCTGTACATGTGGATCGAGAAGATCAGGTTGCCGGTGGAGTCGGCGTCGTAGACCGCCTGCGCGTTGTCGCGCATGACGTTCTCCCAGTCCTGCCCCCAGTTGGGCGCGTCCACCATGATCGTGTGCGCGAACCCGGCCGTGCGCAGCTTCTGGATCGCGGCGGTGGTGGGAGCGGTCCAGCCGGCCGGATCGGTGTTGCCCCAGGGCTCGTTGCCGATGTTGATGACGACGTAGTCCTCCTGACCGGCGAGGACGTCCTTCAGGCTGATCCAGTAGTCGGCGGCGTGATCGAGGGTGCCGGCGGCGGAGTCCTCTCCGTAACCGGTGGTGTCGTGCACCTCCAGTACGCAGATGAGCCGGTTGGCCTTGCACTGGGCGATGACGGCGGCGACGTCCTGCGGGCTGTTCCTGCTCCAGCGGAATCCGTCGGAGAGGACGACGCGCACGGTGTTGGCGCCGGTCGCCTTGATGTCGGCGAGCGACTGGGTCTCGCCCGGGTACCAGGTGTGGGCGTGGTTGACCCCGCGCATGACGAAGTCGTTCCCGTTGCCTTCGAGCAGCCGGCCGTCACTGATGTGGAGGCCGGTGGCGGCGGCGGGTACGGGGGCGGTGGCGGCCTGCGCCGGGGCGAGACCGCCGAAGGCGATCAGTCCGAGGAGGGTGACCAGGGCGGTCAGAAGGGCGGTGGCGGGGCTCCTGCGCGCTGGGTTCTTCGCCGTGCTTCCTGCTGTTCTCACTGCGGCTCCAGAGGGTGGGCGGATCAAGAGCTGAGCAACGACAGACGTTCCAAGGCTTCATGGGAGCGCTCCCATATTTGCGCGCTCCCATGAAGCCATCCAGTCAGGGGCACGTCAAGAGAACGGGCAGGGCCGGCGGTGGCCGTCAACCGCTCCGAGGCTTTGGCGGTGCCGCGTCGCCGGGGCGGGCGGGAGCGCTTCGCGGAGTCCGATCCGGTGACTTCGAGGCAGGACACTCACGCTTATTGGCTGATAATATTTCGACGAATTGAAGACGCGGGGTGGGTGACGGCGTGAGAGGTGCGGCGCGGTTGCCGGCACGCTCGGACGAGCTCCTCGCGGCAGCGGAGCGCGCGTTCGCGAGGCGTGGTTACTTCGGGACCTCGACGGCCGAAGTGGCCGCTGAGATGGGGGTGTCGCAGCCTTACGTGACGCAGGCGTTCCGTTCGAAGCGGAATCTCTTCGTACTGACCCACCGGTTCTCGGGCGAGAAGGTCCTGCGCGCCTTCCGCACCGGCCTCGCGGACGGGGGTTTCGACCCGGCCCGCATCGGCTCGGCCTACCGCGAACTCGTCCTGCGACAGGGGCCCGCCGTGCTCGTCTTCGCGCACGCGTTCTCCGCGGCCGCCGGCGAGCCGGTGATCGGGGAGGAATCGCGACGCCTTTTCGGCGAGATCCACCGGCTCCTGGCTTCCTCGGGCGCGACGGAAGCGGAGATCGCCGGATTCATGGGCCGCGGGATGCTGATCAACACGCTGCTGCTCATGGAAGGTCCCCACTACGCCGCCCGGCACGGCTTCGAACCGCTCACAGGGCTGGTTCTCGGCTCCTGACCAGCGGCCCGCTGCGACGCCGACGCCGGGTCGACGCCGGGCCGATGCCGGGGTCGGCCCGTTGATCGAGACAGAGAGTAGAAGCAGAAATGGGAACAAGACGTGTCTGAAGCCGTTCCGTTCACCGACAACATCCGCGACCTCTCCAACACGCAGGGCTACCAGTTCGAGTTCCACTGCGAGCGCTGCGGCAACGGCTACCGCTCCGCCTTCGAGCGCGACCTCCGCGAAACCGGCCAGAACCTCGTGCGCGGGGTGAGCAGTCTCTTCGGCGGGTCGTTCAACAACATCAGCAACGCCGCCGACCGCTTGCTGGACCGGGGTACGAACTCCGCCGCCAAGGACAAGGCGATGCGCACCGCCGTCGACGAGATAGCCAACCGCTTCAACCAGTGCCGGGGGTGCGGCGACTGGGTCTGCGGAGAGATCTGCTGGAACGGCCAGGTCGGCCAGTGCGCCCGCTGCTCCCCCATCGCCACGGAGGAGATCGCCCAGCTCCAGGCCGAGGCCCGGCGGCGCCAGATCGCGGACCGGCTCCAGAACACGAACCTCACGCGGGGCCTCGACGTCGGCCGGCAGGCGCAGCCTCGGTGCCCGTCCTGCGGGGCACAGGCGCTCGGCGGAAGCTTCTGCGGCGAGTGCGGTTCCTCGCTGCGCCAGGAGAAGACGTGCGGCTCCTGCTCCACCGTCAACACGGCGGCGTCCAGGTTCTGTTGCGGCTGCGGAAACGGCCTGAACTGAGGGCTTCCACCTCGTTGTCCACCGGGCGGCCTTGCCTCTGCTCGCCTGTTGCCGGCCGCCCGGTGGAGGACGTAGAAGCATCAGGAACGCGGACCCGGCCGTCCGCCCACACCGCGAGGGTGTCCGACGCCCCTGCGCCACGGGACTGAACGCCTCGCGAGCGAGCCGGAGCACCGCGAGCCGGAGCACCGCGAATCAGAGCACCAAGAATGGCCGAACGGCCACACCACGCCAGGAGAGCTCCCTTGTCCGGAAAATCCCCCGATACCATCTCCTCGGTCTGGGCACAGATCGAGGAGTGGTACGCCGAGCGCGACGCCACCCACTTCCTGCTGCCCCCGGCCACCGCCGAGGACATCGCCGCGGTCGAGACGGAACTGGGTGTCTCCTTGCCCGAGGCGCTCACGCTGTCGCTCCGGAGACACGACGGATCGAGTGACAGCGGCTGGCCGGCAGGCCAACTACTGTCCTGCGCCAGGATAATCAGCGAGACGACGGTCTGGCGGGACCTCCTCGCGGACGGCACGTTCGACGACGAGGCGGACTTCAACGCGAACGACGCGGACGCCCAGGCGCTCCAGCCGGGCTGGTGGAACCCCGGCTGGATCTCGCTGGACGCGGACGGCGGCGGAAACGGCTCCGCCCTGGACCTGTCACCGGGCCCCGACGGAACCGTCGGGCAGATCATCGACATGGACCACGAGGTGGGCCCGAGCGGCCCCACGGCACCCGACTTCATCGGCTACCTGAGCGACAGGCTCGAGGAGCTGGAGGACTGCACGGTGGTGGACGGGAAGTACGTGGAGGCCGGCTGAGCAGGCAAGCGGGGGGCTTCGGGGCCAGTCGACCCTTGTTGGGCGGCCCGACACGGAAGCTGCCGGGGTCAGCGCCCCAAGACGCTGTCTGAGAGGGCCACGAGCCCGACCATCGGGGGCCCGTAGGCCCGGCGCACCTTCACCACGTTCCCAGGCTCGGGATCGCTCGTCATTCCGTGACCGAATCGGTCGTCCTTCGTGCTCCCCGCAGGCGGTGCACCTGGGCATGGTGATTCCAGGGGGCATTCATGCGCAGACTGCTTGGTCTACTGCTCCTTCTTCCGTTGCTCGCCGGTTGCTTCGCGCCGGCACCGCCGCGCCTTGCCGCGTCCCAGGAACCCGAGGACGCGTTTCGTGTGCCACTGCCCGTGCCGACGGACGCCTCGGGCGGCTGGGCGCTGGTGAGCCGCCGCCTGGGGATCATCGGGCACGGCAGGGTGGCGGCGAGGATCGACGAGAGCGGGAAGGTTCTCTGGCGCACGGCACTGCCGGTTCAGTTCGCACTCACCGGACGGCCGGGGCAGACACATGCCGTCGCCACCCCGTCCGGGAGCGGGGTGACGCTCGTCGGCGCGGCCGCGTCCGGCCGGTTGCCACTCATGGCAGCACTCGATTCCCGCACCGGCCGCCTCACGAAGCTCGCCCCGCCCCCGGCCCGTCCCCCGGGGGAGTTGCGGCTCGTCACCGTCTCGTCGACACCGGGTACCGCCCGTCAGGCGGTGGCCGCTACCTGCCTGCCCAGGTCATCCTGCACATTGACCGCCTGGAACGCCTCCACCGGCCAGGTCATGTGGAAACAGCGAACCCGAGGCCCGGCCGTCTTCGCCGCCCCCTGCAAACAGGAAGGAGAGGCCGGACGTGCGGGCTCCCACGAGAATTGCGAACCGCTGGTCCTCGTCGCCGACGGCCTCCTCATGACTCTCCGGCACGGTGAGGACCGGCTCCGCACACGGCCCGTCGAGCTGCCCCGAGGCCACATCGCGCAGGTGCTCCCCACCCTCTACCGCATCCTCGTGACGACAGACCCCATCGGACCCGGTTGCCGCGCACAGGCAGCGGCGTACGACCTCACAACCCAGTCGCCCACCCCGGTCTGGCAGCGCACGGTCGCCTGGGACCAGCCCCAGGCGACTCTCCACGAAGGCTGCCGCAAGGACCCGTCGATCCCGCTCCTCATGGCCCACCGAGTGACCCTGCCCGACTCGGCGGGCGCCTTGGTCGGAAACGACTTCGACGGCACGTTCCCGCTGCGTCTGGAGCCCGGCGAGTACCCCGTCGCCCACGGCAGCGCTGTTCTCGCCCATCGCGTGGACGGCAGCTACCGCGATCCGTATCCCGTGCCGTCCGCTACCACCCGACGCAGCCGCCCCAGCGAGCTCAGCCCCACCGCAGAGAACCTGGGGCAGGGTGCCTGGTACCTCCCAGGGAGGGGCCGGAGGGGCGAGATCATCGCCGTCGACGTCCACGGGAAGATCACGTGGCGGCGTGCCACCAGCGGGCCGCCGTTCTTCCTCACGGACAACCGGCTGGTGTATGCCGACGGTTCGAACCTCGTCGCGATCCGCGCATCCGGCTGAGCGCCCTGCTCACCCGGCTCTCGGATCCTGCCCACGCCGCTCGCCGCCACGGACGGGTGCGCTTCGGGCGGGGGCGACAGACCGTGCCCGCGAGTTGGGCATGCGCCTGACCGTCTCACCGACGATCGTGGGCGTAGCCCTGCTGTTGTCCGCGACGCCGACGAGGTGGCACGGGGGCGAGTGCGGGAGCCGGCAGTGTCTGTGAACGGCCATGGGCGGTGACCGGCCGGAACTGTCAGTCCCGCATGGCATGCTGACCGCGGTCGACTCAGAGCGGCGAGGGAGACAGAGGCGATGGGTGCTGCGTATTACCGAGCCGACAGTGAGGACGGGGATCACATCGACGACCCGTCCGAGGACGCGCTGTTCATGCTGATCGACGACCTGAACACCTCGGACAACACCTTCGTCGTCATCCACCCCGAGGGCGACGACCCGGTCTGGTTCGCCTCCGTCGCGGTCCTGGACGAGGGCGGCTACGAAGTCGTCCGCCGAGACACCACCCGCCCCGAGCAGGACATCGCCACGGAGACCAGCATCGGGCGGATCGCCGCCGACCTCACGATCTGGATGGCCGCCCGCGACTTCGCCGGGCGGCTCACCCAGCACACCGACAACGCGTAGAGCGCGCCCGGTGCCGGACCGCCTGTGGCAGTCCGGCGGTGAGATGCCTGGGGCGAGCGGCTCTGACCGGTACGCCTGCTGCCCTCACCGTGGAGTCCGTGGAGTCCGTGGCCGCAGGGCTGCGACTGCCCGGCCGCCGGGGCAACCACGTCTCTCTGTCTGTCAGTACAACGCGCCTATGCGCACCGATCCGACGAAGTCCGCCCAAGCCCCTGGGCTTACGTGGAACCGCCCTTCGCCCGGCCGCTTGCTGTCGCGCAGGGAGGCGCCGACGGGCGTGAAGGCCGCCTCAACGCACTCGGTCTCGTTGCCGCCGCTGTGCGACGACTTGAACCACGCGGACTCCGGAACCTCAGTGTTCGTCCTTCGCATCTTTCAGATCCTCCTTGGCACGGCCGATCAGCTCCCGGGAAGCTTCGATGTCCAAGGCTTGTGCGCGCAGGTATTCGAATGCAAGTCGGTAGCGCTCCAGTTCCTCTTCCTTCTCCATGAAGACTGATCCGACATGGAGGTCCACGTACACCACGTCAAGCGACGGTTCGGTGCCGCCGAGGATGACGAAGCTGCCGAGAGCGGCACAGTGGGCGCCTCGGGAGAACGGCAGAACCTGAAGTGTCACGTTCCCGGAGCCGCTGCTGGTGAGGAGGTGGTCGAGCTGCTCGCGCATGATGGCCGTCGAGCCCATCACCCGACGGAGGACGGACTCATCGAGGATGGCCCAGAGGTGCGCGGCGCTGGGACGGTCGAGGATCTCCTGGCGGCGCATGCGGATGTCCACCAGACGTTCGATGTCCTCGGGAGACCGGCGCATCTCGTTGGCCTGCTGTAGCGCAGTCGTGTACCTCCGAGTCTGGAGCAGCCCCGGAACGTACACGCAGGAGAAGTGGTCCTCGCGTACCGCCTCGTCTTCGAGGGTGAGCATGAGGTTCATCGTCTCGGGGATGTGATCGGCGAACGAACTCCACCAGCCCTGCTGCTTGGAGTCCTTCGCCAGAGCGACAATCGCCGCGCGCTCGGCATCCTTTGCTCCGTACTCGCGGCACAGCGCGTCAATCACGAGCCACTTGACCGGCCCTTCGGTCGTCTCGTACCGGCTGACGGTGGCCTTGGAAACGCCGACGAGCTGTCCCGCCTCCTCCAGTGTCATTCCCGCGCGGGCACGCAGCTTGCGCATGGTTGCACCGAGGTGCCGGCGACGGGTGGTGGCCCTGGCTGACATGCGGATTCCTTCCAAGAAGTGACGAGTATGCCGGCCCAACGAGGCTAGATCGTCATTGAGTTGCCTCACTACCGGATTCACTCGATCGATAGGCGTGAGAAGTTACACAGCGAGATGTCTCGATGGCATACTCGCACCCCGGGCGCTACGCAGCGCAGTCAGTTCGTCACGGCAGTGCGACTCCTGTCGTGACCGAGGAGGGAGTGTCGATATGGCCGGGTGCAGCAGTTCTCAGACTCCGCACCGATATGTGCTGCTCTTCAAAGCGTGTCCCGAAAACATGCGGCAGCTACGCCGAGCCGTGCGCGCGGAGCTGCGCCCCTGGGGGCTGGCCGCGCTTGTGGATGAGGCCGAGCTCGTGGTTACCGAGCTCGCGACGAACGTGGTCAAGCACGTGGGTGTGGGGAGCGCCGCAACGCTGGTCATCGAAGTTCTCGCCGGCGCGGTTCGGGTGGAGGTTCATGACACCAGTAGCCAGGTTCCTGTTCTCACGGAACCCGGCTGCACCTCGGAGTGTGGTCGCGGACTCCATCTTCTCGTCGCCATGGCCCGCAACTGGGGCTCTCAAGTCACTGCGTCGGGCAAAGCTGTCTGGTGCGAGCTGGCCCTGTCCGAAGGCAGTGAACGAGTCCGGATCTACCGCGCCGACGCGGTTCTCGGCACGTACCGAACGCTGGTCGGGGCGGCTGCTGTGCCGGCACTTGGCCATTCGCAAGCGCAGAAGGAGGCGGCGACCACGTTGATTGTCGATCTGCTCCATTGGGCGGTCTCTCAGGGGTGTGACCCCGATGACGTCCTTGACCGGGCGCAGCGGCACTACGAGGCAGTGCTGGATGCGGCCGCGTGAGCGCGAGAGCATCTCGTCAGACGTGGGTCCAGTCAGGGCTTCTCGGCATGGGCCATATCGTATGAGTGTTCGCTGTCACGTGTGGGGCGGTCGGAGTGCATTGATGCGTGGCGCACACTTGAAGGCGGTCGCGTTGTCAGTGGGTTCTGTCACCCTCTGTGATGACTGGTGGGGAACCGTGCCAGTCGGGCTCGTTTGGAAGGAGGGTGCATGACCAGCACCGAGAGGACGTTTACCTCGGTTGAGATCTGCGCTGGGGCGGGTGGGCAGGCGCTAGGGCTGCACAATGCGCTGTTCCGGCATCTGGCGCTGATCGAGATCGATCCCCATGCGGTGGAAACCCTCCGAGCAAATGTGGAGGGGAACGAGGACTGGGACGGCTGCATGGTCAAGCAGGCCGATCTGACGAAGCTCAAGCCGAAGGACCTGAGACGAGAACTGGGGCTGGAGCCAGGCGATCTTGATCTCTTGGCCGGCGGTGTACCCTGCCCGCCGTTTTCGGTCGCGGGCAAGCAACTGGGGCGGGACGATGAGCGGGATCTGTTCCCCATCATGCTCGACCTGGTTGACGAGCTTGAGCCCAAGGCAGTAATGATCGAGAACGTCCGAGGGCTGTTGGAGCCCAAGGAGAAGTTCCAGGGTTACCGGGAAGAGCTGCTAGCGCGCCTGGAGTCCATGGGCTACAAGAAGTGCTACTGGACAGTGCTGGAAGCCAAGGATTACGGCGTGCCTCAGCTTCGGCCGCGCGCCATCCTGGTCGCGCTGAAGCAGGAGTACATCCCCTACTTCTCTCCTGCCAAGCCGGAGAAGCGTGAGCTGTGCACGGTACGGGCGGCGCTGGACCAGTCGATGGCTGCCCGGTTCGCTGAGGTCGATGACCCGCGAGCCGCGGACACACTGAAGACCTGGCGTGAGAACGCGATGAAGGGTGTTGCGCCCACTCTCGTTGGAGGGTCGAAGAAGCACGGTGGCGCTGATCTAGGCCCGACCCGGGCGAAGAAGGCATGGGCTGCACTTGGTGTCTGCGGGCTGGGGGTAGCAAATGACTCACTCGAAATGAAGCGGCAGAAGAGCGAGGATCGTGATCTTTTTGCCGACGCGGGGCCAAAGCTCACTGTCGCGCAGGCCGCGATCATTCAAGGCTTCCCGCAGAGCTGGAAGTTCAAGGGCAAGAAGACTGCTGCCTACCGGCAAGTGGGCAACGCCTTTCCGCCACCGGTAGCCCAAGCGGTAGGTCAGCAGATCATCACCGCGCTCAGGGCCGCCAAGGAGGCCGGTGTTGTCCCTCGCGTCCGGCAAAAGCGCACAGCTACTGGTTTGCAGGATAGCGAGCTGCTGTTCAAGCTGACTGAGATCTCAGGGCCTGCTGTTCCGATTGCGGCTGACCGCAGCGGCGATCGTGAGGGCGCAGCTGTCGGGTGATTCGTGTTCCCAGAATCTGAGCACCGTCCAGCCCGCTGCCTGGAGACGCGTGTCCGTGTCGCGGTCGCGGGTGACGTTTCGCAGGACTTTGGCGGACCAGTAGCCGGAATTGGTCTTCGGCGGGACGTAGTGGTCTGGGCAGCCGTGCCAGTAACAGCCATCGACGAACACAGCCAGTTTCGCCGGACGGAAGACGATGTCTGCCGTCCGGCGAAGGTCCGGCAGGGGCTTCGCGGCCACTCGGTACCGCAGCCCCTGCGCGTGCAGCAGACGGCGGATACGTAGCTCAGGCTTGGTGTCCCGGCTGCGGATTGCCTGCATATTGCGACGCCGAGCGGCAGAGGATGCCCAAGTGCCTCCCGGAGGGATCCAGCCGATCTCTTCACCCCTCATGCGTGGGCACCCTCATATGTTCGAGTAGCGCCCGGAGATCCGTGGCATCCATGCCATAGGGTGCCACCTCCTCTTCCGGATCAGCCAGCTCCTGCACCGAGGGGTCGTCGAGGATCTTCCCCATGAACTCCAGTTTACGTCCGAGCCGCCTATGGACGAGTTCATCGATTGTTCCTCTTGCGAGGAGAATGGTGATGCGTGTCTTGGTATCGGGAGCGAGCCCAAGGCGATGAATTCGATCCAAGCTCTGCAAGAACCGACCCGCAGCGAAGTCCCGATCCACGTAGATGGCATCGTGACACACATGATGCAGGCTTATGCCTTCCCCGAGTGTCGCCGGGTTGGATAGCAGGACCATGCAGTCAGGGTCTTTGCGGAACCTACGAATCTGCTCATCACGATCAAGGCTTCCGCCATACACAATCGCTGGTTTGAATTTAGCTAGAATGCTGCCCAGTGTGGTCAAATTTCGTACAAATGTTGACCACACGAGAGTCTTGCGTCCTGCCCGAGCATTTTCAGTGACTGTCTGAAGGACAGCCTCGTATTTTGGTGACAATTCATAGCGGGGAAGGTTGCGCATGAGGTCGCGAAGCGAATCAGTTTCCGATGTGTTAGGTGAAGGGATATAGAAGGGCAGTGGTTCGTAGCGGTCCAGTCCCTTCTCTAGCAGTGCCGGACTAGTGCTGGCCATCATTAGATAGGCAAGAGTTTTCCCCATTCTGGCGAACTCGTCCTGCTCTGGACCGAAACCTGCAGATTTTGCGCATAGAGCTGAATATAGTTTCCTGTGGGCGCTTGGAAGTTCCACGGAACGCACCTGAAGATCCACAGGAGGGAGGCCAAGTTCGTTTTTCGTCGTCCTAGTGAACAATGGGCGAAGGATTTTGCTCGCATATTTCAGATCCCCGCCACCCACGGCTTTGTCCACGGCATGGCGGCCGTGTCCTGGCCATACAAAAGAGAGAAGACTCTCCAGGTCTTTGGCACCATTCGGGGCAGGCGTACCTGTCAGAATGAGCCGATGGCGGGCCAGCGGACCGAGGGTCATGCAAGTTGTGCCGTAGGTGCCTCTGACACCCAGTTTCATCCGGTGGGCCTCGTCCAGAACCATCAGGGCAGGCGCCGCGCTCAGCCAGTCCGCAAGCTCTGCTTGGTACCTGTGCAGCCGCTCGTAGTTGACCAGCAGTACCTCGGCCGCGCTGTCCAGCTGGCGTTCGAAGATGCGGACCGGCAGTGGTGTCGTGAAACAGTGCTCGCATTCATCCTGCCACGCTTCATATGCGGATTTTGGGCTGACCACTAGCAGCCGCTTAACCATCCCCGCTTCACGAAGCGCCGAGTAGACAGCAATCGCTGTACGCGTCTTTCCTGCTCCCGGCACGCTGAAATTTGCCCCGTGCGTAAGCGAAAGAAGTTTAGCAATATCGCGCACCTGGAACTCTGTCAGTGGCGCTTTCCATATCCCGCCCAGCCGGCCTGCTACGTCCTCTGGAGCTACGGTGCCGACGAACTCTACTCCCTGACTGCCGGCGGCAAGGCGAGACTCGATCGCCTGTGAGTCCCGGACGGAACCTTCTGCCAATGCCATCAGGTCAGGAGTAAAGGAAACGCCGGAGGGGTCATGCCACTGATTCAGTAGAGTGAGATGAGAGAGGAAGTCTTCAAGGTCAACTTCGGCGGCCAGCGCCCCTCGCTGGCTACCGCTACTGAATCGAGCAGTCAGCTTTACCAGTGACGCGTGGTTCTCTGGCTGAGTCCGCAAGATAATTTTTGTGCGAGACTCGTCAAAACTAAGCTGCAGTGACTGGGCTACCGGATGAGTCACGACTAATCCTCGCTCGCTTTGATGAGCCATTCCATGCCGGCACCAGGTTCGAGAATTCCGCGATGCGCCTGCCTGGCAAGCTTTACGAGGCTACCCCTGACCCGCAGTAGAGCACTATCGAATCCCGCTTTATCCAAGCTATTGCTAGCTAGCGCCTGAGCTAGATCATTAACGCTCTGGTCAATAGCGGCACTGGCATCATCGAGGCGCTCCGCCGTTGTCTGTTGGACTCGCTTCAAGCGATCGTCACGCTCAGCCGAATCGAGGGCCCGCCGCATTCCCTTGCGAGCTGAAATGACGGTCCGCCGGGCCGCTTCACGGGAATCCGTGGATACATGGCGAGCAGATTCCGTGGCCTTGGCTTGCAGGATGTGATCAGTAATAGACCGTGCTTTCATGACAAAATCCGATGGAGGAGCCACAGATACGCTCAGTCCCGGGATCGCGATGCGGGCGGGAGCCGCGGGAATCATCCTATCGAGTTCCGAAGGGAGCGTTTTCGCGAGATAGTTATTGAGAAACTCTCTGTCAATCAAGCGCGTTTTCGTCTTTGCGAAATCGAGCATGATTGCTGCAATGCGATTTTCTTTTACCTGCTCAGCGAGTTCCTGGCTAGTTGCCTCATATTTGATATAATTCCGATGCAGTTCCTTGAAGTTCTCCTTGTGTCCCTCGAAATCGGTCAGGCTGAGCTCTGCGCCGTCCTTGGTCCGACTGCGTTCAATCATTTCGCGAATAACTCCAAGGATCCACCTCTCTTGTTTGAACGTCTTCAGCTGGACATGGAAATCTCTGGCGATGTCTATTGCGGATCGCCCCATAAGCTCCTGTTCTTCCATTGCGATCAACCGGTTGATATAGGAATAGTCTCTGCGCTCGTCCGGTCGCAGCTGAAGCGAGAGCTCTACTGTATTGATGTCCTCCCAAGTGAATGAGAGAGGCAGCACTCCGACGCGGATCGAGGATTTCTTCAGTCTCCGCAGTGCTGCGACTCGAGTGTTTCCGTTTACCAGAATCCCTTCATGAGTGATCAGTCCCGGTTCCTGCTGACCCACGCTGTTGAGGCTGGATGCTAGATCCGCGAATTCCGGGTCGGGTTCGTCAGGATTCGTCGGCTTGCTGATAAGCAGACGGTGCAGGTATTCCTGGCTCTCGTCGAGCCATGGATCTGTTCGCAGACTCTCGGCGAGCACCTGATCATGGCCGAGTTGTGCTCGAATTCTGTGCGTAGCGGGGTTGTAGTAGAGGTCGCGCAGTGGCATGTCGATCACACCAACATGGAGCGGGCGACCATTCCATTCCACCGTGACCGTCTCCCGTGATCCCTCTCCCTCGACGGCCTCCTTGAGTCGCTTTGCGATGAACTCGACGTTTTCAGCCGCTTTTGGTGGGAGGGTGAACTTCAGCATCTTCGTATTTCTCCTCTGTCTCCAGTGGTACTTGACCTCGCAGTGCCATCTGTGACTCCGCTCAGTGCTCAGTTGGCCTTGAGCGTATTCTGGACTGTCTTCCGGGCCTCTGAGGGGAGAGTCCGGTACTCGCCCCAGAGTTGCTCCATAATGCTGAAGTCCCGCTGGTCAGATTCCACCCACTGAGTGAAGTGGGCCCGCTCGATGTGACTCATCTGACTCAGAAGGCCGAGAACTCTGGCTAGGTCAGCCTGATTTCCTCGGCCTCCGATCCGGCAGCGGCGGCATTCGGTGACCATCTCCACTTCGACCCTTGCTCCTGGCTTGAGCACATCTCGTCGCGCGACGTCGAGTTGGGCGGTCTCCACGCCTCCCTCATACGCTTCGCCGGCGGCGATGCCACAGACTCGGCACAGGTGGCCATCGAGCTCGAAGATCTCGCGTCGCTGCGTTGCGGTAATGCTCGCTGCCGGCGTCTTGGCCTTCGCCTGTCCTGGCTTCCACACCTCTGCACCCATCTCAACGAACCGGTGCTCGCTTGATGTCAGCGTCCGGTCGTCGCGGTTGGTTGCGATCCTCCACCCGCGGTCCCGGAGGTCTCGCATCCGGCGGTCGATCTGGGAGGTCTCAGGGAAGGCGTCTCGGAGTTCGGTCTTCGTGAAGACCTCACCCACACCCACCTCGGTGATCAGCCAGAGGGCACAACGAGCCATCGTGCCTCTGCCGGTGTCTCGCCATGAAGGAATATCCTGGAAAATCACACTTCCCGCCTTTCGTATCCAAAAATGAAGTTCGGGCAACGAGTCGGCATGCCAAGCGCAACCGCGGTGTATGGCGGCCGTATCCACCATTGGACCTCTGGTGGAGCAGCGCGGCAAGCCTCTTCTGGTCTTTGCAGCCGAACGCAAACATGTCAGCTGACGAGAGTGCAGTAAACGCAAACACCGGCACCCGCAGGTCTAGTCAGCCGCAAACAAGCGGTAACCCGGAAGGGTTCGTTCCGGGTTGCGCTCGGGTGCACTCTGGAGAAAGGTTGACTCTCCTCAACACGTACTCAAGCAAGGGGGATTCATGGCTGCAGTCGGCCATGTCAGAGAGAGCTACTGGGAAGGGTGCAGTCCCGACCGCATAGAGTTCGTCCGCAGCTTCCGGCAGTTGCTCGGGACGATGCCCAACCCGAAGCAAAGCGCGCGGGCGTTGCGCCTGAACGTGCCTCTGAGCAGTCTGTCCTGCTACTGGAGTGGTCGTCGCGTGCCCGGGGTCAACCGGCTGCGGGCGATGCATGAGGCGCTGTCTGGTTCTATTGCCCCGGAGCGAGCGCCCGTTAGCCTCGCGGAGCTTGAGCTGCTGCGCAGCTCCGCTGTGCGGCGGTGCCGTGACGTCGCGGCGGCATCGAACCTGTCCAGGGGGCCGATCTCTGCCCTCGCGTTGGCCCCGGGCGAAGCAGTCGGCACTCTTGCGGCACCTCTTCGGGCAGTGGACCGGCGCGACGCCATGAACGGTGCCGCCTTCCAGATGCTAGATGCGCTGGTAGCTGCACATGCTGCCGGGGACCGCAGGACTGTGCTCGGAATCGCATGGTCTACCAGCAAGACGATGTCCATGAACGAGATCTGTACGACCGTGTGCGAACTTCATGCCAGGGGGCACGCGGATCTGGTCGAGGCCGTCCTCATGGGCGGGCGTGAACGCAGCCAGGAGGACGCCATCCGGATTTCTCTCGCTCTCATCGCTCGTGGGCTGACCACGTACGCCGAGCTGGTCATGAGTGTTGCTCTTCCCCCCGAAGGTCGCTGACCCCGGCAGACATCCGCGGCTGGCCGCCCGGCTCGCCCTTGCCTCAAGTCGCGGCCTCAGACTCTGGCCAACCGTTGGCTCAACAGCGGCCAGGTGCACGTTCATCTGTCCCCTTAAGTACTCGCGGAGAACCTCATGGAGAAATTTGGTGACCGGCGCAGCCGCTGGTCCGAGATCACGACCCGTGTCGAGCGGAGCGTTGACCTGCAACCTACGATTCACCAGAGCGGAGATTGGTCCACCATCGAAACGGTAACCGTGACGGTGGTACGCAGCGGTAGCGCAGACACCATGCCCGCTGAGACTTCAGACTGAGTCGCAGCTGGCTTCAGACCTGTTGCGGCTTCATTTGGGCGTGCCCTCCCAGGCAGATCGTGGGGATGCCGGGCGACAGGCTCGATGGCCCTGATGCTGCCTGGGCGCGTGGGAAGACGTGTTGAGTGGGCTTCCCACGCGTGCTGGCTCCCTCAGGCTGCGGATCTCGTGAGTGGGCGGTCAGCGTGGTGGCAGTTTTGGTGCCGGCCGGTCAACCGCTTCGTCCTGGCTGACCGCGACCCACTGGCATCCGTCGAGTTCGGCAGACGGGCGGTCGCCGTGCTCTGGACGTGCGAGGGCGACCCGAAAGCTTACGAACTCGCCCTTTTCTGGTACTGGCCCGCCGAGGTCCTTGGCTACTGCTCGGTGGTTCGTTGAGTCGCCAGTGATGATGATTCCCTCCTCCCGCAAGGCAGGCCGTGCACGCGTTCCGTTTTTGTCATCCCGGACCCTGGCCATGTAGTCGTACTGCATGGCCAGGGTTCTGACTACATTGCGGTCGATCTGGCGGCGCTGAACTCGCCGGAACAATTCGTTGACCTTCTTTTGCCCTGATTTTGGAGCGAGAATTCTTGACCGGAGGGATGAGTCGAGGTGTAGCAGGAGGTTTTCTTTCAGAGGCTGGCGACGCCAGAGCCAGGTGACCATCGAGTGATGATCTCTGGTCAAGCGAAACTTTCCGTCGCGGTTACCTTTCTTGGTGATGTTGCCACTTACCGTCAACTTCTGTCGGTCAGCGCGGATGAGGCCGGCGCTCCACAGACCCCGATCCTCGTGGTCGTCTGCCCAGACAACGAGACAGATTTCGTCCAGGGCTTCCGGGGGGATCATCCAACCGAATTCCTTCTGCGAGAATTTGCAGTCGACTTCGATGCCTTCGATCAGATAGTCCATGTCCTGGCCACTGGTGAACCCGAACTCACGGAGTAGGTTCAGCTCCACGAGTGTGCCGGCGTGAGTCTTTTCCGTCTTGTGGAGGTCTTTCCAGTCGAAACGGCCAGTGTGCTCACCGTCGAGCAGTTGATCTATGGCGTCCCGGAGTACCCTGGCGAAGCGCTGTCCTTTTGGGTCCAGGCTCATCAAGTGCTGGTGCACCAGCATGAGTTCCGGATCGTCGCAGACCCCAAGCGCCGGGCCTGGCATGCCGAACAAGGTCACCTTCTTCTCCTTCCGGGAGAGATCACAGCGGTACCTGTCAGTACTCTTGAAACGGTGGGGTAGTTCCCGCGAGACCGAGGAACTCGGTCTCGCCCGATCCCGCAGCGGGCCACTGCTGCAGAAGGCCGTGCACTGGGACTCGGTGTCTTTGGCCGGCCAGGGTCCGTCAAGCACGGTGGGGTGATTCGGGTCCGAGGTTCCTGCCTCGCAGCTCCCGCACGTACCCCACCCCCCGCTTCCCGTTCAGAACCACCTCCTCGCCCGTCGCGACGAACCCCGTTCGCGTCAGGACCGCCCGGGACGCGGTGTTGGTCACGGTGGCCGCCGCACGCAGTGTCGTCAGGGCGTACGTCGCCTCGCACAGGTGGAAGATTCGGCGGACCGCCGACGTGGCCAGGCCGCGGCCCGTGGCCTTCTCCGCCAGGCGGAAGCCCAGGTCCGCCGTGCCGTTCGCCGCGTCGACCAGGTTGAAGCGGCCCAGCACCTCGCCGTCCTCCGCGACCAGGAGGTGGAAGTGGCAGGTGCCGGCCGCCTGCTCGGTGAGGAGGGCCTCGTGGCGGGCGGTGAAGTCGGTGAAGTAGGCGTCGCCGCGGTCCGGTATCGAGGCCGCGAAGAACGCGCGGTTCTCCCGCTCGAACGTGAGGAGGGCCGGGGCGTGGTCGGCGCGCAGCCGCTGCAGTTCGGGTATCGAGGAGGGTATTGAGGGCATGGAGGGTGTGGAGGGCATGGCGGGACCGTAGCCAGTCGGTTCGCGCCCCGGCATCCGGATATTGACGCGATCGTGCTGCCGCCCCCGGGGCCCGCCTCCTACAGCGTGCCCCCGTGGCAGTCGCGGTACGGGCGGCCCGTGCCGCACCAGCAGGCCGCGCTCCTCGCCGGGGGCCACGGGACCGCGCGGCCGCGGGCGGCGAGGGTGGTGGCGTACTGGGGGAGGAGGTCCGGGTCGGCCGGGGAGGCGGCCTCGGAGGCGGCGAACGCCTCGTACGACGGGACCGTGCCCGTCACGATGCCGAGGTTCGGGGTGCCCGTCGCGTGGAGGTCGCGCAGGGCCGTCTCCAGGCGGGCCAGGTGGTCCGGGTGGGAGGCGTACTCGCTGCCGAGGCTCGGGTACGCGGTGAGGAGTTCGCTCAGTTCGGCCTCCGGCCAGTGCAGCACCGCCACCGGGAAGGGGCGGGAGAGCGCGGTGCGGTAGGTGCCGAGTTCGGCGCGGAGGCGGGTGATCTCGGCGCGCAGCTCGCCCGGGTCGGAGGAGCCCAGGGCCCACAGGCGCTTCGGGTCGTGGAGTTCGTCCAGCGGGACGGCCGCCGTGTGCAGGGTGTCGGCCAGCTCGTCCCAGGCGTCGTGCCGGACGCCCATCAGCCGGCGTACCCGGTGGCGTCCGGTCAGCAACGACTGGGTGGCGTACGGGACTTCCTCGCCCGGTGCGATGAGCAGGGTGAGGGCCGTGGAGAAGTAGTCGTGGGCCGCCTCCAGCTCGTCGTGGGCCTCCAGGGTCTCCGCCGCGATCTCCCAGGGAGCCGCCTCCAGCGGGCCCGCCGCGCGGATGCCGTCGATGATCGCGCGGGCCTCGGCCTCGTGGCCGTACTCCCACAGATTGGCGGCGTTGAGCGCCTTGACCAGGTGCGGGTGTTCGGTGCCGGGGGCGCCGAGCAGTTCGTCGTAGAGCGTCGTGGCGCGGGCGCGGTCGCCGGCGAGCTCCAGGTGGGCGGCGGCCTGGAGGAGCAGCGGCTCGTGGTCCTCGGGATACCGCGCCGCGGTGCGCAGCAGGCGCTCGGCTTCGGTGGTGTGGTCGGCAGGCGTGTCGGGGCGCATGAACCACACCGTACTGCTGTACGGCCGTCGGACGGAGAGTTGTTCCAGCTCTGGAGAGTTACGGGGCTTGGCCCTATCGTGCGGGCCGTGCGGCAGCGGATACCTGTGGTGGTGCAGCGGAACTCGCGAGGGCGGCGGGCCGCTGTGCGCGGGCTGTGGACGAGCGCCGAGCTGGTGGTGACCCTCGGCGTCGTGCTGCTGCTGCTCGTCGCCCACCAGCTGTGGTGGACCAACCGGCAGGCCCGTGCCGGCGCCGCCCACACCGTGCAGGCCCTCCAACGGGGCTGGGAGGATCCGGTGCCCGAGCCGTCGGGAGGGGCCGCGGAGCCGGAGCGGCCCGCGGACGACAGCCCCGCCGTGTCGACGGGCGACGGGAAGGACAGGGCCGGGGGCGCGGCCACCACCGTGCCCCGCCGGTCCCAGGCCTACGCCGTCATCCGGATCCCGCGCATCGGGCTCACCGCACCCGTCGCCCAGGGCATCAGCAGGAGCGGCGTCCTCGACAAGGGGTACGTCGGCCACTACCCCGGCACCGCGCAGCCCGGCGCTTCCGGGAACTTCGCGCTCGCCGCCCACCGCAACACCCACGGCGAACCGTTCCGCTACATCAACCGGCTGCGCCGCGGCGACCGGGTCACCGTCGAGACCCGGGACACCGTCTACACGTACACCGTCGACAAGACCCTCCCCCAGACCGGTGCGGGGGACGGCGGGGTCGTGGCCTCCGTGCCGCGCAGCAACGTGAGGCCGTACGTCGGGTACCGGGCGGCCGGTTCCTATGTGACGTTGACGACGTGCACGCCCGAGTTCACCTCCCGGTACCGCCTCGTCGTGTGGGGAAGGCTGACGGATGTGCGGGGGAGGTAGGGGGCCGCGGGGGATGCGGGGGGAATCGGGGGATGTCGGGGGCGGGCGCCGGGTGGTGGTGTGCGGACGGGGCCGTTTCACTAGACTTTCCTGACGTGCTCAGACGACGTCCGCAGTTGTTGTGGTTGCTGGTTCCCTACGTGCTGTACCTGGGGGTGCTGCCGCTGGTGAACCGGGTCCGTCCCGTGGTTCTCGGGCTGCCGTTCCTCTTCTTCTGGCTGCTCGGGGCGACGGTGCTGACCCCCGTCGCCGTCTGGCTGACCCGGCGGGGGGACCGCCGGTGAACGCCGCCGTCGCGACCTCCGTCTTCGGGGTCTTCATGGTCGCCACCGTGGCCCTCGGGCTGTTCGCCGTGCGCGGGCGGCGCGGGCGGGGCGGGGGAGAGGGCGGCGGGCTCGCCGAGTGGTCGGTGGGCGGGCGCAGTCTGGGGACCGTCTTCATCTGGGTGCTGATGGCCGGCGAGGGCTACACCAGCTTCAGCTATCTCGGCGCCGCGGGCTGGGGCTACAACTACGGGGCGCCGGTGCTCTATGTGGTGGCGTACATGTCCTGCGGCTACGCCGTCGGCTATGTCGTCGGCCCCATGCTCTGGGCGTACGCGCGCGAGCACGGCCTCGTCGGGATCACCGACATGGTGGCGCACCGCTTCGCACGGCCCTGGCTCGGGGCGCTCGTCGCCGTCCTCGCGACCGTCTTCCTGCTCCCGTACATCCAGCTCCAGATCACCGGCATGGGCGTGGTCGTCTCGACCATCTCCTACGGTGCCATCAGCCTGAACTGGGCCTACTTCATCGCCTTCGCCGTCACGACCGGCTTCGTCGTCGTCAGCGGGCTGCGCGGCAGCGCGTGGGTGTCCGTGCTGAAGGACGTGATGGTGATCGCCACGCTCGGCTTCCTCGCCGTCTACGTACCGATGCACTACTTCGACGGCTACGGGCCCTTCCTCGACCGGCTCGTCACCGAGAAGAGCGAGTGGCTGACGTTCCCCGGGCACGGGGACAGCGGGCTCGGGCAGGCCTGGTTCATCACCACCTCGTTCCTCAACTCCCTCACCGTCGTGATCTTCCCGACGACCGTCGCCGGCTACCTCGGCGCGAGGAACGCGGACGTGCTGCGGCGCAACGCGATGTGGCTGCCGGCCTACAACGTCCTGCTGTTCGTGCCGATGCTGCTCGGGATGGCGGCCCTGTTCGTCGTGCCGGGGCTCGTCGGGGCCGAGTCCAACCTGGCCCTCTTCAAGCTGGTCGTCGACTCGCTGCCGGCCTGGTCGGTCGGGGTCATCGGTGTCGCGGCCGCCCTCTCGTCGATCGTGCCGATGGCCGTCTTCATGCTGGTCATCGGCACGATGTGGGGACGCAGCGTGCTCTCGCTCGTACCGCGCTGGGAGCAGCGGCAGAAGGGCGCGGCCCAAGTGGTCGTCGTGGTCGCGGGAGGCCTGGCGCTGCTGCTCACGTACACCGCACCGAACACCCTCGTACGGCTCTCGCTGATCTCGTACGAGGGGATGGCGCAGCTGCTCCCCATGGTGCTGCTCGGGCTGATGTGGCGGCGGCTGACGCTGCTCGGGGCGATGAGCGGGCTGGTCGTCGGGGTGGGTGTGGTGTGCGGGTTCGTCTTCACGGAGAACGATCCGGTGTGGGGTGTGAACGCGGGCATCGTCGCGCTCGGCGCGAATCTGGCCGTCGCGCTGGCGGTGACGTACGCGGGGCCGCGCGAGCACGACGAGCGGCCGGACGAGGACGTGCTCGCCCGGGACGAGCTCGACGCGACCGACGACGGGGAACGCGCGGTGGCCGTGGGATGAGGGGGCTGTGGCGAGTGCCCGGTGCGCCGTTCCCGTACCGCCCGAGGACATCGAGACGCGGCCCGGTGACGGGCTGGACCCGGACCCGGACAATCCGGTCTGCCTCCTACTGCTCCGGCCCCGGCGGCTCCTGCTGCCGCTCGGGACCGATCGCGCCTGAGGCCGTTGACGGCGATCGTGTATAACGGTTAAAGGTTGAAGTGCGCTTCACGGCGCGGCCGCAGGAGTGCGAGAGGGGGAGGACCCATGGGCGCAGGTGCCATGAACCGCTTGCGCGGTGCCCTCGCCCGGCTGCTCCGTCCCGCCGGACTCCTGCTCTTCTTCCTCACCGAGGTCCTGCTCGCCGAGGGCGGCAGCCTCTCCGCCGCCGTCGCGCTCGCCGCCACCGCGGCCGCCGGTACCGCACTCGTCGCCTGCTCGGTCATCAGCGCCCGCTGCGCCGTCCCGGTGCCCCGCACCCGGGTCCGTACCGCCATGCGCGACCGGGAGAAACGCACCGCGTTCCTGCCGCAACGAGATCCCGACGCCAAGGGGCGCAGGCGCCCCCGAGCTCCCGGCCGTGTCCTCCTGACGGCCGCGTAGGGCTCCCCTCTCCTCCTTCGTCCAGGTACGTGTACGCCGTGTGCGTACGCGTGGGCGCCCCGCGCGGATCGTCATGCCGAAGCTGATCCACTTCCCGGCACGACGAGACCCCCGGAGGGCTCATCCATGTCCGCCTTCATGTCCGCGTTCGCCAGCCTGGTCGGCGCCTTCGCCGATCTGCTCCACCCGTTCTTCCAGACCGCCTCCACCGCCGCCGCGATCGTGCTGTTCACCGCGCTCGTCCGGCTCGCCGTGCACCCCCTGTCTCGGGCCGCCGCACGCGGGCAGAAGGCGCAGCGCCGACTCCAGCCGCAGATCGCCGAACTGCGCAAGAAGCACAAGAAGAACCCCGAGCGGATGCAGAAGGCGCTCATGGAGCTGCACAAGGAGGAGAAGGTCTCGCCGCTCTCCGGCTGCCTGCCCAGCCTGCTCCAGATGCCGGCCTTCTTCCTGCTCTACCACGTCTTCTCCAGCCAGAAGATCGGCAACGGCCCCAACGAACTCCTCGGTCACCAGCTCTTCGGCGCCCCGCTCGGCGAGCGCTGGCACGACGCGCTCGCGCACGGCGGGGTGTTCGGGGCGCAGGGTGCCGTGTACCTGGGACTGTTCGTGATCGTCGCCGCGGTCGCCACGTTCAACTACGGGCGGACGAAGCGACAGATGGCCGCCAACCCCGTCACCCCGGCCACCGGCCCCGACGGACAGCCGGTCCCCGGCATGGGGGCGATGGCGAAGGTGATGCCGCTGATGTCCTTCTTCACGCTCTTCACCGTGGCCTTCGTGCCGCTGGCCGCCGCGCTGTACGTCGTCACCAGCACCACCTGGACCGCGGTCGAGCGGGCCTACCTGTACCGCGACATGCCGGCCGCGGGCGCCGCCGTGGCCACCGCCGCCTAGAGGCGTTCCGTGCTCGCGGACGCGAGGGTGCCGGTCCAGTGTGTGAACAGGGTCTTGCGGAGTGATCGGATGTCTTGGAGGATCGGACAAGCCTGCGATGGCCGCAACCCATCCGACGGGCCCGATCTCGACCAAGGGGAGACAGACCGTTGAAGCTGCTTCGTGTGGGTACGGCAGGCGCGGAACGACCGGCACTGCTGGATGAGGGCGGAACCCTGCGCGACCTGTCGGGAGTCGTCTCCGACATCGACAGCGCGCTGCTCGCCGACGAGGACGCGCTGGCCCGGGTCCGCGCCGCCGCGGCCGCGCCCGGCGAGCTGCCGGTGCTCGACGCCGAGGGGCTGCGGGTGGGCCCGCCGCTCGCCCGGATCGGCAAGATCGTGTGCATCGGGCTGAACTACCACGACCACGCCACGGAGACCGGCGCGCAGATCCCGCGCGAGCCGATCCTGTTCTTCAAGGCGCCGGACACCGTCGTCGGGCCCGAGGACACGGTGCTCGTGCCGCGCGGCAGCGAGAAGACCGACTGGGAGGTCGAGCTCGCGGTCGTCATCGGGCGCACCGCCCGCTACCTGGACACCGCCGAGGACGGGCTCGCGCACGTCGCGGGGTACGCGGTCGCGCACGACGTCTCCGAGCGCGAGTTCCAGATCGAGCGCGGCGGCACCTGGGACAAGGGCAAGAACTGCGAGACGTTCAACCCGCTGGGGCCGTGGCTGGTGACGGCCGACGAGGTCGCCGACCCGCAGGCGCTGCCGCTGAAGCTCTGGGTCAACGGTGAGCTGAAGCAGGACGGTACGACGGCCGAGCAGATCTTCCCGGTCGGTGAGGTGGTGCGCTACCTGAGCCACTTCATGACGCTGTACCCGGGCGACGTGATCAACACCGGCACGCCGGCGGGGGTGGCGATGGGGCAGCCCGAGCCGAAGCCGTATCTGCGGGCCGGGGATGTCGTGGAGCTGGAGATCGCGGGGCTGGGGCGGCAGCGGCAGGAGCTGAAGGGGGCGTAGGGGGAAGCGAGTTCTGCCCGGGGGCCGCTGTGTCCTCAATCGCCGGACGGGCTTGAGGTAAACATCGGAGGGGTGGGGCTACCCGTGGCAGCGGGCCCACCCCTCCGGCGCGTCAGCCGCTGATCGTCGTCGCGAACCGTTCCAGCGCCTCGACCACCAGCGCGTGGTCCTCCGCCTGGGGCAGGCCGGAGACCGTGACCGAACCGATGACGCCCGCGCCCTCCACCGAGATCGGGAACGAGCCGCCGTGCGCGGCGTACGTGCCCGGGTTCAGGCGCGAGGCGTCGTCGAACGTCGTCCCCTTGGCCCGGAACCGGGTTCCGACCAGGTAGGAGCTCTCTCCGTACCGTTCGACGACCCTGCGCTTGCGGTCGATCCAGGCGTCATTGTCCGCACTCGAACCCGGCAGCGCGGCGTGGAACAGCTGCTGCGCCCCGCGCCGGATGTCGATCGCGACCGGTGCGTGCCGTTCCCGGGCCAGCGAGACGAGCAGGCCGCCGAGCGCGTACGCGTCGTCGTAGCCGAAGTGCGGCAGCGTCAGCCGGCGCTCCTGCGCGATCAGCTCGGAGATGGTCGGAGCGGTGGGGTTCATGCGGACGGCTCCTCGGTGGGGGACCCGGGGGTCGCGGGCAGGGTGACGGTGACGCCCTCGCGGGCCGAGCGGCGTGCGGCCTCCAGGACGTCCAGGGCCGCGGCCGCCTGGAGGGCGGTCACCGGATTCTCGCCCTTTCCGCGCAGCGCGTCGGTGACCGCCGCGTAGTACGCGGGGTAGTCGCCCGGCAGGGTGCGGACCGGGGCGCCGCCGCCCGTGAGCGGGGACTCGCCCGAGCCGAGCCGCCCCCACAGCTCCTCGGCCTCCTCGCCCCACGGCCCGTCCGCCGACGGGCGCGCGCCCTCGCGCAGGGCGGCCTCCTGGGGGTCGAGGCCGTACTTCACATAGCCGGCGGTGGAGCCGAGCACCCGGAAACGCGGGCCGAGCTGGGCCGTCGTCGCGCTGACGTACAGGTGCGAGCGGACCCCGCTCGCGTGGGTGATCGCCAGGAACGTGTCGTCGTCGGCCGCCGCACCCGGCCGGCGGACGTCCGACTCCGCGTACACCCGCACCGCCGGACCGAACAGGACCAGCGCCTGGTCGACGACATGGCTGCCCAGGTCGAACAGCAGCCCGCCGATCTCCCGCGGGTCGCCCGACTCGCGCCAGCCGCCCTTCGGCTGCGGGCGCCACCGCTCGAAACGGGACTCGAAGCGCCGCACCTCGCCCAGTTCGCCGTCCGCGATCAGCGCGCGCAGAGTGAGGAAGTCGTTGTCCCAGCGGCGGTTCTGGAAGACCGAGAGCAGCACCCCGTGCTCCTGCGCCAGGGCCGCCAGCTCCCGCGCCTCCGCGGCCGTACCGGCGATCGGCTTGTCCACGACCACCGGCAGGCCGGCCCTGATCGCGGCGGCGGCGATCGGGACATGGGTCCTGTTCGGTGACGCGATCACGATCAGGCCGAGTTCGTCCGCCCGCTGCCACAGCTCGTCCGGCGAGGCGGCGAACCGTACGCCGGGGAATTCGGCGCGGGCCTGCTCGCGCCGGTCCTCGTTCGACGTGACGACCGTGTCCAGGACGAGGCCGTCGGTCGCGGCGATCAGCGGGGCGTGGAACACGGAACCCGCCAGGCCGTAGCCGACGAGTCCGACGCGCAGGGGGGCCGGGGCCGTTCCGGAGGGCTCGTGAGTCGCGTGGGCAGTCATGCGTTCCACTTTGGCAACGCTGTTGCCAAAGTGCAAGCGGCAGCGACAATGGGTCGGTGAACAGGAGTAAGAGCGGCGCCAACCTGCCGACGCTGCGCAGCCACAACGGGGCGCTCGTGCTGGACCTGCTGAGGGTCGCGGGCGAGCGCGGGATCAGCCGGCTCGAACTCGCCGAGCGGACGGCGCTCACCCCGCAGGCCGTCAGCAAGATCACCGCCCGGCTGCGGGCCGAGGGCCTGGCGACGGAGGCGGGCCACCGCGCCTCCACGGGCGGCAAGCCCCGGACCGTGCTGCGGCTGGTGCCGGACGCCGGACACGCGGTGGGGCTGCATCTGGACCGCGACGGGCTGACCGTGGTGCTCGTCGACCTCGCGGGCACGGTGGTCGCAAGCCGTACGGCCCCGCTGGACTTCGGCGCCCCGGCCGACGAGGTGGTCGCCGCGGCGGCCGGCGCGGTCGCCGCCGTGCGCGGCGACGGTACGCGGCCGGTGCTCGGCGTGGGGGCGGCGGTGCCGGGGCCGCTCGACCACCGGGGCGGGGTGCTGCACCGCGTCACCGGGTTCCCGCAGTGGGACGGCTACCGGCTCGGGGACGCCCTCGCGGCGCGGACCGGGCTGCCCGTCGTCATCGACAAGGACACCAACGCCGCGGCCCTCGGGCTCGCCCTCCAGGCGCCGGGTCCGGGCGACTTCGCGTACCTCCACCTCGGGACCGGACTCGGCGCGGGGCTGGTGCTCGGTGGGGCGCTGCACCGCGGGACCCGTACCGGGGCCGGTGAGTTCGGCCACCAGACGGTGCAACTGGACGGGGTGCGGTGCGGCTGCGGCGGACGTGGCTGCATCGAGGCGCTCTGCCTGGCGGCCGTCGCCCGCGGCGATGTCGCAGAGGCCGCGCGGGTGCTCGGCACCGGCGCCGCCAACCTGGTCGGGCTGCTCGGCATCGACCGGGTGGTGCTGGGCGGACGCACCGTCGCCGCCGACCCCGACGCGTACGTCCGCGGAGTGCGCGCCGTGCTCGACGAGCGGGCCCGGCGCGAGGGCGTCGGCGGGGTGCCGGTGCCGGACGTCACCGCCGGGGGAGGCGACCGGCCGGTCGCCGAAGGGGCGGCGCAACTGGTCCTCGCCCCGCTGTTCGGCCGCGTCGGCGGCAGCGACGACCCCGAGCGGGCCCGGGACCGCCACCCGGAGCCGGACGGGGAGGGCGCCCCGGAGCGGCCCCGGCTCGGCTGATCGAGGGGTTCGCCGCCGCCGGCCGGGCGGCCTCGCGGCAAGTCTGCGCGGGGGCGCACCCCCGGGCGTGGCAGCGTCGCCGGTCCATACCGGTGAACTCCGGGTCCGGGGCGAGCCGACTTCTTCCGCGAGCAGCGAAGGCCGCCCCCATGCCCTCCGTGCCCCCCACACCGCCCCCGCCCGCCACACCCCCCGAACACCCCGTGCCCGTGCCGGGGCCGCCCGCATCCGCCGGGCGGCCCCGGCACGGGCACGGGCTCGCACTCGGGCTGGTCGCCGCCAGTGTGGTCCCCGCCGTCGTGCTCGGCGGGGCGGGGAACGCGTCGGCCGCCCCGCAGCGCAATCCGGCCGCCACCCCGGCCACCCCGCCGGCCGCGGCACTGGCGGCACTTGCGGCCCCGGACGCGTCCGCACCGGTCGCCGTCACCGCCGACCAGCAGCCCGCGTGCGGTGATCCGGAGGCGGCCGAGTTCCCGATCGACACCCGGATCCACGGCGGCCCCGACACCTACGCCTCCGGCGGCGGCTACGGCACCTGGTTCCTGGACCTGACCAACACCACCTCGCGGTCCTGCCGCGCCATCCACCCGGTCCTGGTCCTCACCGACGCCGACCGCAAGCTGACCTCGGACCAGATCCAGCTGAAGTTCTCCGAGCGCGCGCATCCGGACGTGGAGCACCGCGTCACCTGGGAGACGACCGACCGGGACGAACACATCGGCGTCTTCGGAGGCGTCGGCGGCGATGCCTTCGGGGGCTTCACCGTGCCCGCCGGCCGCACCGTCACCGTCCAGGTCAGGCTGGCGTTCACCTCCGACACCAGCCCCGGCCGGATCACCGCCAACGCCGCGATCGTCCAGCGGAAGCACCCGCCGGGCGGCAGGAACGACAGCGGCGCGGTGCCGGAGGGCAGTGACGGGGAGTGGGTCGGAGAGTCCGGGGACTATCCGTTCACCGTGATCGAGGACGGCGGGGGAGAGGGCATGGACAGCGACAGGACCGGCAAGCAGGAGGACCGCACCGGCGAGGTCGGCGAGGTCGGCAAGGGCCGCGAGACCGGTGGCACCGGCAGGGAGAGCGACGGTACGGGCGAGGAGTCCGGCCGCCTCCCCGACGGGACCCGGCCCAGCGGCACCGCCGCCCCGCGCCCCGTCGCACCGGGCCGGGACCCCGCCGGGGTCCCTGAGCTGGCCAGGACCGGCATCCCCGTGCCGTTGCCGCGGCCCGGTCTCACCGTCTCCGGGTTCCTGATCGGGGGCGGGGCCATGGTGGTCTGGTCCCGCCGGACGCGCCGCGCCCGCCGCTGACTTCGAGCCGTTCCGGGCCTGCGCGTCCACCGGTGTTCATGTCCGTCTGCCACCATCGGGCCGTGGACTACCCGCGCGACCAGGCACCTGGCGCACCGATTCGCTCCGGCATCCCGGAGCACGGCCGTATTCCCAAGTACTACGCCGTGAAGGCCCATGTCTCCGTCCTCGTCGAGGAACTGGGCGAGGGCGGCATGCTGCCGCCGGAACGTGACCTCGCCCTGCGCTACGGGGTGTCGCGCGAGACCGTGCGCCAGGCGCTGCGCGAACTGCTCCTGGAGGGGCGGCTCGCCCGGCAGGGCCGCGGCACGGTCGTCGCGGGCCCCAAGCTGGAGCAGCCGCTCTCCCTCGCCAGCTACACGGAGGGCGTGCGCCGCCAGGGGCGCACCCCGGGCCGCCACCGCCGCCGAACTGGCCGGCGGCAGCCGGGACGCGGTCTTCGTCCACCTCGACAACGTCGACCACGCGGGCCACAGTTACGGCGCCGCGAGCTCCCAGTACCTCGACGCGATCCACGGCGTCGACACCCAGGTCGGCCGGCTGGTGGCGGCGGTGAAGGGCCGGGCCACGTACGGCTCCGAGGGCTGGCTCATCATGATCACCGCCGACCACGGGCACACCGACGCCGGCGGCCACGGCGGCCACGGCGGCTCCAGCGCGGCCGAGCGGCAGACCTTCCTCATCGCCGCCGGTGGCGCGATCACCGCGGGCTCGACCCGGTACGACATCAAGATGCCGGACGTGGCCGTCTCCGCCCTCGCCCACCTCGGCACAGCCGTGGACCCGGCCTGGGGCCTGGACGGGCGCCCGCTCCAGCAGCCCGTCCCCGACGCCTTCGACGCCCTGCGCCCGAAGCTGCAGACCCGGGTCGACGAGACGGGTACCGGCAGCACCGTCCTCGGCTTCACCCACACCCCGCCCGCCGGATGGACCGTCGACAACAGCGCGATGGGCACCGGCGGCGTCACCGAATGGCGCGGCTGGACCTTCACCACCGACGAGTTCTGGACCTCCGCCGAGCGCGGCCAGTGGCGCGAGACCAACGTCAGGGCCCGCAACGTCTTCGCGGTCGCCGACGGCGACGAGTGGGTCGACAAGAGCTGTACGGGCACCTTCGACTCCACCCTGATCAGCCCCGCCTGGCCGGTCACCGGCGGCCGCGCCGCCACCCTCGCCTACACCACCCACTACCGTCAGGAGGCCCCGCAGAAGGGCGAGGTCCTCGTCTCCTACGACGGCGGCACACCGGTCGCGGTGAAGGCGTACACCGCGGACACCGTCTCGAAGACCGAATCGCTCACCCTCCAGGTCCCGTCCGGGGCCACCACCGCCCAGGTCCGATTCCGGTACACGGGGGGCAACAACTGGTTCTGGGTGGTCGACGGGGTGACGGTCAAGGCCGCGTGATCCGGCGCCAAGATCAGGTACGGGTGATCAGGCAGTACCCGCCGGTCGAACGGGCAGCCTAAAATCGGGGACGTCGGCGCTGCACAACGCGGTGCCGCCGGCGTCCCCGCACCCGGCGTACGGCAAATCAGGAGTCCCGCATGGCAGAGCGCAAGCCGATCTCGTCCTGGCTCACCGACATGGACGGAGTCCTCATCCACGAGGGGACCCCGATCCCCGGCGCGGACGCCTTCATCAAGCGGCTGCGGGAGTCGGGACTGCCCTTCCTGGTCCTCACGAACAACTCGATCTACACCGCCCGCGACCTGCACGCCCGGCTCAACCGGATGGGCCTCGACGTGCCCGTCGAGAACATCTGGACGTCCGCGCTCGCCACCGCCCAGTTCCTGGACGACCAGCGGCCCGGCGGCACGGCGTACGTCATCGGCGAGGCCGGGCTGACCACCGCGCTGCACGACATCGGCTACGTCCTCACCGACCACGAGCCCGACTACGTCGTCCTCGGTGAGACCCGTACGTACTCCTTCGAGGCGCTCACCAAGGCGATCCGGCTGATCAACGGCGGCGCCCGCTTCATCGGCACCAACCCGGACGAGACCGGCCCGTCCGCCGAGGGCCCGCTGCCCGCGACCGGGTCCGTCGCCGCCCTCATCACCAAGGCCACCGGCAAGGCCCCGTACTTCGCGGGCAAGCCCAACCCGCTGATGATGCGCACCGGGCTCAACGCGATCGGCGCCCACTCCGAGTCCAGCGCCATGATCGGCGACCGGATGGACACCGACGTGCTGGCCGGCCTGGAGGCGGGCATGCAGACGTTCCTGGTGCTCACCGGGCTCACCACGGTGGCGGACATCGACAAGTACCCGTTCCGGCCGTCCACGGTCGTCGACTCCATCGCCGACCTCGTGGACCTCGTCGACCTGGGCTGACACCCGGTCCGGGGGCGGGGGTGCGTGCGCGCCGCGTACGCACCCCCGCACTCCACCGGCCCAGTGCCGCGGCCCCTGCGGATGCGGAAAGCCGCCGCACGCGTGAACCTTCCATAAGGAGGTTCACGATGCGTTCAATACCCCTCACGTTCTGTGCCGCCGCGGTGGCCGCGGCGACCCTGATGCCCGCTTCCGTCGCACTGGCCAGTTCCGGTTCCGTCCACGACCAGGAGTCGCGGTCCCGGGTCACCCTCTCGGTCTCCCCGTCCTCCGTCGCCCCGGGCGGTGAGGTCGACCTGGAGGTCGACGGCTGCAAGGGCAAGGAGGCCAAGGGGAACTCCGATGCCTTCGTCTCCGAGGCGCGCTTCTCGCCCGGTGACGGCAGGACGCTCTTCGCAGAGGCCCGGATCCGCTCCGACGCCGATGCCGGCGACTACGACGTCCAGGTGGTGTGCAAGGACGACAAGCACGCCAAGGCGTCCGCCGTCGTCACCGTCGTCCACCGCAACCGGCCCATGCCCGTCGCCCCGGTCCGCGCGGGCGGCGGCGGCACCGCCGTACTCGCGGACCAGGCCGCCCAGCAGGAGGGCCCCGGCACCGCCCACGCGGTGATCGGCCTCGCGCTCGCCGCCGTCGCCGCCGTCGCGGTCGCCCTCCGCAGCGTGCGCCGCCGCCGCCCGGCCACCGACTGACATGTCCTCCTCCGACCGCTCGACCGGGCACGGCAGGCTGCTCACCGGAGTGGCCTGGGCCGTGCTGCTGCTGGGCCTGTGGCTCTGGGGCCGCGGCATCACCGACGGCTCCGGCACCGGCTCCGCCCCGACCACCGGGGACGTCGCCGCGGTCGGACGCCCGCTCGGCGTACCGCTGCCCCCGGCACACGACCCGATCGAGGGCGGGACGCCGCGGAGCGTGGAGATTCCGTCGATCGGCATCCGGGCCCCCGTCGTGTCCCGGGGCCTGGACGAGGACGGGGCGATCACACCGCCGTCCTTCGACACGCCCCAGACGGTCGGCTGGTACGGCAGCGGCACCGAGCCCGGCGCCAAGGGGCCGGCGCTGTTCGTCGGCCACGTCGACACCGAGACCAAACCGGCCGTCTTCTACGGGCTCAGCGCGGCCCGCCCCGGCGCCAAGGTCGAGGTGACCCGGACCGACGGCACGATCGCCGAGTTCACCATCGACGACGTCCAGGTCTTCACCCGCGAACGCTTCAACGCCCAGAAGGCGTACGGCCCCCGCAAGGACGGCCGGGCGGAGCTCCGGCTGATCACCTGCGGCGGTACGTACGACCGTGCCGCGCACACGTACACGGCGAACGTGGTCGTCTCGGCGTACCTGACCGGCGAGAAATCGGCGGAGAGGGCGAGCGGGAAGGCGGGCGCGAAGGCGGCCGCCGGGATCGGTGCCTGATCCCGGGGGTACGCGGACCGGCCGGCCGCCCGGTTCTCCGGGCGCCGGCCGGGCCGGTCCTCGACCGCGGTGCGCGGGCCGCGGGAGTGGCCCGGCGCGGACACGGGAGGTCGGTGGCGTCCTGGGTCGCCGCACGCCCACTGTAGGACGCCGAACTGCCCACGCCCAGCTACTTTCTGACGGTACGTCGATAACCAGTCACGCTCCGCACGCGGCCAAGCCGGGCAGAGCGTGGTGAACCCGCCGTAACAGCTCTTCGACGAAGTCGTGAGGGGCCGGGCCGCTCCCGGGCCCTGTGCCAGGATGGGCGGCGATGTGACGTTCCCCGTCTGCGCCCCGGCGGCCGGTGAGCACCTAAGGGGAGTGAATGTACGGCAGCCACAACGGCCGGTTCGGCATGCGGGGAGCGGGCGTGGCCGTGCTCGGCGCCGCGCTGCTGCTCGCGGGATGTTCCTCTTCCGGCGACGGTGACAAGGACGGCGGGGCGGGGAAGAACCCCGCGGCCATCGCCCAGCAGCCCAAGGGCACCGATCCGTACTGGGTCAACCCCGACGGGAACGCCGCCCGGCAGGTCGCCCGGTACACCGAGGACGGCGACGCGAAGAACGCGGCCCTGGTCCGGAGGATCGCGCGGCAGCCGGTCGGTGAATGGATCGGCCCGGACAACCCGGAGGCCGAGGCGAAGGGCTTCACGGAGGCCGCCGCGAAGGCCGGCCGCGAGGCGCTGCTGGTCCTCTACAACATCCCGCACCGCGACTGCGGACAGTTCTCCAAGGGCGGCGCGGCCGACGGTGACGCGTACCGAAGCTGGCTGGACGGCGTGGCCAAGGGCATCGGTGACCGCGGCGCCACGGTGATCCTGGAGCCGGACGCGGTGCTGCACCTGGTCGACGGGTGCACTCCGCGGAAGTTCCACGAGGAGCGCTACGACCTGCTCAAGGGCGCGGTGGAGCGGCTCAAGCAGCAGCCGGGCACCCGGGTCTACGTGGACGCGGGCAACGCGGGCTGGCACACCCCGGACGCGCTCTTCCAGCCGCTGCGGCAGGCGGGCATCGACGCGGCCGACGGCTTCGCGGTGAACGTCTCCAACTTCCAGACCACCGAGGTCAGCGAGGACTTCGGCAAGCGGCTGTCGGCGAAGGTGGGCGGCAAGCCGTTCGTCATCGACACCAGCCGCAACGGCAACGGCCCGTACACCGGCGGCGCCCCCGAGCAGAGCTGGTGCAATCCGCCGGGACGGGCCCTCGGCGCGACCCCGACGGCGTCCACGGGCGACGAGCTCGTCGACGCGTACCTCTGGATCAAGCGCCCGGGGGAGTCCGACGGCGACTGCCGGGGCGGGCCGAAGGCCGGCGACTGGTGGCCCGAGTACGCCCTCGGCCTGGCCCGCGGCACCGGATAGGACGGGTCCCGTCCGGTGCCGCGTGAGGTGACTACGGCACCTCCACCCACGTTCCCTCCGACGGTGTGCCCTGGTCGTCGGTGACGAAGAGCATGTACCAGCCCGACGGCACCAGCGCCCGGTTCTTCGGCACCGTCACCGAGATCCCGCCGTCCGTCTTCTTCAGGTCCAGCGCCACCGACCGCTGGTCGGTGTCCGTGACGTGGGTGACCGCGCTCGGCCGCATCAGCTTCGCCGACGTGATCGTCGAGGCCTGGTTGGTCGTGAACATCGCGGTGCCGCCGCGCTTCACGCTCTTCGGCCCGGCGGTCAGCTCGGGCCGCGAGTCGCGGTACAGGTAGGGCGGGGTGTAGATCTCGATGCGCTGCTCGAAGACGCCCGGCCGGGTGTTCGCCTTGTCGGAGTAGAGCGAGTCCGAGCCGAAGATCATGACCCGGCCGTCGGGGAGGAGCACCGACCCCGAGTGGTAGTTGCGCCCCACCGCCGGGTCCGCGACCCGCTGGTAGGTGTCCGACTTCGCGTCGTACAGCCGGGCCTGGAGGACGTCGGAGCCGCCGCGGCCCCGGTAGTCGTCGGAGCCGCCGGTGACCAGCAGGGAGTCGTCGGGGAGCAGGGACGCGCTCGGGTAGCGGGTGCCCTCGTCCAGGGAGGCGCCGTCCTTGAACCTCGGATCGGCGTCCTTGAGGTCGACCAGCCGGGACTTCTCGCTGGACTTGTCGGACTCACCGACGCCGCCGCCGCCGATCACCATGAACTTCTCGTCCTGGGCCGGGGGAAGCCGTACCGTCGCCGAGGTCTCCATCCGGTCCGGGTCGCTCAGGCCGGGGATCTTGGTGAACTTGTTCGTCGCCAGGTCCCAGACGCCGGGAGCGCGGCCGACGGTGGCGGGGCCGTAGCCCGCGTTCGAGCCGGAGTAGAAGAGCTTGCCGTCGTTGAGGAGGAAGACCGCCGGGTAGGTGGGGAACTTCCGGATGACGCCGGTGTACTCCCACTTCTTGGTCTCCGGGTCGTAGACCTCGTCCTTGCCGGGCACGATCTGCCCGATCTCGTCCAGGCCGGAGAGGGCGAGGACCTTGCCGTCCTCGAGCGTGGTCAGCGTCGGGTACCAGCGGGCCTCGTTCATCGGGTCGACGGTGATGTACTTCTCCGCCACCGGATCGAACTCGAAGGCCTCCCGGATGCCCTGGAAGTCCTTCTTGTCGAGGGCGAGCTTCTGGGCGATCCCGTACACGTTGCGGGTGTCGGAGCCGGACAGGCCGGCTATGCGGTAGTTGTCCTCCGCGCCCGTCTCGTACTCCGTACCGGACTTCTGGGCCTCGACGTAGATCCGGCCGAGACCGGGGTCGTTGCGCAGGAACGCGCCGGTGTTCTTGTCGAAGACCTTCTTGGCCTTCTCCACCAGCACGGGGTCCTTGGTGACGAAGGTCCTGCCGTTGTCCTTGCCGGTGAATCTGGTGCCCGCGGGAAGCGTGATCGGCTTGTCCGGGTCCTCGTTGTGGACGATCATCAGGCCGCCCGCCTTGGTGACGTCGCCCTTGAGCTTCTCGTACTGCTTCGTGCCGCCGGCTATGAGCAGCTTGCCGTCGGGCAGCTGGGTGTGACCGGCGCAGAACATGTCCTTGGGCGTGGGTATGTTCTTGAACTCGTTGGTCTTCGGGTCCCACAGCACCGACCGGAAGCTCTTCGCGTCGAAGTTCTTCTGGTTGTTGCCGGAACCGGCGACGAGCAGCACCTTGCCGGTGTGCAGCAGCGCCGCGTGGATCGTGTTGATCCTGAACTCGGACGGGATGTCCAGGAAGTCCCAGTGGCCTTTGGCGGCCTTGTAATCGGACTTGTTGATCTTGTAGTCGTGGTAGCGCTCGGTGCTGAAGCGGTACAGCCACGGCCCGTTCGCCCCCGCGAGCGCGAGAACCACCGCCGTACTGATCGCCATGCGGCGGGTACGGCGGCTCGGACGGTACTTCATGGTCTACGTCCCCCAAGGGCGATCTGCATGGTCTGTTCGTTGCCGTCCCAGCCGGGCTTCTCCTGGCCTGCTTGGGCGGGCGGGCCGCTCGGCGGCGGTGGTCCCGCGCGCCGCTTCCTCTTCTCCGCCCGCACGGTGTACCGCCAGCCGAAGATCGGTGCCGCGGTGATCAGCAGCGCCAGGGCCGCCCAGGTGAGCATCGCCGGATGGCTGTGGCCGAGGACGAACGACGCCACGATCGAGCCGCCGAAGACCAGGATGAAGAAGAGGTGGATGCGGAAGGTCCCGAAGAGGGTGTCCGGGCTGGAGGAGTCGCCCTTGGGCGTGACGACGAACGAGCTCTTGCGGCGCAGCACGGCGTCCATCAGCGAGCGCGCGTAGATCGGCGCGGAGAGCGCGGACATCATCATGCCGGCCAGGCCGCCGGAGCCCTCGGGCTCGTGCGGCGAGACGTTGTGCCGGCGGTTCCAGATGTACAGGCCGATCTGGAGCGCGGACGCGTTGCCGTACAGCATCATCCAGACGACCGGGTCGATCTGCACGCCCGAGGCGCCCATCCCCAGGAACAGCGCGCAACTGAGCGCGGCGAGGATCCAGTTCATGGCGGACATCGGGTAGAAGATGATCATCATGGTGTAGTTGAAGAGCTTGCCCACGGGCAGTGAGCAGACGCCCTTCCAGTACTGCTTGAGGATCGTCTCGTACGTCCCGCGCGACCAGCGCAGCTGCTGGGTGAAGAAGTCGGTCCACGCGGTCGGGCCCTCGCCCACGGCCAGGACGTCCGGGGTGTACACCGAGCGCCACTTGCGGCCGGTGCGCGGGTTGCGGGCGCGGTGCATCTCGAAGCCGGTCGCCATGTCCTCGGTGATCGAGTCGTACAGGCCGCCGATCTGCTTGAGGGCCGAGATCCGCACCGCGTTACTGGTGCCGACGAACATCGGGGCGCCGTAGCGGTTGCCCGCGCGCTGGATCAGCGCGTGGAAGAGGAACTGCTGCGACTCGGCGGCCTTGGTGACGAAGCTGTCGTAGTTGCCGTACACCTGCGGGCCGATGACGAAGCCGACGTCCGGGTCGCGGAAGTAGCCGAGCATCCGCTCCAGATAGTTGGGCATCGGGACGTGATCGGTGTCGACGGACGCGAAGAAGTCGTACGTGTCGCCGTGCGCGTCGAGCCAGGCGTTGTAGTTGCCGTGCTTGGTCTTCGCGCGGTGCGGGCCCTTGGCCTGGTTCCAGTGCGCCACGCCCTTGCGGGAGAAGTGGTGCACCCCCAGCCGTTGGCAGACCTCCTTGACGGCGGGGTCGTCGCCCTCGTCGAGGAGCCAGACGTGCATCAGTCCGCGGTGGCGGATGCGGACGGCGGCCTCCAGGGTCTTCGTCACCATCTCCAGGGGCTCCTTGCCCGGGACGAAGGAGGTGAGGAAGGCGACCCTGGTGCCGTTCTCCGGCACGACCGGCACCGGGTCACGTGCGACCAGGGTGGCGTGCGCGTTGGAGAGGACGTTCAGGGTACGGAAGAGCTCGATGAGACCGATCGACACCAGCATCACGATGTCGAGGATCAGCAGCGTGTCGTTCTTGAGGTTCGGGTCGCGCTGCGTCCAGTGCTCGGGCTGCATCAGCCAGGCGAACAGGCCGAGCGAGACGAGCGGCGCGGCGCCCAGCAGGAGGGCCGCGCGTATCCGGTGCGGCTCCTGGGAGAGGAGCGAGCGGTACCGCACGGTGTACGGCTTGGCCGGATCGGGTTGGGTCAGTGGCCCGGCGAGCCGGCTGTAGTGCTCGTAGTCGTAGCGCGGCAGCTCCTTCTTCGGGCGCCGCCGGTGGCCCCCGGGCCTGAGCTGCGGGGGTATCCGGAGCTGCGTGGTCCGGGAAGAGTCGTTGTCCTGCCGGGCGCCTGGCGGCGTCGACGTCATGGGTCATCCCCCTGCACACAGGCGGGCTGTGTGGTCGGTCGGTCCTTTCGCCTGTCGCGTGCCCCCCAGGAACGCGACCGACGGCTCAGTGGCGGGCCACCCTTCCTGAGACACGGAACGGAGCCCTTCCGGTTGCATGATGCCTGTTCGGTATTTGCTCGTGTGCGAGACCCCCACCTCACCTCGCACACAACCGGAACATCTCCCTCACATGCCCCCAACTGCTGTGCCCGTCAGCTCGGTTGGCGCCGACAGTATCCAGACAGGTTGGCCGACCCGGGCCGTGATCGCAAGGGTGAAACGGGCGGTTAACCGCTCATACGCACGATTTGGTGGCCCTCGCGGCGAGGTGATGTGGGGGCGCGGGCGGGGGTGATCGGAGTGACCGTGAAGCGCCCTCGTGCCACCGGGTGACCAACTGGTGACTGTCCGTCGGGTGTGAGTGGGCTGTGCGTGAGCAAAGTATGCACTGTGGGGTGTCGGTGCGGAGCGCCGGAGAACGGCCAAGGCCCCCTCGCGCGTGGCGAGGGGGCCTTGACTTTGCGTGCGCCGCCAGGGACTCGAACCCCGGACCCGCTGATTAAGAGTCAGCTGCTCTAACCAACTGAGCTAGCGGCGCCTGCTGACCTGGAGAACTCTACCCGATCCGGGGTGGTGGTCCCGACCATTTCCCCTCCACCTCGGCCTGTCGGATGGTCGTTTTTTCTCTTCTATCCGTCAAAATGCGATATGTCAGGAGAGTTGAGAGACTGACGCCCGTGCAGATGCGCCCAAAGATCTTGACGACTGCGGAGGGAACCGCATGGCTGTGCCGGCCTTCGAGGAGTACGTACCCGCCATCGACTGCACCTGTGCGGGGTGCGCCGTGCAACGGCGAACCGCAGCCGCGGCACTGCCCACGCGGCAGGGAGGGCATCCGGCCGCGCACGGCGCGCGGCGCGCGCTGGTGCTGGCCACCGCCGCGGGAGTGGTGCTGAGCGCCGGTCTCGCGGAAGCGGCGACCGCGGTGGCCGACCCCGCCCCGGTGACCGACCCCGCCCCGGTGACCGATCCGGCCCCGGTGACCGATCCGGGGCCGGACAGCCCGCAGGGCGGACCCGGCCCGTTGCAGGGCGCGGGGGCCTCCGGCCCGTCGGCCTCGCAGGCGAGTACGTCCACCCTGCGCAGGACCACCCGGGCCGAGATCATCAGCCGCGCGAAGAAGTGGGTCACCGCGCAGGTCCCGTACAGCATGAGCAGGTACTGGTCGGACGGGTACCGCCAGGACTGCTCCGGCTATGTGTCGATGGCCTGGGACCTGGCCGGAAACGAGTGGACCGGCAGCCTCGCCTCGTACGGCACGCGGATCGCGCGGGAGGATCTCCAGCCCGGTGACATCCTGCTCTTCCACAATCCGGCCGACCCCGCGAAGGGCTCGCACGTCACGATCTTCGACGGCTGGACGGACTCCGCGCACACCCATTACACGGCGTACGAGCAGACCACGCCGCACACCCGCAAGCGGACGACGCCCATGGCGTACTGGAGCAACTCGGGCAGCTACGCCGCCTACCGCTACAAGGGGCTGAGCACCGGAACCGGCGGCAGCGGCTCGACGACGAAGTTCCCGGGGGCCGGGAAGTTCGGCCCGGGTGCGAACAACGCCTACGTGACCCAGCTCGGCAAGCTGCTCGTCGCGCGGGGCGGCAAGCGCTTCTACAGGGTCGGCCCCGGCCCCGCCTGGGGCAGCGCCGACCGGCAGGCGACCGCGGCGTTCCAGAGGGCCCAGGGCTGGAAGGGCAAGGAGGCCGACGGCATCCCCGGCCCCGGCACCTGGCGCCTGCTGACCACCGGGACCGGCCGCGACATCGCCGCCGCGGGCGGAACCGGCCAGGGCGGTTCGACCGGTGTGTCCGCCTTCCCGGGGCGGGGCTATTTCCGGTCGGGTCAGTCCAACAGCCATGTCGACAAGCTCGGGAAACAGTTGGTGAGGAAGGGATACGGCAAGTACTACGTGTCGGGCCCCGGACCCCGGTGGACCGAGGCGGACCGGCGCAATGTCGAGGCCTTCCAGAAGGCGCAGGGCTGGCGGGGTGCGGAGGCCGACGGCTATCCGGGTCCGGAGACCTGGCGGCGACTCTTCGCGTGACACGACGCACATGACGGAGGCGGGAATGCGATCCACGGTGTCGGACAGCTCCGGGAACCCGGAGAACGGGGAGAACCCGGAGTACGGCGAGGAGAGGTACGGGGCGCTCCCGGTGCGGGAGTGGGCCGTACCGGACCGGCCGGGGCGCGAGGCGGACGCGTCGTCCCGCGCGGACGCCCCGCCGGGCCGGGACGGCCCGAGGGATCCGGTGAGCGGGCCCTACGGCTGGTCGGCGTCGGAACCGGGTCCGGGTCCGGGGTCCGTGGTCGATCTGGTGCTCGACCTGACGCCCGGCGAGGGCGAGCGCGGGGGCTCCGCGTTCGGCGCGACCTCGGCGTCGGTGTCGGTTCCGGGCGTGGCGACCGAACCGGACGTGCGTGAGGACGTACGCGACGAGGTGCGTGAGGACGTACGCGACGAGGTGCGCGATCCGGGACGGCCGGGGCAGTCGGGGCAACCCGCCCTGCCGGGACCCTCGTTCCCTCCCGGGCCGGGGCTCTCCCCGGTCCGCCGGGACGCCGGGCCCTCCCTCTCGCTGTCCTTCTGCGGCGCCGACACCGGCGAGCTCCGCACCGACGTACGGGTGGACACCGGCCGGCACCACTCGGTCATCGCCAACGAGCGCACCGCCTCCATCCCGGTGCACCTGCTCTTCCGCGACGATCCCGAGGTCGCGGCGGACGCCGCCGCGCTGCCCGCCACCGTCGTGCGCAGGGCCTCCGGGATCGAGTCGACGGCCGGTGTCCGGCGGCCGCCGGTGCCGCGGTCGCCGCAGGTGCGGCCCTCCACCCGGCCCGCGCCGGTCGCCGACCCGAGGCTGCGCGAACAGCCCGGCCCGGCGCTGCCCGGCTGGGCCGCGCTGCTCGCCGGCCTTCTGGGACTCGCCGGCTCCGGCGGGGTCCTGTGGTGGACGGGCGCGCTGCCGGGCGGAGTGCTGCACCGGCTCGGGCTCGGCCCGCGGCCGTACGACGGTATCGGCCTCGGCGCCTGGGCGGCGCTCGCCCTGCTGCTGACCACGGTGCTCTTCGCGCTCGGCGGCCTGACCCGCGGCCGGGTCGGGTACGCCTGGGTGCTCACCCTCTTCGGCCAGTACCGCGGCAGCGTGCGGCGCACCGGGCTGATGTGGGTCAGCCCGCTGCTGCTGCGGCGCCGGGTCGACGTACGGCTGCGGCACTGGCGCAGCGAACCGCTGCCCGCGGTGGACGCGAACGGCACGGCGCTGCGGGTCGTCGTCCTCGTCGTGTGGCGGGTCGAGGACACCGTGCGGGCGACCCTGGGGATCGCCGACCACGAGGAGTATCTGCGGGAGCAGGTCGAGGCGGCGATGGCGCGGGTCCTCTCCCAGCTGCCCGCCGACGCCTTCCACGAGGACGCCCACACCCTGCGCAACGCCGAGGCCGTCGGGGACGCGCTGACCCGGATGCTGAAGGCGGACTGCGAACCGGTCGGCATCGAGGTGTACTCCGCGCAGCCGACCGGAATCGAGTACGCGCCGGAGGTGGCCGCGGCCATGCAGCGGCGCCGGATCGCGGCCATCGACGCCAAACACCGGGACAGCGTGCTGACTTCGGTGGTGGACGCCGTGGACGACACGGTCAACCGGCTGACCGCCCGGGGGCTCGTGGAGCTCGACGACTACGAACGGAAGTCACTGGTCAAGGACTTGACCGTCGCGTTCTACACCGGACGCGGTGGCGGAGACGGTGTCTGAGGCGGCTCGGCCGGCTCTTCCGGGGCCAACCGGAATCCAACTCCCATTGGTCTGGACATGTTCATGATCCGTCAATAATCTAGGCCTTGGTCTAGACCGCACGACACGCGCGCAGCAGTGCTCATGGAACCTCCCCCACGAATCCGAGGAGCTTCAGCAATGCGTAAGAAGACAGGCGCGGCCCTGGTGGGCCTTGCGGTAGCGGGCGTCTCGATGTTCGCGACCAGCAGTGCCGGCAGCCACGGCTACACCGACAACCCCATCAGCCGCCAGAAGCTCTGTGCCAACGGCACGGTGACCGGCTGCGGCAACATCCAGTGGGAGCCGCAGAGCGTCGAGGGCCCCAAGGGCTTCCCGGCGTCCGGCCCCGCCGACGGCGCGATCTGCTCCGGCGGACACGGCGAGTTCGCCCAGCTCGACGACCCGCGTGGCGGCAACTGGCCCGCCACCCACGTCACCGCCGGGCAGGGCTTCAGCTTCCGCTGGCAGTTCACCGCCCGGCACGCCACGACGGACTTCCGCTACTACATCACCAAGAACGGCTGGGACCCCACCAAGCCGCTCAAGCGCTCCGACCTGGAGTCGCAGCCGTTCATGACGGTGCCGTACGGCAACCAGCAGCCCCCGGCCACGCTGACCCAGCAGGGCACCATCCCCACCCAGAAGACCGGGAAGCACATCATCCTGAGCGTCTGGAACATCGCGGACACGGCCAACGCGTTCTACTCGTGCTCCGATGTTCAGTTCTGACGCGTAGTCAGTTACCGTGCGGCGCCATGAGGAGCGCAGGCACCGTCGCGGAGCTCGTACAGCGCCAATGGGGCGACCACCGGCCCGGATTGAGGCACGAGGGCATCGTCCTCAGCCACCACCAGGTCGCCTCCGGCGCTGCCGCACGGGCCGCGCTCCTGGCGGATCTGCTGCCGGCGGGCAGTGAACCGCACCTCGGGGTGCTGCTCGACAACACCCCGGAATTTCCGCTGTGGTTGAGCGCGGCGGCCCTGGCCGGGGCCGCCGTCGCCGGCATCAACCCCACCCGTCGCGGGGCCGAACTGGCCCGCGACATCCTGCACACCGAATGCCGGGTCCTGATCACCGAGCGCGCCCATCTGCCGCTGCTCGACGGCCTGGAGCTGCCGGGCGTCCGAGTGCTGGTCACCGACACCGAGGCGTACGCCGCGCTGCTCGCCCCGTACGCCGGGGCGGAGCCGGGCGACACCGCCCTCGGCCGCCCCGGGCCCGGAACCCGGATGCTCCTCTACTTCACCTCGGGCTCCACCGGCGCGCCCAAGGCCGCCGTCTGCACCCAGGGACGGCTCGCCGCGGCCGGCCATTCGCTCGTCGGGCACTTCGGCATCGGGCGCGAGGACGTCCACTACATCTGCATGCCGATGTTCCACGGCAACGCGGTGATCGCCGACTGGGCGCCCGCCCTGGCCGGCGGCGCCGCCGTCGCCCTGCGCCGCCGCTTCTCGGCCTCCGGCTTCCTCGACGACGTACGCGCCCACGGGGCCACGTACTTCACCTATGTCGGCCGTGCCGTGCAGTACTTGCTGGCCACCCCCGAGCGCCCCGACGACCGTGAGCACCCGCTGCGCATCGGCTTCGGTACCGAGGCGGGCGCCGTGGACGCGGCCCGCTTCCGTGAGCGGTTCGGGGTGCGGCTGGTCGAGGGCTACGGCTCGTCGGAGGGCGGTGCGGCGATCCAGCGGACCCCGGACACCCCGCCGGGCGCGATCGGCCGGGCCCCGGACCGCGACGACCTCGCCGTCGTCGACCCTTCGAGCGGCCGCGAACGCGTCGCCGCGGTCTTCGACGAGGGCGGGAAGCTGCTCAACGGCGCCGCCGCGATAGGGGAGCTGGTCAACCGCGGCCGGACCCCGTTCGAGGGCTACTGGCGCAACGAGGAGGCGGACGCGGCCCGGGTGCGCGGCGGCTGGTACTGGACCGGTGACCTCTTCTACCGCGACCCCGACGGCTTCCTCTACTTCGCGGGCCGTACGGAGGACCGGCTGCGGGTCGACAGCGAGAACCTGGCGGCCGCGATGATCGAGAACATCCTCGCCCGCTGGGCGGACGCGGCGGCCGTGGCGGTCTACGCGGTGCCCGACCCGGTCGCGGGGGACCAGGTGATGGCGGCGCTGGCGCTGCGCGAGGGGGCCGGATTCGATCCGGCCGCGTTCGCCGCGTTCCTCCGGGACCAGCCCGACCTGGGTACGAAGATGGCGCCCCGCTTCGTACGGATCGTGCGCGCGATGCCGGTGACGGCGACGAACAAGGTCCACCGGGTCGGGCTGCGCCTGGAGGGGTTCTGGTCCGGGTCCGCCGTCTGGTACCGGGACCCGGAGGGCACGTACGTCCCGTTCGGTGAGGAAGACCTGGCCTCCCTCACCGCCGAGTTCGAGGAGCACGGGCGCACCGGGCTGCTGTCCTCAGACACCGGACGGGCGTGAGAGGACCGCCCGCCTCAGCTGCGTCACCGCCAGGACGGCCCCCGCCAGCAGGAGCAGTGACCCCGCGACCGACGCGAACTGCATGCTGTGCACGAAGGCCTCCCTGCCGAGCGAGATCAGCGAACCGTCGCCGGTGGACAGCGCCCCCGGCAGCGTCTTGCGGGCCGCCTCCGGCGCGGAGTCCGGCATCTCGGCGGCGTAGACCGCGGTCGCCACCGCGCCCAGGAGCGCCATCCCCAGCGCGCCGCCGAACTCCTGCCCGGTCTCCAGCAGCGAGGCCGCCGAACTCGCCTTCTCCGGCGGACTGCTGGACAGCGCCAGGTCCGAGACGAGCGCCATCACCGTCACGATGCCACTGCTCATCACGGCCGATCCGACGAGCAGGACCCACAGCGAGTCGGTGCCCGACAGGGCGAGGATCCCGAATCCGGCCGCCGCGATGACGAACCCGGCGCAGACGACATGGCCGCGCTCGGTCCGCTGGGCGACGGCCGTGGCCGCCGGAGCGGCCGCACCGACCGCCAGCGACGGCGCCAGGCTCCACAGCGAGGCCTCCATCGTGCCCATCCCGAGCACCGACTGGAGGTACTGGGTGGTGAAGAAGGCGGAGCCCATCATCGCGAAGGACGCCAGCGCGTTCAGGCCGATCCCGGCGGCGAAGCCGCGGCCGCGGAACAGCTCCCGGCTGATCATCGCGTCGCCGCGGCTCCGCTGCCGGCGGACGAAGACCCAGCCTACGGCGAGCCCGGCGAGGACGATCAGCCCGTTGCGCGCGTCCACGCCATGGGCGGCGCTCTCCTTGACCCCGTAGACCACCGGCAGCACCGAACCCATCGACAGGGGCACGCTGAGGAAGTCGAACCGCCCGGGGCGCGGGTCCTTGAACTCCGGCACCAGCACCGGCACCAGGACCAGCAGCAGCACCATCGCCGGCACGTTGATCAGGAAGACCGAGCCCCACCAGAAGTGCTCCAGCATGACGCCGCTGAGCACCGAGCCGAGCGCGATGCCGCCCGCCATGGCACCGGACCAGATCCCGACGGCCCGGCTGCGCTGCCGCTCGTCGCGGAACATGTTGCGCACCAGGCCCATCGTCGACGGCATCAGCGTCGCACCGCCGATCCCCAGCAGGGCGCGGGCCGCGATGAGCATCTCGGGGCCGGCGGCGTAGGCGGCGCCGGCCGAGGCCGCGCTGAACGCGAAGGCGCCGATCATCAGCAGCTTGCGGCGGCCGATCCGGTCGCCGAGCGAGCCCATCGTGATGAGCAGGCCGGAGAGGGCGAAGCCGTACACGTCGAAGATCCAGAGCTGCTGGGTGGCGCTGGGTGCGAGGTCCCGGTCGATGGACGGGATCGCGAAGAAGAGGACGGACACGTCCATCGAGACCAGGAGGAGGGGGAGCAGCAGGACCACGAAGGCGGTCCACTCCCTGCGCCCGGCGCGCTCGCCGGGCGCGGTGGCGGTGCTCGGAGGTGTTGTCATGCCAGGAAATATACGAGCGTTTAAAACATCCGTCTAGTACGCATGTGTAAAACATCTGTATACCTCGATCGTCAGCCCTCGGTGCCGAGCCGGACGTCCTCGATGTCCTGGTCCAGGAACGCGGTCAGACCCTGGGCCTCGGCGCGGACCGCCTCCTGTTCCGGGCCGGTGAGGGGGCGGAGGGCGCTGATGCGCAGGAGGCGGTCGCGCACGGCCCAGGTGGCGGTGACGCGGCCGTCGACGAGGACCGTGCGGTGGCCCGCGACGGACAGGCCGAGGTGGCGGGCGTCGATGATGCGGCTGCGGTCGTGGTAGCCGAGGATCGCGTTGTCGAAGGCCGGCAGGAACCGGACGGGGGCCGGGGTGTCGGGGTGGGGGCGGGGCGCGTCGGGCAGATCGAGCAGTTCGCGGCCGCGTTCGTCGCGGAAGGCGACGAGCTCTCCCCGGATCGCTCCGACCGCGGCGGGAAGACCGGCGAGGCCGCACCAGGCGCGCAGGTCCGCGCTCGCGGCGGGCCCGTGGGCGGCGAGGTAGCGCCGCAGGAGTCGCTGCCCCACCGGATCGTCGTCCCCGGTGGGCAGGGGGTCGATGTCCCGCTCCAGCCAGGTGGCCAACGGCAGGTTGCGTACGCCGGAGGTCTGCTGCCACAGGCCCCGGGGCGGAAGCTGGGCCATCGGGACGAGGGCCGCCACGAGCAGCTCGCCCAGGGCGCGGCGCGGTGGGCCGGGCCAGCGGTCCGCGAGCGCCAGGACGAGCTCGCCCATGGTGCGGGGCTGCCGGTCGGCCATGACCGCGCGCCCGGCGGCGGCGACCTCGTCCAGGTCGATGCCGGCCAGTTCGCGCCGGTAGGTGCCCAGCACCCGCTGGCGCAGCATGGCGTCGTGGCGGCCCCGCCAGGCGAGCGCGTCGTCGGAGGTGACGAGGTGGACGGTGCGGCGCATCAGGTGGGTGCGCACCACCGTGCGGCCGGTCAGCGCGTCGTCCAGCTGTCCGGGCTCGAACGCGGCCAGCCGGGACCACAGCCCGGTGAACGGTTCCTGCGGTTCCTGCGCCTGGAGGCCGCACAGGTGGGCCACTGCCTCGGGCACGGAGGCGCCGCTGCGCGTGAGCAGGTGCTGACGGGCGAGGGTGGCGCGATTGAGCGCGCGGCTGTCGAGGACGGTCCTGGTGTTTACGGGCTTTCGCGTCGGCATGGTGATCCGCTTCCTTCGGCTGCTGTGTGTCCGGTGCTCGTACGCCACGATGGCGGAGGTAGCGGACAGAGCGTGTCCTCATGCCGGGGGGACGGATCACCTGCCGGGAGCACGCCGCGAGCACACCGGGGACATGCCGAAAACGCACGAGGCGGCCCCGTTGAACGGAGACCGCCTCGTGCGTTGTCTGTGCGCCGCCAGGGACTCGAACCCCGGACCCGCTGATTAAGAGTCAGCTGCTCTAACCAACTGAGCTAGCGGCGCCTGCTGACTCGAAAATAATACCTGGTCCTCAGGGGTGCCTCTGACACGTGTCCGGTACGGGCCCTAAAGGGCCAGGGACAGCAGCACCGGCGCCGCCCGCCGGTTCAGGGTGTCCGCCGCCTCGCGCAGGCGGTGCGCGTCCTCGACCGGCAGTGAAAGAGCCAGGCATCCCGCCGACGCCCCGGCGGTCAGCGGCACCGCCGCGCACACCGTGCCGACCGCGTACTCCTGGAGGTCGAGCACCGGGACCGTCGCCGGCTGGCTGTCCAGCTTGGAGAAGAGGACCTTCTCGCTGGTGATGGTCCTCGATGTCAGCCGTGCGGTCTTGTGCCGCGCGATGTGGTCGCGCCGCCCGTTCTGGTCCAGCTGGGTCAGCAGGCACTTGCCGATCGCCGAGGCGTGCGCCGAGGACCGGAAGTCCACCCACTCGTTGACCGCAGGGGCGCCCGGACCGTCGGCGCACTGGGTGACGCGGATCTCGCCGTCCACGTACCGGCTGAGGTAGACCGCCGCGCCGACCGAGTCGCGCAGCTGGACCAGCGCCTGCTGGAGCCGGGCCTCCACGGCCTGTCTGCGGGCGGCGCCGGAGCCGAGCAGCAGCAGCGAGGCGCCGATCACGTACGCGCCGTCGGCGATCTGCTCGACGTACCCCTCGCGGCGCAGCATCAGCAGGAGGGAGGCGAGATGCCCGACGGGCAGTCCCGTCTCCCGGGCGATCCGGGCGTCCGTCACACCGTTGCCGTGCTTGGAGACCGTTTCGAGAACGCGGAGGGCGTACTGCACCGAATGGAACGGCGCGGTCGGTTCGGGCTTCAACGCCACGGTTTCCCCCTACCAGGTTGTGACCGCAAGCTCTGCCCTCACGATAGCGGCCAAAAGCCTCTTCGGGGGCGGGTGTTGGCGACTCGGTGGTGCGCCCCGGCTCCGCTAGCTGGGGCGCACCCCTCTGGCATATGCCAGAGTCATGAGCAATCGACGGATGCCGAGGTCACAGCACCGCGTTGAGGAATTCGCGCGTACGTTCGTGCTCCGGATCGGAGAAGATTTTCTCCGGCGAACCCGACTCCACGACCCGCCCGGCGTCGAACATCAGCACCTTCTCCGAGACGTCCCGGGCGAAGTTCATCTCATGGGTCACACAGAGCATGGTGATGTCGGTGTTCCGGGCGATGTCGCCCAGCAGCTCCAGCACACCCGCCACCAGCTCCGGGTCGAGCGCGGACGTCACCTCGTCCAGGAGCAGGATCTCCGGCTCCATCGCCAGCGCCCGCGCGATCGCGACCCGCTGCTGCTGGCCGCCGGAGAGCTGCGAGGGGTGGGCGTCGATCTTCGCCGAGAGGCCGACCAGGTCGAGAAGCTCCTTGGCCCGGGTCTCCGCCTTGTCGCGGTCCATGCCCAGGACGTTGACCGGTGCCTCCGTGATGTTCTGGAGCACCTTCATGTTGGGGAAGAGGTTGAACTGCTGGAAGACCATTCCGATCTTCTTCCGCGCCTCGCGCAGATGCCTCTCGGACGCCGGCTTCAGCGAGCCGTCCGCCGCCACCATGTGCGTCAGCGGGTCGCCGTTGATCCGGATCACACCACCGCTGACCTTCTCCAGCGTCATCAGCAGCCGCAGGATCGTGGTCTTGCCCGAGCCGCTGGGCCCGATCAGGGTGACGTGCTCGCCGCGCTCGACCGAGAAGTCCAGCTGATCGAGGACGACATGGTCGCCGTACCGCTTCACGACCTTGTCGAAGCGGACCAGCGGATGCCCGCCGTCCTTGTCGGTGGCCGCCACGACGTCCTCGGGCGCCGTGGCCGCCGTCTTCTGCAGGGGGAGAGGTTCAGTGGCCAAGGCGCTTCTCCAGTTTTCTCATCAACAGCGAGGTCGGGTAGCTCGCGACCAGGAAGAGCACCCCGGCGAGCGTGAACACCTCGGTGTACACGAAGTGCTCGGCCCCGTACTCGCGGGCTTTGAAGACCATCTCCTGCACCGTGATCACGGCGAGGAACGGGGTCTCCTTGAACATCAGGATCGCGTAGTTCCCGAGGGCCGGCAGTACGTTGCGCACCGCCTGCGGCAGGATCACGGCCTGCCAGGTCCGCCGGGGCGACATCGACAGGGCCCGGCAGGCCTCCCACTGCCCCTTCGGGACGCTGTCGATCCCGGCGCGGTACACCTCGGAGGTGTACGTGGCGTAGTGGACGCCCAGCACCACGATGCCGATGGTCAGCGGCTCCACCGAGTTGAACACGGCTGCCGCGCCGACCAGTTGGATCAGCAGCGGGGTGGAGCGGATGAACTCCATCACCACCTTCACCGGCACGGTCACGAACCGGCTCGGAGCCCGTCCGGCGACCGCGATGGCCAGCCCGAGCACCGCGGCGACCACCGTGCCCAGCAGCGTGGCCAGCAAGGTGACCTTGAAGCCCTGGAGGAGCAGGGGCAGGGCCTCGCCGACGGCGTTCCAGTCGAATCCCTCGTTCACCGGGCACCTCCGGCGGCCGCGGCGGTCACGGCGCTGCGGGACTTCAGCAGGCTGCGCCCGCCGGTCTCCAGGCCGAGCCGCCGTTTGGCGGACCGCTCCAGCAGGTTCATCAGCAGGGTCAGCGCGTACGCCAGCACGAAGTAGCAGGCCAGCAGGGTCACATACGCGGTGAGGGTCTCACCCGTACGGCTGCGCAGCTTCTCGACCGCGGTCATCAGGTCGGCCGCCGAGATGAGCCACAGCAGCGGCGTGCACTTCAGCAGCTGGATCAGCAGGTTGGTGAGGGAGGGGAGCATCTGCACCCAGGCCTGCGGGAGGATCACCTTGCGCATCCGGTGCAGCGGCGTCATGTTCAGCGCGATGGTCGCCTCGTACTGGGCGCGCGGCACGGAGTTGATCGCCCCGCGCACCACCTCGGCGCCGTATGCACCGTAGTTGAGGCCGAAGGCGAGGACGCCGCAGAGCAGCGGCGACAGTTCGTACCCCGTGAGCGGCGGCATCGCGTAGTAGAACCAGAACAGCTGGACGTACAGCGAGGTGCCGCGGAAGAACTCCACGACCACGCGGGAGACGCCGCGCGACAGCAGCAGCCGGCTGATCGACATCAGACCGAGGACGAACGACAGCACCAGGGCCAGCAGCGCGCCCAGGATCGTGGCCTCCAGGGTCACCCACAGGCCCGAGCGCAGCTGTGGGAGATCGTCCATGAAGGCGGAGAAGAAATCGCTCATGCGGTGGGTTCCGTCCCTGTCAGCCCTTGCACAGATCGGCCGTCTTCAGCGTGGTCGGCGGGAGCTCGGTGGCCCCGAAGCCGTAGTCCTGGAGCAGGCTCACATAGCGCGACCTGTCGGAGACGATCTTCTTCAGCTCGCGGTTGAAGGCGTCCCGCAGTTCCTCGTTGCCCTTGCGGAAGACGGCGCCGCCGGGGCTGTACTGCTTCTGCCCGTCGAGCTCCGGCAGGAAGGCGTCGGTGACCTCGGTGCCCGCGTTGGTCTTGGCGAGCCAGCGCAGCGAGATGCCGGTGAGCAGGAACGCGTCGATCCGGCCGCCCTTGACCGCGTCCGCGCCGTCCTGCGGCTTCTGCAGCGTCTTGATCCGGCCCTTGGAGATGCCGGCGCCCTTGGCGTACGAGCCCTCGACCGCGCCCGCCATCACACCGATCGTGACCCCGGCGGCCTTCGCGGACGCCAGGTCGGTGATCTTCTTCGGGTTGCCCCTCTTCACCATCATCGCGGTCGGCGAGATGAACTCGGGCTCGGAGAACAGCGCGTTGGCGCAGCGCTCCGGGGTGATCGCCATACCGGCGCTGACCACGTCGTACTTGCTGGCCTGCAGGCCCGGGATCAGCCCGTCCCACTCGGAGAGGGTGGGCCGCAGCTCGTCGACACCCAGGGCCTTGAAGATCTCCCGGTGCAGGGTGGGCGCCTCGCCCTTGAGCTGCTTGCCCTCCATGTAGCCGTACGGGGCCTCGTCGGCGTACGCGACCCGGACGAAACCCTGCTTGCGGAGCTTGGCGAGGGCCCCCTCGCCGTCCGCGGAGTCGGCGCCGGTCTTGCTGCACGCGGTGAGCAGGCCGGGGACGACGAGCAGACCGCCCACGGCTGCCGATCGGTTGAGAAAGCCCCGGCGGGACAGGTTCGGGAAGTCAGCCATGGTTCGCAGTCTCCTGGAAGGGTCGAACAGTCCGGACAGGGTGAACGCCTGCCCGCTCCCGTACGTCTATTCAGGAAGCGCTCGCATGTAACCGAACGGTGGCCGGAGGGTGACCTTCCCGTGTCCGGAGTTTGGCGGAGCGCGACGAGATGTGTGCGGGGCGTATTTCCTTACGGGATGCGGCAGATGACGGGGTGTTATCGGCAGATGTCCGTAATGGGACGGTGAAGTCGGTATCGGGCGGGCCGGGTTGGGATCACTCGTCCAGGTCCGTCCCCGGGATGTAGCCGAGCCGCTTGTCCACCACGTTCGGCAACGGCGCTCCGGCCGACCACCGTTCGTACATCGCGACGAACTGCTCACCCAGCCGGTCCCGCCAGCCCGCCGTGTCGCCGCTCATGTGGGGCGACACGATCAGACCGGGCGCGTCCCAGAGCGGGCTCCGCGGGCCGAGCGGTTCCCGCTCGAACACATCGAGTGCCGCGCCCCCGATCCACCGCTTGCGCAGGGCGTCCACCAGATCGCCCTCGACGACCATCGCTCCGCGCCCCACGTTGATGAACCGGGCCGACGGCTGCATCAGCCCGAAGAACCTGGTGTCGAACATCCCCCGCGTCCGCGGGGTCAGCGGCGCCGCGCAGATCACCCAGTCGGCCCGCGCCGCCAGCCGGTCCAGATCCTCCGCTCCGTGGATCGTGCGCCGGGCCGTGCGTCCCACCAGCGCCACCTCGACACCCAGCGCCATCAGCAGCCGGGTGATGGCGCGCCCGACCGGCCCGGCCCCGACGACCACCGCGCGGGAGCCCGCGACCGGGGCGCTCTCGCGGTGGCGCCACCGCCTCCGGTGCTGGAGCTCCAGCGTGCCGGGGAGGTCCTTCGCGAACGCCAGCACCAGCCCCGCCACGTACTCGGCGATCGGCTGCTCGAAGACGCCCCGGGCATTGGTCACCACCGTGTCGCTCTCCGCCAGCTCCGGGCAGAGCAGCCGGTCCACGCCCGCGCTCGCCGTATGCACCCAGGCCGGACGCGGACCGTCACCCGGCCAGGCCTCCCGCACCGCGTCGGAGGCGAAGTCCCAGACCAGCAGGACATCGGCACGGGGGAGCTGCGCGGCCAGACCGGCCCCGTCGACGTGCCGGACCCGGACCCGTCCGGCGAGCCGGCCGAGCCGGGGCGGCGGATCGGCGTCCAGGACGAGGAGAAGGGGCTCCGGCATGGGGGACGGTTCCTCCCGCGTCGGCCGAGGTGGGCGCAGGCACCACGCTCGCAGCCGCTCCCGCCCCCGTCAACAGGTCAGGGCGATGACCGGGGCGGATGGGGGAATACTGGAACGGAGGCGGGGGAGTTCCGGACCACAGGAAGGGTGGACATGACGACCGTCGGTTTCCTCTACCCGGGCCATTTCGCGGAGGACGACTTCCCGCGGATGGAGATCCTGCTCGACAGCACCATCAGACTCGTCGTCAACCACACCGAGTGCCCCGACGACGCCTACCGAGAGGACGCCCTGCGGGCCCTGGGCACCCCCGAGCGGCTCGCGGCCGGCGCGGAGGAGCTGCAGCGCTCCGGGGTCGAGTCCGTCGTCTGGGCCTGCGACGGCGGCAGTTTCCTGTACGGCCCGCAGGGCGCCCGCGCCCAGGCCGCGACCGTCGCCCGCGCGCTGGGCGTGCCCGTCTCCAGCACCTCCATCGGCTTCGTCCACGCGGTACGGAAGCTGGGCGCCGCCCGGGTCGTGGTGGCCGCGACGTACCCCGAGGAGATCGCCGCCCACTTCACCGCGTTCCTGCGGGACGAGGGCGTCGAGGTGCTCGCGACCCACGCGGCCGGTGCCACCACGGCGGCCGAGGCCGCGGCGTGGGGCCCGGACCGGCTCAAGGAGCTGGTCACCGCGGCCGACCGCCCGGACGCGGACGCGGTCCTGCTGCCGGACACGGCCCTGCACACGGCCGGCCACCTCGCGGAACTGGAGGAGCTGCTCGGCAAACCGGTCCTCACCGCGAACCAGGTGGCCGTCCGGGAAGCCCTGCGCCTTGCCGACCGCCACGCCTGGGCCGCGCGGCTGGGCACGCTCTTCGCGGCAAGGGAGGCGCCGCCGGCCCCGGCCGAGCCACCGGCCCGGGGCGTCTGGGGCAGCGGACGCAAGTACGCCCACGGCCAGAACGCGTACGGCCGCGGATGCGGATCCGCCGGGCAGTAGACCGCGGCAGGTCCCGGGCCGTCCCCCGAACAGCCCCGGGGGCGGCCGCGGAATAAACGGAGCCATCCTCCTGTTCGTGTTCTCCGCAGGTACGAGCAGGTACGAGGGACTAAGAGCACCATCGGAGAGGTCAGGACGTGGACGAGATTCGAGGCGACGAGATCCGTGGCAAGGCGGAGGGAACGGCACCCGTTCCGCTGTCCGTGCTCGATCTGGTGACCGTGGGCCAGGGCCGCACCGCGAGCCAGGCCCTGCGGACCGGGGTCGAGATCGCGCAGCTCGCCGAGCGGCGCGGCTTCCACCGCTACTGGGTCGCCGAACACCACTCCATGCCCGGCGTCGCCTCCTCCTCGCCGGCCGTGATCCTGGCCCACACCGCCGCCCACACCGAACGCGTCCGGCTCGGCTCCGGCGGCGTCATGCTGCCCAACCACGCCCCGCTCGTCATCGCCGAGCAGTTCGGCACCCTGGAGGCCCTGGCCCCCGGCCGCGTCGACCTCGGCCTCGGCCGCGCCCCCGGCACCGACGGCGCCACCGCCGCCGCCCTGCGCCGCACCGACCGGCTGAACGAGGGCGCGGAAGACTTCCCGCAGCAGCTCGCCGAGCTCACGCGCTTCCTGGACGACGACTTCCCCGACGGCCACCCCTACGCCCGCATCCACGCGGTCCCCGGGCCTGTCCAGGCCACCTCGGAGGGCGGCGTCCAGTCCCCGGCCCGCCCGCCCCTGTGGCTGCTCGGCTCCTCCGGCTTCAGCGCCCGGCTGGCCGGCATGCTCGGCCTGCCCTTCGCCTTCGCCCACCACTTCTCGGCCCAGAACACCGTGCCGGCCCTGGAGCTGTACCGGGAGTCCTTCAAGCCGTCCGCGGTCCTGGACGCCCCGTACGCCCTGATCGGCGTCGCGGCCCTGGCCGCCGACGACGAGCGCGAGGCCCGCCGCCAGGTCCTCACCGGCGCCCTGTCGATGCTCCGCCTGCGCTCCGGCCGCCCCGGACTGGTCCCGACGCCCGAGGAGGCGGAGGCGTACGCCTTCACCCCGATGGAGCGCGAGTTCGTCGACAGCTGGCTCGTCAACATCGTCCACGGCACCGCGGACGAGGTCCGCACCGGCCTCGACGACCTGGCCAAGCGCACCGGCGCCGACGAGCTGATGATCACCGCCAACGCCCACGGCGGCGATGCCCGCCTGCACAGCTACGGGCTCATCGCGGACGCGTACGGGCTGCCGGGAGCCTGACCCGGCCCTGACCCGGCTCCCGGCCGACCGCCGGGGGCCGCGTCCGCCGTCTCAGGCCTCCAGCGCGCGGGCGCCGAGCAGTTCGGCGATGCGCTCCGGGGCGACCGCGCGGGAGTAGAGCCAGCCCTGCCCGGTGTCGCAGCCGATCCGGCGCAGCCGCTCCGCCTGGCCGGCCGTCTCCACGCACTCCGCGGTGACGGTCAGGCCCAGCCGGTGCGCCAGCTGGACCATGGCCTCGACGATCGTCTCGTCGGCGGGGCTGGGGTGCGTGCCGTCCTCGTAGCGGAAGCCGCGCACGAAGGCGCCGTCCAGCTTCAGTACGGAGACCGGCAGCCGGCTCAGGTAGGCGAGGTTGGAGTAGCCGGTCCCGAAGTCGTCGATGGCGATCCGGACGCCCATGTCGCTGAGCGACTGGAGGGCCTGGAGCGGGCGGCCCGCCGAACCCATCACCGCGGACTCGGTCAGCTCCAGCTGCAACAGCGCCGGGTCGAGGCCGGTCTCCGCGAGGATCTCCGCCACATCGGTGACCAGGTCGGAGTCCCAGACCTGGCGGACCGCCACATTGACGCTGATGAACAGCGGCGGCTCGGCCGGGTGGTCGAGCTGCCAGCGCCTGGCCTGACGGCACGCCGCCCGCAGCACCCAGCGGCCGAGCTGCACGATCGAGCCGTCCTCCTCTGCGATGGCGACGAACCGGTTCGGCGAGAGCATCCCGAACTGCGGGTGGTTCCAGCGGACCAGCGCCTCCACCCCGAGCACGACCCCGTCGGCCATGCCGACCAGCGGCTGGTACTCGATGGTGAACTCGCCGCGTTCGACGGCCGGCCGGAGGTTGGACGAGAGGGCCTGGCGGGTCATCCGGTGGGCGTTGCGCTCCGGGTCGAAGACGGTCCAGCGCGCCTTCCCGTCGGCCTTCGCCCAGTACAGCGTCGTATCGGCCGCCTGCATCAGGCCGGTGGCCGAGGTGCCGGCGACCGGCCGCTCCACCACGCCGATCGACGCCGAGACGGAGAGCCGCTGCCCGGCCAGGTCGAAGGGCTTCTGGAGCGCGGCGAGGACGGTGCGGGCGAGGTCGGTCAGCTGCTGCGTACCGGTGGACTCCTCGACCAGGATCGCGAACTCGTCCCCGCCCAGGCGCGCCACCAGGGGGGCGCTGGTGGGGTGCGGGCCCTCCCGCTCCGCGCAGTCGGTGAGCCGGGCGGCGACGGCGGCGAGCAGCCGGTCGCCGATCCGGTGGCCCAGGGTGTCGTTGACGGCCTTGAAGCCGTCCAGGTCGAGGTAGCAGAGCCCGATCCGGCCGCGTCCTGGGTGGGCGTCGTCCTGGTACGGCGGGGTCTCCAGGACGGCCGAGAGCCGCTCGAAGAAGAGGGTGCGGTTGGGCAGCCGGGTCACCGGGTCGTGCATCTGGAGATGGCGCAGCCGCTTCTGGAGCTCGCGCCGGTCGCTGACGTCCGCGACGGAGAGCAGCACCCGGCCGGGCGGGCGGTTTACGTCGTCCGCGCCCGGTGTGCCGCCGTCGCCCTCGCCCTCGCTGTCCGCCTCCGGCGCGGGGATCGGTACGACGGTGATCTCGGCCCACATCGAGCGCCCGTCGGGGTGCTTGAGCCGGCGGGTGCAGCGGAAGCGGGAGCGCCGGCCGTGCAGCACCTCGCGGTACGCGTGCCAGGTGCGGCCGTCCGCCGCGAGGTCGACCAGATCGGAGGCGGACTGGGCGGTGAGCGCCGGGGCGGCGATGCCGACCAGGGCGGCCAGGGCCTCGTTCGCCGTGACGATCAGGCCCTCGTGGTCGACGACGGCCATCGGGACCGTCGCGGCCCGGAAGGCCGCCCGGTAGTCGTGCGCCCCGGAGACGGCCGCTTCCGGGGCGGCGTCCTCCGCGATGTCCTCGGCGACGTCCGGGGCGGGTTCCCCGGTGACGCCCTCGGTGGTCCCCCCGGTGGGCCATGAATCATGACGCTCCGTGACCGTTGGTCGTGGGGAAGAGGGTGCTGTGCCTGCCGGGGGCCTCGGCCCATCGGAGGTTGCGCTCACCGTTCGCTCCCGCCATGCAGTTCTGTCCCGGACAGGTCTGGTCGGACTGGCCCGCCGCGTGGAGCGCCGTTGTCAGGGGCGGAAAGCGCGGAGGAAAGCGAGGTGAAGCATAAAGGCTGGCGGCTCGGCCGTTCCAGCGCCCCGACGGTTCCGGACCCCGCGCCCGACGTGCATGGGCCATTCGTGCACCTATCCGGTTTGCCCATGCCTGATCGTTTCTGCGCGGCTCTGTTCTCTCGCGTTGCATCGGTGATCGATTGTGACTGTCTGTGAAGGAGGGGCGCGAGTGGGCCGCTGACCCGACTGGGGCAGCTCAACAGGACGTAACACCTGAATCGCCACAGGGTGGTCGGGAGGGTGCTGAAGATCCCAGGCGTCCGCACCCCGCACCCGGAGGTAGATGTGCCGCGTCAGCACGGACCCGGAGGAGTGGTGAGACCGAGTCCGCGCGCCGTGACGGCCGGGCTGATCTCCCTCCTGGCGGTCGCCGCCACCTCGCTCGTCGCGGGACCCGCCGCGGCCGCCACCGGTGCTGCCGACGCCTGCGCGCTGCCCCGGACCGAGGCCCACCACTCGCTGGGCCTGGACGGCTGGAACAGCGCCTACCCGCGCCCCGACCATCGGCTCGACGCCGTCATGGTCTTCCTCTCGTTCCCGGACGCCCGGCCCGTCACCACCCCCGCCGAGCTCACCTCCGACTACTTCCCCGCCACCACCCGGTTCTTCCAGCGCGCCTCGTACGGGAAGTTCACCCTGCGCCCGCACCCGCAGAAGCGGTGGATCCAGATGCCCAGGCCGTCGGTCTGGTACGGCATAAAGCGTGACTGGGCCAACGACCGGCGCAGCGCCTATCTGCGCGACGCGATCGACGCGGCCGACCCCGAGGTGGACTTCTCGAGGTACGACATCGTCTATCTCGTCGCCGACCCGGACGCCCCGGGCGTCGACTCCGACGCCACCAAGGTCGTCAACTTCGACCGGCCGCTGCACGCCGACGGTACGGACATCAGGCGCGTCGTCACCGTTTTCGAACAGCACCCGCCGGACCACAACGTGCTGGCCCACGAGACCGGCCACGTCTTCGACCTGCCCGACCTCTACCACCGGCCCTCGGACGGCAAGGGTGACTGGGACACCTACGTGGGCGACTGGGACGTGATGGGCAGCCAGTTCGGGCTCGCGCCCGACCTCTTCGGCTGGCACAAGTGGAAGCTGGGCTGGCTGGACGACCGGCAGGTGACCTGCATCCAGAGCGACCGGGTCGTCACCCTGGAGTCGATGGCGGCCGTGCCCGTGCCCGGCGCGTCCATCGGGACCCGGCTCGCGGTGATCAGGACGGGCGAGGGCAGCGCCGTGGCGATCGAGGCCCGCAGCGCCACCGGCAACGACCGCTCGACGTGCGGCGAGGGAGTGCTGCTCTACCGGATCCGCAACGAGACCCCGTCGGGCGGCGGCCCGGTCGACGTCATCGACACCCACCCCGACACCGACGCCTGCTGGGACCGGTCGGTCTATCCGCCGCTCGCGGACGCCCCGCTGCGGGTCGGCGAGACGTTCTCCGTCCCCGGCGGACACACCACGATCGAGGTCGCCGACCGGACCCCGTCGGGCGCCTGGACGGTCCGGATCACCACCGGGACGTAGGTCCTGTTCCGCCCCGCCCCAGGGGCTGCGTCGACCACGACGAAGAAGCCCCCTCGCGTGAGCGAGGGGGCTTCTTGTGTCTGTGCGCCGCCAGGGACTCGAACCCCGGACCCGCTGATTAAGAGTCAGCTGCTCTAACCAACTGAGCTAGCGGCGCCTGCTGACGTCGTAGACCTTAGCACCCTGATCGGTGGGAGGAAAAATCGAAATACGAGGCCCGGAAGAGGGCACGGAGCGGGCCACCCGCACGCACGCCCAGAGCAGTACGTCGGGCCCCGGCAGCCAGGGGCTCCGGGTGTCGGGGGCGACCACCCAGCGGGGTCCGGACGTATTCGGTTCGCAGGTCAGGGGCGGCACGGTCACCGCGTCACCGGTGCCGTGACAGAGCAGCGGGGGCACCTTCCGGCCGCTCTCGTCCTGCCCCGCCAGATCCCCCGCGGACCGGGCCGCGGCGCCCCCGCCCCACTCCTCCCAGTCCAGCAGCGAGGGCAGCCGCTGGGCGGTCCCCGGAGAGGCGAACAGCAGCATCCGGCCGCGGTGCGTGGCGACCGGTCCGGAGCCCGGACCGTCCGCCCAGAGGTGTTCGAGCATCCGGCGCCCGAAGAGCGTGGGCACGTTCACCACGTCGAAGGCCGAACCGCACGGCAGGACCCCGGGAGCGGACGGGTGCGACTCCCACTGGGTCAGGGCGCTGCGCGGATACGCCGCCGCGCCGGCCAGCCAGGCGGCGCCGGCCGCCGTCACCTGAGCCGTCTGGTTACCGGCCTGCCGGCGCAGGACGGCGAAGACGTCGGCTTCCCGGTAGGGGCCGTCGCCGTGATGCAGGGTCGTTTCGTCTGGCAGCCATGCGGTCATGCACACAGGTCTACCGGGAGTGATCGAGCGGAATCCGAGAGTTGCCGGAAACCGGGACAGCTTGGGGTGGCGAGGAGTATCTTGCCCCCGGGCATATGCCAGTGGTTCTACCCACAGTCAGCGCCGGTCGAGATCAGCAGGCGCCGGGCGGCGCCGGAACCGGGAGCGGGGGAGCCGGTCCGCCGTCGGGAAGCCGGGGCGGCAGGGCCCGTCAGGGCCTCGGGGCGTTCAGCAGGCTTCGGCCGAACTCGACCATCTTCGCCGCGTAGTCCTCGGTCCACTCCGCCCGCCGCGCGATGTCCGCCGTCGTGAGCCGGTCGAACCGGCGCGGATCGGCCAGCTGGGCGGCCGCCATCGCCTGGAACTCGACCGCCCGGTCGGTCGCGGCACGGAACGCCAGGGCCAGCTCGGTGGAACGGCTCAGCAACTCCTTCGGATCGTCCATCGACTCCAGGTCGAAGAAGTGCTCCGGATCGGCGACCGCCGCCGACGGCTCGAAGAGCAGGGGCGCGGGGCGCAGCCGCTGCCGCTCGTTCCGCTCGGGTTGTGCCATGGGGTTGTCCTCCTCGGATGGGTCCGACGGCCACCCTCTATTGTCCAGCCCGCCGCAAGGGCGCTCACGGGGGCGTGCGCGGAGCCGCTACCGGCAGCCGCGCCCCGACGCGCCCCCGGACTCAACGCCCCCACCGCACGCGGTGTTCCGCCAGGTGCGCCAGCACCCGGTGGTTCGCCTCCCAGCCGTCCGGGAACTTCACCGTGACGCCCAGCTGGACCGGCTCCGTCGACGGGTGCTCGTCCAGCAGCTCGGCGACGCCCGCGCGGCAGACCACGACGCAGGCGTGGCGGTGGCGGGAGGCCAGCACGCACAGCCGGCCCGTCTCCAGGTGGAACGCGGTGGCGTCCGGCCGGCCGGAGAGCGGGTGCAGGACCACCGTCACATCGAACTCGCGGCCCTGGAGCCGGTTCGCCGTGTCCACCGCGACCCCCGTCACCCCCAGTTCCGCGAGCGCCGCCCGCACCGCCGCCGCCTGGTCGCGGTGGGCCGTGCCGACCGCGACCCGGTCCGCCGTGACCGGGACCGGGTCGGGGGAACGCTCGCTGGTGGCCGCGCCGCCCCGGTCCAGGAGCCGGCGCACCACCGCGGCGACCGCCCGCACCGCCTCCGGGTCCGTGCGCGGGGTGTGCCGGGCGGGAAGCTCCAACAAACCCCAGCCGGACTCCGCGGCCTCGTCCAGCACCCGGTCGGCCGCAGAGCCGTCGGACCCGACGCCGAACGACAGCAGCCGGTCCCCGTGGTCGGTACCGCTGCGGAACGGGGTGTACGGGTAGAACGCGTCCGAGACCAGCTGCGCGGCCGACGCCGACAGCCGCCAGGAGACCGGCAGCCGGCGCTGCGGCAGCTCCGGGTTGTGCGCCAGCAGGGTGGAGACCGCGCTCGCCGACGGGTCGTAGCTCAGCCCCGCCCACTGGTCCGCGCCCACGATCGAGAACGGGTCCAGCTGGCCCGGATCACCCACGAACAGGGCCCGCTCGAAGAGTCCGGCGACGGCCAGCAGCGCGTCCGAGCGCATCTGGTACGCCTCGTCGACGATCGCGTGCCCCCACGGCTCGACGTTCTTCACATGGGCCCACTTGGCCGCCGTCGAGATGACGATGTCGAGCCCCGCCAGATCCGCCGCCTTCGCCGACTTCCGTACGTTGGCCAGCCCGTCCAGCACCTTGTCGTACGGGTCGGAGTCGCTGCTGTGCAGCCGGCCGACCGGCAGCCCGGGGTCCTTCTCGGCCAGCCGCACCACCAGGTCGTCGACCTGGGCGTTCGTCTGCGCGACGACCATCAGCGGGCGCCCGGCCGCGGCGAGTTCGAGCGCGGCGCGGACCACCAGCGTCGACTTCCCCGCACCGGGCGGGGAGTCCACCACGATGCCGCGCGCCGTCCCGTTCAGCGTGTCGTCCAGGATCTGGGCGGTGGCCCGGCCCGCCGCCGCTCCCGGGTCGAATCCGTCGCTCACAGCACGTCCTCCGGGGTCACGGGGTCAGGGCTCTCGACGGCCGCACCGGAGCCGGGCGGACCGCCGTGGGTCCACGGCGTCTCCTCCGCGTCCGGCAGCTTCGGGCCGCCGCGCTGGTCGTGCTCGAAGAGGGTCCAGGCGATCCGGTCACCGTGCTCCGGCACCGAACCGGGGGCCGGTTCCCTGCCGCGGCCCATCCGGTCGGTGATCCGCAGCACCAGCGCGGGCGCGGCGCCTTCCTCCTGCGGCCCGTACCCGGCGAACTCGGCGGTCTGCGGCTTGCCGTCCAGCGAGCGGTAGACCTTGACGCGGTCGGCCAGGTGCGGCTGCTCGTCGGTGCGGACGGTGACCAGCGGGCGCGGCGAGGGGCGCTTCGACTCGGTGTACGTCATCTCCACCCCGGTCACCTCCCCGAGGAACGCCTCGCCCGCCAGCCGGCGGCCGGCCAGCACCAGCGGATCGTCCAGCGCCTCCTGGGCCTCCAACTGCGCCTGTGCGGTCTCCCGGGAGGCGAGCTTGCGGGCCGCCGTCACCGCGTCGTCCCGGCGCGGCTGCGGCGGCTCCCCCGACCGCACCCGGTCGCGGTGGCCGGTGAACGACCAGCGGTCGCGGGTCCAGCGGTCCTCGGTCCTCGCCCCCTCGGGCAGCTCCCGCAGCAGGTCCAGGCCCCGCCACACGGCGTCCCAGGTGGGCCGCAGCACCCCCGCCAGCAGGGCCCGGATCTCCCGCTCGGCCGCGGTCAGCTCGGCGAGCCTGGCATCGGCCGCCAGGCCGTCCTCCGCGGCGGCCAGCGAGGTGCGCGCGCGGTCGTACTTCTCGATCGCGGGGGCCAGCAGCCGGTTGTCGAAGTCCGGGTCGGTGGCCGGTCCTGCGGGCGGGCACAGCAGCTGTCCCTCGCGGTCCCGGGCCAGCTCCGCGCGGAACGCGGCCTCGGCCCCTGACTCCCCGGCCGGCGGGTCGATCCAGGCCAGCAGGGCGCCCAGATGCTGGTCCTCCAGGGTGGACTGGCCGGTCGCCCAGTGCCGGCCGAGCAGATCCGTGCCGGCCAGCAGCAGCGAGGAGCCCGGCACCCGGGCACGCTCGCCGTAGTGCGTGAGCCAGCGGCCCAGCAGCGGGACCCGGGCGGGCGCCGGATACGGGGTGTCGGGGTCGTCCTCCGCGGTGCGCCGGAACCGCATGGAGCGGCCGAGCAGCCGGACGAACTCGATGCCCGCCCGGCTCGGCACGATCAACTGCGCCGCGTCCGTGCACAGCTCGGTCTCGACCTTGACCTTCTTGCCGGTCGCGGGGTCCGTCTCGCTGCGTTCCGCCGGCTCGATCACATCGGCGTACGACTCGATGTGCGGCAGGACCGCCTCGGCCAGCTCCGCGAGGAACGCGAACCGCAGATCCCGGTCGCGCGGCTGGGCCACGACGAGCAGCCGCGGCGCGTCCCGGTCGGTGCCGACGAGGGCGCCGAGCGGGGCGCCCGCCTCGCCCGCGGTGGTGAGCGGCACCAGGACCAGCGGCCGGTCTGTGAGACGGCGGTGGCGTACCGTGGCCACCGGCTGCGCGCGGCCGCTCTCCACGGCCTCCAGCCGGGCCAGGGTGGAGATCAGTGACATGAGGGGCCGCCTTCCAGCGCCTCGGCACGCAGGGCCGCCGCGCGGCGCAGCGCGGAGACCGTCGGATCCGCCGGATCGCCCTCCTTGCCCGCGGCCGCGGCCAGCACCGCGCCGACCGTGGTCAGCCCGCCGAGCTCGCCCCGCACGCTGCGCCCCAGCGCCTCCACCGCGCCCTCGGCGCGGGCCCGGCCCCGGCAGTGGAAGGCGAGTTCGCACGCGGCCAGGCACTCCGGCGCGTACGCCGCAGCGACCGACTCGACGGCGCTGTCCAGCTCCTCGGGGGCGCGCTCGGGGTCGAACGTGGTGCCCTCCGGCAGGGCCGCCGCGATGTCCTCGATCCGGGTGAGCCTGGTCAGCTGGCGGAGGGTGACCGCACGCTGCTTGCGCACGTCGACGACGGACGCGGCCGGCAGGTTGGAGAAGTCCCTGGGGCAGACCAGCAGCACCCGGTGGCCGACCTCCGCCCCGTCGGTGACCTCGGCGATCCGCTCCAGCGCCAGTACGTAGACCGCGGACTGGCGGGCGGCCGCGCCGACCTTCGCCGCGTCGGCGGAACCGTCGATCATGGGGAAGGACTTGATCTCGACGACGGTCCAGGTGCCGTCGGGGTGCACCACCACCGCATCCGGCTCCAGATAGGCGGGCGAGCCCGCCACCTCAAGGGCCAGCATCGGGTGGTCCAGCAGCGCCCAGCCGCCCGTCCCGGTCGCCTCCCGCAGGGCCAGCGCGGTGCGCGCGGCACGGCCCTCGGGGCCGGCGGCCGTCAGATCGGGGACCGCGACGTCGCGCGGCGGCTCACCGGGCCCGCCGAGCCGCTCGTGGAGCAGGCGCATCAGCTCCGTACCGCCGTCGGCCTTGACCTTGGCCTCGAAGGCGTTGCCCCGCATGAAGGCGAACTGGGACTGGCCGAAAGCGGCCGGTGAACCGAGCGCGGTGGCGAGGGCGGCCTTGTCGACGCCGGCCCCGTCGAGCAGGGCGCGCCGCTTGCAGCCGGGGTTCGCGGCGAGGGCGGCCAGTGCGCGGGCGTCCAGCGGACGCGGTGGGACGGCCGGGCCTCTCAGCTCAGCGAGCCGCTGCCGCAGCGTCACCGCCCGCGGCTCTTCCCGCGGGGGCGGGGACGTCGGCCGGGGCAGGTGGACCGGCCGGTGCCGCGGCATCGGTGGGGTCTGCGGAGGAGGTCCGCTGGCCGGGGATTCGCTCACCCGCGGAAGTCTTGCATCCGGCACTGACATCCGGGGACTTCATGACCGTGCCCACCGGTGCGAAGCGGGTCAGGACCGTGTCACCGACCCGGTTGGCGAGCCGCGTCACGGGCCGGGCCACCAGGGCGCCGATCCCCATCACGGCGGCGCCGGCGACGGCGTCGAGGAAGTAGTGGTTGGCGGTACCCATCACCACGAAGACGGTGATCAGCGGGTACAGGATGCCGGCCGCGCGCACGAGCGGGTGCCGCCCGTGGCGCCATATGAGGATCCCGCACCACAGCGCCCAGCCGACGTGCAGACTCGGCATCGCCGCGTACTGGTTGGTCATTCCGCCCATGCCGCGCGGGGCGCTCGCCTCCGTGCCCCACCAGCCGTACGAGCTGTACTGCGCCATCGTGTCGACGAAGCCGTGTCCGGCGGCCAGCAGCCGCGGCGGGCAGGTCGGCATCAGCGTGAAGCCGATCAGACCGAGCATCGTGGAGGTCATCAGCCAGGTGCGGGCCCTGCGGTAGGCCTCAGAGTGCCTCCGGAACATCCATATGAGGACGGCCGGGGTTATCAGGTAATGCAGCGACGCGTACGCGAAGTCGGCGGGTATCCCTATCGACGAGTGCGCGGTGAGCAGCCGGTTGAGGGGGTGCTCGAAGTTGATCCGGAGCGACTGTTCCAGGTGCAGGATGCGCAGTCCGTGGTCGACGGCCGTCGACACGTCGCCGCGCACCAGCAGTCTGCCTCCCGAGTACGCCGCGTACACCAGGGCGAGCAGCGGCAGCTCGGTCCACCAGCGGGGCCGGGGGCGCGGCGCGGGCGCGGCGGTGGCATGCGGCATCCGGAAGTTCTCCATCATGTGTTCATGCGGCCGACGGCGGACGTTCAACCGTACGGTGCGGGTCGGCCGCGATTCCCCCAGGGGTGCCCTTCGGCACCCCTCAGCTGTTCGGATGTGTCTGCGATGGGTGGGACGCCGGTGCGGGCCCGCAGGTTGCCTCGTGGGTGGGTGCGCGATGATGGAAATCCGGACGATCCGTTCCCACCGTTCCCCCGTACTGTGCCGGACGGTTCCGTCCCCGTCGATGTCCAAGATCTCAGATCCACGATCAGAGGTCTCAGTTTCAGGGAGAGCCGTCACATGGCACCGCGAATCCTGCTTGCCCGGCACGGCCAGACGGAATGGTCCGTCAACGGCAATCACACCGGCAGGACGGACATCCCCCTGCTCGACACCGGACGCGCGGGCGCCAAGCTGCTCGGCGAGCGGCTGCACCGGGGACCGTGGGCGGACCTGCCCGGTCTCGAGGTCCGGACCAGCCCGCTCGCACGGGCCGCCGAGACCTGCGAGATCGCCGGGTTCGGCGACCGGGCCGAGCGGTGGGACGCGCTGATGGAGTGGGATTACGGGGCGTACGAGGGGATGACCCCGGCCGCGATCAAGGCGATCCGCCCGGACTGGTTCATCTGGCGTGACGGGGTGCCGGAGGGCGAGACCCTGGCCGAGGTGTCGGCCCGTGCCGACGAGATCGTCGAGTGGGCCCGCTCGGCCGACCGCGACGTCCTGGTCTTCGCCCACGGCCACATCCTGCGGGCGCTCGGGGCGCGCTGGCTGGGCGAGGACGTGTCGTTCGCGGCACGCATCCGGCTGGATCCGACGTCGCTGTCGGTGCTGGGGTGGGCGTACGGGGCGCCGGCCCTGGAACGCTGGAACGACACGGGGCACCTGGAGCGGTAGGGGCGACCACTCCAGCCCGTCCGGCGTTTGAGGACGGAACCCCTGTACCCCGGTCCGGGGTCGGCCACCTCTGCCCTCAAGCGCCGGGCGGGCTGGTTTCCGCGCCCCGGTCCCGCCGGAGGGTTCCGTCCTCAGACGCCGGACGGGCTGGGCGGGTCCGGAGCAAGTGGGATCTCGCGCACACGCCGCGGACGGGCTGAGTGGCCGGCCAACCCGGGCCCGGGCCCTACGTCTTCGTGCCGGAGGCCGTGTGGCGGTCGAGGAAGTCCGTGATGTCGACCGATCCACGGCCCCGCGGCCGCAGGACCGCCACCGCTCCGGCCAGCATCGCCCTGATCCGGGAGGACCGGACCTGGTCCAGCAGGTCCAGCACCTGGTGGCCCGTGGCCGCCGCCTCCTCCGCGAGGCCCGCCCGCGCCAGGTCCGTGGTCAGCTCGGCCCGGTACAGCGCCAGGTTCCGGGTGAAGTGCGGATCCTGCAGCCGCGTCGCCCGCCGTGCGTGCCGCACCGCCCGCGACCAGTCGCCCAGCGCCGCCCAGCACTGTGCCTCCAGCATCTCCAGCTCCGCCTCGCGGAAGAAGCTCATCCACTCCGGGTCCGTGGGCGACGGCCCCTGCCCGAACGCGGTGTGCGCCCGGCCGAGCGCCCGCTCGCAGCCGGTGCGGTCCCCGAGCCCCGCCCGGCCCCCCGCCTCCCGCAGGGAGAGCAGCGCCATCAGCCGCGGTGAGCCCAGTGGCCTGGCGGCCCGCTGCCCCGCCTCCGCGGCGCGCACGGACTCGCGCGAGCGCCCGGTGTCCCGGGCCAGGAACGACGCGTTGCAGAACGCGTGCGCCTCCAGCGCGTGGTCCCCGGCGACCCGCGCCGTGGCCAGCGCCTCCGCGTAGTGCGAGCGGGCGTCCTCGAACCGGCCCGAGTCATGGGCCAGCCAGCCCACCGAGATGGCCAGCTCACCGGCCCCGCTGTGCAGCCGGTCCGCCGTGGAGCGCCGGGCCGCGGTCCCGGAGTCGAGCAGCGCGTACGCCGCGCGCAGCGGCTGCGCGGCACGGCGGTACAGGCCGTCACCGCCGTGCCGGTCGTCCAGCAGGCGGATCTGCCGCACCGCCTTCTCGACGGCGTGCACCTCCGTCTCGCCGACCCGGCGCTGCGCGGGCAGGGACACGGAGGCGGTCATGCCACCGAGGCCCAGGCCCAGGGACGCCGCAGCCATCGTGGTGGAACCACTCGTCATGAATACGCGACGCAGCACGTCGCACTCCTCGTCGGTGTCGCTGCCGAGCAGCGGTGAAGTCGGGGGCGAAGGGACGTCCGCCGCGGGCCTGGCCCCCCGGCCGCGTACCGATTCACGCGGTGAGAAGCCCAGGTCCACGAGGTCCGCCCCGGGGAACATGTGCAGGAAGACCCGCTCGTACGCGTAGTTCGGGCAGCGGATCTCGCCGGACTCCACGCGCCCGATGTACCGGGCGTCGCACGCGACCTGCTCGCCGATCTCGCGGGCGGACCTGCGTACCGCGGCAGCGAACTCCCCGGCGGAGCGCTGTCCGCGCAGCCGCCGGAAGGCGAGGTTGGGAACTGCCCGTGTCGACACCATGGCGGGCCCTCTCTGGCGCGAGCCGGGCGTTTGTCTCCGGTGTCCCGGCGGAGCAAGAACGTACCTGTTGTGACAACGCACACACACTGCGTTTGCGGATGAATCGGGCATCTCGCCCATGATCCGCCATGAACTGCCACCCTTTGCAGCGGTGTGGGCCCGTAGCCCTTGACGTGGTCGGCGCGTTGCTCCATGTGGCGACGGAGTCCGGCTCCGCCCGGCGATGAGAGGAGAGGTCCCTTGTTGCATCTCGACCTGGCGACCGGCTCGCGGACGACCGCGACGACGGCCGCGACGACCGCGACGACCGGCCCCGTGGCACCCACAGAGGTGCCCGTCCCGCCGGGCCCGCCCCCCGGCGGGGAACCCTGCGACCTGGTGACCGTCCCCGCCCGTCAGGGCCTGGAGGCGGTGGACATCCTGCGCCGCGGCGCCGACCAGGAGGCCGTCGGCCCGGTCCTCCACGACGGCCAGTGCGCCACCCTCGGCTTCCTGGTGCCGCCCGGCACCGCAGAGGCCTGGGACGTACCGGGCAGTGCCTGTACGCAGACCAACGGCCGCGGGCTGCGCATCCCCGCCGAGCCGCCCGTCTCCGGGAGCGGCTGGCTGCTGCCGCCCGGCGACGACACCTCGGTCACCGACCCGGCCGTGCTGCGGGCCGCACTCGACCAGGCCGCCCGGCTGATCGAGGCGGCGGACAACTGCCGCTGAGCTCATAATGGCCGCAGGGCGGGTCAGCACGACCGCCCGTCCCGGCCGGTCCCGGCCGGTCCCGGACCCGATGAGCAGTGAGCAGGTACGAGCGGCAGTGGCACGTCGAGGAGCGGCCGGCGGAGCGGGGAGCCGCAAGCAGAGCGGGGACCGCAGGACCGACCGCAAGGCGGCACGCGGCGCCGAGCGCCCCGGCAACGTCTCCGAGCCGGTGGACGGCGGCCTCGCCGAGCTGGTGCCCGACCGGGAGCGCAGGAACGCCTGGACGCTGACGATCGACGGTGCGCCGCAGTCCCACGTGGACCTCGACGACCCGGCGTACCTCTCCTTCGAGTACCAGCGCAGGATCGGCCACATCGCCGATCTGGCCGCGCCCGCAGGGCAGCCGCTGCACGTCGTGCACCTGGGCGGCGGGGCCTTCACGCTCGCCCGCTACATCGCCGCGACCCGCCCCCGCTCCACCCAGCAGATCGTCGAGGTGGACGCGGCCCTCGTGCAACTGGTGCGCCGGGAACTGCCGCTGGACCCGCAGGCCAGGATCAGGGTCCGCGCCACCGACGCCCGCGCCGGGCTCGGGAAGATCCAGGACGGCTGGGCCGACCTGGTCATCGCCGATGTCTTCAGCGGGGCCCGGACCCCCGCCCACCTCACCAGCACCGAATTCCTCGCCGAGGTGCGCCGCGTCCTGAAACCCGGCGGGACCTACGTGGCCAACCTCGCGGACGGCCCCCCGCTCGCCCATCTGCGCGGCCAGATCGCCACCGCCGCCACGGTCTTCCCCGAACTCGCGCTCGCCGCCGACCCGACCGTGTTCCGCGGCCGCCGCTTCGGCAACGCCGTACTGCTCGCCTCTGACGTGAAGCCGAAGGTCGCGGAGCTGACCCGCCGGGTGGCGACCGATCCGCACCCGGGGCGCGTCGAACACGGGCGGGCCCTCGCCGACTTCACCGGCGGCGCGGCCGCGGTGCACGACGCCGACGCCCGGCCCTCACCGCCGCCGCCCCCCTCGGCCTTCGACTGAGAGGCTGCCGGGAAGCGGTTGAGAAGCGGTCGGGTGACCGCCGGGCGGGCTGCAACTCCACGGTCACCTCACGATGTCGACCTGCGGCGGATGGTCGTTCCAGGTGCAGAACACCGAGACCGTCGTGCCGTCGTCCTGGGCGAAGTTCACCCGGATCCAGGTCGAGTTCGTCCAGACCCGCATCGACCAGCCCGGCTCCGGTGTCGCCGACACCAGCTTCGCGCTGTCCGCGCCCTGCTCGAAGACGACCCGCCCGCCGTCCGTCGAGTAGCCCTTCGCCGTGCCCGAGGGAGTGGCGGAGGGCGAGGGCGGGGGTGCGGACGGAGACGGGCGCGCGGAGGCGTGCGACCGCGAGGGGGAGGAGACGACGGACGGCTTCGGGGCGGCAGGGCGCGTGCTGCTGGGCGACGGGGACGGCTCCGGGCGGTGCGTCGAGGACGACAGCGTCTCCGTGCCCGCCGGACCGCCCCGGGCGCTCGCGGAGATCGGCACCGCGCGCGGCGGGTCGTACGCCGTCCCCGCCATCACGGCGCGCACCCCCCACCACGACAGCGTGACCGCCGCGCCGGTGGCGAGCGACCACGCGAGCGCGTGTACGAGTCCTCGGTGCATCCGGCACATCCTGCACCACCGGCCCGCCCGGTGTCCCCACTACCGCCACCGGGCGGACCCGGGGATGCCGGATGGCGTACGGTGCCGCCCATGCCAAGTGTGCTCGTGGTCGAGGACGACCAGTTCGTACGTTCCGCCCTCATCCGGCACCTGACCGAGGCCTCCCACACGGTACGGAGTGTCGGCACCGCGCTCGAAGCGCTGCGCGAGGTCGCCCACTTCCGGTTCGACGTGGTCATCCTCGATCTCGGGCTGCCCGATCTCGACGGGTCGGAGGCACTGAAGATGCTGCGCGGCATCACCGACGTGCCCGTCATCATCGCGACCGCGCGCGACGACGAGAGCGAGATCGTCCGGCTGCTCAACGACGGCGCGGACGACTACCTGACCAAGCCGTTCTCCGTGGAGCACCTCGCCGCGCGGATGGCCGCCGTGCTGCGCCGCTCGCGGGCCGCGGAGGGCCGGGCGGCCTCCCCGCGCGTCATCCGGGTCGGCGGGCTCTCCATAGACCCGCTGCGGCGCCGGGCCGAACTCGACGGCGCGGACCTCGACCTGACCCGGCGGGAGTTCGACCTGCTGACCTTCCTGGCCGGCCGGCCGGGCGTCGTCGTCGCGCGCAAGGAACTCCTCGCCGAGGTCTGGCAGCAGTCCTACGGGGACGACCAGACCATCGACGTCCATCTCTCCTGGCTCCGCCGGAAACTGGGCGAGACGGCCGCCCGGCCCCGCTACCTGCACACCCTGCGCGGCGTCGGCGTGAAACTGCAGCCGCCCGCCGCGCCCCCGGAGCGGCCCGCATGAGATGGGCGCTGGTCAAGGTGTGCCTGGCCGTCACCGCGATGGTCGTGGTCGCCTTCGCCGTACCCCTCGGCCTCGTCGTCAAGGAGATGGCCCGCGACCGCGCCTTCTCCGACGCCGAACGGCAGGCCGCGATGATCGGCCCCACCCTCTCCATCACCACCGACCGCGCCGAACTCGAAACGGCCGTGCTCACCACGGAGCCCGGCGCCGCCGGCCGGATGGCCGTCCACATTCCCGCGGCCGGCGAGGCCGACAGCCGGGCGGTGGAGATCGGCAGCCGGCGCGCCACCCGCGAGGACCTGGAGACCGTACGGGAGTCGGGGCGCGCCTCCATCACCGAGGTGCCCGGCGGCTCCGCGCTGCTCCAGCCCACCGCACTCGGCTCCGGGGGCATCGCCGTCGTCGAGGTGTTCGTGCCCCAGGACGAGGTCTCCAACGGCGTCGCCACCGCCTGGCTGATGCTGGCGGGCGTCGGCATCGCGCTGATCGTCGGCTCGGTCGCCGTGGCCGACCGGCTCGGCGTCCGCATGGTGGAGCCCGCCCGGCGGCTCGCGGGGGCCGCGCACGACCTGGGGGAGGGGCGGCTCGGGACCCGGGTGCCGGAGGAGGGGCCGACCGAACTGCGCTCCGCCGCCGTCGCGTTCAACTCCATGGCCGACCAGGTCGTCCAGCTCCTCGCCAACGAACGGGAGCTGGCCGCCGACCTCTCGCACCGGCTGCGCACCCCGCTCACCGTCCTCCGGCTCAACGCCGCCTCGCTCGGCGAGGGCCCGGCCGCCGAGCAGACCCGGGCGGCCGTCGAGCAGTTGGAGCGCGAGGTCGACACGATCATCAGGACCGCCCGGGAGCAGCGCCCGCAGACCCAGGGGCAGGGCGGCGGTCCGGGAGCCGGCTGCGACGCCTCCGAGGTGATCCGCGCCCGCATGGACTTCTGGTCGGCGCTGGCCGAGGACGAGGGCCGCGAGGTGCGCCTCGCGGGAGTGGACCGTACGGTACGCATTCCGGTGGCCCGCCCCGAACTGGCCGCGGCCATCGACGCGTTGCTGGGCAACGTCTTCCGGCACACCCCGGAGGGCACCGCCTTCGCCGTGGACGTGCACCACAGCGGTGACGCGGTGATCGTGCTGGTCTCGGACGCCGGCGGCGGCATCGCGGACCCCAGGGCCGCCCTGGCGCGCGGCGGCAGCGGCGGCGGTGCGAAGGACGCGGTGGGCTCGACCGGGCTGGGCCTCGACATCGTCCGCCGGGTCGCGGAGTCCACCGGCGGCGATGTGCGGATCGGGCGCTCGGTGCTCGGCGGCACGGAGGTGCGCATCTGGATCGGGCTCGGCGGGCAGCGGCCGAAGGGGCGCGGGCACCGGGTCGGACGGCGGCGGCGGGCGGTGACCCGGCGGAACGCGGGGCCCCGGTTCCGCTCCGGAACGGGCCCGAACCTTTAGACCGGCCGATGCGCTCCTTAAGCCCACCCTAAGAACATCGACGCGGGTCCCGAATGCGGCATGTGCCGGATTCGGTGTCGCTAGCGTGCTCTCGCATCCCCCACTTCCGTATGGCGAGGCAGGAACGCGATGGGCACCAGCACGCACCGGCGCACGGCGAGCACCAGGACCAAGGCGATCGGCGCGGTCGTCGCCGCGGCCGTGATCGGCGGAACGGTCTTCGCCCTCACCGGCACGGCCCAGGCGTCCTCCGTCGGCGCCGCCTACACCAGGACCAGCGGCTGGACGGGCGGATACACCGGGCAGTACGTCGTCACCAACGACACGGACAAGGCGAAGTCCGGCTGGACCCTGGAGTTCGACCTGCCCGCGGGCACGAGGCTGAGCTCGCTGTGGAACGGCGAGCACACCGTCAGCGGCAGCCACGTCACCGTCACACCGGCGAGCTGGGACAAGGAGCTGGCCCCCGGCACGTCCGTCACCGTCGGCTTCGTCACCAGCTCGGACGACAAGGCGGCCGACCCCACCGGCTGCCTCATCGACGACGCCACCTGCTCCGTCGACACCGGAGCCACCCCCGAGCCCAGCGGCCGCCCCACCGGGTCCGCGACCCCCACTCCCACGGACCCGCCGGCCGGGACCCCCACACCCACCCCCACCAAGACGGACGCGGGCAGCGGCGGCACCGCGAGCGGGGCGGGCTTCGCCCCGTACGTCGACACCTCGCTCCACCCCGCCTTCGACCTGACCGGCACCGCCACCAAGACCGGCGTCAAGCAGTTCACCCTCGCCTTCATCACCTCCGGCGGCGGCTGCGCCCCGCTCTGGGGCGGTGTCACCGGCCTCGGCGACGACCAGGTCGCCTCCCAGATCGACGGCCTGCGCGCGGCGGGCGGCGACGTCCGGGTCTCCTTCGGCGGCGCGTCCGGCTCCGAGCTGGCACTGAACTGCACCTCGGCCGACGAACTGGCCGCGGCCTACGGCAAGGTCGTCGACGCGTACAAGCTGACCAAGGCCGACTTCGACATCGAGGGCGGCGCGCTGCCCGACACCGCGGCCAACTCCCGCCGCTCCCGTGCCATCGCCCAGCTCCAGAAGTCCCACCCCGGCCTGGACGTCTCCTTCACCCTGCCGGTGATGCCCGAGGGCCTGACCCAGCCCGGTGTGGACCTGGTCGCCGACGCGCAGAAGAACGGCGTGGACGTCGGGGCGGTCAACATCATGGCGATGGACTACGGCGCCTCGTACAGCGGCGACATGGGCACGTACGCGATCCAGGCGGCCACCGCCACCCAGGCCCAGATCAAGGGCGTGCTCGGGCTCTCCGACGCGGACGCCTGGAAGGCCGTCGCGGTCACCCCGATGATCGGCGTGAACGACGTCAGCACCGAGATCTTCAAGGTCGAGGACGCCACGCAACTGGTCGGGTTCGCCCAGGAGAAGGGCCTCGCCTGGCTCGCCATGTGGTCGGGCACCCGGGACAAGGAGTGCGAGGGCGGCGCGAAGCCGTCCGCCGACGCCTCGTGCAGCTCGATCGCGCAGGAGCCGCTCGCCTTCACCAAGGCGTTCGGCGCCTACGAGTAGCCACCACCCCCCGCGCATCCCGGCCGGTCCCCACTCCCCCCACCTCCGGCCGGGGTGCGCCCCCATTCCCGCGGGCGGGGACCGCGGCGGGCGGGCTACCGGGCCCGGTTCACCGCGGACAGGACCGCCGCCACCGACGACGCGAGGGCGGAGGCGTCCTGGCCCGCCCCCCAGCGCACCTCACCGCCGACCCGGCACTCCACGTACGACGTCACCGTCGACCACGCCGCGTCCGTCCCGTGCTCCGAGAAGTCGAGGAGCGTGACCTCCACCCCCGCGGTCGCCAGCGCGTCCGTGAACGCGGCCACCGTGCCGCTGCCCGTGCCCTCGTAGTCGCCCTCGCGCCCGTCCACCCGCAGCGTGCAGACGAACCGGTGGCCACCGGCCGGATCGAGCTCCGCCGACCAGGACGTCAGGGCGATCGAACCGTCCCGCCCGGGGACCAGATACGTCGCCTCGAACAGCTCCCACAGGTCCTTCGGCGTGGCCTCCAGACCGCTGTCGTCCGTCGCGTTCTGCACCGTACGGGAGAAGTCCGCCCGCATCCGGGCCGGCAGGTCCACGCCGTGGCTGCTGCGCAGCAGATGGGCGATGCCGCCCTTGCCGGACTGGCTGTTGACCCGGATGACCGCCTCGTAGGTACGCCCCACATCCGCCGGGTCGATCGGCAGGTAGGGCACCGACCACACCTCGGAGCCGCTGCTCTCGTGGTGGGCGAAGCCCTTGCTGATCGCGTCCTGGTGGGTGCCGGAGAACGCGGTGTACACCAGGTCGCCGCCGTACGGATGGCGCGGCGGCACCGGCAGCCGGTTGCAGTGCTCGACCGTGCGGCGGATCTCGTCGATGTCCGAGAAGTCGATCATCGGATCGACGCCCTGGGCGTGCAGGTTCAGCGCCAGGTTGACCAGGTCGACGTTGCCGGTGCGCTCCCCGTTGCCGAACAGGCACCCCTCCACCCGCTGCGCCCCCGCCAGCACCGCGAGCTCCGCGCACGCCACCCCCGTACCCCGGTCGTTGTGCGGGTGGACGGAGAGGATCACCGAGCCGCGCCGGTCCAGATGGCGGTGCATGTACTCGATCTGGTCCGCGTACACGTTGGGCGTCGCGATCTCCACCGTGGCCGGCAGGTTGTGGATCACCGGCCGGTCCGGGGAGGCGTCCCAGACCTCGGTGAGGCTGTTGCAGATCTCCAGTACGAAGTCCGGCTCGGTCAGGATGAAGACCTCGGGCGAGAACTCGAACCGGATGTCCGCCCCGGGCCTGGCCCGCGCCAGCCGCTCCATCTGCCGCGCGGCGTCCAGCACCACGCCGTGCACCTCGGCCCGGTCGCGTCCCAGGACGACGTCCCGCCAGACGGGGGCGGTCGGGATGTAGAGGTGGACGACGACCCGGTCCAGACCCGCGACGGACTCGAAGGTCCGCTCGATCAGATCCGCCTTGGCCGGGGTGAAGACGACCACCGTCACGTCGTCCGGCACGGCCCCGCTCGTCGCCAGGTGCCGGACGAAGTCGAAGTCGGTGCGGCTCGCGGACGGGTAGCCGACCTCGATCTCCTTGAACCCCATCGCGACCAGCAGATCGAACATCCGGCGCTTGCGCGGGGTGTCCATCGGCTCGGCCAGCGCCTGGTTGCCGTCCCGCAGATCGACGGGCACCCAGAGCGGGGCCCGTTCGATCCGGGCCTGCGGCCAGGTGCGCCCGGTCAGCGGGATGCCGACGCGGTCGAAGGCGGAACGGTAGCGGTGGGACGGCATCGAGCTGGAGCGCTGCCGGTTCCAGTGGGGCGCGGCCTCGGGTACGGGCCCGCGCGGAGTGCAGATCGTGGGGAAGCTGTGCATCGGGGACAGCACGTCGGACGTGAACTCGGACATGAACGCGGTCTCTTCTCGCATCGCGGGACGCGACCGGCACAGCACGGCACCCCGCGGCGGGGTGCCGATCGCTTCAGGCCCCGCCGCGGCAGCCGAGAAGAAGGAGACCGCGGTACGTCATGATCGGTACAGTAGCCAGAAACCAAGTCCTCAGACAACCTGACAGGTGAATCCCGTGTCCTCGCTCGGCCCGCTCCGCCCCAGCCCCCTGGTCGAACAGGCCACGAGCCATCTGCGCGCGCAGATCACCGAGGGGCACTGGCCGGTCGGCACGAAGATCCCCGGCGAGACCACCCTCGCCAAGACGCTGGGCGTGGGCCGCTCCACCGTCCGCGAGGCGGTCCGCACCCTCGCCGCGCTCGGCCTGCTCCAGTCCCGCCAGGGGGCCGGGGTCTTCGTCATCGCGGACCACGCGGCGCAGGACTGGCCGGTCCGGCTGCGCCGGGCCGCGGTCGCCGACGTCCACGAGGTGCGCATGCTGATCGAGGTCCAGGCCGCCCGGCTGGCCGCCCGGCGCCGCACCGACGAGGACCTCGCCGCCCTGGACGCGGCCCTCACGGCGCGGCGGGCCGCGGGCGCCGGGCCGGACGACGGGTTCGTGGACGCGGACATCGCCCTGCACCGGGCCGTGGTGGCGGCCGCCCACAACCCCGTACTCACCGATCTCTTCGGTGAGTTCGTCCCCGTGCTCCGGCAGGCGCTCATCGACCTGGTGGAGCTGACCGGCCTGCGCCGCGACGACCCGCACCACGGTGACGCGGCACACCGGGCCCTGGTCACCGCGGTCGTGGCGGGCGACGCCGAATCGGCGGGCCGGGCCGCAGAGGCGGAGCTGGAACAGACCCTGGCCCGCCTGCGTACCACCTGACCCGCCGCGGGGGAGTTCCGCACCGTGCCCACGGCGGGATCCGGGCCCCCGGGTTCGGGGAAAGAACACGGGAGCGCTCCCCGGTGCCCCCGTAGCGCGTTCTCCCGTTCACCTTCCGGCGGGCGGTCCGGGGGGAATCGGGGGTGGCGGAGGGTGTTTCCGGGGGGCGGCGGAAAACCGGAGAGGTCATCGCCGCTTCCCGGCGCCGACGGCGCGATCCTGCCCCAACAAGCCTGTCACCTGCGGGAATTCGGGAATGAAGGATTCCGCATCCCCTGTCCACGCGCTTTGGCAAGCCTTTGGCCGGACACGGTCTCGTGACTTGCAGGACACGCTCGCGCAACGGAAGCGTCTTCAAGTCTTGACACCCACCCCTCCCAGGCAGGAACCTTCCGACATCGACGCATGGGAGCGCTCCCACATCGCAGGAGGATTTCTCGTGCGAACGGCACTGCCCGTGTCCTCCCCCCTGAACCACCTGGCACCCGCACCCACCAGCGCGTATGTCACGCAGTCAGAACGCCAGTCCCACCCTGGAACAAGGAGTAGTGGAATGCGTATCACCCGCACCGTCGCCGGCCGAAGCCGCAAAGCCGCGGTTCTGGTCACCACGGGCCTGACAGCCTCGGCCCTGATGCTGACCGGCTGCAGCAGCGACTCGGACTCATCGGACACGAGCTCCGATGCGAACGGGAAGATCACGCTGACCGTCGCCGACTACGGGCAGTTCGGCTACAAGGAAGCCGGCCTCTTCGACAAGTACCACGAGCTGCACCCGAACATCACGGTGAAGGAAGACACCACCGCCGAAGAGCAGAAGTACTACCCGAAGCTGCTCCAGCAGCTGAACTCGGGCAGCGGACTGGCCGACGTCCAGGGTCTCGAGGTCGGCCGGATCAAGGAGATCGTCGACACCAAGGCGGACCAGTTCGCCGACCTCAGCAAGGTGATCGACGTCAACGAGTGGGTGTCCTGGAAGGAGAAGCAGGCCACCACCAAGGACGGCAAGGTGATCGGCGCGGGCACCGACATCGGCCCGATGTCGCTCTGCTACAACACAGAGCTCTTCAAGAAGGCCGGTCTGCCGACCGACCGCGAGGACGTCGCCGCCAAGATCGCCGGTGGCTGGGAGGACTACCTCAAGCTCGGCGAGGAGTTCAAGAAGAAGGCGCCCGCGGGCACGTACTTCATGGACTCCGCCAGCGCGATGTTCAACGCCGTGGTCAGCTCGAACGCGAAGCAGTACTACGACGAGTCCGGCAAGCCGATCTACAAGGACAGCCCCAGCGTCAAGCAGGGCTGGGACCTCTCCGCGGAGGCGGCGGACAAGAAGCTGACCCAGGGCCTCGCCCAGTTCGGCGACCCGTGGAAGGCCGCCCTGCGCAAGGGCACCATGGCCACCGTGGTCTGCCCCGCCTGGATGGCCGGTCAGATCTCGCTCGCCGCGGGTGACGGCAACAAGGGCAAGTGGGACATCACCACCGCCCCCGGCAAGACCACGGCCAACTGGGGCGGCTCCTTCCTCGGTGTGCCGAAGTCCGGCAAGAACGTCGACGAGGCCGGCAAGCTCGTCAAGTGGCTGACCGCCCCCGAGCAGCAGGCCGCCGTCTTCAAGGCGATCGGTGTCTTCCCGTCCAACAAGGGCGCGTACGACCTGCCCGACGTGAAGAACGGCACGCTCCCGTACTTCAACGACGCCCCGATCGGCCAGATCTACGCCGACGAGGCCAAGTCCATCCCCGAGACCGTTCTCGGCCCGAAGGACGCCGCCATCAAGGACAGCATCTCCACGCAGATCAACAACATGGAGCAGCGTGGCACCAAGCCGGACGCGGCGTGGGAGGCAGCGACCAAGGCCATTGACAAGGTGATCGGCTGACAGTCGCAGCAGCGGGCGGCCCCCGGGCCGCCCGCGCCTGCGTGTCCCCGTCCCGCGCGGGCGCGGCCCGTCTCCCGGCGGGCTTGCGCGGGGTGGCCGGGAACCTCCCGGCCACCCCGCGCAAGCCCACCGCGGACAGCGCCCCCCGTACCCGGGCAACCAAGCAATCCAGGGAAGGACTCCCGCCCGTGGCCACCTCGACTCCCACCCGGGACGCATACGCCCCGCCACCGCGCGGCTCCCAGAAGAAGCCGGTGAACGCCCGTCGCCAGACGTGGCGGAGCCGGATCTGGCGGTTCGACGACAAGGCGTCGCCGTACGCCTACATAGCCCCGTTCTTCCTCATCTTCGGCGCCTTCGGGCTCTATCCGCTGATCTACACCGGGTGGATCGCCCTGCACCGGGTCGAGATGACCGGGCTGGACCAGATGGAATGGGTCGGCTGGGGCAACTTCGACACGATCCTGCACGACGCGGAGTTCTGGACCGCCGTCAGCAACACCTTCCTGATCGGTGTCATGTCGACGGTCCCGCAGCTGCTCGTCGCACTGGGTCTGGCCCATCTGCTGAACTACAAGCTCCGCGCCAGCACCTTCTGGCGGACGATCATCCTCACCCCGTACGCCACCTCGGTGGCCTCCGCGGCCCTCGTCTTCGCCCTCGTCTTCCGGGCCGACGGCGGCCTGCTGAACTGGGTGCTGCACTTCGTCGGCCTCGGTGACACCAACTGGGCCAACGGGCACTGGACGTCCAAGATCGCCATCTCGGTCATCGTCATCTGGCGCTGGACCGGCTACAACACCCTGATCTACCTGGCGGCAATGCAGGCCGTGCCCACCGACCTGTACGAGGCCGCCTCGCTCGACGGCGCCTCGCGCTGGCAGCAGTTCCGCAAGGTGACCATCCCCTCGCTGCGGCCCACGATCCTCTTCACGATCGTCATCTCGACCATCGGTTCCATGCAGCTGTTCGGTGAGCCCCTGCTCCTGGAGGGCGGCACGCTCGGCGCGACCGGCGGAAACGAGAATCAGTACGAGACCCTCAGCATCTACCTCTACAACTACGGCTGGAACCTGGGGCATCTCGGTCCGGCCGCCGCAGTGGCCTGGGCGATGCTCGCCCTCCTGCTGATCATCGCCGCGGTCAACTGGCTCTTCGGCCGCTTCGTACGCAAATCCGCGGTCTGACCGGGAGCGAATTCCATGACCATGACCAGCCCCACCCAAGTGCCGGAGCTCGGCCTCCCGGCACGCACCCCACACCGCACGCCGAAGCGCGCGAGCCGCTTCAAGCCCGGCGCGGGCAAGCAGCTGCAGGGCGGCCCGTTCGCCTACATCGCGCTGGCCGTCGTCGGCATCGGCTCACTGCTCCCGCTGTACTGGACCCTGGTGGCCGCGTCCCACACCCAGGACGAAGTACTGGCCTCCACCCCGCCGTTCCTGCCGGGCGGCCGGCTGATGCACAACCTCGACGCCGCCTGGAACCAGGCCCACCTGGGCAAGGCGATCGTCAACACCTTCATCGTCTCCTCCTGCATCACGGCGGCGACGCTCTTCTTCTGCACCCTGGCCGGCTACGCCTTCGCCAAGATGCGGTTCCGCGGCCGTGGTGCCCTGATGACCGGCGTCATCATGACCCTGACGATCCCGCCGCAGCTCAGCGTGGTCCCGCTGTTCATGATGATGGCCGACCTCGGCTGGGGCGGAAGCCTGGAGTCGGTGATCTTCCCGACCCTGGTCAGCGCGTTCGGCGTGTTCTTCATGCGGCAGTACCTGAGCGAGGCGCTCCCGTACGAGCTGATCGAGGCCGCCAAGATCGACGGAGCGAACAACTTCCGCATCGTGCTGAGCATCGTCCTCCCGGTGGCCCGCCCCGCGATGATGGTGCTCGGCATGCTCACCTTCGTCCAGGCGTGGAACGACTTCTTCTGGCCCTACCTCGCACTGAACCAGCAGAACCCCACGCTCCAGGTGGCCCTCGGCCAGCTGAGCGCCTCCTACACCCCCGACCAGAGCATCGTGATGGCCGGCGCGCTGATCAGCACGCTGCCGCTGCTCGTGGTGTTCGTGCTCTTCGGAAAGCGGATCGTCGGCGGGATCATGTCCGGCGCCGTCAAGGGCTGACACCCCGTCGACTTCCGTCTCCGGAAGCCCCGTACGGCCCGTACCCGACCGCGGGCCGTACGGGCTCCGGAGTTCCACCTCCCCCCTGCCCCTGTCCGTCCACACCTGGGAGCGCTCCCGCATGACTGCTGTACGACCCGACATCGCCCCGAAGCAGGCGCCCGAGGCAACGAGATTCCCGACAGGCTTCGTCTGGGGGGCGGCCACCGCCGCCTACCAGGTCGAGGGCGCCGCGGCCGAGGACGGCCGCACCCCCTCCATCTGGGACACCTTCAGCCGTACGCCGGGCAAGGTCCGCAACGGCGACACCGGCGACATCGCCGCCGATCACTACCACCTCTACCGCGACGACGTCGCGCTGATGAAGCGGCTCGGACTGAAGGCGTACCGTTTCTCCATCTCCTGGTCCCGGGTGCAGCCCACCGGGCGCGGCCCCGCCGTCGAACGCGGCCTGGACTTCTACCGCAAGCTCGTCGACGAGCTGCTCGAAGCCGGCATCGCCCCGGTGGCCACCCTCTACCACTGGGACCTGCCCCAGGAGCTGGAGGACGCCGGCGGCTGGCCGCAGCGGGTGACCACCGACCGGTTCGCCGACTACGCCGCGATCATGGCCGGAGCCCTCGGTGACCGCGTCACGACGTGGACCACCTTCAACGAGCCGTGGTGCTCGGCCTTCCTCGGATACGGCTCCGGTGTGCACGCCCCCGGCCGCACCGAGCCCGCCTCCGCCCTGCGGGCGGCCCATCACCTCAACCTCGCCCATGGCCGGGCGATCGAGGTCCTGCGCGGTCAACTCCCCGCTGCCGCGCAGACCTCGGTCACCCTCAACCTCCACCAGGTCCGCCCGCTCACCACGAGCGCGGCCGACGCCGACGCGGCCCGCCGGATCGACGCGGTGGGCAACCGGATCTTCACCGGCCCGATGCTGCGCGGCGAGTACCCCGAGGACCTGATCGCAGACACCCGCCACCTGGTGGACTGGTCGACGCTCGTCCAGGACGGCGACCTGGCCGCCATCTCCCGCCCGATCGACGTCCTCGGCGTCAACTACTACACGCCGACGCTGGTCTCCACCCCCGACAAGGGGGCAGGCAGCTTCCGCAACGACGGTCACGGCGCCAGCGACTACTCCCCGTGGCCCGGCTCAGAGCACGTCGCCTTCCACCTCGCGGAGGGCAAGCAGCGCACCGCGATGAACTGGGCGATCGACCCGGACGGGCTGTACAACCTGCTCATGGACACCAGCCGGGACCACCCGGAGATGCCGCTGATGGTCACCGAGAACGGCGCGGCGTTCGAGGACTACGTCTCGCCCGAGGGCCGGGTGGAGGACCCCGAGCGGATCGCGTACCTGCACGGCCACCTGGACGCCGTGCAGCGCGCGGTGGCCGACGGCGCCGACGTCCGCGGCTACTTCCTGTGGTCGCTGATGGACAACTTCGAGTGGGCGTACGGCTATTCGAAGCGCTTCGGCACCGTGTACGTCGACTACGCCTCCCAGCGCCGCATCCCCAAGGCGAGCGCCCACTGGTACGCCGACGTGATCCGGCACCACGCCCTGCCGCCGACCGGCCCTTCCTGAGGTGAGGCCGGTCAACACCCGCTGACCTGGCGGAGGTTGACCGGCACCGCCCGACCAGGTGCCACCCCTGAGACCCGGCCCCGTGCCGGGTCTCAGCCATGTCCGGACACCGGCCGCGCGCGGCCGCGCCCCCGTCCCGCGTGTTCCGCTTGACCACGCGCGTAGAGTGGGAGCGCTCCCACGGTGGGGGCGGGGGAGCGGCCGACCGGTCCCGTCGAGTGTCAAGAGAGCCAACACCAGGACTTGGTTTGGTTATCCGACTGTGAGAAATTGACCGCGAACGGGAGGCAGCCATGACGGCAGCGCGAGTACGGAGCGGGGGCCGGCCCACGCTAGAGGAAGTCGCGGCACGGGCGGGAGTGGGGCGGGGCACGGCCTCACGGGTCATCAACGGCTCACCGCGGGTCAGCGCGCACACCCGGGAGGCGGTGGAGGCGGCCGTCGCCGAACTGGGCTACGTACCCAACCGCGCCGCCCGCGCCCTGGCCGGGAACCGTACGGACGCCATCGCGCTCGTGGTGCCGGAGTCGGAGAGCCGCTTCTTCGCGGAGCCCTACTTCTCCGACATCGTCCGCGGGGTCGGCGCGGCGCTGGCCGACACCGAGATGCAACTGCTGCTCACCCTCGTCGGCAGCGACCGCGAACGCCGCAGGCTGGCCCAGTACCTGACCGCGCACCGCGTGGACGGCGTGCTGCTGGTCTCGGTGCACGCCGACGACCCGCTGCCCGACCTGCTGGAGCAGCTGGGCATGCCCGCCGTGATGAACGGCCGCAGGTCCGCCACGGAGCCGCTGCCCTCGGTCGACTCCGACAACTTCGAGGGTGCCCGCAGCGCCGTCGAGCACCTCGCCTCCCGGGGCCGCCGCTCGATCGCCACCATCACCGGGCGGCTGGACGTCTACGCCTCCCAGCGGCGCCTGGACGGGTACCGCAAGGCGGTCTCCGAGGCCGGTCTCGAACCGGACGAGCGGCTGATCGCCCTCGCCGACTTCTCCGAGGAGGGCGGCGTCCGGGCCATGCGCGAACTGCTCGACCGCCGCCCGGACGTGGACGCGGTCTTCGCCGCGTCCGACCTGATGGCCGCAGGAGCCCGCCAGGTGCTCCGCGAGGCCGGCCGGAGGATCCCGGACGACGTGGCCCTCATCGGCTTCGACGACTCGGCCGTGGCCCGCCACATGGACCCCGCGCTGACGAGCGTGCGGCAGCCGATCGAGGAGATGGGGCGCACGATGACCCGGGTGCTCCTCGACATGATCGCGGGCAAGAGCGACGACCGGCCGCAGATCGTGCTCCCGACGGAACTGGTGGTCCGGGACTCGTCGTGAGGCGGGGGCGGCGGTTCCTCAGCGCCGCTGCTCTGCCGGGATCTCGCACAGCACCTTGTGGACGAGGATCGTGATTCCCGGCCCGGTCGCGCCCGGAATGTCGTAGGACTCGGAGTCCTCGGGCCTCATCGGCTGGTCACACCGGGCGCAGATCATGTCCGGAACCTCCTCCACGTCCGGCGCAGCCGGGCTCCGGACGGGCAGGCTCGGCCCTTGTCGCATGCTGCGCAGCGCACGGTGTGGCCGAGCAGGAGCCGGTACGCCCACGACTCCGCGCGGTCCGGACCCGGCAGGAGTGCCGCGGGCACAGGGTGCTTCGACGGATCTGCTCCGGCGCGGCCCGCCGCGCCTCGACGAGGTGGCGCAGGGCGGCGTCGACGTGCCCGGTCTCCATCTCGACAGTGGCGCGGTCGACGAGGAACCGGGCGCGCCGTGAGGCCAGTGTCGCCGCAGGCGGCTTGACCATCCGTGCCTGCCTCGGCGCGTCGTCGTACCTCCGCATCGTGATGGCGGCACCCATCTCGTGGAGTGCGACGTTCATGTGGCCGAAGGGGAGCCAGTGAACCTCGGGTCTGCCTCGGCGGCGAGTGCTGTGACCGGCCTGTCGGTCACGGGTTCCTGAACGAGGTCGTACAGATCGAGAGCCTCGCGGACCGGGCCCAGCAGGGCGGCGAGGCGTCCTCGTCGCACTTCGGGTACCTGGGGGAGCCCCTGGAGCACGGCAGCGTCGATGCCGAGGGCTGCAGCGACCGCGCAGACAAAGGCGTCTGTGGCCGGTCGAGCCCCGCACTCGACCTGGTTGAGCGGGCTGTGGGAGTACGGGAGGCGCGCGGCCAGTTCCCGCCGGCTGAGGCGGGCAAGCATGCGCTGCTCCTTGATGCGGGCACCTGCGTGGTTGTCGTCCAGGGTGGGCATGCCGGTCTCCGTTCCTGACGCGTGACCGGAAACGCTAGTCGCGTACGCCCATGTTGGGACCCGCATCGCCCTGGACTCCACCGGTTCGGGGGGCAGTTGCGTGTCCTGGGTCCGGCGGGTGGGATGGGGGCATGGAGACCCTGTACCTGTTCGGCTGTGCCGCCCCTCCCGTCTTCGACGCAGCCCGGGTGGTGCAGAACGCTCAGGCCCGTGGCTGGGACGTGTGCCTCGGCCTGACGCCGACGGCCGCGGTGGCTGGAGCCGCAATTGCCGGAGCTGGAACGGCTGACCGGGCGCCCGGTGCGGTCGGAGTGCAAAGTGCCGGGCAAGCCGGATGTGTGGCCCGGGGCGGACGCGATCCTGGTGGCGCCGGCCACGTTCAACACGGTCAATGAATGGGCGCTCGGCCTGACCTCGAAATTTGTGGTGGGTGTCGTGGCGGAGGCCATCGGGAAGCAGATCCCGACGGTGGCCATGCCGTGTGTGAACGCCGCATATGTGCGGCACCCGGCCTTCGACCGGTCGGTGGATGTGCTGCGGGACGCTGGAGTGACGATGCTGTACGGCCCGGGTGGGTTCGTCCTCAACCAGCCGGGGGAGCGGCGGGCGGACGGCTTCCCCTGGGGTGTGGCACTCGACGCGATCGAGAACGTCCGGGGGCGCCCCCGGACCGGCCCATGATCCGGGCGGGGGCCCGGCCCCCGGGGGCGCCAGGACGGCGGAACAAGGGAAAGGCCCCGGTCGATGACCGGGGCCTTTCCTGTGAGGGTGAGTAACGGGACTCGAACCCGCGACATCCTGGACCACAACCAGGTGCTCTACCGTCTGAGCTATACCCACCATGTCCGGGCGTTTCCGACCGGCCGAGAAAAAGTGTACAGGGTCCGGGAGGGTGCTCGCGCCCTCATTGTTCTGCCGCCGGTCCCGGCCCCCGAAAGGGCCGTGACCAGCGGTTTTCTCAAGGACCTAGGCCGAGGGCTGCGACACGCGCGCGGCGATCGACTTCGCGCGCTCGGAGTCCGGTCCCGGCTGCGGGACGAAAACCGCCTCGCGGTAGTAACGCAGCTCCGTGATGGAGTCGCGGATGTCCGCGAGCGCCCGGTGGTTGCCGTTCTTTTCCGGGCTGTTGAAATACGCCCTCGGGAACCAGCGGCGGGCCAGCTCCTTGACCGAGGAGACATCGACGATCCGGTAGTGGAGGTAGCCCTCCAGCGACGGCATGTCGCGCAGCAGGAAGCCGCGGTCGGTGCCGACCGTGTTCCCGCAGAGCGGGGCCTTGCCGGGCTCCTTCACGTGCTCGCGGACATAGGCCAGGACCCGTTCCTCGGCGTCGGCCAGGGTGGTGCCCCCGGCCAGCTCGTCGAGCAGGCCCGAGGCGGTGTGCATCTGCCGCACCACCTCGGGCATGGTCTCCAGGGCCGCGTCCGGCGGGCGGATCACGATGTCCACCCCGTCGCCGAGCACGTTCAACTCCGAGTCGGTGACCAGTGCGGCCACCTCGATGAGTGCGTCTTCCGTCAACGAGAGCCCGGTCATCTCGCAGTCGATCCACACCATGCGGTCGTTCATGCGCCCCACCCTACGGGGCGCTCCGCTGACCCGGCAGGGCCGGGCGTCCTGCCGTGTACGCGTCGGAGCCCTGCCTCCCGTGTTCGGCGCGGCCCGTGTCCAGCGCTGCCGGGGCAGCGGCGGACTGGCCCGCGGGAGCCGTCGCGGCGGTGCGGCGGTTCGCGGGACTGCCCTGGGCGGGCACCACCTGCTCGGTGACCGGGGCGACCGGCTCCGGACCTCCGCCCTGCGGACGGCGGGCCCGGTAGGCGGCCCGGTACGCGGCGGGGGAGGAGCCCAGCTGACGCCGGAAGTGTCCGCGCAGCGCGACCGGCGAGCGGAAGCCGCAGCGGCCCGCGACCTCGTCGACCGAGTAGTCGGACGTCTCCAGCAGCCGCTGCGCCTGCAGCACCCGCTGGGTGATGAGCCACTGGAGCGGTGCGCTGCCGGTGAGCGAGCGGAACCTCCGGTCGAAGGTCCGCCGGCTCATGTAGGCGCGCGCGGCGAGCGTCTCCACGTCGAACTGCTCGTGCAGATGCTCCAGTGCCCAGGCCACGACCTCGGCGAGCGGGTCGGAGCCGATCTCTTCAGGTAAAGACCTGTCGAGGTAGCGCTCCTGACCGCCACTGCGTCGCGGCGGCACGACGAGCCGGCGGGCGAGTGCCCCGGCGGCCTCCGTGCCGTGGTCCGAGCGCACTATGTGCAGGCAGAGATCGATGCCCGCCGCTGTGCCCGCGGAGGTGAGCACATCGCCGTCGTCGACGAACAGTTCGCGCGGATCGACGTGGACCGACGGATAGCGCTTGGCCAGCGTCGGCGCGTACATCCAGTGCGTGGTCGCCGGGCGGCCGTCGAGCAGTCCGGCCGCGGCGAGGACGAAGGCCCCCGTGCACAGCCCGACGATTCGGGCGCCCTCCTCGTGGGCGCGGCGCAGTGCGTCCAGTGCCTCCACGGGCGGTGGCGAGGTGATGGAGCGCCAGGCGGGCACCACGACGGTGCCGGCCCTGCTGATCGCCTCCAGCCCGTAGGGCGCGGTGAGTTCGAGTCCCCCTGTGGTGCGCAGCGGCCCTTCTTCGCCGCTGCACACGAGTAGCCGGTAGCGCGGAACTCCCGCGTCCTGGCGGTCGATACCGAATACGGAGAGCGGAATGGAGCTCTCGAAGATGGGGCCACCGCTGAACAGCAGTACGGCCACGACCTCTCGGCGCCGGCGCCCGCTCAGCTTCCGTACAGCCTCCGTTGCGGTGGCGGAGTCCTGGCTCATGACGCTAAGCCCCCCTCGGTGTTCGCGTCTTCCTGGTCCTTACGGGCCTGTCGCACCTGCACATGTCCCCTCGGTCGTGCACGAGTCCCCAGCCTTCGACACCCAAGATCGAATCTACTGCGTCCCGTGGTGCCGTCGTGACAAGTTCACCAACCGGCTTTATGTCGACAAGGCAACCTGGCGGGAAGCATTCGATCACGAAGCGTTTCACTCGTGAGTCGTGCAGGGAAGTACGCCTGGCGTTCATGGCCCGTCCCCGTTGGGTGGAAGCGTACCGCGCGGTCTCTTCCTGCCTGCTGGCAAGGGGGTTGATCGGCCATTTCGACAAGGAATCGACCTGCGCATGAAGTTGGCTGAAAACATACGGTCGCGTGTGCGGAAATCAGTCGTTCAACCGGCGCACGCCCCGAAGGGGCGGCCGCCTCGATACGCCCCCTCGGCCGGTCGGGAGTTGGGGCGGCCGGTGCCAGTGGGTGGCCGGACGCCGGCCGGGGGCCGTGCCGGCGGCCGATCGCGCGGCGGGTTCCGGACGGGTGGGCGGGGTGTGTTCGGACGCGGGATCGCGCTCCTGAGTCGTCCGGTTGCGCCGAGGTCGGTACCGGACGGTCGGCGAACCCGGTCCCGGGCCCGTGGGCGGCGCGCTGCGGGGCGGTGGAGCCGGTCGGCCGGCCCGGCCCCCGCCGGTCGCCGATCGCGGCCGTACGGCTCCCGTGACGTCGGTGTACAGCGCAGCCGGCATTGCCATACGGGGCGGTCTCGGGCATGCTCCGTGAAACGTCGCGCGCGCTTTGCGCGGGTCTGGGCTGTGGAGGAGTGGCGCCGTACCCTTGGGGGTAAGGGGTTGGGAAGATGATTCCCGGACACCGCCACACCGCCCACTGACGCAGCTCCCCAAGCAGCTCTCCTCACGAGGACTCTCTTCGCCGAGACACCGATGGCCGGTCACGAAATCCCCGAACCCGCGGACCGCAAGCAGGTAGCCGACCCCGAGTCGGGCCCGCAGGCGGCCGAAGAAACACGTCATTCCTGCGATCCCGCGTTCCGGCACGGGGTCGTCGTCGGCTTCGACGGCTCGACCTCCAGTGAGCGAGCCCTCGCCTACGCCATCGGCATGGCCCGAAGATCCGGCTCCGGCCTGATCATCGTCCATGTCGCCAACAGGCTCCCGACCACCGTCTGGGCAGGCTGCGAGCCGCCCGTATTCGTCGACGTGCCCGATCACCGCACCGAGGTGCTCGGCCTGGAGCTCGCCTGCGCGGACTACCTCACCGAGGTGCCGTGGGTGCTCGTGGAGCGCGGCGGGGACATCTGCCACGAGCTGGAGGAGGTCGGCCGGGAGTACTCGGCCGACGCGATCGTGGTGGGTTCCACGCAGGGGATCGTCGGCCGGATCTTCGGCTCGGTGGCGGGCCGGCTGGCGCGGCGCGCCCAGCGCCCGGTCGTCGTCATCCCGTAGCCCGTTCTTCCCTCACTCTTTCGAGGCACTGTCCGCCCGCCGTCCGGAACATCCGGGGCGGGCGGTCTCGTTCCGGCCGCCGCTCCGGAGCCCGGTGGCGTCAACTCGACTACGAAAACAGCGGGATGAAAGAGACTACCGATCCGTAGATGTGGATTGTGTCCTTGTGAAGGGTGCATAAAAGTCACGGGCGGCAGCGCGATTGCATGTGAATCCGCCCGCGCGGAAGAGCGGCCCCGCGCCCACGTCAGGTGGGTGCGGAGCCGCTCCTGGCCGGTCGGTGGCGGGCCGCTACTCGACGGTGACGGACTTCGCCAGGTTGCGCGGCTTGTCGATGTCCCGGCCCATGGCAAGGGCCGTGTGGTACGCGAAGAGCTGGAGCGGGATGCCCATCAGGATCGGGTCCAGCTCGTTCTCGTTCTTCGGCACGACGATGGTGTGGTCGGCCTTCTCCTGCACATGGTGGGCCACGGCGAGGATGCGGCCGCTGCGGGCCTTGATCTCCTCCATCGCGGCGCGGTTCTTCTCCAGCAGGTCGTCGTCCGGCACGATCGCCACGGTCGGCATCGCGGGCTCGATCAGCGCGAGCGGCCCGTGCTTCAGCTCGGAGGCCGGGTAGGCCTCCGCGTGGATGTACGAGACCTCCTTGAGCTTCAGCGAGGCCTCCCGGGCGACGGGGTAGCCGCGGACCCGGCCGATGAACATCATCGACTTGGCGTCCGCGTACTCCGCGGCCAGCCTCTTGATCTCGTCCTCGTTGTCGAGGATCTCGCTGATCTGGGCGGGCAGCCGGCGCAGCCCCGCGATGATCCGCTTGCCGTCGGCGACCGACAGGTCCCGGATCCGGCCCAGGTGCAGGGCGAGCAGTGCGAACGCGACGACGGTGTTGGTGAAGCACTTGGTGGAGACGACACACACCTCGGGGCCGGCGTGCACGTACGTACCGCCGTCGGCCTCCCGGGCGATCGCCGAACCGACGACGTTGACCACGCCGAGCACCCGCGCGCCCTTGCGCTTGAGCTCCTGGACGGCGGCCAGCACGTCGTACGTCTCGCCGGACTGGGAGACCGCGACGTACAGCGTGTCGGGGTCCACCACCGGGTTGCGGTAGCGGAACTCGGAGGCGGGCTCGGCGTCCGCGGGGATGCGGGCGAGCTCCTCGATCAGCTGGGCGCCGATCTGGCCCGCGTGGTACGAGGTGCCGCAGCCCAGGATCTTGATCCGGCGGACCCCGCGCGCCTCGCGGGCGTCCAGGTTGAGGCCGCCCAGGTGGACGGTGGCGAAGCGGTCGTCGATCCGGCCGCGCAGCACCCGGTCGACGGCCTCGGCCTGCTCCGAGATCTCCTTGTGCATGTACGTGTCGTGGCCGCCCATGTCGTACGACTCGGCCTCCCACTCCACGGTGGTCGGCGTGGCCGTCGTGGTCGAGCCCTCCGTCGTGTACGTACGGAAGTCGTCGGCCTTGAGGGTGGCCATCTCGCCGTCGTCCAGGGTGACGACCTGGCGGGTGTGGGCGACCAGGGCGGCGACGTCCGAGGCGACGAACATCTCCTTCTCGCCGATGCCGAGGACGACCGGTGAGCCGTTGCGGGCCACGACGATGCGGTCGTTGAAGTCGGCGTGCATCACGGCGATGCCGTACGTGCCCTCGACCGAGCGCAGTGCCTCGCGGACCTTCTCCTCCAGGGTGTCCGCCTGCGAACGGGCGATCAGGTGGACGAGTACCTCGGTGTCGGTCTCGGAGAGGAAGACGACGCCCTCGGCCTCCAGCCGGGTGCGCAGCTCGGAGGCGTTGTCGATGATCCCGTTGTGGACGACGGCGACCTTGTTCCCGGCGTCCAGGTGCGGGTGGGCGTTCTCGTCGCTCGGGGCGCCGTGGGTGGCCCAGCGGGTGTGGGCGATGCCGGTGGTGCCGGTGAACCGCTTGGGGACCCGGGCCTCCAGCTCGCGGACCCGGCCCTTGGCCTTGACCATCTTCAGCGCGGCGGGCTTACCGGCCGCCGGCTTTCCGGTGATCACGATGCCCGCGGAGTCGTAGCCCCGGTACTCCAGCCGCTGCAGCCCTTCCAGCAGCAGCGGAGCCACATCACGCTTTCCGATATAACCGACGATTCCGCACATAGCGTCTCTGCCCCTCCGTGAATCCGACGACATACAAGCAAGTGGACGTACAAGTGAGTGGGTGCCCGGCCGCGGACCGGTCTCAGCCGTAGACGATGCGGCGCAGCTGCCGGAGCGAGAGCTCCGGCGGCGCGACCGCCCGGTGCGGCAGTTCGGCCGCGATCCGTTCGAAGATCTCCGCGTTGACCAGGCCGCCGGACTGCAGTTCGCGGTGGCGGCGGCGGACGAAGTCCTCGGTCGTCTCGTCGAAGTACGCCAGCACGTCGAGGATCACCCGGGAGGCCTCGCCGCGCTGGAGCGCGGTGCTGCGCACCAGGTGGTCGATGAGGTCGTCGTACGAAGAGCGGCGTTCGAGCACTCGTCGATACTGCGGCGGCAGGGCCTCAAGCGCAACAATTCTGCCCGATATCGGGCATGAGGGGAGGCGAGTGGCTCTCGTTCTGTGTGCCGCGAGGGTTTCGGGGTGTCCCTTGATCGTTCCCCGGGTCGTTCCCTGAATCGGCCGCGTGTCGCTCGCCGGTCCGGGCGGTCGACGGGGCCGCCGGGATGAATTCGGCCATGGGCCCCGGATCGTCGGCCACGTTCCGGCGGGGACAACGCGGGGAAGTGGTCTACACCTTGACCATCCATTGGGTAAGCGGTACGCATGGCGACGGTTCGGTTGGTCAGGAGATCCGCAGATGTGAACCCGTAGAAAGGGACCCGGCTTGTGAGACTGCACACCGCGCGGCGCAGTGCTCTTCCCCGTGCTCTACCCCGTCTTCTCGGCTCGCTGCTCCTCGTCGCGGCGGCCGGTGTCTCCGCCGCGTGCGCGGCGCCCACGGCGTCCGCGGCGGGCAGCGACGACGCGGCCGGGGTGCCGCGTCCGCTCGGCCAGATCGTGCCCGCCCCCGCCTCGGTGAGGCCGGGCGGCTCGCCGTACTCCCTCGACGACGGAACCAGGATCCGGGTCGACGGCTCGTCCGGCGAGGCCCGCAAGATCGGCGAGTACCTGGCGGGTGTGCTGCGCCCGTCCACCGGATACGCCCTGCCGGTCACGGACAAGGACGGTGCCGACGGCATCCGGCTCCGGCTCGGCTCCCGCGACAGCGGGCTGGGCGCGGAGGGGTACACCCTCACGTCCGGCCGCGGTTCCGTCACCATCACCGCCCGCAAGCCGGCAGGGCTCTTCCACGGCGTCCAGACGCTGCGTCAGCTGCTGCCGGCCCGGATCGAGGCGCACAGCCGCCAGAAGGGGCCGTGGAGCGTCGCGGGCGGCAGCCTCACCGACACGCCGCGCTACGGCTACCGGGGCGCGATGCTCGACGTCTCGCGGCACTTCTTCTCGGTCACCGAGGTCAAGCGCTACATCGACCAGATCGCGCTGTACAAGATCAACACGTTCCACCTGCACCTCTCCGACGACCAGGGCTGGCGGATCGCCATCGACTCCTGGCCGAAGCTGGCCACGTACGGCGGCTCGACGGAGGTCGGCGGCGGCACCGGCGGGTACTACACCAAGAGCCAGTACAAGGAGATCGTGAACTACGCGGCCTCCCGCTACCTGGAGGTGGTGCCGGAGATCGACATGCCCAGCCACACCAACGCCGCCCTCGCCTCGTACGCGGACCTGAACTGCGACGGCGTCGCGCCGCCGCTCTACACCGGCATCGAGGTCGGTTTCAGCTCGCTGTGCGCGAACAAGGACGTCACGTACGACTTCATCGACGACGTCATCCGTGAGGTCGCCGCGCTGACCCCCGGCAAGTACCTCCACATCGGCGGTGACGAGGCGCACTCCACCAGCCATGAGGACTACGCGAAGATCATGAACAAGGCGCAGGCCGTCGTCGGCAAGTACGGCAAGACCGTGATGGGCTGGCACCAGCTCACCGGGGCCACGCCGGTCAAGGGCGCGGTCGCCCAGTACTGGGGCTACGACAAGACGAGCGCCGCGGACCGTCAGCAGGTGGCTGACGCCGCGAAGAACGGCACCAAGCTGGTGCTGTCGCCGGCCGACCGGGTGTACCTCGACATGAAGTACACCGAGAAGACCGTGCTGGGCCTGAAGTGGGCCGGTCTGGTCGAGGTCCAGCGCTCCTACGACTGGGACCCGGCGACGTACCTCTCCGGCGCTCCGGCGGACGCGGTCCTGGGGGTCGAGGCGCCGATCTGGGCGGAGACCCTGACGGACAGCGACGACATCGACGCGATGGCGTTCCCGCGGCTGCCCGGAGCGGCGGAGCTGGGCTGGTCCCCGGCGGCGACGCACGACTGGGACACGTACAAGCTGCGGCTGGCCGCGCTCGGGCCGCGGTTCACCGCGATGGGGATCGACTACTACAAGTCGCCGCAGGTGCCGTGGCCGGCGGAGCCGGCTGCGGCGGGGTGACGTGAGGTGATCGGCCGTCCGGCGCTCGGGGGCGTTGCCCCCAAGCGCCGGACGGGCTCGATCCTGTCGACCGGAACGACTGCTTCCGGGGTCAGACGGCCTTCTTGGCGTCCTCGATGGCCTTCGCGAGGTCGTCGAGGAGCGGCGCGCACTTGCCGTAGCTGAAGATCGGCTCGGTGGTACGGGGGATGACCTGGCCGGCCTTGACGGCGGGCAGCTGCGTCCAGGTCGGCTTGGACGTCAGGGCGTCGGGCTGGAGGGCCGAGGACCGGTTGTCCATCATGATGATGTCGGCCTGGTACTTGTCGACGTTCTCCCAGCTCAGCTCCTCGAAGAAGCCGGCCGCGTTCACCTTCGGCTCGACGAACTTCACTCCGAGCTCCTGGAAGTACAGCGTGTCGGCGGCGGTCTTCGCGAGCGTGACGTAGAAGAGGTCCTGGCTGGCCGAGCCGATCAGGACCTTGATGTTCGGCTTGGACTTCGCGGCGGCGCGCAGCCGGGCCGCCGCCTTCTCGAAACGGGCCTTCGCGTCCGTGACCGCCTTGGCCTTCACGTCGGCGCCGAGCGAGGCGGCGAGGTCCTCGTGGCGCTCGATGGCCTTGGGGATCGTGGTCTGCGCCGCCCACAGGGCGACGCTCGGCGCCAGCTTGAGGATCTTGTCCTTGGACTGGTCCGGCACGTACCAGAGGGCGTCCTTCTCCCACATCGCGGTGACCAGCAGCTCCGGGCCGAGCGCCGCGTACTTCTCGACGTTGAACTCGCCCCAGACGTTGCCGAGGATCTCGACCTTGCCGATGTCCAGGTCGCCGGCCTGCACATCGGCCTTGCCGTCCTTGGTCTTCGTGGGGCCGAAGACGGCCTTGACCTCGATGCCGTAGTCGTGGAGCGCGGCGGCGACACCGGTGAAGGCGACGATGTTCTTCGGGACGGACTTGGCCTCCGCGGTCTTGCCGCGGTCGTCCTTGAAGCTCCACGGCCCGGCGTCGGCGTTCTTGGAGCCGGCGGAACCGGAGTCCTTCGAGCCGCTGTCACCACAGGCCGCGAGCACGGCACCGAGACCTACGGCACCGCCCATGGCCAACAGGCCACGGCGGGTGGGGCGGGACGCTCGGGCAGTGCGCATGACAGGTTCCACTTTCGTACGAGCCGGAGACCGGCCTTGAGCCGGTCCGGAGGAAGGGTAGCCTAACCTTCTGTGTGACCGACCGGTCCGGGTGCCCGCCCCTCACCAGGCCCCCGGCCGACTCACCCGCCGAACTCCGCGCGGCAGCCGTCGAGCCCCTCCACCGTGACCTCGACCGAGCGGTGCTCCTCCCAGCGGGCGCGCTCCAGCCGCAGCCGCTGCAGCGTGACGGGGGCGCCCCGCAGCGCGGCGGTCTCCAGCCCGTCCGGGAGGTAGCCGAGCCGCCGCGAGACGCCCAGCGAGCGCGGGTTGTCGGTCATGGCCGCGGAGACGGCCGCCCCGGCGCCGAGGCCGGCGAAGGCGAGGTGAAGGGCGGCGGCCCGCATCTCGGTACCGATGCCCCGGCCCTGGTGCGCGAGGCCCAGCCAGGACCCGGTGCTGACCTCGCCGGTCACCGCGAAGTCCCGCGCCATCACGTCCTGCCGTCCGACGACCCGGCCCTCGTGCAGCACCGCGAGGCTCAACGCCCAGTCCCGCACCGACCAGTTGGCGACGGAGGCCAGCACGTGCTGGAACACCGCTCGGCCGCGTTCGGCGGGCGGGCCGTCGGTCCAGGGGACGCTGAACGGCATGGAGTCCGGGGCGTGCACCCCGTCGGCGGCGACCGAGGCCAGCTCGTCCAGCAGCTCCAGGTCCGGGAGGCGGAGTTCCAGTCGGGGCGTGCGGATGCGGAGCCCGTACAGGGGCCAGTGTCGCGGTTTCATGGGCGAACACTGCCGGGCGGGGCCATCGGTGTCGAACGAATTGCGGGGCGGGCGGCGGCCGCCGTTCAGGCCGGCCGCTGTGGCCTCAGCGGCCGCCGTCGGCCCCGTCCGCCACGAGCCGGCTCGTGAAGCCCGCTCGGCGCAGCCGCTCGTAGGCGGCCGCCACGTTGTCCGGAACGGGGTCGTGAACCATGAAGCCCTGGACCGGATAGATCATCAGGCGCTGCAACGCGCCGACGAGCATGTCGATGACCAGGCGGTCGTCCTGGATGGAGGCCAGGTATTCGGCGAACGTCATCTGGTGCGACGCGCTCACGAACTCGACGCCCGGCCACAGCTTGCGCGCTGTGGCGTGGGCACGCCGTTCCTCGTACGGCTTGCTGATCAGCAGCACGGACGAGACGTCCACACCGGCCTCTTCGAGCAGTGCCCGGGAGAAGCGGATGTTCTCGCCCGTGTTGCGAGCACGCGGTTCGACGAGTACCGCGCTGCCGGGGACGCCGAGTTCGAGTGCCCGCTCCTGGTAGTGCACGGCCTCACCGCGCGGCATACGCGCACGCGTGGTGCGGCTGGTCGCGCCGGTGAAGACGATCAGGGGCGTCATGCCGCGCCGAAAGAGGTCCACGGCCGTATCGGCGACCTGGAGGTCATGACTTCCGAGGCCGACCGCCACCGAGCAGGGGCGCGGATCGTGGTGCATCAGGTGGTGGTCCCAGAGGACTTGTGCGTCCGACCGGGCCTGTGAGGAGATCACCGCGCATTGCCCTTGCTGCGTGCGGAGTCCGGAACTTCGACGTCGTACGACCATCTGAAGCGGGTCGACTCGGGACGGCGGGATCGCCGGGGCGGGGCGGACCCAGCCCCCCGGGTCCGCCCCGCCCGTCCGCCGCCCCGGCTCAGGCCGGCATTCCCAGCTCGCGGGCGATCAGCATCCGCTGGACCTCGCTCGTGCCCTCGCCGATCTCCAGGATCTTGGAGTCGCGCCACATCCTGGCCACCGGGTACTCGTTCATGAAGCCGTAGCCGCCGTGGATCTGGGTCGCCTCGCGGGCGTTGTCCACCGCCACGGTCGAGGAGTACAGCTTGGCGATCGCCGCCTCCTTCTTGAACGGCTCGTCCGCCAGCAGCCGCGAGGCCGCGTCGCGCCAGCCGATGCGGGCCATGTGCGCCCGCATCTCCATGTCCGCGATCTTGAACTGGATCGCCTGGTTGGCGCCGATCGGCTTGCCGAAGGCGTGGCGCTCGGCGGCGTACTTCACCGACTCGTCCACACAGCCCTGCGCGAGGCCCGTCGACAGCGCGGAGATGGCGATCCGGCCCTCGTCCAGGATGCGCAGGAACTGCGCGTAGCCGCGGCCCTCCTCGCCCAGCAGGTTCTCCAGCGGGACCCGTACGTCGGTGAAGGACAGCTCGCGGGTGTCCGAGGCGTTCCAGCCGACCTTGGAGTACGGGGCGGCGACCGTGAAGCCGGGGGTGCCGGAGGGCACGATGATCGAGGAGATGCGCGGGGCGCCGTTCTCCTTGCGGCCGGTCACCGCGGTGACCGTCACCAACTCGGTGATGTCCGTACCGGAGTTGGTGATGAAGCACTTGGAGCCGTTGATCACCCACTCGCCGCTCGCCTCGTCGCGCACGGCCGTCGTCCGGGTGCCGCCCGCGTCCGAACCGGCGTCCGGCTCGGTCAGGCCGAACGCGCCGAGCGCCTCGCCCGAGCAGAGCCTCGGCAGCCACCGCCGCTTCTGCTCCTCGGTGCCGAAGCGGAACACCGGCATCGCGCCGAGCGAGACCCCGGCCTCCAGGGTGATCGCCACCGACGAGTCGACCCGTGCCAGCTCCTCCAGCGCGATGCCGAGGGCGAGGTAGTCGCCGCCCATCCCGCCGTACTCCTCCGGGAACGGCAGCCCGAACAGGCCCATCCGCCCCATCTCCCGCACGATCTCGTACGGGAACTCATGGCGTTCGTAGAAGTCGCCGATCTTCGGTGCGATGACGTCGTGCGCGAACTCCTCGACGGTGCGACGCAGTTCCTCGTGCTCGGCGGTCAGCCGGTGGTCCAGGGACATCGGGCGATCACTGCTCCTTGTGGGACAGGGCGCGGACGGTGCGGGACGGGCTCGGTCGGCCCAGTTGTTCGGCGAGCCACACGCTGGTGGCGGTGAGCGCGTCGAGATCGACCCCGGTTTCGATGCCGAGGCCGTCGAGCATCCACACGAGGTCCTCGGTGGCGAGATTCCCGGTCGCGCTCTTCGCGTACGGGCAGCCGCCGAGACCGCCCGCGGAGGCGTCCACGGTGGTGACGCCGTGCTGGAGGGCGGCCAGGGTGTTGGACAGGGCCTGTCCGTACGTGTCGTGGAAGTGCACCCCGATCGTGTCGGTCGGCACCCCCGCCTCGTTCAGCGCGGACAGCAGCGCCCGTACGTGGCCCGGTGTGGCGACGCCGATGGTGTCGCCGAGCGAGAGCTCGTCGCAGCCGAGGTCCATCAGGGCCCTGGCCACCCGCACGACCTGGGCGACGGGGACGGACCCCTCCCACGGGTCTCCGAAGCACATCGACAGGTAGCCGCGCACATGCACCTCGTCCGCCTTGGCGCGGGCCACGACGGGCTCGAACATGGCGAGCGACTCGTCGACGGTGCGGTTGAGATTGCGGGCCGCGAACGTCTCCGTCGCGGAGCCGAACACGGCGATCCGGCGGGCGCCGAGTGCGAGGGCCCGGTCCAGGCCCCGTTCGTTCGGCACCAGGACCGGGAGCGCCACGTCGCCCACGTCCCCTATGTCGCCGAGCAGCGGGAACAGCTTTTCCGCGTCGGCCAGTTGGGGCACCCACTTGGGGTGCACGAAGCTCGTCGCCTCGATCGTGGAGAGCCCGGCGACCGCGAGCCGGCGGATGAACTCCGCCTTCACCCCGGTCGGCACGACCGTCTTCTCGTTCTGGAGTCCGTCGCGGGCGCCGACCTCGTGGATCCGGATCCGGGCGGGCAGGTCCGGCGCGGGCACGGTCATCGGCAGGGTGCGGGTGGTCGTCATGCTTCCTCCCCGGCGGCGGCCACGGGGGTGACCACGGCCAGTACCTGGTCCATGGCGACCGTGGTCCCGGCGGTGACATCGAGTTCGGTGACGGTGCCCGCGTGCGGGGCGGAGATGACGTGCTCCATCTTCATCGCCTCCACCACCAGCAGGCTCTGCCCGGCCACGACCTCGTCGCCGACGGCCACCTTCACCACCGTGACGGTGCCGGGCATGGGTGCGGCGAGGGTGTCCGCCCCGGAGCGGGCGGCGCCGGTCAGCGACGCCTCCACCGGGTCGTGGTCCCGGACGTGCCAGGTGTCGCCGTCCCGGCCGAGCCAGCGGCCCTCCGGGGACACGGCGTGGGCGAACGAGTGGGTGACACCGGCCAGTTCGAGGGTGACGTGGTGACCGTCCGCGGTGATGAGCCGGGCCGTCTCGGCGCCGCCGGGCAGCGGGCCCAGCGGCCCGCAGGTGCCCGAGTCGGGGACCGGCGGATGCGTGCCCTCGCCGACATGGCCGAAGGTCAGCTCGGTGGCCGCGCCGCACGGACGCAGGCCCACCTGCACCGGTTCGTGGCCGGGGATGCGGAAGTGCCGCAGCGTCCGGGCCGGGGTGCCGCCCAGGCGCCAGCCGTCACCGGCCGAGAACGGGTCGGCCCAGGTTCGCGGGCCCGTCGCGGCGGGGGAGTGCTGCCGCAGCAGCGCGGCGGCCGCGTACACCTCCTCGGGGACCCCGTCCGGCACCAGCGCGTCCACCTCGCGCTCCACCAGGCCCGTGTCGAGATCGCCCGCCACCACGGCGGGGTGGCCCAGCAGCCGGCGCAGGAAGCCCGCGTTCGTCGGGACGCCCAGGACCACCGTGTCCGCGAGCGCCGCCCGCAGCCGGCGCAGGGCCGTCGCCCGGTCGGGGCCGTACGCGATCACCTTCGACAGCATCGGGTCGTAGAGGCTGCCGACCTCGCCGCCCTCACCGAGCCCCGAGTCCGTCCGCACCCCGCCACCCCGCGGCTCGTGCAGCGCCAGCACGGTGCCGCCCGAGGGCAGGAAGCCGCGCGCCGGGTCCTCGGCGCAGACCCGGGCCTCGACCGCGTGCCCGGTGAGCGTGATGTCGCTCTGCGCGTAGGTGAGTTGTTCGCCGGCCGCGACCCTCAGCTGCCACTCCACCAGGTCCAGGCCGGTGATCAGCTCGGTCACCGGGTGCTCCACCTGGAGACGGGTGTTCATCTCCATGAAGCAGTACGCGGCGGGGTCGCCGCCCGGGACGATGAACTCCACCGTGCCCGCGCCGACGTAGCCGCAGGAGCGGGCCGCCCGGACGGCGGCCTCGCCCATCGCCGCCCGGGTCCCCTCGTCGAGCAGGACGGACGGCGCCTCCTCGATGATCTTCTGGTGGCGGCGCTGGAGCGAGCACTCGCGCTCGCCGAGGTGCACCACGTTCCCGTGCGCGTCCGCCAGGACCTGGATCTCGATGTGGCGCGGCCGGTCGATCCACCGCTCCACGAGCAGGGTGCCGTCGCCGAAGGAGGCACGCGCCTCGCGCCGGGCCGCGGCGATCTCGTCCGCGAGCAGCGCCGCGTCGTGGACCAGCCGCATTCCCTTGCCGCCGCCGCCCGCCGAGGGCTTCAGCAGCACCGGCATGCCGATCTCGTGCGCCGCGTCGGCCAGTTGGCCGTCGGTCAGGTCGCTTCCGGTGGAGCCGGGGACGACCGGGACACCGGCCGCGGCGACCGTCTCCTTGGCCCGGATCTTGTCGCCCATCAGCGCGATGGCGGCGGCGGGCGGGCCGATGAAGACCAGACCCGCGTCCGCGCACGCCTGGGCGAAGGCCGCGTTCTCGGCGAGGAAGCCGTAGCCGGGGTGGACGGCCTGCGCACCCGTGCGGCGCGCCGCCTCCAGCAGCCGGTCCGCCGAGAGGTAGCTCTCGGACGCCGGGGCGGGGCCGATCCGTACCGCCGTGTCGGCCTCCCGTACATGCCGGGCGTCCGCGTCCGCGTCGCTGAAGACGGCGACCGAGCGCACCCCCAGCTCGCGCAGGGTCCGGATGACCCGGACCGCGATCTCGCCGCGGTTGGCGACGAGAACGGTGTCGAACATCGTCATCTGTTCCTCACATCCGGAAGACGCCGAAACCGGCATCGCCCAAGGGGGCGTTGGCGCAGGCGGTCAGGGCGAGCCCCAGCACCTGCCGGGTCTCCATCGGGTCGATCACACCGTCGTCCCAGAGCCGGGCGGTGGCGTAGTACGCGTTGCCCTGGGTCTCGTACTGCTCGCGGATCGGGGCCTTGAAGGACTCCTCGTCCTCGGCGCTCCAGTCGTCGCCCAGCTGGTCGCGCTTGACCGTGGCGAGGACGGACGCGGCCTGCTCGCCGCCCATGACGGAGATCTTGGCGTTGGGCCACATCCACAGGAAGCGGGGGCTGTAGGCCCGGCCGCACATCGAGTAGTTGCCCGCGCCGTAGGACCCGCCGACCACCACGGTCAGCTTCGGCACCCGGGTGCAGGCGACGGCGGTGACCATCTTGGCACCGTGCTTGGCGATACCGCCGGCCTCGTAGTCACGGCCCACCATGAATCCGGAGATGTTCTGCAGGAACACGAGCGGGATGCCGCGCTGGTCGCACAGCTCGATGAAGTGCGCGCCCTTCTGGGCGGACTCGGAGAACAGGATGCCGTTGTTGGCGACGATCCCGACCGGGTGGCCGTGGATGTGCGCGAAGCCGGTGATCAGCGTCGTCCCGTACTCGGCCTTGAACTCCGCGAAGCGCGAACCGTCGACGACCCGGGCGATCACCTCCCGTACGTCGTACGGGGTGCGGGAGTCGACGGGCACGGCCCCGTACAGACCGGCGGGATCGACCGCCGGCTCGTCGGCCGGCCGCACCGACCAGGGCAGCGCGCCCCGGTCCGGCAGGGTGGCCACGATGTTCCGCACGATCCGCAGCGCGTGCGCGTCGTCCTCTGCGAGGTGGTCGGTGACCCCGGACGTACGGGAGTGGACCTCGCCGCCGCCCAGTTCCTCGGCCGTCACGACCTCACCGGTCGCGGCCTTCACCAGCGGCGGCCCGCCCAGGAAGATCGTCCCCTGGTTCCGGACGATCACGGCCTCGTCGCTCATCGCGGGGACGTACGCCCCGCCGGCCGTGCAGGAGCCCAGCACCGCCGCGATCTGCGGGATGCCGGCCCCGGACATCCGGGCCTGGTTGTAGAAGATCCGCCCGAAGTGCTCCCGGTCCGGGAACACCTCGTCCTGCATCGGCAGGAAGGCGCCGCCCGAGTCCACCAGGTAGAGGCAGGGGAGGCGGTTCTCCAGCGCCACCTCCTGGGCCCGCAGGTGCTTCTTCACGGTCATCGGGTAGTACGTGCCGCCCTTGACCGTGGCGTCATTGGCGACGATCACGCACTCCCGGCCGCTGACCCGCCCGATCCCGGCGATCACCCCGGCGGCCGGTGCAGAGCCCCCGTACAGCCCCTCGGCCGCCAGCGGAGCCAGCTCAAGGAAGGGGGAGCCCGGATCGAGCAGGGCGTCCACCCGCTCCCTGGGCAGCAGCTTGCCGCGCGCCACATGCCGGGCGCGGGCCTTCTCACCCCCGCCGAGCCTGGCCGTGGCGAGCCGCTTGCGCAGCTCGTCGGTGAGCGCGTGATGCGCCGCCTCGTTGGCCTGCCAGGCCTCGGAGGCGGGATCGGCCGCGCTCGCCAGCACCGGTGCCTGCTGCATCCTGTCGAGCCCCCTTGCCCGTACCGCGGTGGTGACGCCCCCGCCCGCGACGTCGGCGGGAGAGGGTGTTAGTGAGCGTTAACCTCTCTTCAGGTTAACGACCGCTAACCCCCCTGTCTAGAATGACTGGTCATGAGCACCCATGCCGCCGCCCGCGTCGCGGCTCCCACCCGCCGTGAGCAGATCCTCAAGGAGGCCGCGCGCCTCTTCGCCGAGCGCGGCTTCCACGGCGTCGGCGTCGACGAGATAGGCGCCGCCGTCGGCATCAGCGGCCCCGGCCTCTACCGCCACTTCCCGGGCAAGGACGCGATGCTCGCCGAGCTGCTGGTCGGCATCAGCGAGCGGCTGCTGGCCGGCGGGGAGCTGCGCGTGTCCGAGGACGCGGCCTCCGGCGACGGGTCACGGGAAGCGCTGCTGGACGCGCTCATCGAGGGCCACATCGACTTCGCCCTCGACGACCGCCCCCTGATCACCCTGCACGACCGGGAGCTGGACCGGCTGCGGGACACCGACCGCAAGCGGGTGCGCCGGCTGCAGCGGCAGTACGTCGAGGTGTGGGTCGGCGTCGTCCGCGACCTCTACCCGGACCTCCCCGAGCACGAGGCGCGCGCCGCGGTGCACGCCGTCTTCGGCCTGCTGAACTCCACCCCGCACCTGGGCCGCCCCGGCGCGCTGCCCGACCGCACGGACACGGCGGCGCTGCTGCACCGGCTGGCCCGGGGCGCGTTCGACGCGGCGGGCGGCGCGCGGACGGCGCCGGACGGTATGACGGAATAGGCCGCCGGAAAGCCCGCCCCGGACCCCCGGGTGCGAATCCGCGCCGACTTTTCCCCACGACTCCCTTTCGCCTGAGTTGTTTCCGCGAGGCGCGGACATAGGCTTCGGGACGGTCGCGTCCGCGCCTGATGGGGAACTGAATGAAAAGCTGCCAGGTATCGATCGTCGTCCCTTGTTATAACGAGGACGAGGCCGTCAAGGCGTTTCACCGCGCACTGGTCGCCGCTCTCGAACCCACCGGGAAGAGCTTCGAGGTCTGCTATGTCGACGACGGCAGCGAAGATCTCACCCGCGCCGAACTGATCCACCTGGCCGCCGTCGACGAACGCGTCCGGTACACCGCCTTCAGCCGCAATTTCGGCAAGGAGGCCGCCATGCTCGCCGGACTCCGTATGGCCCGCGGGGATTCCGTGGTGCTCATGGACGCCGATCTCCAGCACCCGCCCGAACTCCTGCCCCGCATGATGGAGCTGAGCGGGCACGGATACGACCAGGTGATCGCCCGGCGCGACCGCGAGGGCGAGGGCGCCCTGCGGTCGTTCGCCAGCCGCTCCTACTACCGCGCCATGGGGCACTTCATGGACGTGTCCGTGGTCGACGGCGAGGGCGACTTCCGGCTGCTGTCCCGCCGCGCGGTGGACAGCGTGCTCGCGCTCCCCGAGTCCAACCGGTTCTCCAAGGGGATCTTCTCCTGGATCGGCTTCGACACCACCAGCTTCACCTACCACAACGCCCAGCGGGTGGCGGGACGCTCGAAGTGGGGCGGCAGACGGCTGCTCAACTACGGCATCGACGGGCTGATCTCCTTCAACAACCGCCCCCTGCGGCTCGCCGTCTACGCCGGCCTCCTGATGGCCCTGGCGGCGATGGGGTACGCCCTGTGGATCATCGTGGAGGTGGCGCGCAACGGGGTAGGGGTGCCCGGCTACACCACGCTGCTCACCGCCGTCGTGGCGCTCGGCGGGATCCAGCTGGCCACGCTCGGCATCGTCGGTGAGTACGTCGGCCGCATCTACTGCGAGACGAAGAACCGCCCGCACTACCTGATCCGGGAAACCAGCGAGCAGCCCGCTCCCGCCGCTCCCGCCGCACCCGAGATGCCGTTACGGGTGCGGGGCGGCGGTGCGAGTGCCTTTGGTTCGGGCCGTTCCCGGACCGTGCGCCAATTCATCACCTTCGCCATGATCGGGGTCGTCAATACGGCGGTCTACCTGTCCGTGTACGCGACGCTCAACCACTGGATTCCGTATCTGACCGCCCATGTCATCGGCTACTGCGTCAGCATTGTCGGCTCCTTCCTGCTCAATTCCTACATCACCTGCCGGACCAGTCCGACCTGGCGGGCCTTCGTCCGCTTTCCGCTGTCGAGCCTCGTCAATCTCATCCTGTCCGGGGCGCTGCTCTACATCGGCGTGAGCCATCTGGGCATGGGAAAGAACGTCGCCGCGCTCATCGCCGGAATTCTCGCCACCCCGTTCTCCTTCCTGCTCGCCCGGTGGGCCATCACCTCCGGTGCGGCCGTGTCCCGGCAGCCGGAACCGCTGGCCGACTCCCGGGCCGGCCGCACCGGCGACTGACCGCCCGCGGCACCGGCACGGCACACGTACACGACGGCACCGCACGAAGGGCACCGGCACCTCCATGACCGCGGAAGCATCGGGAACAGCGGACACCCCGCCCGGGCCGGGGGGCGCGTCCCACCGGCCGGACGGCGCACGGGCCCCGCGACGCCTCATGCCGCCCTGGGCGGCCGTCCTCACCGCGTTCCCGCTGGTCCTGCTGGGCGTGTCCTTCTGGATCGGCCGGCTGGTGCGGCCGGGCGGCGACGACTGGTGCTTCCTGCCCGTACTGCGGGACGAGGGCGTCTCCGGCATGATCGGGAAGTTCTACCTGCACGACAACGGGCGCGTCGCCAACGCGCTGATGGTCGCGCTCTACGGGGCCGGGGGCGTGGCGGGCCAGCAGTGGTACGCGACGGTCAGCGGGCTGCTGATCCTGGCCGTGGTGTGGGCGCTGGTCCCGGCCGCGCTGCGCGTGTCCGGGCGGACCGCGCCGCGCGGAGTGCCGCTGCTCGTCGCGTCGATGACCGTGGTGGTGTTCTTCTTCGCGACCCCCAACACGTACAAGACGTTCTACTGGCCGGCCTCCTCCGTCTCGCACACCGTCGCCCCGGCGCTGGCCGCCGCCGCGGTGATCCCGTTGCTGCGGGCCCGGTCGCGGCGCGGGCGGATCCTCGCGCTGTGCGCCGCCGTCGTGGCCGGGCTCTTCGTCGGGACCCTCTCGGAGGGGACCGCGATCGTCTCGGGCGTCCTGCTCTGCACCGCCCTGCTGCTCAGCCTCCGGTCGCGGCCGGGCCCCGCCCGGCACCGCACCCGCCTCTGGTGCGGCGCCGCGCTGGCCGCCGTGGTGGCGGGGATGATCATCATCTACACCTCGCCGGGCTCCCGTGTCCGCCGTGAGCGGTTCGGCACCGGCGCCACGTCCGTCGTCGACACCGGATCGCTGGCCGACGCGCTGCGGACCTTCGGCGACATCCTGGGGACCGTCCTCACCACCTGGACCTACCTCGGCGCACTCGCCGTCGGCGTCCTGCTGGGCCTGCTGCTGCGCGGGGGCGACCCGGCCGGCGACGGACCGCTGCGCGGCCGGCCGCTCGTCCCGGCCCTGGCCGCGGTGGCGGCGTTCCTGGTGTCCGGCTACCTCTGCACCCTCGTCACCCTGCCCGCCTTCGAGCACAACATGATGACGTATGGCACCCGCACCTGGAACGACTTCCTGTTCCTGTTCGTGCTGCTGCTCGCGGGACTCGGCGCCCTGCTCGGTGACGCCCTGCGCGCCCGGGGCACCGCCGCCGTCCCCCTCGTCACGGGAACGGCGGCGGTGCTCTGCGCGGCGGTCTGCGTGGGGCTGTTCGTGCCGCTGACCGGGCTGGCGCACGACATGGGCGTACGGGCCCGGCACTGGGACCGCCAGGACCGGCTGCTGCGCAAGGAGGTGGCCGGGGGCGCGACGGTCCTGCCGTACGTACCGGCCTCCGTGGGGCAGATGCGCGACCCGTTCGGCCACCACGGCCGCAGCATCTGGCCGGCCCCCTGCACGGCGCAGTACTACCACCTGAAGCGGATCACCTACGCGACCCGGCCGGCTCCCTGACCGACACGCTGACCTCCGCCACCCGCATCGGGTGACCGGGCTCCGTCGCGGGACCCGGTGCCGCCCCGTCGGCGGCCGGCAGCGCGCCGCCCACCGCCACGTTCAGGATCAGGAACTGGCCCCGCTTCACCGCCCGGTCCCAGGTGGCCGCGTCCATGCCGGACGCCTTCACCCGGTGGAACACCCGGCCGTCCAGATACCAGCGGACCTCCTCTGCGCCGGGCGCGCTGTCGACCTCCACGGCGTACGAGTGGAACGCGCCGCGACAGCCGGAGCACTTCTGCCGGGGCGAGCTGAGCCCCACCGGCTCCTGGCAGGGGCCGCCGTCCAGGGTGCCGCAGTGCATGGTGCCGAACACGGCGTCCCGGCCGTTGACGGACTCCATCACGTCGAGTTCACCGGTGGCCGGCCACCCCGTGTACCCGTCGCGCAGCTCGGCGCCCATGGTCCAGAAGGCCGGCCAGTAGCCGGCCGCCGCGGCGCCGGTGACGTCCGGCAGGGCGATCGACGCCTCGATCCGCAGGACACCGCCGGGCGGCGGGGCGAAGTCGGAGCGCCGCGACTCGACGCGGCCCGAGTACCACCGCCCGTCGCGCCGGGTGGGCACGATCTCCAGTGCCCCCTTCCCGTCGAGGCGGACGTTGTCCGTGGAGTCCGTCATCGTCTCGATCTCCCCGGTGCCCCACCGCGGGGCCGGGCAGCCCGGGTAGCAGGTGCCGCGGTCGTACTGCCACCGGGAGGCGGCCGGGCGGCTGCCCGCGGGCCCGTCGAAGCTGTCGTGCAGCAGCCGGGTCCAGCCGTTTGCCGTCGGCGCGCCGGTCCGCATGAGCAGCCGTTCGAGCCGGGGTGCCAGCACCACGGCGGCGACGTCGGTCAGATGGGCGTCGTCCCGGTAGAGCAGGATCCGGTCCAGGACCGCGGGGCAGGTGGGCCGGGCGGCCGGGCACAGCACCGAGTTCACCTCCACGGCCCGCACCCCGGGCAGGGCGCCGGCCGCCGCCTGCCGCGCCAGCGGATCGGGCCAGTGGGCCTTCTCCCGGCCGAAGGCGCAGGCCTCCGGGTCCGTGAGGTGGCCGGAGACGCACGCCGGGACGTCGGTCCCCGGTACCGGGGTGTCCTCGATGTAGACCAGCGGCACCCCGAGCGCGCGCAGCGGCTTCAGGGTCTTCTCCCAGCCCTTGAGCAGCAGTTCCTGGTCGTCGGTGTAGCGGTTCAGGGAGCCGATCACGATCAGTTCGGGTTTCGGCCCCTTGCGCAGCCGGGCCAGGCTGTCGGCCCGCCAGCTGTCGCACTCGTGGTACGTGCGCCCCAACTGAGGGTTCACCACGGACAGTTCGGGGAGCGGGCAGCCCTGCTTCACCAGCTCCTGGAGGGCCCAGCCGCGCTTGGCCGCGAGGCTCAGCAACGGCGAGAACCACTGCCCGGCGTGCGAGTCGCCGAGCAGGACGACCCGGTGCGGACTGTCCACCGCCCCGAACAGGCAGGGCGGGCTGCTCGTCACCGGCGGCGCCACCTCGCACGCCCCGTCCGGCGGGAAGCTCTTGCGGGCCTGCACCGGGCTCGGCACCACGGGGCCGCCGGGCGGCGCACCGGTCCGCGTCAGCAGCGAGGGGCCGTCGGCCGCCCCCGGCGGCAGCCCCTTCGCGTCCACCGGGGCGGCCGGGCCCAGCAGGTGCAGTGTGGTGGTGCCCACCACCAGCGCCAGGGCCACCGGAACTACCACGGCAGCGAGCCCCAACGACAGTCCCCGTCTGGGAAGTTCGGAGAGAGTACTGCTGTGTCTCAGCGGCCGTTCCACCCAGCGCGCCGTCGCCAGGGCGGGCAGAACGGAGGCCAGCGTGAGCGCCGTTCTCGCGGGCCAGCCGAGGGCGCCGAAGCGGGCCTCGGCCAGGACGAGCACCGGCCAGTGCCAGAGGTACAGGGTGTACGAGAGCCGGCCGACCGCCCCGGGAGCCCGCATCGACAGCAGCCGCCCGACCCCGACCCCGACCCCCGCCCCGTACCCGGCCGCCCCGTCCGGGCGCCGTCCGGGTGTCCCGGCCAGGATGACCGCGGCCGTGGCCAGGGTCGGGACGAGCGCCGCGTATCCGGGGTACGGCGTCGAGGCGTCGTAGCTCAGCACGCACCATACGAGCGCCGCCGCCCCCGCCCAGCCGCACAGCAGCCGCAGCGGGCGCGGCCCGCGCAGCAGATGCCACGGGAGCAGGGCCAGCAGCGCGCCCACGCCGAACTGCCAGACGCGCGACGGCGTTCCGAGGTAGGCCAGGGAGACGGAGTCGCCCGTCCAGCGCAGCGAGAGGGCGAACGTGCCGAGCGTCAGCAGGGCGGTGACGGCGAGCGCCGCCGGCCGCAGCGCACGCCCCCGGCGCGCCGAGCGTGCGGCGAGGACCGCGAGCACGGCGAGCAGCGGGGCCCAGCACAGATAGAACTGTTCCTCCACCGCCAGCGACCAGAAGTGCAGCAGCGGGCTCTCGTCCTGCCCGGCGGCCAGGTAGTCGGTCTGCTGCTGGACGAAACGCCAGTTGGCGACGGACAGGGCCGACGCCACGACGTCGTTCTCCAGGTCCGTGCGGCGCAGCGGGACGGTCAGCCAGGCCCCGGCCACCGCGACCGCGACCAGCACCACGGCGGCCGAGGGCAGCAGCCGGCGGGCCCGGCGGGCGAAGAACTCGCCCAGCCGGATCCGGCCGGTGGTGACGGCCTCCCGCACCAGCAGTCCGGTGATCAGGTAGCCGGATATGACGAAGAAGACGTCCACGCCGACGAACCCGCCGGCCAGTGCGGGTACGGACGCGTGGAAGGCGAGGACCGAGAGGACCGCGAACGCGCGCAGCCCCTCGATGTCGGGACGGAACGCGGACCGGCGCGAACCCGTGGCGCCGGGTCCGGGGCCGGCGCCGCCGGACGGTGGCCCGTGGGTGGCGCTGCTCCCGGGCCGCGGAGCGGAAGGGGCGAGGGTGGGCATCGTACGAGGGCCTTTCAGCTCAGCCAGGGCAGCATGGGATCGACCCAGCCGGACGCGAGCAGGGCGGTGAGCAGGAGCGTGACCGTCACGGCGAGCGTTTCGGGCCAGCGTCTGGGCAGCACGGAGCGGGTGCGCCGCCGGGCCGGCGCGGGGCGCCGAGGGGCGGTGGCCGGGCGGAGTCCGGTCACCAGGTCCCTGATCAGGGGGACGTTGATCTGGAGCTGCACCAGCAGATAGAGGCCGAGTCCCCAGTTGGGCGCCCAGCCGTTGCGGGCGACGGCCAGGGCGAGGCCGCCCGCCGCCGCCCCGGTGGAGCAGCAGAGCCAGCCGAGCGAGACGAGGACCACGCGCCGCGCCATCGTGCCCGGCTTCCCGCCGCCGGCCCCGGTGGGCACCCATGCCGCGCTGTGGCCGCGCAGGGTGTGCAGGAAGGCGGCTCCGGCGGCCACGCTCATCAGGACGTTGGCCCGGATCACCTCGATCCGCCAGCGGGTCCGGCTGATCCGCGGCAGCAGCACGTGCCACAGCCACAGCGGCGCGAGTAGCGGCAGCACGTGCCAGGGCCGGATCTGGTCCGGGTACCAGAACATCATCACCAGCGGCGGCAGCGGGGCCGCGAAGGTGTTCACCACCGTCGTCAGGTAGCCGACGACGCCCTCGTGGAAGCAGAGCCGCATCCGCCACGGGGCGCCCATCCGCTTGAGGACCGGGGTCCCGATCAGATGCAGGTTGCCCATCGCCCAGCGGTACTGCTGGTTGAGGAAGGAGGCGAGGTTGTCCGGCGAGGTGCCCTTGGCCACCAGCACCGGCACGTACAGGGTCCGGAACCCCTGCTCGTACAGGGCGAGTCCGGTGTACAGGTCCTCGCTGTGGTCGAGCCGGGCGAAGCCGCCGGCCAGGTCGATGGCGCTGCGCCGGTAGACCGCGTTGCTGCCGCAGCAGATCGCCGCGTCGCTCGCGTCCCGGGACGGCTGGATCCAGCGGAAGAACCACTCCTGCGCCGATCCGGCGGCGCGCTGGATCCACTCCATCGTCTCGTCGGTGTCGAAGCACTGCGGGCTCTGCACGATGCCGACGCCCGGGTCGGCCAGGTACGGCACGAGATGGCGCAGGAAGTCGGGCCGGGGCGCGAAGTCGGCGTCCAGGATGGCGATGTACTGAGCGCTGCTCAGGGTGAGCGCGTGATTGAGGTTGCCCGCCTTCTTCAGATGCCCCCGGTCGGGACGTACGACGTAGCGGTAGCCGAACTCAGCTGCCAGGGCGGCCACTTCGGGGCTGTCCGCGTCGTCCAGCACCCAGACGGTCAGCGCTCCGGGCCAGTCCAGGTCCGCGACGGCCCGGTAGGCGTTGTCCAGGACCGGCAGGGGTTCCCCGCAGGTCGGCAGGTAGAGGTCGACGCTCGGCAGTTCGGCCGGGGCCCAGGCGTGCACGAGCACTTCGTGCGAGCGCCTGGTGAGCCGGCGCTGACGCAGGCTGTTGACCGACGAGAGCGCGAGGGCGACGACGTTCAGGGAGAGCACCGCGAGAAAGGCCCACAGGGCCGGGGTCCGCAGGGCGAAGGTGAACATGGCCGCCGCCGTGAGCACGAAGGCGAACGAGGAGCTGATCAGTACCCAGCGGCGCTGTGGCCCGAAGTACCAGTAGAGCTCCTGGTCGGACGGAGGTTGAGGTAAGTGATGGACAGTCATGAAGCCCCCCACGGCTGTGCATGTCCCGGTATCGGGGGACCCACCCTAGCGCCAAAGGTATAGACCATTTGCCGATGATCGGAGAGTGAGACGTCGGCCGGGCGCGCGGGGAGTGGTCCGGAATTCCTCCGGGAGTGGTCTGGACCTATTTCATGATCCCGTCCGGATGGAGCGGGAAGTTCCAGGTCACACGCGGGTTAACAGTCACCCAACATCCCGAGGAGGCCGTACCCCGGCTCCGGACCCGCGCCACCGGCGGCATCGGGCCACCGCCGCGGCGGCCTCCGCCCCGCGTTCCCGGGCCCGGAATCGCCGACCGCTTCATACGAACGGCACACAGCGCACACCTGACGGCACAATGGGTTCATGCCGATACCCAGCCGCGCCGCCCTCGTCGAACAACTCGTCCGTACGCGTATAGCCGGAGACGTCGCGACCCCCCGCGACAACAACCTCTCCCACTACCGCAAGCTCGCCAACGGCGACCGCCACTTCTGGCTGGGCCTGGAGCTCGGCGACCGCTGGCGCGACGAGCAGGACGTGCTGGCCGTGATGGCCGAGCGGTGCGGGGTCAGCGACGACCCGGAGCACCGGTTCGGCCAGGACACCATCGACCCCGAGCTGACCGTCGCCGCCCTGGACCGCGCGGCGGCCCGGCTGCGCAAGGCGGCCGACGGCTCGGAGCGGGTGCTGTTCGCCACCGGGCACCCGGGCGGTCTGCTGGACGTCCACCGCCGGACGGCGGCCGCGCTGCGGGCCGCCGGCTGCGAGATCGTCCGCATCCCGTCCGGGCTGACGGCGGACGAGGGCATGGTCTTCCAGTTCGCGGACGTCGCCGTGCAGGAGCGCGGCGCGACTCTCTGGCACACCCACTCCCCGGCCCCGATGGCGGCGATCCTGGACGGCCTGGAGCGGGAGGGGCGCCCCATGCCCGACCTGGTCGTCGCCGACCACGGCTGGGCCGGATGCGCGGCGCAGCGCGGTCTCGACGCCATCGGATACGCGGACTGCAACGACCCGGCGCTGTTCCTGGGGGAGTCGGAGGGCACCCTCCAGGTGGCCGTCCCGCTGGACGACCACGTGCTGGACCCGCGGTTCTACGACCCGATGACGGACTACCTGCTGGACGCGGCCGGACTGGTCTGAGCCGGGGCGCCCGCGCGGGACCTCAGGGGTTCTGCGCGTCGTAGGCGGCCTGGCTCCGCTCGATGCCGGGGTTGTGGTCGACGGCCTACTCGGCCGGCTTCACGGCGGGCCCGATCAGGGTGCGCCCCGTCGCGGTGAGCTCGTACTCGACGCGCGGCGGGACCTCGGGGTACGCCGTGCGGGTCACCAGACCGTCGCGCTCCAGGTGCCGGACCGTACGCGTGAGCATCCGCTGCGAGATGCCCGGGATGCGCTGCTGGAGCTCGGTGAAGCGTATCCGCTCACGGTCCCGACGGGGCTGGTCCGGGCCATCGGCGCCGTCGAGATCCTGGGTGCCGCAGGCCTCGTACTGCCGCCCCTCACCGGGATCGCACCCGGCCTCGCGATGGCGGCGGCGATCGGCCTCCTGGTGCCCCAGGTGCTGGCGACCGCCCTGCACCTGTCACGGAGCGAGGTGAAGGAGACCGGCCTCGACGTCGCTCTCATCGTGCTCGCCGCGGTGGCGGCCCGGCTCGCCACGACGTGGTGACGGAGGCGGGGCCGCGCCCCGGCGGCGGACTCAGTTCTCCTGCCGGTCGGTGAACAGCCCCCCGCCGTCCCCGTTGCCCTCCCCGTCGCCGGGCCCGACCACCGGATCCTCCCCGGCGGCGCGGGCACGGCGGCGCTGGGCCATCCCCGGGGTCGGGTCCAGGTACACGCGCTTGATCGACGGGTACCGCTCGCGCAGCTGCTGTTCCGCCTCCTCGCAGGCCCACTCCACCTGCTCGGCACTGACGACGTCCCGGAAGTCGACCTTCGCCGCGATCATGACCTCGGACGGTCCCTGGATGAGGGTGGTCAGCTCCAGCACCTCGATGATGTGTGGCACGGAGAGCAGCTCCTCGCGCACCCCCGTCCGCATCGACTGCGGTACCGGGCGGCCGATCAGCAGCTGGGCGTTCGAGCGGCCGAGCACCCAGGCCACGTACACGAGCAGCACCCCGATCAGGATCGACGCGATCCCGTCATAGACACCGGAACCCGTCAGCTGGCCGCCGAGCAGCCCGCCCGCGGCCAGCAGCAGTCCGACCAGGGCCGCCGAGTCCTCCATCACCACGGCCTTCACCGCGGTGTCGGGCGTGCGGCGGAAGTAGCGGGAGGGGTCCGCGCCGATCCGCGCCGCCTCGCCGCGGACCTGGCGCAGCCCGGTGCGCAGGGAGTAGCCCTCCAGCAGGAAGGCGATGCCGAGCACGATGTACGAGACCAGCGGATCACCGAGGTCCTCGCCCGCCATGAGGGTGTGGACGCCGTCGTACAGGGAGAAGACCGCACCGCCGACGAACGTGGCGACGGAGGCGAGCATCGCCCAGATGTAGCGTTCGGGGCCGTAGCCCAGCGGGTGGTCCTCGTCGGCCGGCTTCTCGCTGCGTTTGAGCGAGGTGAGCAGCAGTACCTCGGTGACGGTGTCGGCGACCGAGTGCGCCGCCTCGGAGAGCATCGCGCTCGATCCGCTGATCAGTCCCGCGACGGCCTTCGCCACGGCGACGCCGAGGTTGGCTGCCGCGGCGACGACAACCGTGAACGTGGACTCCCCACCCGCTGATTTCTCGTCACTCATGGTGGGGAGTATGTCCGCAGCCGGGGCGGCCATGTCCCACGCGCGGCCACGGGTTCCGTTCAGCCCTTCCGGGGGACCCGGATCACGCCCTCCTGGATGACGGTGATCGCGAGGCGGCCGTCCTGCGTGTAGATACGGGCCTGGCCCAGCCCGCGCCCGCCGGACGCGGACGGCGACTCCTGGTCGTACAGCAGCCACTCGTCGGCCCGGAACGGCCGGTGGAACCACATCGCGTGGTCCAGGCTCGCGCCCACCACGTCACCGACCGCCCAGCCGCCGCGCCCGTGGGCGAGGAGCACCGAGTCGAGCAGCGTCATGTCGGAGACGTACGTCGCCATGCAGACGTGCAGCAGCGGGTCGTCCGCCAGCTTGCCGTTGGTACGGAACCACACCTGCGAGCGGGGCTCGCGCGGCTCCCCGACGGTGCCGAACGGCGGGGCGTCCACGTACCGCAGATCGACCGCGGCCCGTGCCTCGATCAGCCGGTCCACGACACCCGGATCGCTGAACCGGTCCGCGTAGCGCGGCAGCATCTCGGCGGCCGTGGGCAGCGTCTCCGGATCGGGTGCGGCCGGCATGTCCGCCTGGTGCTCCAGGCCCTCCTCGTACGTCTGGAAGGACGCGGAGAGGTGGAAGATCGGCTGCCCGTGCTGGACGGCGACGACCCGCCGGGTGGTGAAGGAACGCCCGTCCCGGATGCGGTCGACGCTGTAGACGATCGGTGCGCCCGGGTCGCCCGCGCGCAGGAAGTACGAGTGCAGCGAGTGGGCGGTCCGGTCGGCCGGGACGGTGCGGCCCGCGGCGACCAGCGCCTGGGCCGCGACCTGTCCGCCGAAGACGCGGGGCACGAGCGCCGAACGGCTCGTGCCCCGGAAGATGTCCCGCTCGATCTGTTCCAGGTCGAGCAGCTGGAGCAGGTCGAGCAGGGAGTCGTGTGCTGTGCTCATGGAGAAGAACGTAGCCGCTCTACAAGCCCATGGACTTGGCGATGATCGACTTCATGACCTCGCTGGTGCCGCCGTAGATCCGGTTGACCCGGTTGTCCGCGTACAGGCGGGCGATCGGGTACTCGTTCATGAAGCCGTAGCCGCCGTGCAGCTGGAGGCAGCGGTCGATCACGCGGTGCGCGACCTCGGTGCAGAACAGCTTCGCGGAGGCGGCCTCCGCGGCGGTCAGCTCGCCCTGGTCCAGCGCCTCGAGCGCGCGGTCGGCGACGGCCTGGGCCGCGTCGACCTCGGCCTGGCAGGCGGCCAGCTCGAACTTGGTGTTCTGGAACGAGGCGACGGTCTTGCCGAAGACGGTGCGGTCCAGCACGTACTCCTTGGCGAACCGGACGGCGGCCGCGGCCTGCGCGTACGCGCCGAAGGCGATGCCCCAGCGCTCGGAGGCCAGGTTGGTGCCGAGGTAACCGAAGCCCTTGTTCTCCTCGCCGAGCAGGTCCTCGGCCGGGACCTTGACATCGACGAACGCCAGCTCCGCGGTGTCGGAGACCTTCAGGCCCAGCTTGTCGAGCTTGCGGCCGACCGAGTAGCCCTCGGACTTGGTGTCGACGGCGAAGAGCGAGATGCCGAAGCGGCGGTCGTCCTCGCGGGGGGCGGAGGTGCGGGCGCAGACGATGACCCGGTCGGCGTGCACCCCGCCGGTGATGAAGGTCTTGGCGCCGTTGAGGACGTAGTGCGTGCCGTCCTCGGAGAGCTTGGCGGTGGTCTTCATGCCCGCGACGTCGGAGCCGGTGCCCGGCTCGGTCATCGCCAGGGCCCACATCTCCTCGCCGGTGGTGAACTTCGGCAGCCAGCGCTTCTTCTGCTCGTCGGTGGCGAGCATCTTGATGTAGGGCAGGCCGAGCAGGGTGTGCACCCCGGAGCCGCCGAAGGAGACGCCCGCGCGGGCGGTCTCCTCGTAGATGACGGCCTCGTACTTGTGCGAGTCGATGCCCGCGCCGTCGTACTCCTCGTCCACCGTGATGCCGAAGACACCCAGCTCGCCGAGCTTGAGGTAGAAGTCGCGCGGGGCCTGGCCGGCCGCGAACCACTCGTCGTACACCGGCACGACCTCGGCCGCGATGAAGGCGCGGATGGTCTCCCGGAACGCCTCGTGGTCCTCGTTGAATACCGTACGGCGCACGGGGTGCCTCCCTGGTCGGCTTCGCTCGGCTCGGCTAAGCGCTTGCTCAGCCTTGGTTAAAAGTTACCCGGCGGTCACGTGAGCTGTCCAGGGTGATGCTGAGCACGCCTTTCCGGGTGCGCATCCCGACGGCGGCACGAGTGAGGGCAGGCGCTGGAATGATCAGCCGTTCGGCAACCCGATCAAGGCGAGGGCGGTATGTTTCGGGAGGTCGAGGCCGGTTCTCAGACGCCCGGATGCCGGGGTCGGCCATTAGTCTGACCGCGAGAACATGTGAGAGCAGGACGCCGTGCTGCTGAGATTCCGCGTTTCAAACTTCAGGTCCCTTCGTGACGAGCAGGAGCTGTCCCTCGTCACCGCATCGGACGAAGGCCACTCGGCAGCCCGACAAGTGGAGTTGGCCGACGGGCCCGTCTCCGTGTTCCCTCTGGTCGGCATCTTCGGCGCGAACGCCTCAGGCAAGTCGAACGTGCTCGACGCTCTGGCCTCGATGAGGACGGCCGTCCTCAACTCCTACGCACAGTGGGCTTCGTATCGGGGCATCCCCCGCGAGGTCTTCGCACTGGACGCGAAGAGCACCGCCGAGCCGACCTTCTTCGAGGTCGATGTGGCCATCGACGGTGTTCGCTGGACCTACGGATTCGAGCTCGGCGAACAGCGCGTCGAGTCCGAATGGGTGCACAGCTATCCTCTGGGCCACCAGCAGGAGTGGATGGACCGGGACGCCTCACGGTCCGACGTCTACAGATGGCCGAGCAGCCGCGTGAAGGACCGCGCCCAACTGGTCCGCCGGACTCGCCCCAACGCCCTGCTGCTCTCGACGGCGGGCACGGACAATCATCCGCAGCTGTCTCCCCTCTTCCACTGGTTCCGGAGCCTGTGGCAGATCGGCCCGGAGACGGAGCGCCCGCAACGCGAAGCCTTCACGGCGTCGAAGCTCACAGGTGAGCAGGGATACCGCATCAAGGAACTGCTGCGCGTCGCCGACCTCGGCATTACGGACGCAGTGGTCGAGTCGTCCGCGAACGGGCCCGGCAAGGTCCGGCTGCTGCACCGCGCGGCGTCGGGTGAGGTCGCACTCGACTGGCAGCGGGAGTCCTTCGGTACCCGTTCCTGGTTCGCTCTCCTGGGCCCCATGCTGCTGACTCTCGACGACGGAGCGGTCCTTCTGCTCGACGAACTCGACGCGAGTTTGCACCCCCGGTTCGCCGCTGAGGTCATCCGCCTCTTCAAGGACCCGCTGTCCAATCCGAACGCCGCCCAGCTGGTGTTCACCTCCCACGAGGCGACGGTGCTCAGCACGCCGACCGGAGAACGGCTCCTCGAAGCCGGACAGGTCTGGTTCACGGAGAAGGACAAGGACGGCGCCACCGAGCTCTATCCGCTGAGCTCCATGTCGCCGGGCGCCCACGAAGACCTGGCGAAGTCCTACCTGGAAGGTGTGTTCGGCGGCGTCGGCACGCTCAAGCAACCGGGACCACCGATGACGTCCAGATCGCCAATGCCTCGGACGAGGGATCGCAGCGCAAGCCGCTGATCCTCGTGGAGAAGGCGATCGCCTTGCTTCGCGAGAAGAGTAGGGAGGCCAAGCGGGCCGGTGGGGAACTCGCCAGCCCACGTTGCCTTCAAGAGGTGTCCGGGCATGTAGTCCGACTCGATCTCGATGGAGAAGTCGGCGTCGAGTGCCAAGCAGGCCATGGCTAGCGGGGCCAAGGCGACCCATCCGTAGCAGGAGTCGGCTCGCTCCTGATCAGTTGTCCAATAGGCCTTGTGTGCGCGGAGCGCCTTCTCCAGTGAGCCGAGCTGACCTGCATGGCGCTGATCCATGCTTCCCAAGTGGGTAGCAGATCTGCCTCGGTGTCCAACAGGCAGTGCGACGTCACCGGGCCACCGGGCGCTTCTCCTTCCAGGCTGCGGCTCGGCAAGTAGTCCAACAGGTAGACGCTCAAGGAAGAGCTCATGAGACGAACCTTATGCGGTGCCGCTGACACGCTTGCGAGATGCGCCGGACGGCACGGTAGGGATCAAACGAAGGCCGCTCAACATAGCCTCGGCTCAAGGCTCTTGGTGTGCCGCCCGGCCTTGCGGAGAGAAGGGTGCCGGGCTGTGGCGGACTGTTCAACCGCCGCGGCCAGTGGTCCGAGGGTCAGGAGACGCAGGGCAGGACCGCACAGCCCCGGACTGGGGTGAGCCCCCGTTCGCTATCCCTTGATCTTGTGGGTGCAGCCCTTTTCGGTTTTCCCCTCGGCATTGTCGGTGACCTTCTTGCCGTCGACCTTGATGACGCACGGCCCCATCTGCAAGGTGCCGTCAGCAGCGGTGACGGTTCCCGGAACGACCGAGACGAGGTACCCCACCCGCTGTTCGGCGGCCGTGAGCTCGACGGTCTCCGTGAGGGTCCACGGGAGCTTCTGCTCCTCGAAACCCTGGCTTGCGGCGTTGTACATGATGTTGGTCCTGCCCTTGCCCCCGGCCTCCAAGGTCACTTCGTGAACCCCGCTCTTCGACTTGGCCTCGGGGGAGGGGCTCTTGGAAGCGGGCACCTCGGCGCCGGAATGAGCAGCCCCGCCCTTTCTGTCCTTCGACCCGCTGTCGCTTCCGCAACCCGTCAGCAGTACCGCCACTGCGGCGGCGAGAGCCATTCCCATAACCGTCTTGCGCATGTTCCCCGTTCTCCTTCTCATTTGCTCTGATCAGCTATACAGGGTGTTTTTTCGGCACTGTGTTGATGTCGTCGCTCTCCCAGGCAGATCAGCCAACCAGGGGTGCTTCGCCAATGCGCGGAGCCAGGTGCGACATCAATTCCGAATGCGCGGTCATTCGCCCGATCTCGACGGACTCTACAGGTGGCGCCATACCCGCTTCGAATGCTCGACGGCCGCTGAGAACGAATAGCCCTACGTCCGCGTTCCCTGCAGGAAAGGGGTGACGGGGAAACAGTGGCGATCAATGCTCTTCTCCTCAGGAGGCCATCAGGAAGGTGTCAGACGGGGAACTCCCCGACCCAGCTGCGCTGGAGCAGGTGTTTCGGGAGGTACGCAGACTCGATGTCGATCGGCATGTCCGCGTCGTACGCCATGCACGCGATGGCCAATGGGCCCAGGGCGACGAGGCCGTCGCCGCTCAGCGAGCGGGCCTCGTCCGCGGTCCAGTACTCCTTGTGCCAGGTCAGGGCTGTCGCCAGCGAGTCGGTGAAGGCTTGGTTCTCCCGGCGCAGGTAGAGCTGGAAGAGTTCCAGTGGCGGGTAGAGGATCTTCAGCATCAGTTCGGTGCTCGCGATCCGGGCCTGGTCGGGCGCGGTGCCCTGGATCGCGCTGACCAGGGAGTCCCACGTCTGGGGGCGGCCGAACCAGAGGTGCTGGAGAGTCTCGATCCAGGTGTAGACGTACTCGTCGAACTCAGCACCGGAAGCACGCAGAAACGGCACTGGAACCTGGGCCAGCTGGTTCACCCGGTCGTTCTCGCGGCAGATCACGGCCAGGTAAAAGGAGGTGAGCCAGTTCCCAGCGTGCAGGTAGTCCTGTGGACCTGTCCCTGGGAGCACGCGTACTTCGTCCAGGGTTCCGACCCGGCAGGCCACCGTGCTCTCCTGCGTGGTGCCGGCGACGAAGAGCGCGGAGCCGACCTGCATAGCACGCACCCAGGACTCCCAGGTGTCCAGCTCACTCGCCTCGGGATCCAGCAGACACTGCCATTTCGCGGCGGCAAGCGCGAATGTCAGGGCGTCGTAGCGATCGTCCTCAGACGTCTCGATCCCCTCGATGGCCTCCTGGGCGGCTGCGACAACAGGCTTCATGGCCTCCGTGGCGTCGTCCGTACGGAAGTCGTGGCGCGGAATGCGCGTTGTCATGCACTCTCCTGCAGCTAGATCTTGAATTCCTCTATCATGGCCCCAGCGTAGAGGCCGTTAGTGTCCTCTACTGCTTTGACCAGCACATACCTCAGCTTCCCAGCCTTCAGCGCGGTGCGGAGATCTGCGGCGATCGTGGCGTCCTTGCCACCTCGGGACGTCATCTCGGCCAGAATCGTCCGGATGTAAGGCTTGGTGCCCTGTTGGACCCGCATGCCCTGAGCGCCGCCGTGGTCGCTCGGGTTCCGCGGGTCGGGATCGGATTTGCCTTGGCGCCAGTCGGGATCGTTGGACGGGGCCTTTTCCTCTACGAGCAGGCGTTCCCCATCGGGTAGTTCGTAGGCGCCATCGAACATGTGTGCGCCGTTGGGGGTCTTCGGGAGATCGATCACCTGCGCTCGGGGGAATTCGTGCGGGATCACGTGAAGCACCGCCGCCCGGTTGCCCAGCGCTTCCGGGATTTTACTGTTGTTGGGAACTCCGGGGAGTCGGGCGTCGTATGCCGCCCGGGCCAGCTTGACGGCCTCGCGGTGCGCCGGAGTGTCCGCCCCCTTCAGCTTGAGCTCCGCGTTATTCAGGTCGACATACACGCGGCGATCGCCAGCGGCCTTGTTCAAGTCCGGCAGAACCTCGCCCGGGATTGAGCTTGCGTCCAGCGTCTTGGGGTTGAACCGGGCCTCCCGTGGCCCGTTCGGCAAGTCGTGAACGGAGATCCACTTGCCGTTGGCATCGAGGGTCAGTTGTGGAAGTTCGACACCGTCCACCAGGTTGACGATTCGTTTACGGCGGCCAAGCGTGTTGTAGTGCTCCAGACGCCAGGCCTCGTTTGTGTTCGCCAGCTCGACGTGCTTCTGCTGGAGCTCTCTGAGCCGCTGCACGCTCGTTTCTTCGCCGCCGTGGCGTGTGCCTCCGGCGGCATTGCCCGGGGCTCCGCTGTCGACCGCCGAACCGGCAGGCACGTCACGGCCGCCTGAACCCGTGGGTTCGGCGTGGCCCTCGCCGTGCGTTCCGCCACTGTGACTGTTCGTGGGCTGGTGGTTGACCGGGCCGCCCCGCTCGGGGCCGCCCGGCCCGCCGCCGTCCAGGCTGTTGCTTGGCATGTGGTGGCCGGCTGAGGCGCCTGGCAGATTGTTCGCCGCCCCGCCGGGCGTCCTGCCGAGATCGGTGGCGTCGTTGCCCCCCCGCCCTGCGCCTCCCAGGTCGTCGCCCATCCGGATCGCCCCGTCCGCGTTGCCGCCCACCGTGTGCGCGCCGACCAGTACCGGCTGCTGGGCCGGGGTCAAGGGGGCCGGGGTCTCCGCCCCGGTGTCCAAACCCTCCCGCTTCGCGGCGCTGTGGTGTTGCTTGAGGGTGCCGTCCTCCTTCAGGACGTTGCCCGGGCGGTCCAGGTAGACCGTGTTGCCGTGCTCGTCCGTGCCCTTGAGCACGTTCTCGGGCAGGGCCGTCGTGCCCTCGGGAAGTTTGAGGGCGCCTTCCGGGATGCGGAGGGAGCCGGCCGGGGGTGCCATGCCCTCGGGGAGGCGGACCACGCCGTCGCCCAGGTCGATCGCCCCGGCGGGGATCTCCGTGCCGTCGGGGAGCTTGAACGAGTTGCTCGGGACCTCGAACGCGCTGTCCGGGATCGCCGAGCCCTCCGGGAGGTGCAGGGTCCCGTCAGCGAGCTTGAACCCGCCCTCCGGCAGGGTGACCGCGCCTTCCGGCAGGGGAGGGATCTCGGTGGTGCCCAGGCCCTTGAAGCCGGCCATCACGTCGCCGATCTTCGTCAGGCCCATGCTCGCGCCCTTGAAGACGTACGTCATCGGGTCGACAAACCGGCCCACCTTCCCCGCGGTGGACAGGGCCTTCGCGGCGAGGGCTGCCTTGCCGGCGCCGGAGGCCGCGCCGCCGGTGCCGCCGGTGAAGACCGTCGTGATCACGTTGAACGTCACCGCGCCCGCGGCGCGGGACGGGTTCTCGCCCCACTGGTCCCAGGCCAGCAGCGCCTTGCCGGTCTCCTTCATCGCCCTGCGGGAATCACGCAGGTAGGAGGGGAGCTTGTCCTCCGGGACGGCCCAGAGCAGGTTGCCCATCGGCAGGATGCTGATCGTGAGGCCCGTGGCGAGCTTGCCCAGCCCCGACCAGGCCTGCTTGGCCGAGTCCCATCCATCCGTGCCGACCAGGGTGCCCAGGCCCTTGATCGTGCCCCAGACACCGTCAACGGCGAAGCCCTTGATGAAGTCCCAGGCGTGTTCATGGAGCTGGTACCACGGCTTGGACTCCTCGACCGGGTCGCCCCAGGGCAGGCCCTCGGCGTGCTTGAGGGCCTCGGCCTCGTAGCCGTACGTCCCCTTCTTGCCGGAGCCGTCGTCGATCTTCAGCGAGGAGCCGCCGACCAGGGCGACGATCTTGTCGTGGCAGGCCCGCTCCACGGCCTGGAACGCCGTCCAGGCCTCGGTGACCTCGTCGTGGCGGTGGTTGTTCTCGTCGGTCAGGTCGCCGTCCTCGCGCCACTTGTCGTCGTCCCTGATCTGAACGACGAAGGCGTCGGCTTCGCGCTTGAGTTCCTTCAGCTTCTCGACCAGCGGATAGGCGTCGTTCGAGTACGTGCTCAGCGCACCCGTGATCGTGGCCAGGTCCGACTTCAGAGAGGTCCCGCGGTCCGCGACCGGCTTCGTCGTCGCGAACAACTGGTCGGCCTCGGGCGCCTTGTAGAAGGCCTGGAGGCCGCCGAAGCTGCTGTGCACGTCACCGGCGGCCGTCGCGATCGACTCCCCGCTCTTCGCCAGCGCGCCCACGCTGCGGTCCAGCAGGGCGAGGTCGCCGGTGAAGACCGGTATGCCCGACGGGTTGACCGCCTCGTTCTTGCTCACTTTCCCGCCCCCATGTCCTTCAGCAGGTCCAGGCGGACGGACTTGGCGGCGTCCTGGGCCTGCTTGGCCGCCTCCAGGTCGCCCTCCACGTACTCGTTCGTCGCTGTCGCCGCGCCCAGCACAGCGGCCTGGATACGCTCCGCCATCGACTTCAGCTGCGGCTTCCGCGCCGTCAGGTACTCGCCCAGCGCCGCCGCGACGGGCCCCAGCGTGGGATGCGACAGCGGTTCCGCCCCCACCGCCACCGGCCCGGCCACCGGCAGCGACGCCGCCGTGCCCGGTACCGCCGTACCCGCATGCGTCGCCGCCTCCGACATCGCGGTGACCATCGCGTTCAGCGCCTTCTCCAGGTCATCGGCGTGCGTGCCGACCACCTTCAGCCTGCCCTGCACACCCTGCGGCTTGATGTCCCACGCCGTCACTGAAAACACGCCCCCGTACCCGTACCCGTACCCGATGCCGAACCATCGCGCCCACCGGAAGAGGAAGGAACGATTCCTCCGGTGGGCGTCACAGCGAGACCGCTCAACCGATGTTGTCGACCGCGGCCTTGGCGCGCGCCAGCGTCTGCTGTGCGGTGCCGTCGTTCTTCTCCAGCGTCGAACGCAGCAGCTGGATGATGTTCTTGACCTCCTGCGAGGTCGTGTTCCACCGCAGTTCCTTGCCGTGGTACTCGTCCGCCACACCGTCGGCCGCGAAGTCGCTCATCGCCGCCTTCACCTGCGTGTCCCGGGCCGTGATCACCATCTCCAGCTGGGCGATCACCACCTGGATGTTGCCCTGCACCTCGGTGGATGCGCCCGTGTCGTACGCACGCCGGTCGGTGTCGCCCGCGTTTCCTGCCATCACCCATCACTCCCCGTCAGAAATGCGAAAACCCGTCATACGAAAGCCCGGAAGACGGAAACCTGCCGCCCTGCGGTCGGGCCGGCCTGTGTCAGCGGCCCGAGAACCGGGCCGCGTCGAAGTTGGCCGACGCCATCTGCGTCTTCGCGTTCTCGCCCTGCTCCTGGTCACCCGAGCCGAACGCCGCGTCCATCCCGGACTGGCCGCCCAGGATTCCGGAGAGCGAGGCGTTCAACGCCGCGGTGATCTCGTCGGATCGGTTCTTGAAGTCGTCGAACGCGACCTTGCCCGAACCGTGGAACTTGCCCTCCAGCGGCTCCGCCGCGGCGATCAACTGCCGGATCAGCGTGCCCAGATCCGTACTGGAGCCCTGCGACTTCGATATCAGGGTCGAAAGGACCGAGGCCCCCATGGTGAACTTCATCAGCTTCCCCCGCCCACTCGAACGAACGCCTTAGTGATCGAATACATGTCTATCAACTCACGCATCGCTACTGCAATCAGCAATCGGACAGATTGTCGTTGTTGCCAAGCCATGACATCGGGCGCGGTCACGGCGCCCCCTTGAGATGGCGCATCAGCCGCTCGAAGTCCTGCCAGCCCGACAGGTCCGACGGGTCGCCCGGCAGCGGGTAGTACAGCGCGGGGCGCGTTTTCGGGCCGAGGGGGAGGGGTGCCGCCGGCAGGGGCGTGCGGCGGGCGCGGTCGCCCGGCAGGGCGCGGACCTCCTCCGCGCCGAGCACGAAGGCCAGCGGGACGCCCGGTCCCTCGAAGTGCGCGGGTACCGCCATGTCACGTCGCGCTTTGCGAAGTTGTACGAGCATCGACTGGAGGGGGTGCCGGGTGGCGAGGGCCTCCGCGACGGCCGGCAGGGCGTCGGTCGGAACCTCCTCGCCGCTTCCGTAGCCGAGCGCCATCGTGACGTGCTCCTCGACGCCCGCCTCCGTGCGCGTGATGCGTACGGTGGCCAGGCCCGGCCGGTCCGGGCCGCCGACCACGACGAGCCACGTCGGTTCCGGCGCCCTGCGATGAGCCACGTCGGTCAACTGGCGCGGAGACCATGGCAGGTTGGCCGGTTCTGACGTACCCCAGCCGGCCGGGGGCCTCCCCGTCAGCTGCCGCCACACCGTCTCCAGGCCGCCGCCCAGCACCAGCCGGTCGTCCGCCGGGTGGACCATGCGGAAGGTCAGGCCGAGCTGGCGCTCGCCCGTGTCCGCTACCTCCTGGTAGGCGGCCGCCACCTGCGTGTGCGGGTCCTCCTGCGAAGCGTCCGGGGAGGCCGGCGGGCTGAACGCGCCGTCCTGCCACCGCAGTACGGCGCCCGTGAGGCCGTCGTAGTACCCGTCCCGCTCGTCCTGGACGATCCAGCGCGACGGCCATCCGCCGAGGCTGTCGCGTACGGCGGGGGAGAGCGTGGTCCCCGCCGGGCTGACGATCTGGAGGCCGAGCCCCGCCTCGGCGGCCGCGCGGAAGGCGTCCGAGAGCCAGGCCGTCATCGCGACAACCGGGCGGTCCTGGATGACGACGGCGACCCTCTCGGTGAGCACGTCGACGGCGGGCTGCGCGGCGGCCGGTGCCGGGGCGACGCTCACCCCGTCCGACGGCACCACGGTGAGCGAGCCCGCGGCGTCCGGCGGCCAGGCCGAGCCGCCCACCAGTGCGGTGAGCCGGGTCGCGAACGTACCCGCGAGCTGTTCCGCCTCCGCGACCCCCGTGGTGGCGCGGGCCTCCGTCCACCAGTACGGCACGGGTGGAGGTGTCGCACCGAGCAGCCGCTCCGCCTCGCCCTCCACCGCGACCAGCAGCGGTGCCTCGACCGAGACGAGCGGGCGCCCCTGCGTGTCGCAGAGCTGCACCACGGCGCCGTCGCCCCGCGCGCCCACCAGCTTGTCCGGGCCGCCGGAGAGCAGGCCCGCGAGCACGGTCCACGGATCGGGCATACGGGCGGTGAGTGCGATGACGTCCTTCGTCATGGAGTCGTCCGGCCCTTCGTCGTTCGGCAGCGGTCGTTACGGTGGTCCACCGGGTCGCTCACGGCGCGTACACCGTCTGGACCAGCCGGTTCGGGCGGCCCCGCTGGATGAACGTGCCGCGGCCCGGGGCCTGTTGCGAGGCGTACACCCCGGGGAACAGCTGGCCCTCGCTCCGGTCGCCCGTCATCACCAGGGCCGAGGCCCCCGACTCCCGCAGGCCCTGCACCAGCGGCTCGTACATGCCGCGCGACGCACCGGCCACCCGTCGTGTCAGCACGAAGTGGAGACCGATGTCGACCGCCGACGGGATGTACGGGAGGAACGCGGCCAGCGGTGACTGGCCCGCGGTCGTCAGGACGTCGTAGTCGTCGACCAGGACCACGATGCGCGGGCCCTTGCCCCAGCTGCCCGGCTCCAGGTCCTCCAGGCGCGCGTTCTCGTCGGGCAGCCGCTTCTCCAGCTCGGTGGCGATCCCGGCCGAAAGCCCGGCGCACAGCTTGGAGTTGTACGCGTAGCCGCCGTTGAACTCCTCCGGGACCACCCCGCGCAGCGAGCGCCTCGGGTCCATCACCGCGAACACCAGATCGTCCTCGCCGTAGCGGTCGACGAGGCCGTGCGCGACCGTCCGCAGCAGGTTCGTCTTGCCGCACTCGCTGTCCCCCAGCACCAGCAGGTGCTGGTCGTGGCCGAACAGGTCGAGCAGGGCGGGCGCGAGGGCCGACTGGTCGAGGCCGAGCGGGACCCGATGCGGCTCGGTGACCGGACCCGGCAGCAGCTTCGGCTCCAGGACGTGGGGCAGCACCCGGACGGGCTGGGCGACATCACCGTGCCAGGTGGCGCGGACCGTCCGCGCGGCGCGCTCCAGGACCGCGCCGAGGTCCGCCGTGTCGGCCACCCCGTCCGTACGGGGAAGGGCGACCTGGGCGAAGAGCTTCCCGTCGGTGAGGATCCGGCCGGGCTCGTCGGGCGACAGGGTCGCGGCGAGCTTGCGGTCGACACTCGACTCGCTGGGATCGTTCAGCCGCAGTTCGACGCGGGTGCCGAAGTTGGACTGGATGGCTATGCGTACGTCGTTCCAGCGCAGCATGCCCGCGACGACGTGGATGCCGTACCCGCCGCCGCGCTTGAGGATGTCCGCGACCGCGTCGTCGAGGTCGTCGAAGTCGTCGCGCAGCGCGCCGAATCCGTCGATGACGAGCACGATCTCGGCGGACGCCAGCCGCGGCAGCCGCCCCGCCGCGTGCAGGGTGCGCAGCTGCTCGACCGAGTCGATGCCGTGCTCGCGGAAGAGGTCCTCGCGCACGGCGAGCATGGCGCGGACCTCCTCGACGGTGCGGGCCGCGCGCTCCCGGTCGGCGCGGCCCGCGATGCCACCCACGTGCGGCAGCTCCGCCAGCGCCTGGAGGCCGCCGCCGACCAGGTCGAGTCCGTAGACGCCGACCTCCTGCGGGGTGTGGGTCAGCGCGAGGGAGAGGACGAGCGTGCGCAGGAGCGTCGTTTTTCCGGACTGCGGGCCGCCGATCACGGCCGCGTGGCCGCCGGCCACCGTCAGGTCCAGGAACCACTGTCCCTGCCACTGCTTGGCCGGGTCGTCCAGCAGGCCGAGCGGCACCCGGAGCGGACCCTGCTGCCGCGTACCGACCCGGCCGCCGCCCGTGCGGGCCCCGGCCAGGCGCATGCCGCGCGGGCCGACGTCCAGCGGGCCGGCGACCGCGTCCAGGGCGATCGCGGAGGGCAGCGGGGGCAGCCAGATGCTGCGCACACCGGGCGCGGCACCGGTCAACTGGGCGACCATGATGCCGAGTTCGGTCGGGCCGGTCTCGCGGCGGCGGGACGCGGGTTCCCGGTCCTGCTGGGTGCTGTCCGGTCCGGCCAGGGTGTTGAACGCCTCGTACTCCAGGGCGAGCGGCCCGGTCTCCTCCTCGTCGGCGCGCCGGGCGGGCCCTCGGTATCCGCCCGAGACGTAGCCCGCCTTGAACCGGGCGTAGTGGCTGGTGTCGACCTTGAGATAGCCGAAGCCGGGCAGCGGCGGCAGGTGGAAGGCGTCCGTGGTGTCCAGGACCGTGCGCGACTCGTCGGCGGAGAAGGTCCGCAGGCCGAGCCGGTAGGAGAGGTAGGTCTCCAGGCCCTTGAGCTTGCCGCCCTCGATGCGCTGGCTGGAGAGCAGCAGATGGACGCCGATGGAGCGTCCGATCCGGCCGATGGAGAGGAACAGGTCGATGAAGTCCGGCTTGGCGGTGAGTAGTTCGCCGAACTCGTCGATCACGACGAAGAGGTGGGGCAACGGGTCGAGGTCCGGCCGCCTCGAAGCGCGCAGGGCCGCGTAGTCCCCGATGTCGGCGACGTTGCCCGCGTCCTTCAGGGCCTGCTGGCGGCGCTTGACCTCACCCGCGAGCGAGGAGTGGACCCGCTCGACGAGGCCCGCCTGGTTCTCCAGGTTGGTGATGACGCCCGCGACATGGGGCAGGTCCGCGAACGGGGCGAAGGTGGCGCCGCCCTTGTAGTCGACCAGGACGAGCGCGAGGTCCTCGGGTGGATGGGTGGCCACCAGGCCGAGGACCAGGGTCCGCAGCAGCTCCGACTTCCCGGATCCGGTGGCGCCCACGCACAGCCCGTGCGGGCCCATGCCGAGCTCGGAGGACTCCTTGAGGTCCAGCAGCACCGGCTCGTGGGAGTCGCTGATGCCGATCGGGACGCGCAGGAAGGCCCGCTCCCCGCGCGGCGCCCACAGCCGGTCCAGGTCGAGCCGGGCCACGTCGTCGATGCCGAGCATCGCGGCGAACTCGACCGGACCGGACAGCGGGGCGTCCACCAGCGACTCGGCGGAGAGCCGCATCGGGGCGAGCATCCGGGCCAGGCCCTCGGCGAACGGCACACCGACCTCGTCCACCGTGCCGTGGGCCTGGACCGGCTCGGCCTCGCGCAGGTCCTCGATGGTCACGTCGGTGCCGTCGACGGTGATGCGTACGTTGACGTGTCCGGGTTCCTGCACCCGCTGTTCGAGCAGGTGCACCACGGTGACGCCCATCTCGCGCAGCCCGACGGCGTCGTCGGGACGCGGCAGGTCGACGGCGTCCTCGCCGTGCCCGTCGGTGACCACGAGCAGCCGGGAGTTCATGGACAGCGCGTCCCGCCCGGCCAGTCCGCGGCGGACCTCGGCGGCGTAGGAGGCCCGGCGGCGCAGTTCCGCGTCGAGCCGTCGGGCCAGCTGGGGTGCGGACGGTGCGATGCGGCGGGCGGCGACCGGGCCGTCGAACTGCTCGGGATCGAGCAGGTGGGGCAGCCACTTGGCCCACTCCCAGTCCGCTATCCGGTCGCCCGGTGCGGCGACGGCGACGGCCACGTCGTCGGGCGCGTGCAGCGCCGCCGCCTGGACGAGCAGGGCACGCACGAGGCGCAGGCCGTCCTCGCGGGGGCCGATGACGCTGACGTTGCCGACGCGGTCGAGGGGGACGGTCAGCGGCAGTTCGGTCCCGTTGCGGAAGCGGTTCACCACGGCGGAGGCCTCGTTGAGCATGAAGAGGTCGGGCGGCGTGAGGACGGACGAGCCCGGCTCGGCGATCTGCAGGTCCCGCACCGGCATCTCGCCGGTGCCGACCCGTACCCGCAGGAAGTCGTCGTCGACCCGTCGCCGCTCCCAGAGGCGGGCCGGGTCGCGCACGATGTCGTACAGGGAGTACGGCGACGGGTTCAGCACGTCCGCCCGCCCTCGCCGTTCACGCTCCTCGGCCGACAACTCCTCGCGCAGGTCCTCCACATAGGCGAGGTAGGCCTCGCGCTGCGTACGGCGCGTGCGTTGGGCCTTGCCGCGCTGCGAGAGGAGCAGGGCCGCGGAGCCGATGACGGTGACCACGAGGATGATCGCGCCGAGTCCGGCGAACTGGCTGTTGCGGACGACCGTCATCATCACGACGGACGACATGACCCCGGCTACCGGCAGCAGCGACATCGCGATGTTGCCCGCCTTGCCCTCGGGCAGGTTGGGCGGCGCCTCGATGGTGCGGGGCGCGGTCACGGCCGGCGGGCGGGTGGTCCGGGCGGGGCGGTGGATCAGGCGGGTACTCATCGGCTCCGTCCGGAGTTCACGGCCGGTTCGTGGTGCGTGCGTGGGCTCGGGGGTGTCATCGGCCTCGGTACCGGCGGTGGTGCTGGTGCCGCTGTCGCTCGGGGACTCGGGGACGGCTTCATCGCGGTCACCGGCGCTTCTGGGAGAGCTCGAACACCTCGGCCGCCAGCCGGGTTGCGGCCAGCCGCGTCGGCCGGGCGAGCAGTTCGGTGCGCAGGGCCCCGCCCGCCGCCAGATGCCGGTCGTAGGGCAGGACGTGGACGTTCGCACCGGTGGACCGGAGCCGGTCCGCGGCCGCCTCCACGTCGATGCCGGGCCGTGCCACCGTGCTGGACAGGACGACCACGGTCCCGGCGATCACATGACGGGGCAGCCCCTGCAGCCACTGCAGCACCGCGTACGTGCTCGTGACGCCGTCCAGCGTGGCGGGGGCGGCCAGCACACGGGCCTGGGAGGCCGTGAGGGCGACCCGGGCGACCTCGGCGGGAAGCGTCTCGCAGTCGACCACGGTCACGCTGAAGTAGCGGCGCAGCGCCACCATGACCCGTTCGTACGTGGCGGTGTCCAGCATCGCCCCGATCCGGCCCTGGCTGCCGGGCAGCAGCCAGGCGTTTTCGGGGAGCTGGACGAGATAGCCGGTGACGTCGAGCAGCGACATCTGCGGCTCCACGATGTCCGCGAGATCGGCCGTGGTCCACCGCAGCGTCTCGGCACCGAGCCGCAACGGCAGCGAGCCGAGGGCCGGATCGGCCTCGACGAGGAGGACCGGGTCCTGGCGGTAGTGCGCGTACGCCGTGCCGAGCAGCGCGGCGACGGTCGTCTTGCCCGCACCGCCCCGGATGGACGTGACGGCGATCTGCCGCCCGGTCGTCACCGGCCGCTGAAGCACCTCGGCGGTACGGGTGATCTCGGCGACCTCGCGCGCGGCAGAGGAGGAAACGATTCGGCGCAGGGCGCGCGAGGCCCGTACGGCGAGCGACTCACCCTGCCGCGGCCGCCGCGCCGTGCCGGCCAGCTCCCGGTCCACCACCGCCCGCGAGTCCGGTGCGCCGAGGGGCCGGGCGCCCTGCGCCTGCACCTGCACCTGCGCCGGCGCAGGTGCAAGCGCCTGGGCCTGGGCCTGGATCTGGGCCCGGACCGGCGCCGGTGCCGTCCGTTCGCCGGTGTCCGCCGTGCCCGGCCTGCCTGTCGTGCCCGTTGTGCCCTGCGGGGCGGCGGTGCCGCTCAGGTCGCGCAGCACATCGCTCTGCCAGTTGTCCGCGTTCGGCATGTCTGTCCTTCATCCCCGCTTCGATGCCCCGCCCGGAGCGCCCGCGCATGTGGTGTCAGTCGTCAGAACTTGTTGAGCAGCTGCCCGTACATGCCGAACACGCCGACGGTGAGCGGGAAGAGCCCCACCACGCCGATGGACTCGACGAGGTCGGCGGTGCGCCGCAGCCGGACCCGTACGTGCTCCGGCGGCTCCACCGCCAGCGCGAGCAGGGGCAGCAGCGCCGCCGCGCACAGCACGGCGATGGGCCCGGCGCCCCCGGCGTGATCCATCCAGAGCATCACCAGACGGACGACGAGGACCGCGGCGGCCGCGGAGAGCGCCACCACCTCGGCCACCAGCGGGAACGCGCGGGCCCGGGACAGGAGCACCACCGCGACGAGCGAGGCCAGCAGCACGGTCCACACGGTCGGCCGGCCGGCCAGGGTGAGGAGCCAGCCCGCGGCGGCCGCCGACACCGAGGTGGCGAGGGTCGCGAGGGCGAGCCCGCGATGCGTGGCGGCCAGCGCGTTGCCGACGTCGTGACGGCTGACGGACACCCCGCCCGAGCGCCGGTCGTCGAGCGCGGTGAGCCCCGAAGCCATCAGGGCGATCCGGGGCAGCACGCCGAGCAGCACCACGGAGACCACGGCCATCACGGCACCGAGCCGGGCGACGTCCGACGTGACGGCGGCGACGGCCTCCCAGACCACGGTCAGGGAGGCCGTCGCCATGGCGCCGATGAGGCCGCCCCGGCCCAGCGGTGAGAAGAAGCCGAGCAGCGCCAGCGACAGGGTCACCGCGCCCGCCACGGCGGCCAGCCGGAGCGCCCCGGACCAGTTGTACGCGTCGGCGGCCGTCCAGGCCGTGAGGATCCCGAGCACGCTGGAGGCGAGCAACAGCGCGGTCGCCAGACCGCGGTTGCCCCGCCCGAGCCGGGCGACGAGCGCACCGGCCACCAGCAGGACGACGGTGACGGCCGCCAGGGCGCCCGCCAGCGGGGTGAGCGGGAACTCGCTGCGGGCGAGCAGCGCGGCGATCACCGCGAAGGCCACCGTCGTCGCCCCCGCGGCGGCCCGCCGTGCGGCCGGACGCCAGCGCCAGGCCTGCATGTCGAGGTTGTCGGCCACCTGGTCCGTGACGTCGTGGACCACCGGTGCGGGCGGCGCGGCGTGGGTCCGGACGAGCCGCAGCACGGCGCCGTCGCCGATCCCGGCCGACGCCAGGGTGCTGTCGTGCGGAAGGGCCGAGCCGTCCGCGGTGAGCAACTGCCGGGTCAACGGCCGCGATGCGGCCCGGTCGTCCAGCAACTGCAGGATGTCCGGAAGGAGTTGACCGACAGGAGTGTCGGAGGGCAGCACGATGTCGGCCCGACGCCGCTCACCCACCAGGGTCACCCGGCTCATTTCCGCCCGGGAAGTCATTGCTGTACTCACCACTTACGAAAACCTATCATCGCGATTTCCCGGAATTTCGGGCCAATTGGGCAAAGCGAACCAAGCGAACCAAGCGAACCAAGCGAATGGAGCGGTCCGCGGTCCCGTGGAATCCGGTCTCGGTGAATCCCGGCGCACGCACGAGCGCTGCCTACGGCTGCGCCGGCCTCGTCGAACCGGCCGGGGCCGAGGGCGTGGGCGAGGGCTGCTCGTACTGCTGCGCCTGCCGCTGCTGTTTCTCCTGCTCGGCCTTCTGCTTGTCCAGGGTGTGCTGGAGGAACGACCACCCCACGCACCCCGCGCACAGCACCGCCGTGATCGCGATCCCCGCGAACACCTTCCCGAGGCGTTCGTCCGCCGTTCGCCGGGCGCGCTGGGCGCCGAACAGGAGCGCGTCCCGCATCCGGCGCCGGCGTACCCCCACCGATTCCAGCAGTTGGCTGTCGTAATCCCGTGCCATTCGGCCCCCCCTTTGCCACTGCAATATGTCATGTGCCGACGGGCGGGACACATCAGGGTGGCCGGAACGGGACCTCCGTATGCCTGGTGCGTGCGGGATCACTCCTGGCGCAGGGCGAGCCACAACTCCGTACGTACGTCCATGTCGTCGAGATCCGCTTCCAGCAACACCCCGCACCGCGCGATGCGTTGACGGACCGTGTTGCGGTGGACGGACAGGGCCACCGCCGTGCGGTCCCAGCTGCCGTGCAGGGAGAGCCAGCACCGCAGGGTCTCGGCGAGCGGCTCGGTGAGCGGGGCGAGCAGGGCGCGGGCGTGCGCCTCCGCAGCCTCCCTCGGGATCAGCGCGGCCAGTCCGCGGCCGGTGTCCGCGCGGTGGTACGAGAGCGGGGTGCGGGTCGCCTCCGCGCGGCCGAGGGCGCGTGCGGCCCGGGCGTCGGCCACGTCCAGCGCGGTGATCGCGGCGGGGGCGGACGCGCCGAGTGTCCAGCCGGGCTGCGGGGTGATCCGGTCGCCGCCGGGCACCAGCACCCGTACCGCGTCGCGGCCCCGGCCCGCGTCGACCAGCGCCGAGCCCAGGGCCGCACCGAGAGCGCCCGCGGTGAGCGGGTCCGGCGCCGCCCCGCCGCTGCGGCGCGCGTGCACCACCGTCCACTGCTCCGCGCCGCCCAGCAGCGGGGCGACGCCCGCCGGGTCCGCGCCCAGCAGCAGCCGGACCAGCGCCGCCGAGCGGCCCGCGGCGTCGGCGCCCTGGTGCGGGGCGGCCAGCAGGGAGAGCAGCACGACCGCGATGCCGGCCACCGTGTGGTCGCCCGGCTCGCGCCGCTCCGTCGCCAGCGTCAGGACGAGCCCCTGCCCGCCGCCGAGCGCGTACGCGGCGAGATGGGTGGTGCCCAGGGTGTCGGTGGCCGAGGCGGGCGCGGGGCGCAGGACCGGTGCGACCACCCGGGAGAGCCGGGTGAGCGCGGCCCGTACATCGGGGGCCGGCGTCCGGCCCGCCGCGTGCAGCTCCTCGCCGTCGGCCGTGAGCAGGGCCGCCCGCCCCTCCAGCTGGGCCGCCAGCTGGTGCAGCACGGCCGGTACCGGATCGGTCCTGGCCGCCGCCGTCGCCAGGGCCTGCTGGGCCCGCGTCACCCGGCGCAGCTCGCGCAGCCGGGCCTCCGCCATCAGCCGCCACACCGCGCGGGCGATCGCCGTGAACGGGGTCTTCGGCGGCACCTCGATCAGCGGCAGCCCGTACCGGTCGCACGCCGCGACCAGCTCCGCGGGCACCGTCTCGTGCACCGGCCGCACCCCGAAACCCAGCGCCGCCGCCCCCGCCTCGACCAGCCGGGACACATAGGTGTCCGGGTCCGTGAGCAGCACCCCGGCGCTCAGCAGCAGCTCGCCGCCGAGCAGGTACGGGTACGGGTCGGCCATCTCCGAGGTGTGCACCCACAGCAGCTCCGCCTCCGGCGGCCCCGCGATGCCGCGCAGCCCGAGCTCCTCCCGGGCGAGCAGCTCGGTCAGCCGGATGGGCGGGGTCGGCGGTGCCGTCGGTCCTGCGGGGAGTTCCGGCATGGATGGTTCATCCGTTCAGTGCGGCGAGAATGGATGAAACGTACACTTCAGGCCGGCTGTCCGGCCGCCTAGCGTCATCAGCGGACCCGTGTGCCCGCTTCCGTGCCGTTCCGGGAGATCCGGCACACTCGAAGCAGCGCGTCATCGAAGGAAAGGCCAGCCACCCCATGAGCAGCACAGAAACGCCGCGCGGACCCGTCGACTCCTCCCGCGTCCCGCGGTACGCGGGGCCGGCGACGTTCGCCCGGCTGCCCCGGCTCGACGAGGTCGGCCGGGCCGATGTCGCCGTGGTCGGCGTGCCCTTCGACAGCGGGGTCTCCTACCGGCCCGGCGCCCGGTTCGGCGGCAACGCGATCCGGGAGGCCTCGCGGCTGCTCCGCCCGTACAACCCGGCACAGGACGCCTCGCCGTTCGCCCTCGCGCAGGTCGCCGACGCCGGTGACATCGCGGCCAACCCGTTCAACATCAACGAGGCCGTCGAGACGATCGAGGCCGCGGCCGACGAGCTGCTCGGCACCGGCGCCCGCCTGATGACGCTCGGCGGCGACCACACCATCGCGCTGCCGCTGCTGCGTTCCGTCGCCAAGAAGCACGGCCCCGTCGCGCTGCTCCACTTCGACGCGCACCTCGACACCTGGGACACCTACTTCGGCGCCGAGTACACCCACGGCACCCCCTTCCGCCGGGCCGTCGAGGAGGGCATCCTCGACACCTCCGCGCTCTCCCACGTCGGCACCCGCGGCCCGCTGTACGGCAAGCAGGACCTCACCGACGACGCCAAGATGGGCTTCGGGATCGTGACCTCCGCCGACGTCATGCGGCGCGGCGTCGACGAGATCGCCGACCAGCTCCGGCAGCGCATCGGTGACCGCCCGCTCTACATCTCCATCGACATCGACGTCCTGGACCCGGCGCACGCCCCCGGCACCGGCACCCCGGAGGCCGGCGGCCTCACCTCCCGCGAGCTGCTCGAAATCGTGCGCGGGCTGTCCTCCTGCAACCTGGTCTCCGCCGACCTGGTCGAGGTCGCCCCCGCGTACGACCACGCCGAGATCACGTCCGTCGCCGCCTCGCACACCGCGTACGAGCTGACGACGATCATGACCCGCCAGATCGCGGAGGCCGGGCAGGAGAAGAAGGAGGCCGGGCAGAAGTGAGCCACGACCACCACGACGAACGGCCCGAGCTCACCCCCGCGCAGATCACCGCCGCGCTGAACCCCCCGCCCGGCCGCAACGGCGGCGACCTCGTCGTCGAGACCCTCCAGGGCCTCGGCGCGACCACCGTCTTCGGGCTGCCGGGACAGCACGCGCTGGGCATGTTCGACGCGCTGCGCCGCTCCTCCCTCCGCTACGTCGGCCTGCGCGTCGAGAACAACGCGGGCTTCGCCGCCGACGCCTACGGGCGCATCACCGGCGAGGTCGCCCCGCTCCTGCTGTCCACCGGGCCCGGCGCGCTCACCTCGCTCGCCGCGCTCCAGGAGGCGGCCAGCGCGTCCGCCCCCGTGCTGGCCGTATCCAGCCAGATCCCGACCGCGGGGCTCGGCGGCGGACGCCACGGCTACCTGCACGAACTGCGCGACCAGCAGGCGTCGTTCCGCGACATCGTGAAGTCCGTCCACACGGTGCGCGCCGCCTCGCAGATCCCGTCCGCGATCGCCGCCGCCTGGGAGTCCGCGCTGACGGCTCCGCACGGCCCGGTCTGGATCGAGATCCCGCAGGACGTGCTCCTGGCCGAGACGACGCTGCCCGTCGTCACCGCGATGGACGCCACCCCGCGCGAACTGCACGCCCGCCCCGAACTCATCGCGGTGGCAGCCCACTTGCTGTCGAACGCCGAGCGGCCCGCGATCATCGCGGGGGGCGGGGTCGTACGCTCCGACGCGTCCGGGAAGCTCCGGGCGCTCGCGGAGCGGATCAGCGCCCCGGTCGTCACCACCTTCGGGGGCAAGGGCGCCTTCCCGTGGGAGCACCCGCTCTCGCTCCAGTCCTGGCTGGAGGACCGGCACACCACGGACTTCCTGGAGGACGCCGACGTCGTCCTGGTCGTCGGCTCCGGACTTGGTGAACTCTCCTCGAACTACCACACGTTCGCCCCGCGCGGCCGGGTCGTGCAGATCGAGGCGGATGCCGGGAAGCTGGAGTCCAACCACCCGGCGCTCGGCATCCACGCCGACGCCAGGGACGCCCTGGCCGACCTCCTCGAAGCGGTCACCCCCCGCGCGGACCCGGCCGCCGCAGAGCGCGTCGCCGCGGTGCTCGGCCGGGTACGGGAGAGGATCGCCGCCCAGGGACTCACCCTGGAACAGCACCTCGTCGCGGAGATCAGGGCGGCCCTGCCCGACACGTCCCCCAGCTTCTGGGACATGACGATCCTCGCCTACTGGGCCTGGTCCGCCTTCGACGCCCGCCACCCCAACACCATGCACTCGGCCCAGGGCGCCGGCGGCCTCGGCTACGGTTTCCCGGCGGCCATCGGCGCGGCGGCCGCCGACGTCACGAGGCCGGTCCTGGCGGTCTCCGGCGACGGCGGCGCGATGTACTCCCTCGCGGAACTCGCCACCGCCCGCCAGTACGACCTCCCGGTCACCTGGCTCATCGTGGACGACGGCGGCTACGGCATCCTGCGCGAGTACATGACCGGCGCCTTCGGCGAGACCACCGGGACGGAACTGTCCCGACCGGACTTCGTCGCACTCGCCGAGTCCTTCGGCGTCCCGGCGGTCCGTACGAGCCCCGAGACGCTCGCGGACGACCTGGCCAAGTCCTTCGCGCAGCCGGGCCCCTCGGTCGTCGTACTCCCGGCGCTGCTCAGGATGTTCGAGCCGACGCACCTCTGAGGGCCTCGACGCCGGCCGTGTCGCACCCGGAGCCGTAACGGGCTCCGGGCGCGGCCCGTTGATCCCGTCGCATACAACTTTCCGGCTGTCCGCGAGTCATCTCTGACAGGCGTGCCGGGGGGCGCGCCCGCAGCAATCACTCAGGGGACAGGGAACGCATCAATGACCACACCTCACATATCCCGCCGTGCTCGCGGCGCGCTCTGCGCCGCGCTGGCCACCGGCGTGCTCGCACCCGTGGCGCTCTGCGCGGCGCCCGCCGCCGCCGCGACGCCGACGGCGAGCTGCACCTCGGGCCGGTCCGGACTCGCCGCCAAGCTGTCCAAGGACATCACCGCGGCGCTCAAGGGGCGCAAGTCGACCACCGCGGTGGCGCTCCAGGACCGCACCACCGGCACGACGTGCACGCTGCGGTCCACATCGAAGTACGACTCCGCGAGCGTCGTGAAGGCGACCGTGCTGGCCACGCTGCTCTGGGACAGCGCCAAGCACAACCGCCACCTCACCCAGCGCGAGACCAGCCTCAGCACCGCCATGATCACCAAGTCCGACAACAACGCCACCACCGGCCTGTGGAAGCAGCTCGGCGCCGCCAAGGTCGCGGCGTTCCTCAAGGCGGCCGGCATGACACACACCACACCCGGGTCCGGCGGCTACTGGGGGCTCACCCAGATCACCGCGCAGGACGAGCAGCGGCTGCTGAGCCTGCTCACCGCGAAGAACTCCGTGCTCAGCGACAACGCACGCGCCTACGAGCTCGGGCTGATGCGCAAGGTCATTTCCTCGCAGCGCTGGGGAACACCCTCCGGAGCCCCGGCCACGGCCACCGTCCAGCTCAAGAACGGCTGGCTCCAGCGGTCCACCCACGGCTGGCGGGTGCACAGCATCGGCGCCTTCACGGGCAACGGCCACGACTACGTGCTCACGGTGCTCACCCAGGACAACAAGACGATGAGCGACGGCGTCAACACCATCCAGGCGGTCGCGCGGGCCGTGCACAAGGACCTGAACCCGCGCGTCATCAGGTCGAGGCCCGCGAACCAGTAGCCGGCGACCGGCCCGGGCCCCTGGTCGCTCCATTGAGGAGCGGGCTGCGCCGATGGTCCCGTAATTTGTTGCGGAGGGATGAAATCCGCAACCGGCCGCGTTGGTGCCTTGCGGCAGAGCAGGTCGAACGGGAGGCATCGGGTGTCGGACGCAGGGGAGACAGGCGACGGGCCACAGCCCCGTGGCTGGGCGCGCAGGCTGATCGGCTACGCCTGGCGCTACCGGCGCAACGTGCTGCTGGCGCTCGGCTCGTCACTCGCCGGAATGGCGGTGATGGCCCTCGTCCCGCTGATCACCAAGGTGATCATCGACGACGTGGTCGGCAACCACACCCGCTCCCTCGCCGTCTGGACCGGACTGCTCATAGGGGCCGCCGCGCTCGTGTACGTCTCCACGTACATCCGCCGCTACTACGGCGGCCGGCTGGCCCTGGACGTCCAGCACGATCTGCGGACCGAGATCTACCGGACGATCACCCGTCTGGACGGGAAGCGCCAGGACGAGCTGTCCACCGGACAGGTCGTCGGGCGCGCCACCAGCGACCTCCAGCTGATCCAGGGGCTGCTGTTCATGCTCCCGATGACCATCGGGAACGTCCTGCTCTTCCTGCTCTCCCTGGTGATCATGGCGTGGCTCTCGCCGCTGCTGACCCTCGTCGCCGTCGCCGTCGCCCCCGCACTCTGGTACATCGCCCGCCGCTCCCGCACCCGGCTCTTCCCCGCCACCTGGTACGCCCAGTCGCAGGCCGCGGCCGTCGCCGGAGTCGTCGACGGAGCCGTCTCCGGCGTCCGCGTCGTCAAGGGGTTCGGGCAGGAGGACCAGGAGACCGGCAAGCTGCGCGAGGTCGGACGCCGGCTCTTCGCCGGCCGGCTGCGCACCGTCCGGCTGAACTCCCGCTACACCCCCGCCCTGCAGGCCGTCCCCGCGCTCGGCCAGGTCGCCATGCTGGCCCTCGGCGGCTGGCTCGCCACGCGCGGCGAGATCACCCTCGGTACGTTCGTCGCGTTCTCCACGTACCTCGCCCAGCTCGTCGGCCCGGTCCGGATGCTCGCCATGGTCCTCACCGTGGGACAGCAGGCCCGCGCCGGTGTGGAACGCGTACTGGAACTGATCGACACCGAGCCGACGATGCGGGACGGCACCAAGCAGCTCCCCACCGATGCCCCGGGCAGCGTCGAGTTCGACGACGTGCGCTTCGGCTACGACGAGGACCGCCCCGTCCTCGACGGCTTCTCGCTGACCATCGAGCCCGGCGAGACCGTCGCCGTCGTCGGCGCGTCCGGCAGCGGCAAGTCCACCGTCTCGATGCTGCTCCCGCGCTTCTACGACGTGACGCACGGCGCCGTCCTGGTCGGCGGCCACGACGTCCGCGAGCTGACCCTCGACTCGCTGCGGGCCGCCATCGGCCTCGTACCGGAGGACAGCTTCCTGTTCTCCGACTCCATCCGCGCCAACATCGCCTACGGGCTCCCGGACGCCACCGACGAACAGATCGAGCAGGCCTCCCGCGCCGCCCAGGCCCACCGCTTCATCGCCGAACTGCCCAAGGGGTACGACACCGAGGTCGGCGAGCACGGGCTGACCCTCTCCGGCGGCCAGCGCCAGCGCGTCGCCCTCGCCCGCGCCATCCTCACCGACCCCCGGCTGCTCCTCCTCGACGACGCCACCTCCGCCGTCGACGCCCGTGTCGAGCACGAGATCCACGAGGCGCTGCGCCAGGTGATGGCGGGCCGCACGACGCTGCTGATCGCCCACCGCCGCTCCACCCTCAACCTCGCCGACCGGATCGCCGTCCTGGAGAACGGCCGGCTCGCCGACATCGGCACGCACGAGGAGCTGGAGCTCCGCTGCGCGCTCTACCGGCGCCTGCTCACCGACCCGGACGAGCTCGGCGGCACCTCGCCCGGCCACCAGCCGGTCGCCGCCGCCGCCGACCCCGTGGACGACCGCGCGCTCCAGGAGGAGCTGGACGCCGAATTCGACGCCGAGCGCGGCATCACCCCCGAGCTGTGGGTCCGCAAGGAGGGGGGCCGGGAGACCGACGCGGCCGGCACGCCCGCCACCCCCGAGCTCCTCGCCCAGGTCGACGCCCTGCCCCCGGCGACCGACACCCCGGACATCGACGAGGCCCGTGCCGTGCACGCCGAGGAGTCCTACGGGCTGCGCCGGCTGCTGCGCGGCTTCGGACTCCCGCTGCTGGCGAGCCTCGCCCTGGTGGCCCTGGACGCCGGATCGGGACTGCTCCTCCCGGTGCTGATCAGGAACGGCATCGACCAGGGCGTCACCCAGCTGGCGCTGGGCGCGGTCTGGACGGCCTCCGCCCTCGGCCTGCTCGTCGTCCTCGTGCAGTGGGTGGCCCAGACCGGTGAGACCCGGATGACGGGCCGCACCGGCGAGCGGATGCTCTACTCGCTGCGGCTGAAGATCTTCGCGCAGCTCCAGCGCCTCGGTCTCGACTACTACGAGCGCGAGCTGACCGGCCGGATCATGACCCGGATGACGACGGACGTGGACGCGCTGTCCACGTTCCTGCAGACCGGTCTGGTCACGGCCTTCGTCTCCGTCGTCACCTTCTTCGGGATCATGGTCGCGCTGCTCGTCCTGGACGTCGAACTGGCGCTGGTGGTCTTCGCGACCCTCCCGGTGCTGGTCATCGGCACGTTCTTCTTCCGCCGCAAGAGCGTCGAGGCCTACGAGCTGGCCCGTGAGCGCATCAGCGCCGTCAACGCCGACCTCCAGGAGTCCGTCTCCGGGCTGCGGATCGTGCAGGCCTTCCGCCGCGAGCGGGACGGCGCCGAACGGTTCGCCGGGCGCAGCGACTACTACCGCGAGGCCCGGGTCCGCGGCCAGTGGCTGATCTCGGTCTACTTCCCGTTCGTCCAGCTGCTGTCGTCGGTGGCCGCGGCCGCCGTGCTGATCGTCGGGGCCGGCCGGGTCGACAACCACACGCTCACCACGGGTGCGCTCGTCGCCTACCTGCTCTACATCGACCTGTTCTTCGCGCCCGTGCAGCAGCTCTCCCAGGTCTTCGACGGCTACCAGCAGGCCACGGTCTCGCTGGGACGGATCCAGGAGCTCCTCCAGGAGCCGACGTCCACCGCCGACGGGGACGAACCGCTGGACGTGCTGTCGCTGCGCGGCGAGATCGCGTTCGAGGACGTGTCCTTCGCGTACGGCGGCGAGGAGGCGGCGCTCACCAATGTCGACCTGCGTATCCCGGCCGGGCAGACGGTCGCGTTCGTCGGCGAGACCGGTGCGGGCAAGTCCACCCTCGTCAAGCTCGTCGCCCGGTTCTACGACCCGACGGCCGGCCGGGTCACGGCGGACGGCACCGATCTGCGCAGCCTCGGTCTCACCTCGTACCGGCACCGGCTCGGAGTCGTGCCGCAGGAGGCGTACCTCTTCGCCGGCACGGTGCGCGACGCCATCGCGTACGGGCGGCCGGAGGCCACCGACGCGGAGGTGGAGGCGGCGTCCAGGGCTGTCGGCGCGCACGACATGATCGCCACCCTGGAGGGCGGTTATCTGCACGAGGTCGCCGAGCGGGGCCGCAACCTCTCCGCCGGACAGCGGCAGCTGATCGCACTCGCCCGCGCCGAACTCGTCGACCCGGACATCCTGCTGCTCGACGAGGCCACCGCGTCGCTGGACCTCGCCAGCGAGGCGCTGGTCAACCAGGCGACCGACCGCCTCGCGGGCCGGCGCACCACTCTGGTCGTCGCCCACCGGCTGACCACCGCCGCCCGCGCCGACCGGGTCGTGGTGATGGACCACGGCCGGGTCGTCGAGGACGGCACGCACGACGAACTCCTCGCCCTGGACGGGAAGTACGCCGTGCTGTGGCGCACGTTCATCGGGGAGGACGAGCCGGCCGGGGTGTGACCGGCGGGCGCGTCCCGGCCGGTCAGCCCTGGATGGCGGAGATCTTCCCGGTCCCGAGGTCCTGCCGCACGGTCAGGTACGTGTACGTCCGGTGGGCGGTCGTGCCCCAGGTGAGGCGGACGGTCGACCAGGTGTGGCCGGCGCCGCTGTCGCCCGGGGTGACCTTGAAGCCGGCCGGGACGTCCTGGGCGCGCAGCACCCCGTCGGCGTGGTTCTTCGCCTCCCACTTCTTGAGCTCCGCGCGCAGGGCGGGCGTCAGGTAGAAGCTCCGGAGCGCGGTGGCGAGCTTGCCGCCGCCCTCCGCGGCGATGGCGTCGAGGTAGGAGCCGTAGAAGTGGGCGACCAGCTGGTCGCCCGCGTCATCGCGGCTGTGCGCCGGTGCGGCGGCCGGCGCCCCCTGCGGTGCGACCGCCGCGGCGGCGGGGACGGCGGCGACGGCCGTCAGGAGAGCGGCCGCGAGGAGCGTGCGGCCGATGACGCGGCGGCCGCGGGGGCGCTGAGGGGTGTGGAGTCGGGTCATGGGAGTGCTTTCCTTTCGGGTGGCTTGTCCTGTTGGAGCCCTCGTGTGGCGGTTCGGTTGCCCGGGATGCCGAGTGCGCCGTGTGCAACCTCCGGATGGCCTCCCGCGTCGTACGCAGATACACGTATGTGCGCTCACGCGTCGGGAAGGGGCGCATGTGTTCGATGAGGTGATGGGGTGGCTGGTGAACAGAGCGACGATCGGACGGGCCGAGGTGCCGGACGGGCGCGCGGGGCGCGGGAGCTCCCCGCGGCTGCTGGTACTGGCCCTGACCACCGTCCTCGGACTGCTCCTCGGCGGGGTCGGGGCGACCGGCGCCACCGCCGCGTCGGTCTGCGCCGGACGCCCGGCGAAGACGCTGACGTTCGGCACGGGCGAACTGCGCGTCTACCGGACCCGCTCCTACGCCTGCGCCCTCGCGGTCGCCGCCAAGCCCGGTGCGCGCCGCCGGATGTCCGTCCAGATCCAGCCGCGCGGCGGGCGCCCCGTCGTCGACAGCGGCAACTTCACCCGGCAGGCCGGACCGGTGACGGTCCATGCGCTGAACCGCTGCGTCCGGGTCTCCGGCACCATCTCGGGACGGACGGGATCCACGGGCTGGATCCTGTGCTGACGGGGTGAGCCCTGTGCTGACCGGGTGATTCGAACTGACCGGGCGGCAATGAGGTCTGGCGGCACCGGTGTTGCCCCGCTAGGTTCACGTGGTCTGTTGTGAATCAAGGGGAGGGTGTATGCGCAAGGCGCTCAGAGGTTTCCTGTCGCTCGCGATGCTCATCGGCACAGTGAGTGCGACGGGTGCCTCCGCCGGGGCGGCCACCGCCGCCGAACCGGCCGCGCTCCGTTCCGCCGTCAGTGACAGCGGTACGAGCACGGACATCAAGGACCGCATCCTGGCCATCCCGGGAATGAGCCTCGTCGAGGAGAAGCCGTATCCGGGCTACCGCTACTTCGTCCTCGACTACACCCAGCCGGTCGACCACCGGCACCCGTCCAAGGGCACGTTCCAGCAGCGGATCACCCTGCTGCACAAGGACACGTCCCGTCCGACGGTGTTCTTCACCAGCGGATACAACGTCTCCACCAACCCCAGCCGCTCCGAGCCGACCCGGATCGTGGACGGCAACCAGGTCTCGCTGGAGTACCGGTTCTTCACCCCGTCCCGCCCGTCGCCCGCCGACTGGTCCAAGCTCGACATCTGGCAGGCCGCCAGTGACCAGCACCGGGTCTTCGGCGCGCTGAAGAAGATCTACTCGAAGAACTGGCTGACCACCGGCGGTTCCAAGGGCGGTATGACGGCCACGTACTACGAGCGCTACTACCCGAAGGACATGGACGGCGTCGTCGCGTATGTCGCTCCCAACGACGTGGTCGACAAGGAGGACTCGACGTACGACCGGTTCCTGGCGAACGTCGGTACCAAGGAGTGCCGCGACAAGCTGAACGGCGTGCAGCGCGAGGCGCTGATCCGCCGCGAGCCGCTGGAGGCGAAGCTCCGGCAGTACGCCGCCGACAACGGCTACACCTTCACCACCGTCGGCTCCCTCGACAAGGCGTACGAGGCCGTCGTCCTCGACTACGTCTGGGCGTTCTGGCAGTACAGCCTGCTCGCCGACTGCGACTCGATCCCGGCCGCCGGGACCGCCACCGACCAGGCGATCTGGGACTCGGTCGACTCGATCTCCGGCTTCTCCGCCTACGCCGACCAGGGCCTGGAGAAGTACACGCCGTACTACTACCAGGCGGGCACCCAGCTCGGTTCGCCCGACATCAAGCAGCCCTGGCTCGGCAAGCTGAGCCGGTACGGCTACCAGCCGCCGCGCACGTTCGTGCCGCGCTCCATCCCGATGAAGTTCCAGCCCGGGGTGATGCGTGACATCGACAACTGGGTGAAGCACCACGCCGACCACATGCTGTACGTGTACGGGCAGAACGACCCGTACGGCGCGGAGCGCTTCCGGCTCGGCGCCGGCGCGCGTGACAGCCACGTCTTCACCGTGCCCGGCGGCAACCACGGGGCGACCGTCGCCGGTCTGGTCCCGGCCGAGAACGCCACGGCCACCGCGGCCATTCTGCGCTGGGCGGGCGTCGCCCCGGCCGCCGTCCAGACGGACCCGGCGAAGGCGAAGCCGCTCGCGAAGTTCGACGCGGTGCTCGACCAGCGGGACCTGACGACCGAGCACCGGCTCGGCCACCGGCGCCCGTAGCGGGACACGCGCCGGCGGCCACCCCCTCGGGCGGCCGCCGGCGCGGGAACCTCCGTCAGTACGAGAGGCCGTGGCCCACCGGGTACAGCACCTGCGCGGGGTCGTCCGCGCGCTGGACCGGCACCGGCAGGGTGCCCTCCGGTTCGGCGCGGCCCGCGATCACCCGGGCCGCCGCCCGCAGTTCGACATCCGTCCAGGAGTACGCGGCCAGGCTCGCCGCGTACCCCGTGCCCACCAGCTGGGCGATGTCGTACGGATTGCGGATCGCGACCGTGATCACCGGGACGCCGGTCGCGGCCAGCGCACTCACCAGGGTCCGCTGCGAACCGGTCGCCGTGACGTTGTACGTCCCCACGACCACCGCGTCCTTGCCCTGCGCGGCCGCCACCGCCGCGTCGATGTCCGCCCGGGTGGGCGCGGTGCCGGTGGACAGGGCGGTGGCCGCGTACCCCAGCTCCTTGAACTCCGCGGCCAGGGTGGCCGTCGGCGGTCCCGTCGTGCCGGACGGGGACGCCGGATCGGCCCCGACCACGAGCAGGTTGCGGTGGGAGCGGCGCGACAGCGGCAGCAGCGCGCCCTCGTTGGCCAGCAGCGTGGTCGTGTGCTCCGCGATCCGGTCGGCGGCGGCCAGGTGCGACCGGGTGCCGACGGTACGGTCCACGCCCCGGTGACTGACGAACGGGTCCTCGAACAACCCCAGCTTCGTCTTCAGCCGCAGGATGCGCAGGATCGATTCCTCGATCCGGGCCTCACTGATCTCGCCGCTCTTGACGGCCGCCAGCAGGGCGTTCCAGGAGACGTCCAGGCTGGGCGGGTTGAGCAGTTGGTCGACACCCGCCTGCACGGCGAGCACCGGCACCCGCTTGTCGCCGTACTTCGTCCGCACGCCCTCCATGCCGAGCGAGTCGGTGACCACGACGCCGTCGTACCCCAGCTCCTCGCGGAGGATTCCGGTGAGGATGGGCCGGGACAGGGTCGCCGGGTCCTCCGAGGGGTCGAGCGCGGGCACCACGATGTGCGCCGTCATGATCGAGTCGATGCCGGCGGCGATCGCGGCCCGGAACGGCGGCTCGTCCAGCTCGGCCCACTGCTCGCGGGTGTGGGTGATCACCGGCAGACCGGTGTGGCTGTCGGTGCTGGTGTCGCCGTGGCCGGGGAAGTGCTTGGCCGTGGAGGCGATCCCGGCGCTCTGGTACCCCTTCACCTGGGCGGCGACCATCCCGGCCACCGACTGCGGGTCGGAGCCGAAGGAGCGCACCCCGATCACCGGGTTGGCCGGGTTGACGTTGACGTCCGCGTCCGGGGCGTAGTTCTGGCAGATTCCGATCGCGGCCAGCTCGGCGCCCGCGATCTGCCCCGCCTTGCGGGCGTCGGAGCGCGAACCGCCGGCGCCCAGGGCCATCGCGCCCGGCATCAGTGTGGCGGGTTCGCCGACCCGGCAGACGATGCCGTGCTCCTGGTCCGTCGAGACGAGGAGCGGCAGCGGCGTGGGACCCGCCAGACCGGCACGCTGGATGCCGTTGGAGAGATCGGCGATCTGGTGCGGGTCACGGGTGTTGTGCGCCCAGGTGAAGTAGATGATGCCGCCGACGTGGTACTTGGCGATCATCTCCGCGGCGGTGCGCACGCCGATCTCGGCGAGGTTGGCGTCGATGTCGGCCTGGTCGGGCTCCGTGGCGGAGTGCCCGTAGACCCGCATGACGAACAGCTGGCCGATCTTCTCCTCCAGGCTCATCCGGGAGATGAGCCGCTTCAGCCGCCGGGTGGTGGCTGCGGAGTGGTGACTGCCGCCCGCGGACTTCTGGGCGGCGACGGCGCCGGGGGCGACTGCCGCACCCGTCGCCGCCACGACTGCGGTGGCGGCGGTGGCGGTGAGGAGGGTGCGTCTGGAGGTGCGGTGGTGCACGTGAGCTCCTTCGGCCGTACTCGGTGACGAGGGGGTGGTGAAAGAAACTTCCAAGGATCACGGATATCCAGAAAATAACTTCCGGTCAAGAGCCCCGACCGTTTGAGCGCGTCCCGCACGGGTGGGGAGGGGGACGAATCCCTCACCTCCTCCCACCTCGCCTCCTCACGTCATTCCACCCGGGCCGGCCCCGGCTGACGCAGCCCCACGCCCGGCCCGTGCGCCTGGAGCGCCGCGACCGCCGCCCTGATCGCGGGACGCCGCGCCGCCTCCGTACGCCACAGCGCGTACAGCCGGCGTACGGGCACGGGCTCGATCCGCACCTCCACCACCCCGTCCGGCAGTGGCCCGCGGCCCAGCCGAGGGATCATCGCGACGCCGAGACCGGCGGCGAGCAGGGCCAGTTGTGTGTGGTTCTCCTCGGCCTGGTGGCGGATGTCCGGCTCGTAGCCCGCCGTGCGCAGCGTCCGTACGAGCCAGTCGTGGCAGACCGTCCCCGGCGGCTGGCAGATCCACCGCTCCTTCGCCAGCTCCTCGCGGCGCACCCCGTCCCGGCCCGCCAGCCGGTGGTCCGCCGGCACCAGCAGATCGCAGAGGTCCTCCCCGATCAGCGCCTGCGCGACACCGTCCGGGGCGGGCAGCGGTGCGATGTCCCAGTCGTGCGCGACGGCCAGGTCGATCACGCCCTTGGCCACCAGGTCGACCGAGAGGTGCGGATCGACCTCGGTCATCCGGACGTCCAGGGCCGGGTGCTCGCGGTCCAGCTCCGCCAGCACCCCGGGCAGCAGTCCGCGCGCGGCCGAGGCGAACGCGCCGATCGACAGCCGCCCTGTCGGCAGCCCCCTGCGCTCCTCAAGGCTTGTCTCCGCGCGTTCCACGATGGCCAGCAACTCCTGTGCGGTGGCGGCCAGCCGGACCGCCTCCTCGGTGAGGGCCACCCCCCGGCCGCGCCGCTCCAGCAGCGTCGTACGGGTCTCCCGCTCCAGCTTGGTGATCTGCTGCGAGACCGCCGACGGGGTGTAGCCGAGCGCCGCCGCGGCGCCCGCGACGGAGCCGTGGACGGAGATGGCGTGCAGCGCGCGCAGCCGGGAGAGATCGAGCACCGGAGCCTCCTGGAACCCATCGATTCATTAGCAACACTCAATTTCACCATGAAGAAATCCGCGCTGGTGCTAAACGGTTGATGCGGGTGATCCTCGGGACATGCGTCCCCTCCACATCGCCCTGGCCGCCCTGGTGGCCGCCGTCTGGGGTGTCAACTTCGTCGTCATCGAGCTCGGGCTCGACCACTTCCCGCCGCTGCTCTTCTCCGCCCTGCGCTTCCTGGTCGCGGCACTGCCCGCGGTGTTCCTCGTCGGCCGGCCGAAGGTCGCCTGGAAGTGGATCGTGGGGGTGGGGCTGGCCCTGGGCGTGGCCAAGTTCGGCCTGCTGTTCATCGGCATGGACCGGGGCACGGGGGCCGGGCTGTCCTCCCTGGTGCTCCAGGTGCAGGCGGTCTTCACCGCGCTCTTCGCGGCGCTCGCACTCGGTGAACGGCCGGGCAGGACAAGGGTGCTGGGGATGGCGGTGGCCCTCGCCGGGATCGGTGTCGCCGCCGTGGACGAGGGGGCGGACGGGCCCGTGCTCGCCTTCGTCCTGGTGATCGCGGCGGCCGCCTGCTGGGGCGTGTCCAACGTGCTGACCCGGAAGGCCGCCCCGCCCGACGCCCTCAACTTCATGGTCTGGGTCTCCACCGTCCCGGTGCTGCCGCTGCTCGGGCTCTCGCTCCTCTTCGAGGGGTGGGACCGCGATACGGAGGCGCTCGCCGCGCTCGACTGGAGCGGAGCCGGGATCATCGTCTACGTCGCCTGGATCACCACGGTGTTCGGCTTCGGGGCGTGGGGTTTCCTGCTGAGCCGGTACCCGGCGTCGTCGGTCGCCCCGTTCACCCTGCTCGTCCCCGTCTTCGGGATGTCGTCGGCCGCCCTGCTGCTCGACGAGTCGGTGAGCCCGCTGCGGTGGTGCGCGGCGGCGCTGCTGGTCGGCGGTGTCGCGCTGACCTCGCTCGCCGGGGCGCGGCGCCCCCGCCCCGCCACCCCTGAGCTCGCGGAGTCGCGGGCCGCGGGGGCCGCCTGACCGCTCTACTGCTTCGGCGCACCCAGCCGCAGCAGGTGCTCGCGCCCCGCGCTCAGCAGTCCGGGCAGCTCCGCCGCCTCCGGGTGCCAGCGCTTCTCGTACTCCCAGCAGACCCAGCTGTCCGGGTCCAGGGTGTCCAGGCAGGCCCGCAGCGGCAGCACCCCGGCGCCCAGGGCGAGGGGCTCGGTGGCCTCCGCCGACGCGATGTCCTTCACCTGGACGTAGCCCAGGTGCGGGGCCAGCACCGCATGGCTCGCGACCGGTTCCTCACCGGCCAGCCAGGTGTGCATGACGTCCCACAGCGCGCCGACGCTCCCGTGCCCCACCGTGCCCACCACACGGGCCACGGCGGCGCCCGCGCGGTGCGAGTCGTGGGTCTCCAGCAGGATGCGCACGCCCATGTCGGCGGCGTACGGAGCGGCGGCGGCCAGCCTGCGGGCCGCGGTCGCGTCCGCCGCGTCGGGGTCCTGGTCGCCGCCGCCGGGGAAGACCCGGACGTTCCGCGCGCCCAGGTCCCGGGCCAGCTCCACCAGCGCGGCGAGCTCGTCCAGCACCGGCTGGTCCTCGCCCTCGGAGGCGGCCCGGACATAGCCGGCCACGGTCAGGATCTCGATCCCGCCCCGCTTGAACTCCTCGACCACATCGGCCCGCTCCAGCATCGAGAGGCCGGGGTGCACCGGCTCCTCCGGGTGGGCGCGCAGCTCCACCCCCTGGTAGCCGTGTTCGGCGGCGAGCCGGACGACCTCGGGTATCGGCAGCCCCGGCACCCCGAGGGTGGAGAAAGCGAGCTTCACGTGCGTGTCCTTCCGTCGTCTGCGCCGGCCGTGGCTCGCGGAGCCCGGTTCAGCAGGGCTCCCGGAGCAACTGCTCCAGGTTACCCAGCAGTCTCAGCGCGTCCGCCCGCTGCCGCGGCCCCAGCCGCTCGCCCCCCTCCCGCCGTTCGCGGTCGGCCGGTGCGAACGACACCACGCGCAGCGCCGCGGCCGCCTGCCGGGCGAACATCGCGAGCAGGTCAAGCTCCCGCATCTCGGTGCGGGCGCGCGGGGACGGATCGAGCACCTCCAGGACGCCGAGCACCCGGCCGTCGCTGATCAGCGGCGCCGCCATCAGCGCGCTGGGCACGAACTCGGTGGACTCGGCGAGCGACCGGTCGAAGGAGGGGGTGACGCTGAGGTCGTCCACCACCATCGGCTCCCCGGAGGTCGCCACCCAGCCCGCGATCCCGCGCCCGGCCGGGAACCGGCGGCCCACCAGGAACTCCTCGCCCTGGCCGGAGACCGCCTGGAAGACCAGCTCGTCGGTCTCCTCGTCCAGCAGGAAGACGGAGCTGGCCGCCGCGCCGAAGATCGCACGGGCCACGTCGACGACGGACTGGAGAAGCTCGTGCCGGGGCGATCTCGCCGGCGGCACCGTTCCCGGGGCGGACGCTGGTTCAGTTCTCGGAGTCATCACAGGCCTCTCCTGCCGGGATGGAAAGCCGCGGGCCGAACCGCACGTTGGCCGCGGAGAGATAGAGGGCGTTCTTGAGCTGAAAGGCCGTCATCCTCGGATGCGCCGAGAGGAGACGCGCGCACAGCCCGCTGATGTACGGGGTCGCGAAACTGTTCCCGGTGGTACGTATCGAGGTGCCGCCCAGCCAGGGAACCGTCACGTTCTGGCCGGGGGCGAAGAACTCCACCGGCGGATCGGGGTTGTAGAGGTGCATGTCCGGACTCTCTTCCTGGTGGCTGCCCACGGAGATCACCGACGCGAACCGCCACGGATAGCTCTCCACCGGCGAGTTGTGCGCGGAGGCGACGACGACCGTGCGGTTGAAGTAGGCGTGGTCGGCCAGCGCGTGCAGTTCCTCCGCGAACCGGGCGCGGGTGGTGGACAGCGACAGGTTCACCACGTCGAAGCCCTGCTCGACCGCCCACCGCAGCCCGGCGAGCAGCACGTCCCCGGTGCCGGAGAACCGCTCGCCCAGCACCCGGACGCTGTGCAGTTCGCACTCCGGTGCCGTCCGGCGGATGATGCCCGCGCACGCGGTGCCGTGACCGCAGGAGTCCCCGGTGCTGGTCGCCCTGACCTCCGTCCCGCCCGTCTCCGGGTCCTTGACGACCACCCAGGACCCGTCGACCGGGCCCACCCCCGGGTGGTCGCGCTCGACCCCCGAGTCCACCACGCAGACCCGTACCCCCCGCCCGGTGCCCGGTACGGCCGCGCCGTCGCCCGGTCCGGGACCGGGGTCCGCGAGGACCGCCACGTCCTGCGGGCCGCGCCCGCGCAGACTCCACGTCAGCCCCGGTGTCGTGTCCGTGGTAGCCATCCGTCAGCTCATCTCCGTCGTGGCCGCCGCCGGTCCTGCGACGAGCCGGGCGGCCCACCGCTCACCCGGCAGATGTCCCTTCTCCGCGAACCGGTCCCGCGCCTCCCGCGCCGCCGCCGTCGCACCCGCCTGATCGCCCAGCAGCGCCAGCGTCCGTGCCTGGTCCAGCGACGCGGTGGCCCGCACCAGCGGGGAGTCGGTCAGCAGGGAGTCCCGTACGGCCCGGTCCGCGTGCCGCAGTGCCGCGGCCGCGTCACCGGCCCCCGCGGCCAGCCGGGCCCGCAGCCCCGCCAGGTCCACCCGGTCCGCGTGCGGCAGCGACTCCGGTGCCCCGACGGCATCGAGCCACGGACCGGCGCCCTTCGGCCGACCCTCGTCGAGCAGCAGCCGGGCCGTCTCCAGCCCGATGGCCGGACGCATGGACCGGGCGCCCGAGTGCGCGGCCGCCCGGTCGGCCCGCACGAGCAGGTCCAGCGCCGGTCCGGTGTGCCCGAGCAGCGTCTCGACCGTCGCCCGGAACACCGGCAGGAAGACCTCGGCCTCCGCGTACCCCAGCTCCTGCGCGAGCCGTTCCGCCTCCGCCAGGCACTCCCCGGCCCGGTCCGCCCGGCCGTTGAGCGCGTAGAGCACGGCCAGCGGACAGTTCAGCGTGGTCCGTACGGCCGGTCGCCCGGCGCCGTGTGCGGCGAGCAGGTCCCGGCAGCGGGCCACCGCGACCGGCACCGGCTCGGGGCCGCGCCACAGCGAGATCCCGATGGCTCCGAGCGCCGCCGCGCGCTCCGGCTCCGCCTCGGCCCGCACCGCGTGGTCCAGGGCCAGCGTCAGGTCGCGGTCCGCCTCCTCGTGCCGCCCGGCCAGCTGCAACTGCTGGGCGAGCCGCAGCCGGGCCCGTGCCTGTCCGACGGAGTCCCCGGCGGACTCGAACAGGGGCAGCACCGAGCGGGCCGTGGCCGACACGTTCACCGCGGCCGGGTCGAGCACCGCCAGCGCGAGCCGGGCGTGCGCGGCCTCGACCGGGGCGGTCCCGATGGCCAGGACCTGCCGCAGCAGGCGCTCCCCGTCCTCCGGACGGCCGAGCGCCAGCCGCACCTCACCGAGCCGGCGCAACGCGGGCGCCGCGGCCGGGTCGCCGTGCGGGTGCAGGTCCACGGCCCGTTCCAACAGGCCCTGCGCCCAGTGCAGATCGGAACGGGCCAGGGCCTGCGCACCGGCCGCGGCGAGCGCGGCGGCGGCCCGGCCCCGCAGCGCGGCGGCCCGGTCGTCGGCGAGGCCGAGTTCGGCGCGGTACCGGTAGGCCCGTTCCAGATGCCCGCCCACCGCCGCCTCGCCCGCCGCCGTCACACTGGGCAGCTCCGACGCCCAGGCGTGCCGGTCGGCCTTGGACCGCTTGGACAGCGAGGCGTACGCGACCTCCTGGACCAGACCGCTGCTGAACCGGTGCCGCCCCGCGCCCGGATCGCCACCGGGCGTGGTCTCGACCAGCCGGCGGCGGCGCAGCCGGGCCAGCGCCCGCACCACCCGGCCGCGGTCGTCGTCCGGCGCGTCGTCCGGCGCGGCCGGGGCGGGCCTGGCCGGGTCCTCCGTCTCGCGCACCGCCCGTGTCAGCCGGACGAGTTCCGGAGCGGTGAAGTCCCGGCCGACGACGGCGGCCAGATCGAGGGTGCTGCGTTCGGTGCGCTCCAGCGCGCCGATCCGGGCGCCGAGCAGCGCCTGAAGGGTCGGCGGCACCGCCGCGCCCTCCTCGGCCTGCGCGCCGGACGGGTCGGTACCGGCCGGTACCAGGAGCTGTTCCAGGTAGAGCGGGTTCCCCTCGGCGCGGTCGTACAGGTCTCCGTCGATCCGGGCGGTCCGCGTGCCGGTTCCGGCCAGCTCGCGGACCAGCAGGTCCGCCTCGGCGCGCGGCAGCCCGGTCAGCGGCAGGATCTGCGGGGGGCGGGCGGCGGGGTCCGCGGCGGACGAGGGCCCGTCGGGACGGCCCGGACACACGATGAGCACCCCCGCCCGGCCGAGCGGTCCGGCCAGCCGGTTCACCGTCCGCACCAGCAGCGGCTCGGCCCAGTGCCAGTCGTCCAGGACCAGCAGCGCCGGGGGGCGGCCCGCCGTCCGGGCCAGCACGGTGATCAGCGCGGCGCACATGTCCTCGAACGGGGCGTTGGGCGTGCCGTCGTGCAGCAGCCCGTCACGCAGCAGCGCCCGCGCGTCCGCCACCGAGGCCCCGGCCCGCCCGGACGCCGCGTCGAGGGCCTCGCGTGCCGCGGGGGCCTCCAGCACGTCCCGGACCGCGTCGGCCAGGGGCGTCAGGGTGCCGTGGTCGCCGTAGCTGCGGCAGCGCCCGGTGCCGACGACCGGCCCGCCCGGCCCGGCGAGCCCGGCCAGCCACTCGCGCGCCAGCCGGGTCTTGCCGACCCCGGCGTCGCCGACCAGGCGCACCAGCCCCGGACCCGCCCCGCGCACCGTCCGGTCCAGCGCCTCGTCCAGCACCGCCTTCTCCGCGGCGCGGCCGATGAACGGCACGTCGAATCGGCGCAGCAGTTCCGGGTCGTCGGCGCCGAGCGCGATCAGCCGGTAGGCGTGCACGCTGTCGCTCTTGCCCTTCAGCCGCAGCGGGCCGGTCCCCTCCACGACGACGGTCGGCCCGGCGGCCTCCACCGTCTGCGGGCCGATCAGGATCTCGCCGGGCGCCGCGTTCTGTTCCAGCCGGGCCGCCACGTTCACGGTCTCGCCCGAGACCAGCGCCTGCCGGGTGCTGGCATCGGAACTCGCCACGACCTGACCGGTGTTGACGCCGATCCGGATACTGAGCCGGATGCCCAGGGTGGCCTGGAGCTCGGTGTTCAGCTCCGCCAGCGCCTCGCGCATGCCGAGCGCCGCCGAGAGCGCCCGCCGGGCGTCGTCCTCCCGCATCACCGGCACCCCGAACACCGCCATCACGGCATCACCGATGAACTTCTCCGGGGTGCCGCCCCGGGCCTCGATCTGCTCGCTCATGGCCGCGAAATAGCGCAGCGTCACGGTGCGCAGGGTCTCCGGGTCCAGCACGCCGGACAGCGCCGTGGAGCCCACCAGATCGCAGAAGACCGCGGTGACCAGCTTGCGTTCGTCCTCCGGCGCCGCCGCGACGGGCGCCGGGCAAGGGGTGCCGCAGGCCGGGCAGAACCGTGCGGCGGTGGGCAGTTCGTGCCGGCACGAGATGCAGTTCATCAGCGCTTCCTCTCTGCTTGGTCCGGCCGGAGCGGTGGGCCGGGTCACGGGGGAGCCGGCCCGCCGCGCGGCGACGGTCGCCACGGGCGGGCCTTCACGGACACGGCCCTCAGAACAGGGCGCCGCCCGCGATCTCGCCGTGTGCCTGCACCTCGGGTCCGACGTCGTCCAGCCGGCTCTTGATGTCGAGCAGCAGCGTCAGTTCCTCGGGTGCGAGATCGGTCAGGACCTGCCGCTGTTCCTCGGTGAGCAGATCGACGGCGAACCCGGCGCCGTACAGCACGGCGAGCCGGTCCGGTGGTTCGTTCATACCTGGCCTCCTGTCGGGACGGACCGCCCCGCTCCCCGCACCGGCGGTGCCGGTCCGGTGCGCCCGAGCCGGACGAACAACTGGGTGAGCGCGTCCGTGGTGTGCAGGGCGCTGACGGCGACGGCCGCCTCGTGTCCCCGCGAGAGCGGCAACCGGTCGAGCAGTGCGTACAGTTCGCCGGCGTGGCCGTCGTCGAGCCGCGCGTGTTCGTGCACGGTGCGGAAGGCCGGGGCGGGCAGCCCGGTCAGCCGGGCCAGCCGGGGGGCCAGTCCGGAGGCCGGGGCGTGCCCCTCCAGGACGGCGATGTAGCCGAGCAGCGCCACCGGGTGGTGGTGCTCGATCCAGTAGTACTGGGCGCCCGCCAGGGAGGCGACGAGCGGAGGCGGCACCGGGTCCAGCGCGGCCCGCGGGCCGCTGCCCGCCGCGGTCAGGTCGTCGAGCAGCCAGGAGTCGTGTTCCGCCTCCTCCCGGATGTGGTCGTGCAGGTACGCGGCCAGCGGCGCGCCCAGCGGATCGCCGTGCCGCGCCATCGACGCGGCCCGTTCGGCGGCCCGTTCCATCAGCGGTACGGAGGCGCGGATGACCGTGTGCATCGCGCACAGGTACGCCCGGTAGCGGGGCAGCAGCCCCTCGGCCCGCCACAGCACGGCCGCCGAGGCGTGCAACGCCCCTTCGGCGAGGGCGAGTTTGACCCGCAGCCGCTCGGAGGCCGGCAGCCCGCACTCCCGCCGCCCGGCGGCGGACGATGCCGTGCTCCCGGCCGGGACCGGGGTCTGTCCGGCGGCCGTCACGGTCCGGTGCCTTCCGGTACCGGACGCGGGCCGTGCGCCGGGCCCGGCGTCGCCACCAGGTCCGCGTACGGGGCGCATCCGTGGCGTCGTACCAGGGCCACCGGTCCGTCGTCGTGCTGGCGACGGGCCGAGGTCAGGTCGAGCAGCGCGCCCGCGGCGCCGCCCGCCACCGCGTCGGCCGCCGCCACCACCTCCGGCCGGTCGCTCAGCCCGCGGCAGTCCCCGCAGTAGGAGCCGGCCGGTGTGGCCGGCGACCAGCGCGCGCGCAGGTGGGCCGGGCCCACCGTGCGCACAAGCCGCAGCAGCGGTGAGCGGAGCGTACCCGCGCGCACGGCGGCCCAGCCGTCCTCGGCGACATGGCCGAGCCGCAGATGGGGCGGGGCCGGGCGGCGGTCCACCGTGTCCTGGTTGCAGCAGGCCAGGACCGTGCCGTCGAAGGCGACCACCGGCCAGGCGGCCATGGCGCACGGCAGCGCGCCCTCGCCGTCCGGCGCGGTACGGGCGGGGCGGGCCCAGGCCGCGGCCCGGCCGAACGGCCGCACCTCGTTGACCAGGGCCGGCACCGTGCCGCCGAACGTCCGGTGGATGTCCGCGGTGACATCCGCGAGGTAGTCGTCCTCGGGCCCGGTCCCGGTGAGGTGGAAGCTGACCGCCACCCCCAGCTCGCGGATCTCCCGCACGGCCCTGAACACCCCGGCCCGCGGCACCTCCCGCTCGTGCGGCAGGTCGAGGCTGGCGGAGAAGTGGTCGAGCGTGCCCACCGCCCGCCGTATCGCGGGCGGAAGCGTGCCGGAGCGGGCGAAGAACATGCCGCTGAGCAGCGCGGTGCGGGTGCCGGACTCCCGCGCGGAGCGGGCGAGCGAGGCCACCAGGCCCGGCCGCAGCAGGGGTTCGCCACCGGTCAGCATCATCACCTCGGGCCGGTCGTCCGCGGTGAACGAGGAGACGAACCGCCGGAGGTCGTCCGCCCCGGGCTCCTCCCGCACCTCCGGCGCGGAGCCGGTGGAACAGTGGGCGCAGCGCAGCGGGCAGCGCCGGGTCAGAGTGATCAGCACTCCGGCGGCCGGAACCGGCCGCAGTCCGATGAGTTCGGCGAGCTCCATTCGGCCGTCTCCTCCGGGCGTAGTGGGGTGCGGCGCGCGGCCGCGATGCGCGAACACAGCGTCCGTCCGCACGGTTCGGCACCGGTCCGGGCCCGGTTCGCCGCCGGTATGGCCGCAGGCCGGACGGCCCGCGGCGGGCCGCCCACGGGCCCGGCGGACGCACCGGCGGCCGTGTCACCCCCCGCTGAACTGCCCCGATACCGGGGCCATACCGGCGCCGAGCCGTTTGCCAGGCCCGGCCTCCTAACTTTCTGGTCAGCGGAAGGCACCCGCCGGCCGCAACCGGAAGGAACGGGCTCAGCCCGGACCGGCCGGAGAACGACCCAGACAGACGAGTGGACGGAGACCACCATGTCCGAGAACACGAAGCCCGCCGCCGACGACAACAACGAGACCCCCGAGGTCGAGGCGCACTCCGTCCTGGACCTCCAGGAGACCGCCGGTGTGCACGAGCGCTCGCTGGACGGCAACTGCGTCAGCACCGTGAGCCTCGTCCTGTCGGAGCAGTAAGGACTGACGACCGGGCCGCGGCGCCACCTCCGGGAAGTACCCCTTCCCCGTGGCGCCCGGCCGGCCGAAACGGGGCGGCTCCGTGACCACGGGGACCGCCCCGCCTCGATTTCCCGGGCCGCTGTCCGGGCCCTGTCCCCGCTCACCGACCGGGAGCCGACGATGGCCACCGCCCTTCGAACCAACCGGGACTTCCGACTGCTCTGGATGAGCGGCCTGTTCGCCGTCCTCGGTACCCAGATGACCGCACTGGCACTGCCGCTGCTCGTACTGCGCGAGACCGGATCGGCCGTTCAGGCCGGAGCGATCGGCACGGTGTCCGTCGCCGCGGTCCTGATCACCATGCTGCCCGGCGGGGTGATGGCCGACCGGGTGGAGCGCCGCAGGCTGATGCGCCTGTGCGACGTGGGCAGCTTCTGCGTCGTCAGCGCCCTGGTCGTGGCCGTGTGGACCGGCCATGTCCCGCTGATCCTGGTGCTGCTCGTCGCGGGCGCGGGCGCCGTCATCGGCAGCTTCTACGGGCCCGCCGTCTTCGGGCTGATGCGCAGCGTCGTGCCCGCCGACGAGATGGGGACCGCGACCGCCCGTCTCCAGGCCCGCACGGCCACCGCACGGCTGGTGGGGCCGCTCATCGGGGGCGGGCTGTTCAGCCTGCACCCCGTCCTGCCGTTCCTCGCCGAGGCCGTCGGGCTGCTGCTGTCCACGCTCTGCGTGGCCCTGGTAAGGACCCGCTCCAGGGCGGAGTCCAGGGCCGGTTCCGTGTTCAGCCGGGCCGAGCTGACCGCAGGGGTGTCCTTCCTGTGGAAGCTGCCCTATCTGCGGACCGTGCTCCTCGTCTTCGGGCTCGGCATGAACTTCGCCTTCGGCGCCATGACCTTCACCGCGCTGACCGTGTTCTCCAGCGGCGGCAGGTCCGGTCTCGGCGGCGGCACCGTCGTCTCCTTCATCTCGGTCGGGGCCCTCGCCGGCGCGCTCCTCGCCCCCCGGCTGCGCCCCGAACGCCGGACCTGGGCGCTCACCGCCGCCACCTGCTGGTTCTGTGTGGTCACCGCCCTCGCGCTGGCCTGGATCCGGGTCCCGCTGTTCGCCGGGCTGCTCTGCGCCGCCTGCATGTGCCTGTCCACGGTCGCCAGCATCGGCTTCCTGTCCACCCTGCTGACCGTCACTCCGGGCGACCGGGTCGGCCGGGTGCAGAGCGCCGCCGGGTTCCTCTCCTCACTGGTCCAGCCGTTCGGGCCGCTGGCCGGGGGCGCGCTCCTGACCGCCTTCGGCAGCCGCACCGCCTTCGGGTCGATCGCCGCGGTCCTGGCCGTGTCCGCCGCCGTCGTCACGTTCGCCCCGTCCGCCCGGCCGGTCCCGCCGCCGGGCGAGGCCGCCGGGGACGAGACCGCCGCGGACGAGCCCCTCACGGACCGTACCGGGGCCGGCAGCCCCCGCCCCTGATCACGAGCCCCCAGGAGGTATGCCGTGCCCGGCATCCAGGAGACCCAGCTGTACTGCATCGCCGACCGCCGCTACTACGAGACCCCGGCCCGGCTGCCCGACGAGGACACCCGCTACCCGCTCGACCGCGCCGAACCGCCCGAGGGCTGGCGGCGCGGCCGGGGCGGACTGTGGACCGCACTCCACCCCGACTCCGCCGAACTCCCCGAACAGGGCTGGAAGATCCACATCTCCACCGTGGCGGCGGACGCCGAGCGCACCCTCGCCGACACCGCCCGGATCTGCCTGGAGCAGGGGGTCCCGTTCAAGTTCCTGCGCAGCGAGCGCGCCCTGCGGCTGATGTCGGCCAAGTACATGAACCGGTCCGGCGCGGGGAAGTTCCTCACCCTCTACCCCGCCGACGAGCCCGCGTTCCTGCGACTGCTCGACGCCCTGACGCTGGCCCTGGACGGGCGCAGCGGACCGTACATCCTGAGCGATCTGCGGATCGGGAACTCTCCCGTCCACGTCCGCTACGGCGCGTTCGTCGAACTCTGGTGCCAGGACACCGACGGGACCAGGGTCCGCGCGATGCGCCACCCCGGCGGCGCACTCGTCCCCGACACCAGGGGCGTGGTCTTCCGGATACCGGACTGGGTGACCGTCCCCGAACAGCTGCGCCCCCACCTCGCCGCCCGTGCCGCCGCCCGCGACGACGACTTCCCCTACGTCGTCACCAAGGCGCTCCAGTTCTCCAACGCGGGCGGCATCTACCTCGCCGAGCACCGCACCACCGGGCAGCGGGTGGTGCTGCGCGAGGCCCGGCCGCACTGCGGTCTCGACCCCGCCGGGCACGACGCCGTCACCCGGCTGCACCGGGAGCACCGGGCCCTGACCCGGCTCGCCGGACTCGACTGCGTGCCCGAGGTGTACGGCGTCCGCACGGTCTGGGAACACCACTTCCTGATCGAGGAGTACATCGAGGGCACCACCCTGTTCGACGAGATCGTCGACCGCTTCGTCCTGGTGCGCGGTGAGCGCACGCCCGCCGAACTCGACGCCTACTCCCGGTGGGCCGAGTCCGTCACGGCCGGCCTCGGCCGCGCCCTCGACCGGATCCACGCCCGCGGGCTGCGGTTCGCGGACGTGCACCCCGCCAACGTCATCCTGCGCCCCGACGGCAGGGTGGTCCTGATCGACTTCGAGTACGCCACGGACCTCGACGACGAGGACACCCCGCTGGCGGGCGCCCCCGGCCTCCAGGCTCCGCTCGGCACCGCGGGAGCGGAGGCGGACGACTACGCGCTCTGGGCGATCTGGCTGCACATCCTGATGCCGCTGATGGAGGTGTCCGAGCACGACCGGGGCAAGGTGCTCAGCATCGAACGCTGGGCCCGCGCCCGCTACCGGCTGGGCCCCGACGCGGGACCGCCCCGCCCGGCCGTCCTCTCCCGGGGGCTTCCGGCGGACAGCGGTGAACCGACGGTGGACCTGCTGCTGCGGGGCCCGGTGCCCGACTGGTCCGGCATCCGGGAACGGCTCCTGGCCGGCATCCACGCCGACGCCACCCCGGACCGCACCGACCGGCTCTTCCCCGGCGACCTGGCCGGCTTCGCCACCGGCGGCATCTGCGCCGCGCACGGCGCCGCCGGGGTGCTGTACGCCCTGCACCGCGTCGGCGCCCCGGTCCCCGCCGAGTACGTCGACTGGCTGGCCCGGACCGCCCTGCGCCGCGCCCCGGACGCCCCCGGCGGGCTGTTCGACGGACTGCCCGGCGTCGCGCTGGTGCTGGCCCGGCTCGGCCGCCGCGAGGAGGGCCGCGAACTCCTCGACCGGGCACTCCGGGCAGCCGCCCCCGCCTCCGCCGACCTGCTCACGGGCACCGCGGGAACGGCGCTGGCGGCCCTCCGGCTCGCCACGGACGGTGATGGACCGCCCGACCGGGAACTGCTCGACCGGGCCCTGCGCACCGCCTGGGAACTCGACGCGCTGGTCCGGGGCGAGGCCACCGGCGGCCCGCCCGCCCCGCCCTCGGCGGGACTGCTGCGTGGCTTCACCGGGGCCGCGCTGCTCCAGCTCGAACTGCACGCGCTCACCGGTGAGGAGTGGCTGCTCGACGCCGCCGGGGCGACGCTCGCCCGCGAGGCGGAGCACTGCGTGACCATGCCGGGCGGCAGCGTGCAGGTCAAGGACGGCCAACGCCACTTCCTCTACCTGGACCAGGGCAGCGGCGGCGTCGCCCTGGTGGCCCAGCGCTACCTGGCCCACCGGGAGGCCCCCGCGCTCGCAGCCCTGCTGCCCGGCGTCCGGCAGGGCTGCCTCCTGGAGTTCATCCGCGAACCGGGCCTCTTCACCGGCCGCTCCGGACTCGTGGCCACCGCCCACCAGTTGTCCGGCGGCGAGCCGGACGCCGAGGTGCTGGACTCCGTGCGCAACCTCTCCTGGCACCTGGTCGCCGAACAGGACCGGCTGCTGGTGCCCGGGGCGCGGCTGCGCCGCTTCTCCGCCGATCTCGCGACCGGGGCGGCGGGCGTGCTGCTCGCCCTGCACACGCTGTCGGCCGCGCCGGAAGAACGGCCGGACCTGCTGGACGTACTCACCCTGGGGTGACTCAGGGCCCGCGGGCGCGGCGACACCACGTGTATACGGCACTTCCGGACCCCGGAAGTGCCGTATACACGTGCGCGGGCGCGACGGCTACGCGCTCGTCGCGCCGATCACCGTCGCCACGCCCGCCGGCACCGCCGTGCGGTGAGCCGCCGCCACGTCGACAGCCGCCGCTGCCGGGACGGCCCTCAGCTCGCGGACGAACAGGCCCACCAGGCGGGGCAGTTCGTACAGCACGGAGTGCGCGGTGACCTCGCCGCTGGGGGAGGTCACCGCCCCCGCGTCGATCAGTGCCTCCACCGTCCGCAGCGCCTGCCGTTCGTCGCAGCCGAGCGCCGCCGTCGCCTCCGGCAGGGTGAACAGCCCCTCGCGGACCGAGGAGGCCAGCCGGGTCAGCGCCAGCCCGCTCCCCGCGGAGAGGTCCTGCCAGCCCGACATCAGCCGGGCGCGCACCGAGATGTCACCGGCCACCAGTTCGTCCAGGGCCCCCGCCGGATCGGCCAGCCGTTCCGCGTACTCGGCCAGCGGCAGATGGCGCAGCACCGCCAGCCGCATCCCGCTCACCCGTACCGCCAGCGGAAGGAGTCCGCAGGCGTCGGCGATCCGCAGGGCGGCGGCCCGGTCCAGACCCACCCGCCCCGCTCCGATCAGCCGCCCCAGCAGCTCCAGCGCCTCGGCCGGGGCCAGCGGCGGCAGCGCGATCCGGTGCACGGGCGACAGCCCGGCCAGCTGTTTCCGCGCGGTCAGTACGAAGGAACTGCCGCCGGTGCCCGGCAGCAGGGCCCGCACCGCCGCCTCGTCCGGTACGTCGTCGAGCACGACCAGCGAGCGGTGCCCGGCCAGCCAGTGCCGCCAGTGCTCCGCGTCCGCCATCGGCTCCGCCCCGTGCGGGCCGCCGGTCAGCCGGGCCAGCTCGCCGAGGACCGCCGGGGCGGGGCGCACCGCCCCCTGTTCGTCGCGGACCCGGATGTGGATCCGGCCGTCCGGGTACCGGTCCGCCAGCAGGTGCGCCGCCTGTACCGCCAGGGCCGTCTTCCCCGCTCCGGCGGCCCCGGTGACCGCCACCACCCGGCCGTTCGCCCCGCCCAGCACATCGAGCAGCTCCCGCAGCTGTTCGCCGCGACCGGTGAAGTCGGTGACGGCCGCGGGCAGCACCGCCCGCAGCGCGGGTGTCCGGTGCGCGGGCGCCGCAGCGCGGGGGCGTTCCGCGCCGTCCTTGCCGGTCAGCATCGCGCGCTGCCGGGCGACGATGGCGGCTCCGGGCTCCAGCCCCAACTCCCGTGCCAGCAGCTGACGGTAGTCGTCGTACACGGCCAGCGCCTCGGCCCTGCGGCCGGTCCGGTGCAGCGCGTCCATCCACGCGGCCAGGACGCGCTCGCGCAGCGGATGCCGTTCGGCCAGGTCCCGCAGCCCGTCCACCACCGCGGACGCCCGGCCCAGCGAGATCTCCGTCTCGGCCCAGTCCTCGTGCACGGTCAGACACCGGGCCTCCAGCCGCTCCGCCTCCGCGGCCACCTCGGGCGAGTCGCGCAGGTCGTGCAGCGGCGGCCCCTGGCACAGGTCCAGGGCCCTGCGCAGCAGACCGGCGGCGGCGCGCGGATCACCGTCGTCGGCGGCCCGCCGGCCCGCCGCGGCCAGGGACCGGAAGCGCAGGGTGTCCAGCTCGGCCGGGCCGATCCGCAGCAGGTAGCCGCCGCAGGAGTGCACCAGCCGCTCCCGGCCGCCGTCCGGCCCGTCGGGACACCAGGTGCCGAGCAGCGTCCGGGCCGAACTGACGTACACCTGGAGGTTCTTGCGGGCGGTCCTGGGCGGCGCGTCCGGCCACACCGCGTCGGTGAGGACGTCCACCGGCACCGGTGTGTTGGGGCGGCTGAGCAGCATGGCCAGGACCAGCCGCTGTTTGCGCGGCCCGAGTGACAGCGGCCGCCCGTCGGCCCATCCGGAGAGCGGGCCGAGCAGCGAGAGGCTCAGCACGCCGGGTGCGGGCGTGCGAGTGGGGGGTCGGGTCATGGGCGAGCCTCCGAAGCACCGGGGGACGGGGGTGGCGGTCTGCCGGTCGCACCCTTGGATCGTCCGCCGGGGACGGCGCCCCCGCATCGGTGCCGGGCCCGCATGTTCCGTGCCGGGACCCGACCAAATCCGCTCCGCACCCCCATGTTGGGCACCCCGGCCCCGTACCCCGCCCGCACGGGCCCCCACCTGCACGTGTCCATGCGCCCGGAAGCGCGGCTCGAAGCGCTGCGGGCGGCCGTGGGGGAGCCGATGGGTCAGCGGGAGGGGCCGACGTGCGTCAGTCGGGTTCCACCGCGTACTCGGCGGCGAAGTCGCAGAGCGCGGAACGGTCCTGACGGCCCGTCTTGCTGAGCAGGCTCGCCATGTGCTTCTCGACGGTGCGCGGCGAGATGGAGAGCCGCCGGGCGATCTGCTGGTTGCCGGGCCGCTCCGCCAGCAGGACGAAGACCTCGTACTCGCGCGGCGTCACGCCGCTCGTCCGCAGCGGGGCCGGGATGCGGTCCCAGCCGCCCCGGTGCTGCCCGACACTGGCGCCCGCCTGCCGCAGCGCCGCCCGGCAGGCGGCGGCGACGGGCTGGATACCCGCCCCGTAGAAGTACTCCTCCGATGCCCGCAGCCAGCTCACCGGCTCGCCCCAGCCCTCGGCGAGCGCCGCGCCGGCGGTCAGCCGCAGTCCCAGGTGGCGGGCGAGCGGGAAGGCGGCGGCATCGGCGAACGCGGAGCCGACCGACCGGGCGGCCGCCGCCGAATCGCCCTCCCGGCCCAGCAGGACCCCATCGGCCAGCCGCAGGAACAACTGGTTCCAGGCCAGGTCGGCGCCGGGGCTCTCCAGCGCGGCGGAGAGCTCCGCCCGGCCGTCCTGCCCGTCGAGGACCCGCAGCAGCGGGCGCAGCCCGTAACGGCCGCTCAGATAGAAGAAGCTGGGGTGTTCGCGTTCCCAGGCCAGCGAGTCGTCCAGGTCGGCCAGCGCGCGCCCGCGGTCCTCCTCCAGCAGAGCGGCGAAGGCGCGGCACAGGCCCAGTTGCAGCGGCACGAGCAGGGACTCCTCGCCGCCCGCCCGGCGGAACCGGACCAGGGCCCGGTCCAGCTCCCGTCTTCGGCCCCGGTGCGCCGCGAGGGCCGCCGAGGCCAGCAGCAGATACCGGTGGGCGCCCAGATTGCGGACCCGTGCGCTGGCGGCCACCGACCGCTCGATGATCTCGTGCGCCCCGTCCCAGGCGCCGCGCATCACCGCGTTCATGGCGAGCAGCCCGTCCACGGTCTGTGTCGGCACCAGCGCGCCCAGCGAGAGCGCGGCGGTCCTGGCCGTCTCCAGCCGGGCGGGGTCACCGGTCCGCATGAACGTATTGGCACCGAGCCGCACCAGCGCTTCCACCCGCCACACCGGCAGGGCGTGCTGCTCGGACACGGCGAGCATCCGCTCCAGACAGGCGTCGGCCTCGTCGAAGCCGCGCTCCCGCGAGAGCAGGGCCAGCAACTGCCAGGCCTGGCAGGCGACCACGGGGAGGTGGTGCTCCTCCGCGACGGCGGCCGCCCGTCGTGCCGCGTCCTGCGCGGACCGCTGCGGTACGCGCGGGACCTGGCCGGGCAGCAGGGCCAGATGGCCGTCCACCACGTCGAGCGCGGCCTCCTGTCCGGGACGGACGGCCGCACCGAGCAGGCTCCGCGCGGTCCGGATCTGGTCGGCCGCCTCGTCCGCGCGCTCCGCCATCACGGCCGCCCAGGCGATCCGGACATGGGTCTCGCCGCGCTGCTCCGCCGCCTCCGACCGGGGCGGCACCGGAGGCAGCTCCGCGGCCAGCGCCAGGGCCGCGTCCAGTTCGCCGGCCTCGGCCCGAGCGACGGCGAGCGCCTCGGTGACGCCCCTCAGATCGCTCGCGTGGGCCAGCGAGCGGGCCCGTTCCAGCAGGATGACGGCCGAGCCGGACGCCCCCGCGGTCAGCATCCGCCGGCCGACCGCGGCGAACTGCCGGGCGGCGCCGTGGCGGTCGCCCCCGGCCAGTTGCAGCGTCGCCATCAACTGGAGCTGTTCGTCGCCCAGTTCGTCGGTCACCGCGGCCAGCGAGGCAGCCGCCCGCCGGGCGGTCGCGGCCCGTTCCGCCGGGGCCAGCGAGGCCACCAGCGCCTCGGCGGTCAGCGCGTGCCGGAAGGTGTACCGGTCGGGGTTGGCACCGTCGGGGGCGATGATGCTCGCCTCGACGGCGGAGCGCAGATGGCTGAAGAGCGTACGGTCGTCGAACCCGGTGACGGTCTGCAGCACGCTGACCGAGAACTGACTGCCCAGCGTGGCCGCGCACAGGAGTAACTCGCGCACCGGTTCGTCGAACCGGTCCAGCCGCCGTGACCAGCTGCGCACCACTCCGGTGGGCACCGCCGCGTCCGGGTTCCCGTACGCCTGCCACCGGTCGCCGGTGCGCCGCAGCTGACCGGAGTCGAGCAGGTCGGCGAGCAGGATCTCGATCAGGTACGGATTGCCGCCCGCCCGGTCGACCAGCCGCTCGTGGGTGGCCTGCGGAACCTCGTCCGGCGTGGCCTCCAGGCACGACGCGGTCATCCCCCGCACCTCCGCGTCGCTGAGCGGTGCCAGCTCCCGCACGGTCGCGACCTGCCTGCGCTCCGCGGAACGCACCAGGTCCAGCGCGACGCCGGGTTCCGGCCGCAGCGTGCCCAGCAGCAGCACCGGCACGTCCGCCACGTTGTCGATGACGTACTCCACCACCGCCATCGTCTCGGTGTCGGAGTCGTGCAGGTCCTCCAGCAGGATCACGCAGCCGTGCTCCTGCCCGAGCACCGACAGCAGCCGCAGCAGCGCCTCCGCCAGTTCGACGACCGTCTCCGGGTAGCCGGGGGAGGAGCCCTGCCGCCACTCCGGCACCAGCCGGGCCAGCGCCGGGCGGTACGGGTCCAGCTCCGGGTCCGAGGGTGTGCCGGCCGCCCGGAACCGTGAGGACAGCGCCTCGACCAGTGGCCGGAACGGTACGACGAGGCCGGTCGAGGTGGCCCTGCCCCGGAGCACCGGCATGTCCCGCTCGTACGCCCGGTACGCGCACTCCCCGGCCAGCCGGGACTTGCCGATGCCGGCGTCCCCGACGAAGAAGATCGCACGCCCCGAACTCCGCGAAGCGGTGTCCAGGGCGCTGCTCAGCAGACCGGTCTCGGCGGCTCGCCCGATCATCACCGACGAAGTGGCACGCATGGGCGCAGGTTACTTGAGCGGAACCCCGCCGGGTAGTGCGCCAAATCGCTTGGGAAGCAACCGACTTGGCTCAGAACGGTGAGGTCATCGTGGTGAACGGCAGATCCAGCGTGTATCCGGTGTTCCCGTCGACGGCGCTGAGGATTCTGCTGCGCAGCCCGAGCCCGCCGGCCGCGCCCAGGGCGATCTGTCCGGCGGGGTGCTCGGAGGCGGAGTCGTCCGTGAGCTCAGTGGTCAGGAAGGCCGAAGCGTCGTTGCTCTGCATGGTTTCTGCCTCTTCTCGTGGGAGGTTCCGGTGCGGTGTGCCGAGCGGTGGTGCGTCTGTGTGCATCGGTGGTACGCCGGTGGTACGGGGGAATCAGGGGGTGCGGCCGGTCAGGCGAGCAGCAGCAGTGACGGCACCCGGTCGGGGAAGCCCGCCCGCAGCAGCCCGTGCCCGATCCCGGCGAGCCCGGTCAGCAGCCCCGGATGGGGGACCAGGCCCGGTGTCCCGCAGCGCGGTCCGGCCCGGTCGGCCGCCGCGAGCAGGGCCCCGGACCGCTCCACCCACCGGGTCCGGGTGCCGAACGGCTCTGCCCGGCCCAGGAGTTCGAGGACGCCGAGTTCCCCGTGGCACAGGCTGTCGTCGAGCGGCGGTTCGCTCCGTGCGATGTCCGCCACCGCCTCGCGCGCCCAGGCGGACAGCAGCGGATCGGCGCGGGCGGCCGCGCTGTCCAGTACGGCCAGGGCCACGCCCGTCCGGCCCCGGCACCAGGAGACCCCGGCGTCCACGCTGCCGGTCGCGGACCGCAGTGCCGCGAGCCCCGGGGCGCGGTACGGCTCGCCGCCGCCCGCCTCCGCGAAGCGCAGCAGGGCCCAGCCGATTCCGGCGGCCCCGTCGGCGAATCCCGCGGTGTCCGGCAGCGGTGCCTCGCGCAGCAGCCCGGCGCTGTGCTCCGCCCGCCGCCACACATCGGCCCGTCCGGTGGCCCGGTACCCGGCGAGCAGGCTGACCAGCCCGCCGGCCGTGCCACCGCGCACCCCGTGCTCGCTCTCCGCGACGGCCGCCGCGCCCGTCAACCGCAGCGCCGGCACCACCAGTTCGCGCAGGCGGCGGTCATCGAGCGTCTCCGCGACCTGGATCAGCGCGTAGGCGATCCCGCCGAGCCCGGCGAACGCGCCGGAGCCCACCGGCCCCAGGTCGTCCGGACGCGCGTGCAGCACCTCCAGCAGTCCGGCCAGCGGAGCCAGCGCGTCCCGGGCCGCCGCGGCGTACCGGTCCGCCCCGGTGAGCGAGGCGAGCTGGGCCAGGAACTGCGCCGTACCGGTGTAGCCGCTCGCCAGGTCGGCGGCCATCGGCCCCAGCCGCCAGTAGCGCTCCCCGAGCAGCTCCAGGCCGATCCAGTTCAGCCGGGTGGGTCCGGAGTACGCCTGCGACACCAGCTCGTCGCCGACCGACCTGGCCGCCGCGAGCAGCTGTTCCGGCTCCGGCGCGGTGGCGGCCGTACGGGCCCGGCGCGGCCCTGTGCCGCCCGCGTGGGCGGGCTCGCGCGAGGTGGTCACCATCGCGGCGCAGATGATCCGTTCCTGGTCCTGGCGGTCCACCGTGTCCAGGCCCGCCAGCTTCTCCCGGACCAGGGAGAGCCCGGTCCGGGCGAGCGGCCCGGACAGCAGCCGGCCGGCCCCGCTCCACAGGTCGGTGCGCTCGGGCAGGGCCGTGAACAGGGGCACGTCCCCCGACCACAGCTGGGCGAGTTCCTCCTCCAGCAGGCCGGGCAGCGCGGCGGGACCCATGACGTCGGTCCCCAGCAGCGCCAGCACCTCGTGCCGCGCGGCGGCGTCCTTCATCAGGTCCGGGTGCGTGGACTCGTCCAGGAGCGAGGTGTAGACCCAGGTGGGCCGGGCCACCACCCGCACCTCGTCGTGCGCGAACCGCTCCAGCAGCCCGCCGGGGCACAGGAGTTCGGCGCGGGCCTCCTTGACCGCGGTGTACCCGGCGCTGAACCCCTCGCACAGCGGGCCGACGAAGGCGGACGGATCGGCGGGCGCCCCGGCCAGCCGGGGCCGGTTCGCGGACTCACCGAACCGAGCCGTCCGGCGCACCAGCCGCATCCGGTCGGTCCCCGCGTCCGCCCAGTCGGCGCTGCGCACCGGAGAGGCGGCGGCCTGCCCGCCGCCGATCCCGGACATGTCGAGCGCCGTGTCGTCCCCGACGAGCAACTGCGGCAGCAGACCCACCCGGTGCACAGAGCCGTGCAGGGCGCGGGCCGCCGGATCGTCCGAGGCCGAGGCGGGCAGCGGCGGGTGGAACAGCGTCTCGACGTCGACGAGCACCGGGTGCTCCCCGTCGGCGATCAGGTTCTCGTGGTGCAGGTCGGTTCCGTCCAGCACGTGCAGCAGGGCCAGCAGCGCGCCCTGGCGCCGGTAGAAGGACTCGATCTGGCCGACCGAGCGGCAGGGCCGTGTCGAGGCGAACTCCACCCACCCGTAGGACCCCCGGTCCAGCAGGGCGAGCGTGCGGAGTCCGGGGGTGCCGGGCAGTGCGTTGAACCAGTTGACGAGCTCGTTGAAGTGCCGGTGGGCGGCGAGCGGACGCGGCTTGTAGACCAGCCGGGAACCGTCGTCGAAGCGGAGCAGCATCACGGTCCGCCCGCCCCGGTGGCTGTCCCCGGCGCCGGGCTCCACGCCCACCAGCCGGGCGCCCCGCACGCTGTCCGCCGCCGCGCCCGAAGCGGCGCGGCCCCTCGGCAGCACCGGCCGGTCCGCCGCGAACCGGACGAGCATCTCGGCCAGCGCCGCGGCGGCGTCGAGCGCGGTCCGCGCCAGGATCCGGGCCAGCACGGGGTAGCCGGTGAGGAGCGCGGCCAGCCCCGGCCGGGCGCCGGTCAGCCGCAGGAAGTCCGTGAACCGGCCCTCGGAGTCCTCCCCGGCGAGCCGCCCGGCGCGCCGCGCCACGTGCAGTTCCAGGACCAGGGTGCGGGCGGCGAGCCGGGCGAGCCGCCGGGCCAGGTGCCGCTCGAAGTCGTTCCGTACGGTGTCCAGGTCGGCGCAGCGGCCCACCCGCTCGGGCAGGGCGTCCAGCATCCGCACCGCCGCGCGGGCGGTGAGCGGGGCGAGGACGCGTGCGAAGCCGCGCAGTCCCGGATGCCCGGCCCCGTCCGCGCCGGCCCCGTCCTCGATGTCCGCGTTCTCGGGGGCGGTGGAGAGCACGTCCTCGACGAACTCCACCCAGTCCGGGGTACCGGCGGGCGACGGTTCGAAGGCCAGTGCCGCATGCCACCAGGGTCCGTCGGGCCGGGAGGCGCCGGGGAGGGCCGCGGCCGGATGCGCGGCCGACGTACGTGCGGTGGGGCCGGCCGGGGAGGAGACGCGCACCCGCTCGCGGCTGCCCGGATCGTTCTCCGCCATCGCACCTCCTCGGTCCGGCGCCGGCACCACCGGTCCGCCGCGACCCATACTCCCGGCGGGGCGCCCGGCGGACATGGGGGGAGCGCCCCCATCTTCCTGCCCCTGGCGCTCACGCCACCCGTGGTACCGCCGTGGAGCCCCGCACCATCAGCTCCGCCGGGATCGTTGCGATGCCGCCGGGCGGCGGGGTCTCCTTGCCCATCGCCAGCCGGCCCGCCCGCGCCCCCGCCTCGAAGAGCGGCAGCCGTACGGTCGTCAGCGCCGGGACCACGTCCACCGAGAACGGCAGATCGTCGAAGCCCGCCACCGAGATGTCCTCGGGGATGCGCAGGCCGCGGTCGCGGATCGCCGCCGCCGCGCCCAGCGCCACCGTGTCGTTGGCGGCGACGACGGCCGTGATCCCCGGCTCGCGGCGCAGGAGTTCGACGGTGGCGTCGTAGCCGGAACTGCGGTCGTAGGAGCCGTGCACCGTGAGCCGCTCCTCGTCCCCGGCCGTGTCCCCGGACCCGTCCCCGTACAGTCCCGCTGCCCTCATCGCGTCGCGGTGGCCCTCCAGCCGGTGGCGGGTCGTGGTCCGCTCCAGCGGTCCCGCCGCATAGCCGATCCTGCGGTGGCCCAGCGAGACCAGGTGCTCGGTCAGGCGCCGGCCGCCGCCCCGGTTGTCGAAGGCGAGCGCGGCCAGGACCGATTCGCTGTCCGGCAGCGGGGGCCGCCCGCACAGCACCACCCTGGTTCCCGCGTCCGCGAGCTTCGCCAGCTTCGCCGACATCGCCGCCTGGTGCGCCGGGTCCTCCACCGCGCCGCCGGTGAGGACGACGGCGGCGGCGCGCTGGCGCTGGAGCAGGGTGAGGTAGGTGAGTTCGCGGGCCGGGGAGCCGCCGGTGTTGCAGACGACGGCGAGCTTCTCGCCGCCCGCCCGGCCCGAACCGTCGCCCGGACCGCCGATCTCCGTCTGTGCCGCGCCCGCCATGATCCCGAAGAACGGGTCGGCGATGTCGTTGACCAGGATGCCGATCAGGTCGGAGGTGGCGGCCGCGAGCGAGCTGGCCGGCCCGTTGAGCACGTAGTCCAGGTCGTCCACCGCACGCAGGACCCGCTCCCGAGTGGACGCGGCCACCGGGTAGTTGCCGTTCAGCACACGGGAGACGGTGGCCGGGGACACCCGGGCGCGCGCCGCCACGTCCGCCAGGGTGACTGTCATCGCATTCCTCCGAGGAGTGATGAGGGGAGAGGACCAATCAGCGTGCCCCCTCTTGTCCGGGCCGCTGTCGGCAGGCTAGCGTCCTCCCGTATAGAAAGCGCTTGCTACGGCTGTATGGAGGAACTTTCGTGACACGCAGGACAGTGCGCATCGCCATGAACGGCGTCACGGGTCGCATGGGATACCGGCAGCACCTGGTGCGCTCGGTTCTCGCGATCCGGGAGCAGGGCGGCCTCGACCTCGGCAACGGCGACGTGCTCTGGCCCGAGCCGGTCCTCGTCGGCCGCCGGGCCCACGCGCTGGAGGCGCTCGCCGAGCAGCACGGCCTGACCGAGTGGTCGACCGACCTCGACGCGGTCCTCGCGGACGAGACCATCGACATCTACTTCGACGCCCAGGTCACCTCGGCGCGCGTCGACGCGATCAAGAAGGCCGTCGCGGCGGGCAAGCACATCTACACCGAGAAGCCCACCGCCACCGACGTCGGGGGTGCCCTGGAGCTGGCCCGGCTCGCCCGGGAGGCCGGGATCAAGCACGGCGTCGTCCAGGACAAGATCTTCCTGCCGGGCCTGCTGAAGCTGAAGCGCCTCATCGACGGCGGCTTCTTCGGCGAGATCCTCTCCGTGCGCGGCGAGTTCGGCTACTGGGTCTTCGAGGGCGACTGGCAGGAGGCCCAGCGCCCCTCCTGGAACTACCGCTCGCAGGACGGCGGCGGCATCGTCGTCGACATGTTCCCGCACTGGGAGTACGTGCTCCACGAGCTGTTCGGCCGGGTCACCACCGTCCAGGCGCACGTCCAGACGCACATCCCGCAGCGCTGGGACGAGCACGGCAAGCCGTACGCCGCGACCGCCGACGACTCCGCGTACGGCATCTTCCAGCTGGAGAGCGGCGCCGTCGCGCAGATCAACTCCTCCTGGACGGTCCGCGTCAACCGCGACGAGCTCGTCGAGTTCCAGGTCGACGGCACCCACGGCTCCGCCGTGGCGGGCCTGCGCAACTGCCGCGTCCAGCACCGCTCGGCCACCCCCAAGCCGGTCTGGAACCCCGACCTCCCGGTCACCGAGTCCTTCCGCGACCAGTGGCAGGAAGTCCCCGACAACGCCGTCTTCGACAACGGCTTCAAGGCCCAGTGGGAGCTGTTCCTGCGCCACATCGTCCTCGACGAGCCCTACGCCTGGGACCTGATGGCCGGCGCCCGCGGCGTCCAGCTCGCCGAGCTCGGCCTCAAGTCCTCCGCCGAGGGCCGCCGCTTCGACGTCCCGGAGCTGACCCTGTGACGCCGCGCCCCACCCCCGTCGTCGTCGCCCCGGAACGGACACCGTGACCATCCACCTCCCGCAGGGGCCGTACGAGCCCCGCGCCACCCCGCTCGACCTCGCCCCCGGCGGAGCGGCCCTGGCCTCCCGCACGGTCTTCTCCGCCGCCCATGTCGTCGCCGACCCCTACGCGGACATCAGCCCCGACTCCCCGGCCGCCGTCGACTGGGACGCCACCCTCGCCTTCCGCCGCCACCTCTGGTCGCACGGCCTCGGTGTCGCGGAGGCCATGGACACCGCCCAGCGCGGCATGGGCCTGGACTGGGCGGGCGCCGCCGAGCTCATCCGCCGCTCGGCCGCGGAGGCCAGGTCCGTCGGCGGTGCCATCGCCTGCGGCGTCGGCACCGACCAGCTCCCGCCCGGCCCCGCCTCGCTGGCCGAGGTCCGGTCCGCGTACGAGGAGCAGCTCGCCCTCGTCGAGGGCAGCGGCGCCCAGGCCATCCTGATGGCCTCCCGCGCGCTCGCCGCCGCGGCGAACGGGCCGCAGGACTACCTGGAGACGTACGCCCACCTGCTGCGCCAGGCCACCGAGCCGGTCGTGCTGCACTGGCTCGGCCCGATGTTCGACCCGGCGCTGGACGGCTACTGGGGCTCCGCCGACCTCGACGCGGCCACCGACACCTTCCTCCAGGTCATCGCGGAACACCCGGACAAGGTCGACGGCATCAAGATCTCCCTCCTCGACGCGGAGCGCGAGATCGACGTCCGGCGCCGCCTCCCCGGCGGGGTGCGCTGCTACACGGGCGACGACTTCAACTACCCCGAGCTGATCGCGGGCGACGACCGAGGCTTCAGCCATGCGCTGCTGGGGATCTTCGACCCGCTCGGCCCGCTGGCCGCGCACGCGGTCCGGGTGCTGGACACGGGCGACACCAAGGGATTCCGCGAACTCCTCGATCCGACGGTCGAGTTGTCGCGCCACCTCTTCCGGGCGCCGACCCGCTACTACAAGACGGGCGTGGTCTTCCTCGCCTGGCTGGCCGGCCACCAGGACCACTTCACGATGGTGGGCGGCCTCCAGTCGGCCCGCTCGCTGCCGCACCTGGCGAAGGCGTACGAACTCGCCGACCGGCTCGGCCTGTTCCCCGATCCGGAGCTGGCCGAATCCCGGATGCGCGCCCTGCTCACCGTGCAAGGAGGCTCCCGATGACCGATACCCGTAACGACCTCTCCCGGCTCTCCCTCAACCAGGAGACCATCAAGCAGTGGTCGCTGCCCGAGCTCGCCGAGGGCTGCGTGAAGGCGGGCATCGGCCAGGTCGGCCTGTGGCGGGCCCCCGTCCAGGAGTACGGCGTCGGGCGAACCGCCCAACTCCTCGCCGACTCGGGCCTGTCCGTCACCAGCCTCTGCCGGGGCGGCTTCCTCACCGCCCCCGATCCGGCCGGCCGGGCCCGCGCCCTGGACGACAACCGCGCGGCGCTCGACGAGGCGGCCGGCCTGTCCACGGACACCCTGGTCCTGGTCTCCGGCGGCCTCCCGGCCGGAGCCAAGGACCTGTACGGCGCCCGCGAACGCATCGCGGACGCCCTGGGCGAACTGGCCCCGTACGCGGCCGAGCGCGGCGTACGCCTGGCGATCGAACCGCTGCACCCGATGTTCGCCTCCGACCGCTGCGTCGTCTCCACCCTGTCCCAGGCCCTGGACCTCGCGGAACGCTTCCCGGCCGACCAGGTCGGAGTCGTCGTCGACACGTACCACCTCTGGTGGGACGACCAGGCACCCGCCCAGATCGCCCGCGCGGGCGCGGGCGGCCGCATCCACTCCTTCCAGCTCGCCGACTGGATCACCCCGCTCCCGGCGGGCGTCCTGGTCGGCCGCGGCCAACTGGGCGACGGCTGCGTGGACTTCCGCGCGTTCCGTACGGCGGTCGAGGCGACCGGCTTCGACGGTCCGATCGAGGTGGAGATCTTCAACGAGGACCTATGGGCGCGCGACGGCTCCGAGGTACTGGCGGAGGTCGCCGCGCGGTATCTGGAACACGCCTGCTGAACAGGGATCCGCGGCGTACGGGACACCGCGCCCGTCTCCGCTGGTTGGCCTGATCCAACGAAATCGAGTGCTGATACTTTCGCACCCGTGATCGTTTATGCGCTGTGGCATGTAGGCCACCAGAACGAGGCCGGCGACGACGGCGCGACCGTGCACGTCGATGACAGCGGAGTGTTCTGCGACGAGACTGATGGTGATGACGTGAAGCTGCTCGGCTTCTACTCAACCCTGGAACGAGTGGAGGAGCGTATGCGGCAGGCTCGACTTCTACCAGGGTTCCGGGAGGAGCCTGACTGTTTCTACTTCGATGCCTGCGCACTCGATGAGGATGATTGGACCGAGGGCTTCGTTCGGGTTCCACCGGGCGAGTAGATCCGCTGGATTCCCTTGCCGGTGTTCAGTGAAACTCCTGGCGGGCGCGAGTGATCTGGACCGACCACCCGCCTGTCAGGAGCTTCGTCGTCCGCGCGGTTCACGCTCACCGACCTTCCGGCACCGCGCTCAGGTGGGAAGGAAATCAGTCATCGATCGTGACCACCTTGTACGTGAGCTGGTAACTCGCACCATCGTTGCCCAGATCCCTCACGTGTTCGCCCGGGGGGTCGAACCTCGAGATATTTGTTGAGCCCAGTCTGTCGTCCGCCCCGAAGGTGGTGTCCCCGAAGAGGGCGATATTCATGTTGTCGCCCTGGAACGTGAACCTTTGGTTGATGTCCACGCTGTTGAGTACCGCAATGGTGACGAAGCTTTCCGGGTCTTCTCCCGGCGGCCACTTCTTCACGCCATCGATTTGCATCTTGACGTCGTCGGAGCCTTTGCCGCCGCCTGCGGTAGCCAGGCATTTCAGCTTTATGATCTTGGCGTCGAATGATGTCATGGCTCCACCCTCCTTCTTCGGCCACTCTCCTTCGTTCGACTATCGACCACTTCCAGTGGAAGCCCGCTGGAGTCATTACGCAACTTGACAACTCCTCATATGTGCAAGGTATGTACAGGGAATGGAGTACGCAGGGAGCGGAACCGATGAGCGCTGCGGCTCGTTGCGACCCACCCATGGGGAACGGCACCTGACTCCGAGCCTGTGACGACGATGCGCCTGGCCCGTCGGTCCGCGGCCAAGGGGCATCGGGCCCCGGACCTCTGAGGCAAAAAGGATGCCAGAGGCGTACAACCGTCGAGTGCCCTGCTGAGTCATATCTGTCGTCGGACGCTTCCGGGGGGATCCGGGGGGATGGGGGAAGCCCCGACCGAGGGGGATAGCGAGTGGGGTCCGGTCGGAAGACCGGGCCCCGTTTCGCCGTAACCGGGCGCGTATCTGACGCTGTGACAGGACGCGCAACGTCAGACCTGGGTGATGGTGATCGACACCGAGTCGGCCGAGTCCGGCACGGCTGTGTATCGGGTGCCCGGTCCCCAGGGCGAGTTGTTGGCGCGAGTGACGCGTTGGCGGGGAAGCATCTGGACGGCACGTAGCCGGCCTCGGCCTCGGCACCATGTCCAAGCTCGACCTCGGCAGCCGTGCGCAGGCGGTGGTGCCGGCGTACGAGTCCGGACTGGTGCAACCGGGTCGCCGGGGTCTTCCCTGCTGATCCGCCCCGTCCCGGGTCTCGCAGACCTCGCAGACCCCGCCGGCTTCACGGCCCACCCGGCCCGTCCTGCGGCACCGACGCGGCGGCCACCTCCTCGTACGCGTCCCGTGCGTCCAGCAGTTCCGGCAGATGCGCTCCGGCCCACGCGCAGCAGGCGGCCATCGGGGCGAGCAACGACCGCCCGAGCGACGTCAGTTCGTAGTCGACGCGCGGCGGGATGCCGCCGTGGGCGGTGCGCGTGATCAGTCCGTCGCGTTCCATCGCGCGCAGCGTCTCCGTCAGGACCTTCGGTGTGATGCCGCGCAACGGGACCTGGAGTTCGGAGAATCGGCGGGTGCCGGGTTCGAGGCACCTGATGATCTTCGCGGTCCATTTGCCGCCGAGCTGGATCAGCGGAGTGGCGGGGGAGCAGTCCATGAACATTTCGGGATCAAGTGGTTGGCTCACCCTGGCGAGCGTACGTAACTATCGTTGCGGAAACCATGGGGTCCGCGGCTAGCGTCCGGGGCATCGGCCGGCGGTCCGCCGGCCTCGGCGAGGGGAACCCCATGAGCAGCAGGATCGTTGTCTTCGGAGCCGGTGGACGGGCCGGGCGGCGGGCGGTCGCGGAGGCCGTCGCCCGTGGGCATCAGGTCACAGCCGTGGTGCGGGACGTGGCCGCGTACACGGGGCCGACCGGTGACGGCGTCAGCGTCGTCGCCGGTGATGTCACCCGGGCGGACAGTGTCGCGGAGGCCGCGGCGGGGCACGACGCCGCGATCAGCGCGGCCGGCCGGATGGACGTGCCGTCGCGGGACTTCTACGTGAGTGCGGCGCACGCCCTGCTGGACGGGCTGGCGCGGGCGGGCGTCGGGCGGCTGGTGCTCATCGGCATCGGGTCCGTCCTGGAGACCGCGCCCGGCGTGGCCGTCCACGACGCTCCCGGTTTCCCCGAGGAGGCGCGGGCCTTCTCGCTCGGGCACTCTGCCGAACTCGACGTGCTCCGCGCCGCAGCGACGGACATCGACTGGCTCGTCATCGCCCCGCCGCCCGTGATGCTGGACGACGAGGCCCCGCGCACCGGCCGGTACCGGGCGGGCGGCGAGCAGGTGATGGCCGACGGCGCCCCCTCCTTCTCCTATGCGGACCTCGCGGTCGCGCTGATCGACGAGATCGAGACCCCGAAGCACCACCGCTCCCTCACCGCGGTGGCAGGCTGACCGCACCGCACCGCGCGCGGTCAGGCATTTCACCGGGTCGGACGTCACGGAGGGCCTTGGGTCTCTGCCCCGTAGCCCTCTGGGGTCTCGTCCGGCGGAGTCTCGTCCGGGTCGTCGGCGAAGGCCCGGTACCCGGGGACGTACTCGAACGGTTCCCGCAGCCGCCGTGTCCGCTCCCGCTGGTCCTGCCGGTAGTGGCTGACCCAGGTGATCGCTGTCGCCACCACCGACACCGCCACGAGGAAGAAGTAGAACCACGCCGAGTTCCACACCGAGGCGAGGGAGGTGTAGGCGCCGTCGCCGGCCGCGAGCACGGTGTCGCCGGAGCCGGCCGACGCGGAGTGGACCGTCCCGGCACCGGTGCTGCCGTCGGGGAACTCCCACGACGCTTCGCAGGACGGGGCCGGCGCCGTCACACCGGTTCCCTCGCTGCAGCTCCATGTGGAGGTAAGTGTCGCGGACCTCCCCGCGAACAGCACGTACAGGGCCGAGCGGAAGGGCAGCGCCACGACAGCGCAGATCGCAAGGGGAGCCCCGAAGATCACCAGCCACTCCTGGACGGTCGGCCGTTTCATCGGCGCCGCCGGGGGTTCCTCCGCACTCTCCTCCAGGCTTGCGTCGTCCCCGCTGTAGTCGTCCCCCGTTCCCATGCCGTAGCCCCCACTACTTCGTCGTCGTGGTCCACTCAGTTGCCCTCTCCGACGGCAGGGGGTGCACCGCCGGTTCCCCGCAAGGGCTTTCGGCCGGATACCGGACCGCGTGATGTCAGCGCCACCCGGTAGCGTCACGGGCATGTCCACCATGTCCTCCGCGACATCGTCCCCACCGAACATGGCCGTCCTCGAAGGGGTCCTTGAGCGGATCACCTACGCCAACGAGGAGAACGGGTACACGGTCGCCCGCGTCGACACCGGACGCGGCGCCAACGATCTGCTCACCGTGGTCGGCTCGCTGCTGGGCGCACAGCCCGGCGAGTCGCTGCGGATGGAGGGGCGTTGGGGTTCGCACGCGCAGTACGGCAAGCAGTTCACCGTCGAGAACTACACGACGATCCTGCCCGCCACCATCCAGGGCATCCGCCGCTACCTCGGCTCCGGCCTGATCAAGGGCATCGGTCCGGTGATGGCCGACCGGATCACCACCCACTTCGGCGTCGACACCCTCGACATCATCGAGCAGCAGCCCAAGCGCCTCGTCGAGGTGCCCGGCCTCGGCCCGAAGCGGACGAAGATGATCGCCGCCGCCTGGGAGGAGCAGAAAGCGATCAAGGAGGTCATGGTCTTCCTCCAGGGCGTCGGCGTCTCGACCTCCATCGCCGTCCGTATCTACAAGAAGTACGACGACGCCTCGATCTCCGTCGTGAAGAACCAGCCCTACCGGCTGGCCGCCGACGTCTGGGGCATCGGCTTCCTCACCGCCGACAAGATCGCCCAGGCGGTCGGCATCCCGCACGACAGCCCGGAGCGGGTCAAGGCCGGACTCCAGTACGCGCTGTCGCAGTCCACCGACCAGGGCCACTGCTTCCTCCCCGAGGAGCGGCTGATCGCCGACGCGGTGAAGCTGCTCCAGGTGGACACCGGGCTGGTCATCGAGTGCCTCGCCGAACTGGCCGAGGACCCGGAGGGCGTCGTACGGGAGAAGGTGCCCTCGCCCGAGGGCGGCGAGCCGGTCACCGCCGTCTATCTGGTGCCCTTCCACCGGGCCGAGATCGCCCTCGCCGCCCAGGTGCGCAGGCTCCTGCGGACGCCGGAGGAGCGGATGCCGGCCTTCGGCGACGTGGACTGGGACAAGGCCCTGAAGTGGCTCGCGGGCCGCACCGGAGCGAAGCTGGCGCCCGAGCAGGAGGCCGCCGTGCGGCTCGCGCTCAGCCGGAAGGTCGCCGTGCTGACCGGTGGGCCCGGCTGCGGGAAGTCGTTCACCGTCCGGTCCATCGTGGAACTGGCCCGCGCCAAGAAGGCCAAGGTGGTGCTCGCCGCACCGACCGGCCGGGCGGCGAAGCGGCTCTCCGAGCTCACCGGGGCCGAGGCCTCCACCGTGCACCGGCTGCTCGAACTGAAGCCGGGCGGCGACGCGGCGTACGACCGGGACCGTCCGCTGGACGCCGATCTGGTCGTCGTCGACGAGGCGTCGATGCTCGATCTGCTGCTCGCCAACAAGCTCGTCAAAGCCGTGGCACCCGGTGCCCACCTGCTGCTCGTCGGGGACGTGGACCAGCTCCCGTCGGTCGGCGCGGGGGAGGTGCTGCGGGATCTGCTCGCCGACGGCGGACCCGTCCCGGCGGTCCGGCTGACCACCATCTTCCGCCAGGCCCAGCAGTCCGGCGTCGTCACCAACGCCCACCGGATCAACTCCGGCGTACCGCCGCTCACCCAGGGGCTCAGCGACTTCTTCCTCTTCGTGGCGGACGAGACGGAGGACGCGGGCGTGCTCGCCGTCGATGTCGCGGCCCGCCGCATCCCCGCGAAGTTCGGTCTGAACCCCCGTCGTGACGTGCAGGTACTCGCTCCGATGCACCGCGGCCCGGCCGGTGCGGGGCATCTCAACGGTCTGCTCCAGCAGGCCATCACGCCCGCCCGCCCCGACGTGCCCGAGAAGCGGTTCGGCGGCCGGGTGTTCCGGGTGGGCGACAAGGTCACCCAGATCCGCAACAACTACGACAAGGGCGAGAACGGCGTCTTCAACGGCACGGTCGGCGTGGTCACCGCCCTCGACGTCGACGAGCAGAAGCTGACCGTGCTCACGGACGAGGACGAGGAGATCGGTTACGACTTCGACGAGCTCGACGAGCTGTCCCACGCCTACGCCATGACGATTCACCGCTCCCAGGGCAGCGAGTACCCGGCCGTCGTCATCCCGGTCACCAAGAGCGCCTGGATGATGCTCCAGCGGAACCTGCTCTACACGGCTGTGACGAGGGCCAAGAAGCTCGTCGTCCTGGTCGGCTCCCGGCAGGCGATCGGGCAGGCGGTCCGCACGGTTTCCGCAGGCAGACGTTGTACAGCGCTGGATTACCGGCTGCGGGGAGGTACGGAAGGAGGATCCGCCGAAAAAATGATCGATCAAATCGGTGGGAAACATCACGGAGGTCTTCCGGAACCGCAGTCAAGGGGGCAGGATGAATAAGTTCGCGGCACTCAGTGCCGCGAGTAGGTCCAATGGACGACCCCGAGTGCACTCTCCTGAGCCAAATGGGGGAGGGTAGAGACAGTCAGGGAACCTCGAAGAAGAGGCACTACGTCGGTGAGGGATGACGTGAGCGACAACTCTGTAGTACTGCGGTACGGCGATGACGAGTACACCTACCCGGTGATCGACAGCACCGTCGGCGACAAGGGCTTCGACATCGGGAAGCTCCGGGCGAACACCGGCCTGGTGACGCTGGACAGCGGATACGGCAACACCGCTGCTTATAAATCGGCCATCACCTACCTCGATGGCGAGCAGGGCATCCTGCGGTACCGCGGCTACCCGATCGAGCAGCTCGCCGAGCAATCGACGTTCCTCGAGGTCGCGTACACGCTCATCAACGGTGAGCTTCCGAAGGTCGACGAGCTGTCGGCCTTCAAGAACGAGATCACCCAGCACACGCTGCTGCACGAGGACGTCAAGCGGTTCTTCGACGGCTTCCCGCGCGACGCCCACCCGATGGCCATGCTGTCCTCGGTCGTCAGCGCGCTGTCCACGTTCTACCAGGACAGCCACAACCCGTTCGACGAGGAGCAGCGTCACCTCTCGACGATCCGGCTGCTGGCCAAGCTGCCGACCATCGCGGCGTACGCGTACAAGAAGTCGATCGGTCACCCGTTCGTCTACCCGCGCAACGACCTCGGTTACGTCGAGAACTTCCTGCGCATGACCTTCTCGGTCCCGGCCCAGGAGTACGTGCCGGACCCGGTCGTCGTCTCGGCGCTGGAGAAGCTGCTCATCCTGCACGCGGACCACGAGCAGAACTGTTCGACCTCCACCGTGCGTCTGGTCGGCTCCTCGCAGGCGAACATGTTCGCCTCGATCTCCGCCGGTATCTCGGCGCTGTGGGGCCCCCTGCACGGTGGCGCCAACCAGTCGGTGCTGGAGATGCTCGAGGGCATCCAGGCCAACGGTGGCGACGTCGACTCCTTCATCAGCAAGGTGAAGAACAAGGAGGACGGCGTCCGCCTGATGGGCTTCGGCCACCGGGTGTACAAGTCCTTCGACCCGCGCGCCAAGATTATTAAGGCCGCGGCCCACGATGTGCTGTCCTCGCTCGGCAAGTCCGACGAGCTGCTCGACATCGCGCTCAAGCTGGAGGAGCACGCGCTCTCCGACGAGTACTTCGTCTCGCGCAACCTCTACCCCAACGTGGACTTCTACACCGGTCTGATCTACCGGGCCATGGGCTTCCCGAGCGAGATGTTCACGGTGCTCTTCGCGATCGGCCGGCTGCCGGGCTGGATCGCCCAGTGGCACGAGATGATCAAGGAGCCGGGTTCCCGCATCGGCCGCCCGCGCCAGATCTACACCGGCGAGGTCCTGCGCGACTTCGTCCCGGTCGAGGGCCGCTGAGCCCCGCACCACCCCTGCGTCACCCCGGGCCCTCTCGGCCGGTTGCCTTCGCCCCGACTGCCGCGCTTTCGCACAGAGCGCGGTGTCCGGGGCGATTTGCTTGCCCGGACGCACCGTCATCGCCTGGGCGACGCGTCCGGACCGCGATCCGTCCTGACATGCGAGAAGCGCCCCGCCATCGATCCCCCCACGGGCCGACAGCGAGGCGCTTCCCATGTCCCGGAGCGGATTCCCCCCACGGGATCCGGCCGGGCGTTCAGTGGGAGCCGAAGCTCCTGGGTGTTCCTCGGGTACTGCGTGTCCTGCGCTTACCTCTTGTACAGCCATCCTCCGTGCAGCCTGCCTGCCGGCGGTCTGCCGGGGTACGTACCGACGGGAGGGCCGCTCAAAGCTCCCCGGTGCACGTGCCCCGGCCAACGCTTGCCCGGACCGTCCCCCAAGACGTTCCGTCGGACGTCCCCCAAGACATCCTTGGCATCGCACTCTTAGACTCGCGAACCCACCGAATGGTTACCCCATAATCGGTGTGATCTAGATCTCTTTGTGGAAATTACGTGAAGGACCTCAAGCGCAGGCTGTTCGTTACGACGAAGACCGATGACATGGCCATCGCCGCTCCCGCAATCATAGGGTTGAGCAGGCCAAATGCCGCAAGGGGTAGAGCAGCAACGTTGTAACCGAATGCCCAGAAAAGGTTGCCCCTGATGGTGGCCAGGGTCCGCCGGGAGAGCCGGATGGCATCGGCGGCCACCTTGAGATCTCCACGAACGAGCGTCAGATCGCTCGCTTCGATGGCCGCGTCCGTGCCGGTGCCCATCGCCAGACCGAGGTCGGCGGTGGCCAGTGCGGCGGCGTCGTTGACCCCGTCGCCGACCATCGCGACGGCACGCCCCTCGGCCTGCAACCCCACGATGACGTGCGCCTTCTCCTCGGGAAGCACCTCGGCCCGCACCTCGTCGATCCCGACCGCGCGGGCCACGGACTCCGCCACGGCGCGGTTGTCGCCGGTGAGCAGGATGGGGGTGAGGCCGAGTGCGCGGAGCTTCTTGATGGCTTCGGCGCTGGTGTCCTTGACGGCGTCGGCGACTTCGAGGACGGCGCGTGCTTCGCCGTCCCAGGCGACGGTGATGGCTGTGCGGCCCGCTGTCTCCGCTTCGGCCTTGTGGCGGGCGAGTTCGGCGGGGAGGTGGATTTCCCACTCGGCGAGGAGCTTCTCGCGGCCGACGAGGACGGCGTGTCCTTCGACGATGCCCTGGACGCCGAGTCCGGGGACGTTGGCGAAGTCCTCGGGGGTGGGCAGGGGGCCGGTGGTGCGTTCGGCGGCTCCGGTGGCGACGGCCTGGGCGATGGGGTGTTCGGAGGCGTGTTCCAGGGCGCCGGCGAGGCGCAGGACGTCGGTTTCCGTGGCGCCGGGGGCGGTGTGGACGGCCTGGAGGGTCATCTTGCCGGTGGTGACGGTGCCGGTCTTGTCCAGCACGATGGTGTCGACGCGGCGGGTGGTCTCCAGGACTTCGGGGCCCTTGATCAGGATGCCGAGCTGGGCGCCGCGTCCGGTGCCGACCATGAGGGCGGTGGGTGTGGCGAGGCCGAGGGCGCAGGGGCAGGCGATGATCAGCACGGCGACGGCGGCGGTGAACGCGGCCGTCACGTCGTCCGTGATCAGCAGCCAGGCGACCAGGGTGACCAGGGCGATCAGCAGGACCACGGGGACGAAGACCGCGGAGATCCGGTCGGCGAGGCGCTGCACCTCGGCCTTGCCGTTCTGCGCGTCCTCGACGAGCCGGGCCATCCGGGCCAGCTGGGTGTCGGCACCGACCCGGGTCGCCTCGACGACGAGCCGGCCGGAGACGTTCACGGTGGCGCCGGTGACGGAGTCCCCGGTACCCACGTCCACGGGGACCGACTCACCGGTGAGCATGGAGGCGTCCACCGCCGACGCGCCCTCGACGACGGTGCCGTCGGTGGCGATCTTCTCGCCGGGGCGGACCACGAAGCGCTCGCCGACGGCGAGCCGGGCGACAGGGATGCGCACTTCGGCGCCGTTCCGCAGGACCGCGACGTCCCTGGCGCCCAGATGCATCAGCGCCCGCAGGGCGGAACCCGCCTTCCGCTTGGACCTGGCCTCCAGGTAGCGGCCCAGCAGGATGAACGTGACGACTCCGGCGGCGACCTCCAGATAGATCGTGGACGAGGCGTCCGCGCGGGAGACCGTGAAGTCGAAGCCGTGCCGCATGTGGGGCATCCCGGCATTGCCGAGGAACAGTGCCCAGAGCGACCAGCCGAAGGCGGCGAGGGTGCCGACCGAGACGAGCGTGTCCATGGTGGCCGCGCCGTGCCGGAGGTTGGTCCAGGTCGCCCGGTGGAAGGGCAGTCCGCCCCAGACGACGACGGGGGCGGCCAGGGTGAGGGAGAGCCACTGCCAGTTGTCGAACTGGAGGGCCGGGATCATCGCGAGCAGGACGACGGGGGTGGCGAGGACGGCCGACACGATGAGCCGCCGGCGCAGCGAGGCGAGGGCGGCGGCGGGGCCGTCGGGGCTCGTGGGGCTGTCGGGGTCAGTGGCGTGGTCGGGGGCGGTGGTGGCTTCCGGGGCTTCCCGGGTTCCTCCGGCGTCCGTGGCCTCCCCGGCGTCTGTGGCCTCCCCGGCTTCCTGGCTGCCGGTGGGGGGCGGGGGTGGGGTCGCCGCCGACGAGCCCGACGCGGGGGCGGGCTTCGTCGGTGCGGGGCGGTGCACCGGCTCCGCCGTGTAGCCCGTCTTGCGGACGGTCGCGATCAGATCCGCGACACCGGTCTCCGGGCCGAAGACGACCCGGGCCCTCTCGGTGGCGTAGTTCACGGTGGCGGTGACCCCGTCCATCCGGTTCAGCTTCTTCTCGACGCGGGCCGCGCACGAGGCACAGGTCATCCCGCCGATCGCGAGCTCGGCCTCCGAGCTCTCCGCTGCCGGGGTTTCGGTCTCTGTCGCGCTGTGCATGTCCGAACTCCTGAAACGCCGACCGGGCCGTACCCCACCAGTATCTGCTGGTCGGTCCGGCCCGGCGGCGAAGGGGGTATTGCGTGTGGGAACGGATCCCTGGGTGCTCAGGCCTGGCCGGCGAGCTCGTAACCGGCCTCGTCGACGGCGGCGCGTACCGCCTCCTCGGCCAGCGGGGCCCGGGAGGTCACCGTCACCTGGCCGGTGGACGCCACGGCCTTCACGGAGGTGACCCCTTCGATCTCGGAGATCTCGGCGGAAACGGCGCCCTCGCAGTGGCCGCAGGTCATGCCGGTCACCTGGTAGACCGTGGTCACGCCGCCCTGCGTCGTGGCGTCGGCGCTCGCGTCGTCGTGGCAGGAGCCGCTGGGCGAGCAGCAGGAGCCGGTCGCCTGGGGGAGCTGGGTCTCGGCGGTCATCGTTTTCTCCTCTTCGACGGGCACATGTGGGTGTGAAGGCAGGGGCCCAGGAGGCTTCCGGGAAGGCCGATGCGCCTCCACACTCATCAGACTATACCCCTAGGGGGTATAAACGCGAGCGTGTCGAGGTCGCTAGCGGCCATTCGGGGGAGCGGGAGGGGTGGTGGAGGGTGCGGCGCGAGGTGCCGTGAGGGGGGTGGCGTCGCAGGCCATCGGTTCGACGTAGCGGAAGAGGACCGTCTTCAGCTCCTTGACGTACGCCTCCCGCTCCGCGCCCTCGTGCGCCATGATCAGGTCCAGTCCGGCCTTGAAGAGGATGAAGATCATCGTGGCGACACGGTTGATCTCGGCGGGAGGGGTGTCCGGGAGGTAGCCGGTGAGGATCGTCTCGACCCGGCTGAGCATCGTCGTGTGGACGGAGTCGTGGTCCCGCGTGATCGTGCCGGGGATCTCGGAGCCGTGCATCAGGACCGTGAAGGCCGGGTTCTCGCAGTTGAACTCGATGAGTGGATCGAGGATGGCGTCGAGCATCCGGTCCAGCGGGAGTTCGAGGTGGCTCGGGAGGAACGCGGCTCCGTACGTCTCCTGCCAGCGGTTCAGCAGCTGGTCGCCCAGCTCGACCGCGATCGCTTCCTTGTTGGGGAAGAACTGGTAGAGCGTGCCCGGTGAGACCCCGGCTTCCCGGGCGATGGCGTTGGTGCTCGCGGCGGTGTAGCCGTTCGTGCAGAAGACGCGGGAGGCCGCCTTGAGGAGCTGGGCGATGCGCGCCTCGCCCCGGGCCTGGCGGCGGCGCGGGCGGGCGGTGTCGGCCGCCCCGCCTGTGGTGGCCGCTGCGTCTCCTGCGGCGCCTGCGGCTCCCGTGGGCCCTGTGGCTCCCGTGGTCTCTGCGCCTCCGGTGCTCTCGGTTCTGGCCTCCGACACGGTGTATCCCCAGCTTTCGTGCGCGGTTGACAAACGCGAGTGGCCGCTCGCATTCTTGTGGAACGCGAGCGATGACTCGTGTTTGCCCAGTGTATGTGGCAACGACTGATCCATGCTGCCCTGTGCGGCTGCCTCGCGCTGCCGCTCAGGGTCCTGGATCCGGGGGAAAAGGGGACACCGCACCATGCCTCAAGTCAACGGCCCGGAGCGCCTCGGGGGCTGGACCCGTTTCGTCACCGCGCGGCCACGGCTCGCGCTGCTGGCGGCCCTGGTCATCACGGCGCTCGCCGTCTTCGCGGGCAGTGGGGTGGCCGACCGGATGGGCAGCGGTGGCTGGGAGTCCCCGAACGCCGAATCGGCCTATACGACCAAGGCGCTGGAGCGCGAGTTCCCGGCGTCCCAGCCGAATCTGCTGCTGCTCCTCGACAGTGGCGGTGTCTCCGTCGACGATCCCGCCGTGGCCGCGGAGGCGGCGCGCCTCACCGAGCGGCTGGCCGGCGAGAAGGACGTCACGGGCGTCGGCTCGTACTGGCAGAGCAAGGCACCCGCGCTGCGCGCCGAGGACGGGCGGGAGGCGCTGATCGCGGCCCGGATCGAGGGTGACGAGAAGGCGGTGGGGGCGGTCCTGGACCGGATAGCCCCGACGTACCGCGGTGCGCACGGACCGGTCGACGTCTCGGTCGGTGGCCCCGTCGCCGTGAGGCACGAGATGCAGACGATCATCCAGGACGACCTGCTGCGGGCCGAGATGATCGCGCTGCCGGTCACGCTCGTGCTGCTCGTCATGGTCTTCGGCAGCGCGATCGCGGCTCTGCTGCCGCTGGGTATCGGCATCGTCGCGATCCTGGGCACCAACGCCGTGCTGCGCGGCATCACCGAATTCACCGATGTCTCGGTCTTCGCCCAGAACCTCACCACCGCACTCGGCCTCGGGCTCGCCATCGACTACGCCCTGTTCATCGTGCGCCGGTTCCGCGAGGAGCTGGCGGCCGGGGCGGAGGTCCGGGCGGCGGTGGGCACGACGCTGCGCACCGCGGGGCGGACCGTGCTGTTCTCCGCGCTGACCGTCGCGGTCTCGCTCGCCGCGATGCTGGTCTTCCCGCAGTACTTCCTGCGCTCCTTCGCCTACGCGGGGATCGCCGTGGTGCTGCTCGCCGCCGCTGCCGCCCTCATCATCCTCCCGGCCGCGCTGATGCTGCTCGGCCCGAGAGTCAACTCCCTTGACCTGCGCAGGCTGCTGCGCCGGGGGCGCGCGGAGCCGTCCGCCGCAACCGGGCCGGGCAGGGGCTGGGGCCGGTTCGCCGCGCTGGTGATGCGCAGGGCACCGCTCTTCGCCGTCGTCACGAGCGTGGGGCTCGTGCTCCTCGGGCTGCCGTTCCTGGGGGTGAAGTTCGGTACGGCGGACGACCGCCAGCTGCCGGCCTCCGCCGAGTCGCGCGTGGTCCAGCAGCACATCAGGGACGGCTTCCCCGGCAGCCCCGGCGGAGGCCTCGAAGTCCTCGCGGAAGGGGCCGCGACACCGGCCCAGTACGCCGAGTACCGCAGCCGGATCGCGGCGCTCCCCGGTGCCCAGCGGGTCGACGGCCCGGTCGTCGAGGGAAGTTCGGCCTACTTCAGCGTGCTGCCGAAGGAGGCGTCGGTGGGGGAGGAGTCCCAGGCACTCGTGAAGGATCTCCGGGCCGAGCCCGCTCCCTTCGGCACCTCGGTGACCGGTGCCGCGGCCGTGCTGGTCGATTCGAAGACCGCCATCGCGGACCGGCTGCCCTGGGCGCTGGGCATCATCGCCGTGGTGACGCTGCTCCTGGTCTTCCTGCTCACCGGCAGCGTGCTGATACCCCTCCAGGCGGTCGTGCTCAACGCCCTCAGCCTCACGGCGATGTTCGGAGCGGTCGTCTGGGTCTTCCAGGACGGACATCTCTCCGGTCCGCTCTCCTTCACCAGCACGGGGGACATCGAGACGACGCTGCCGGTGCTGATGTTCTGCGTCGCCTTCGGGCTCTCCATGGACTACGGGGTGTTCCTGCTCTCCCGGATCAAGGAGGAGTACGACCGGACGGGCGATCACGAGCGGTCGGTCACCTTCGGGCTGAGGCACACGGGCGGCCTGATCACCGCCGCGGCCGTGATCCTGGCCGTGGTGATGGTCGCGATCGGCACGTCCGGGGTGACCAACACCAAGATGCTGGGCCTCGGCATCGCACTGGCCGTGCTGATGGACGCCATGGTCGTGCGCAGTCTGCTGGTCCCGAGCGTGATGAAGCTGATGGGCCGGGCGACCTGGTGGGCCCCGGCACCGCTGCGGGCGTTCCACCGCAGATTCGGCCTGAGCGAGGGGGAGCCCGCACAGCCGGCGGCCGAGGAGATACCGGAGCCCGCGGACGAGCGGGACAGCGTGACGGCCGGCAGGGCGTAGGGCGGAGCGTAGATTCGGCCGTCCGGAATACGAGGCGCGGGCGAGGGGCGGGGCGTATGAGGGCAGTGGTGTTCGAGGAGTTCGGAAGGGACGCCCGGGTCCAGGACGTGGCGGATCCCAGCCCCTCCCGGCAGGGGGTGGTGGTCCGGGTGGAGGCCACCGGGTTGTGCCGCAGTGACTGGCACGGCTGGATGGGCCACGATCCGGACATCACCCTGCCGCACGTACCCGGCCATGAACTGGCCGGTGTGGTCGAAGCGGTGGGCCAGGACGTGGTCAACCGCAGACCGGGCGACCGGGTCACCGTGCCGTTCGTCTGTGCCTGCGGCCGCTGCTCGGCCTGCGCTGCCGGGGCCCAGCAGGTCTGCGAGCGGCAGACCCAGCCGGGGTTCACCCACTGGGGCTCGTTCGCCGAGTACGTCGCGCTGGAACAGGCCGACGTCAATCTGGTCCCCGTCCCCGACGGGATGTCGTTCGGTACGGCCGCCGGTCTGGGATGCCGGTTCGCCACGGCGTTCCGGGCCGTGGTGGCCCGCGGCCGGGTGGCGCCGGGCGAATGGGTCGCCGTGCACGGCTGCGGCGGGGTCGGGCTCTCGGCCGTGATGATCGCGGTGGCCTGCGGTGCCCGGGTCGTCGCCGTCGACGTCTCGCCCGACGCCCTCCGGCTGGCCCGGACCTTCGGCGCGGCGGAGTGCGTGGACGCCTCGGCGCATCCGGCGGGCGCCGACGGGGCGGTGCGTGAACTCACGGGCGGCGGGGCCCACCTCTCCCTCGACGCCCTGGGGTCACCGGTCACCTGTGCCGCCTCGGTCCGGAGCCTGCGCCGCCAGGGGCGCCATGTGCAGGTCGGGCTGCTCCCGTCGGCGGCCGGTGACCCCGTCGTCCCCATGGCGAGGGTCATCGGCCTGGAGCTGGAGCTCCTCGGCAGTCACGGGATGGCCGCGCACGCCTACCCGCCGATGATGGACATGGTCCGGTCCGGCAGCCTCCGCCCCGACCTGCTGGTGACCTCCACCATCGGGCTCGACGCGGCCCCGGCGGCGCTCGCGGCGATGGGTACGGCACCGGCAGCCGGAGTGACGGTCATCGAGCCCCCGCGCTGAGCGCCGGGCGATGTGGGGCGGGTCAGTCCCGGCGGCCCCGGTTGCCGGGGCGGGTGGCGACCCAGGCACGGATGGTGTCCGCGTACCAGTAGGGCTTGCCGCCCTCCACATGATCCGGTGACGGAAGGAGACCGTGTTTGCGGTAGGAGCGGACGGTGTCCGGCTGCACCCGGATGTGCGCGGCAATGTCCTTGTAGGACCAGAGTCCTCTGTCCGTCATAAGTGACACCTCTCTGCACCACAGCGGCAGCCCGGGGGCCGTCGGGCGAGCTGCGGAACGGACGCTGACGATCACTCAGCCTGTGTCCGGTGAACGAGGGCGGAGAAAGGCGGGAAGGGGCTGTCGAGCGCCCGTGACGGAAACCCCATGTAACGGAGATATCTGTGACGAAGGAGTGATCTCTGTGACGGAACTAGAACAATGGTGCAAACAGGGATTGCCTGCCCCAGTGGCAGGCGTTCCGCCTGCCACACCCTCAGATGTGCCTCAACTCCGGTCATGCCGACGCCGGCTCCGGGCATGATCGATTCATGACTGGTTTCGGGAAGCAGAACATGGCCCTCCTCGTAGTGCGCGAGGCGGACGACATCGGCGCCGCGCTCCAGCGGGCTCTGGACACCGCGTCCGCCGAGGAGCGCCCCGGCCTGGAAAGGGCCCTGGCCCTCACCGCCGAGGCCGGTGCGGTTCCGGACGCGGAACTGCGCGGCCGCTGGGCCCTGCGAAGGATGGCGTCGGCCGGGTACGACGGGCCGCCCGGCGCGGTGGCCGGGGTCAAGGCGCTGCGCACGGCCGAGCGGGGGCTGAGCCTGCTCCAGGCGGTGAACCTGTCGAAGGACGCGGAGGCCGTCCGGGCGGCGGAGCCGGCCGCCCCGTAATCCGGAGGCAAGGGCGGGCCGCGCTGTACCAGACTGCGCCCGTGACCGCCGACCCACCGCACCCACTTCAGCCACCGCGCCCACCACGTCCCCACCCGCTCCCCTCGCACCCACCACTGCACCCGCACCCGTCTGACCCACCACGGTTCCCGCTCGCGATCCCGCACCCGCACCCGCACCCATCGGACTCGGCGCAGGTGCGCGCCCTGAGGCACGTGGCCTCCCTCTCCTCCGGGCAGCCGCTCGACCGCTCCGTGCCGCTGACGCTCAACTTCCACCCGGACCGGATGGCGGGCGATCGTCCGATCCTGGTCGGGCTCGCCCAGGACGGCGCCTACCGTTCGCAGTTCGTCACCGGCACCAGCAACGGCGGGCTGACGGCCCGTCCGGGCGGTGACCGGTGGCGCTGGGAGAGCCGGATCTTCGGTGGCGCCTACGACAGCGTGCCCGGCGAGCAGCGGCCGGTGTACGGGGCGTTGAACTTCCGGCGTCAGGAGACCGGGGCGGCGCCGCGGTTCGGATCGTCGCACTTCAGGCTGACCGCGCAGATGCTGGAGCGTGCCACCTTCTGCTACCCGGACAGCGCCGCCGAGCCGTCGGATTTCGGCGTGGCCGACCGGATGCGCCTGATCGGCCTGGCGGAGTCCGACAGCCAGGACGCGCTCGACGACTACATCGAGGCGCAGGTGCACGGCCCGGTCCTGCTCGATCGCCATCTGGAGGCGCTGGTCCTGGACCCGAGTTTCCGTGGCACCGCCGTGGAGGAGGCCGCGCGGAGGCTGCCCTGCCGCACGGAATGGCACGGCGGATTCCGCCTGACCGTGGCGGAGCTGCGCCGTCATGCCGACTACCGGGGACAGGAGTTCGTCGATCTGGGCGCGGAGATCTCCCGGGGCGGCCTGCTCGATCCCCGGATCATCGGGGACGCCGCCCGCACGGGCCGTTACGCGGCGCAGTCCCTGAAGAAGGTCTGGCACTGCCTGGCCCGTTTCGGCGCCCCGCCCCGCCGCGCCCCGTAGCCGGGGCACGGTGCGGCGCGGGGCCTGCCGCCCTCAGCTGTCAGGCGTGCCGGAGCGCTGACCGGTGCCGCAGGAGCGCAGGAACTCCCTGGTCCGCCGGGCGATCGGGAACGGCTGGTCGGGCGGGCACGGGTACATGTCCTGCTCGACGATCGCGAACAGGTCGACGTCCAGCCGGCGGGCCGCCTCCAGGACGGGCGCGAGAGCGGGCACCCCGCCCGGCGGTTCGCACATCACCCCGCGCGCCACGGCGGGCCCGAACGGCGTCTGGTTCGCGACCACTTCGGCCAGGATCTCCGGGTCGACCTGCTTGAGGTGCAGATAGCCGATCCGCTCTCCGTAGGTCTCGATCAGCTTGACGCTGTCGCCGCCGCAGTAGGCGTAGTGCCCGGTGTCGAGGCAGAGCGAGACCAGGGCGGGATCGGTGGCGTCGAGGAAGCGGCTGACGTTCTCCTCGCTGTCGATGTGGGTGTCGGCGTGCGGGTGGACGACGATGCGCAGGCCGTAGCGGTCCTGCACCTCGCGGCCCAGCCGCTCGGTCTGGGTGGTGAGGTCACTCCACTGCTCCGCCGTGAGGGTGCGGTCCTCCAGCACCTCGCCCGTCTTGTCGTCGCGCCAGAAGGACGGGATGACCACGAGATGGTCGGCGCCCATCGCCCGGGTGAGTTCCGCGATGTCCGCGACATGCGCCCAGGTCCGTTCCCAGACGCCCGGACCGTGGTGCAATCCGGTGAAAACGGTGCCCGCCGAAACGGTGAGCCCGCGGCTGCGGGTCTCGTCGGCGAGGCGGGCCGGGTCGGTCGGGAGGTAGCCGTACGGGCCGAGCTCGATCCACTCGTAACCGGCGGTGGAGACCTCGTCGAGGAAGCGGTGCCAGGGCACCTGCCGCGGATCGTCGGGGAACCACACCCCCCAGGAGTCGGGCGCGGAGCCGATGCGGATGCGGGCCGGAGCGGATGCGGAGGTGGTCATGCGGTCCAGCCTCACCGCCGGGGGAGATGAGTGTCAAGCATTAGTCCGTATGTCCGGACCAATCATTGACAGCATTCCGGGGAGGAGTTAGACCGGGGGCGACAGTTGCGAACGCCAACTGCCGCACCGGTCGCCGAAGGGACACAGATGCCTGAGCCGTACGACGTGATCACCATGGGCCGGATCGGAGTGGATCTCTACCCCCTGCAGACGGGCCTGCCGCTCGCCAGGGTGGACGCCTTCGGGAAGTTCCTCGGCGGTTCGCCCACCAACGTCGCCGTCGCGGCGGCCCGTCTCGGCCGACGCGCCGCGGTGGTGACCCGGACGGGGCAGGACGCGTTCGGGGAGTACCTCCACCAGCAGCTCAGGGAGTTCGGGGTGGACGACCGGTGGGTGACGGCCGTCGACGCGTACCCGACCCCGGTCACCTTCTGCGAGATCTTCCCGCCCGACGACTTCCCGCTCTACTTCTACCGGCAGCCCAAGGCCCCGGACCTGGAGATCCACGCGTCGGAACTGGATCTGGAGGCGGTGGGATCCGCCCGGGTCTTCTGGATGACCGGCACCGGACTCTGCGCCGAACCCAGCTGCTCCGCGACGCTCACCGCGCTGCGGGCCAGGAACCGTTCGGGCATCACCGTCTTCGACCTCGACTGGCGCCCGATGTTCTGGGACGCGCCACCGGACACCGCGACGAACGCCAGGCCGGGCGCCCCGCCGGACTCCTCACCCGGCACCCCGCCGCACAGCCCGCCCCACCCCGTCGCCTCCGCGCGCTACCGCGAGGCACTCGCCCACGCCACCGTCGCCGTCGGCAACCTCGACGAGTGCGAGATCGCGACCGGCGAGCGCGAACCGTACGCCGCGGCCCGCGCCCTCCTCGCCGCCGGGGTCGAGCTGGCCGTCGTCAAACAGGGCCCTGCGGGCGTCCTCGCGGTCCACCGCGACGGCACGGTGTCCGATGTCCCGCCGCTCCCCGTGGAGGTGGTCAACGGCCTGGGCGCCGGTGACGCGTTCGGCGGCGCGCTCTGCCACGGCCTGCTCGCCGGCTGGGAGACCGAGCGCATCATGCGGTACGCCAATGCGGCCGGCGCCATCGTCGCCTCCAGGCTCGCCTGCTCCTCCGCGATGCCGTTCCCGTACGAGGTCGAGGCGGCCCTCGCCGCGGGCTCCGTCACCGCCACGCCCCCACCCCAGGGCGCCACCACCACCTCCACCTCCACCACGTCCCCCGCCCCCACCGAATCAGGGGCGGCCTCATGACGGCCCCGGCCTCTTCCGTCTCCGACCTCGTCCACCTGCGCATGCGCCATCCGGAAGCCGTGGCCGAGGCCGCCGCCCGGCGGCGCAGACGGCCGCTCGTCGGCAGCAGCGGGCGGCTGATGATCATCGCCGCCGACCATCCGGCCCGCGGCTCCCTCGCCGTCGGCGAGCGCGAACTGGCCATGGCCAACCGTTTCGAGCTGCTGGACCGGCTCTGCCTGGCGCTCTCCCGACCCGGCGTCGACGGAGTCCTCGCCACCGCCGACATCCTCGACGACCTGCTGCTCCTGGGCGCGCTGGAGGACAAGGTCGTCATCGGCTCGATGAACCGGGGCGGGCTGGCCGGTGCCGCCTTCGAGCTGGACGACCGGTTCACCGGCCACCGCCCGGAGGACCTCGCCCGGCTCGGCTTCGACGCGGGCAAGCTCCTGCTGCGCATCGACTACCACGACCCCGGCTCCCTCGACACGATGCACACCACCGCCCGCGCGATCGACGCCATGGCCGCGCACCGGCTGCCGGTCTTCGTCGAGCCGTTCCTCTGCCGCCGCACCGGCGGCAGGGTCCGCAACGACCTCAGCGCCGCCGCGGTGAGCACCTCCATCGCCATCGCCTCGGGACTCGCCGGCACCTCCGCGTACACCTGGCTCAAGGTCCCTGTCACCGAGAAGCCCGAGGACATGGCGCAGGTCATGGAGAGTTCCACGCTGCCCGCGGTGCTGCTGGGCGGCGAGGTGGGCGGGGACCAGGACGGCGCGTACGAGAGATGGCGCACCGCGCTGCGACTGCCGACCGTCCGGGGACTGGTGGTGGGGCGGTCGCTGCTCTACCCGTCCGACGGGGACGTGGGCGCCGCGGTCGACACGGCCGTCTCACTGGTCGAACCGGGCACCACGGGTGGGGAAACGGGTAGGGAAGGGGAATGAGCATGCACGGAGAACCGAGGTACCACGTGACCGCCGGCAGTGCGGCACGCGGTCCCTACGCCCTCGACATCGGTCCGGAACAGGCCGGCTGGGAACGGTCGAGCCTGCGTGTGCTGGAGCTCGAACCGGGCGGTGTTCACACACTTGTCACCGGAGAGTGCGAGTGGATCGTGCTGCCGTTGACCGGTGCCTGTACGGTGCACATCTCAGATGAGATCTTTGAACTGCTGGGCCGGAAGAGCGTGTTCAGCGGGGTATCCGACTTCGCGTACGTACCGCGTGACGCCCATGCACAGATCGCCTCCGGCGCAGGCGGCCGCTTCGCCCTGGCAGGAGCGAAGTGCGAGCGACGACTCCCCGCTCGCTACGGCCCCGCGCCGGAGGTACCCGTTGAGCTGCGCGGCGCCGGCGACTGCTCCCGCCAGGTCCACAACTTCGCCGCCGCCGACACCTTCGACTGCGACCGGCTGATCGCCGTCGAGGTCCTCACCCCCGGGGGCAACTGGTCCTCCTACCCGCCGCACAAGCACGACGAGCACCACCCCGGCGAGGAGTCCGTCCTCGAAGAGATCTACTACTTCGAGGTGGCGGACGACGGCCTCGGCTACCACCGGGTGTCCCCGTCCCGCCCCGGCGGTACGGACGTCCTGGCCGAGGTCCGCAGCGGCGACGCGGTCCTCATCCCGGACGGCTGGCACGGCCCGTCCATCGCCGCCCCCGGCCGCACGCTGTACTACCTGAACGTGATGGCGGGCCCGGGGGAGGAGCGGCGGTGGCTGATCCGCGACCACCCCGACCACGGCTGGATCCGCGACAGCTGGCCGTCCCAGCCCATGGACCCCAGGCTCCCGCTCCACGGACCGGAGGACCACGCGTGAGTACGCGCCGTCTCACCACCGCTCAGGCACTGGTGGACTTCCTCGCCGTGCAGTACACAGAGCGCGACGGCAGCCGCCACCGGCTGATCGGCGCCACCTGGGGGATCTTCGGCCACGGCAACGTCGCGGGCGTCGGGCAGGCGCTCCTGGAGGCCGGGCCCGCCATGCCCTACCTCCAGGGCCGCAACGAGCAGGCCATGGTGCATGCGGCCGTCGGGTACGCCCGCCAGTCCGGCCGGCTCTCCGCGCACGCCGTCACCACCTCCATCGGTCCGGGCGCCACCAACCTCGTCACCGGTGCGGCCCTCGCCACCATCAACCACCTCCCGGTCCTGCTGCTGCCCGGCGACACCTTCGCGACCCGCCCCGCCGAGCCCGTGCTCCAGCAGCTGGAGGTCCCCTCCGCGGGAGACGTCTCGGTCAACGACTGCCTGCGCCCCGTCTCCCGCTACTTCGACCGGATCAACCGCCCAGAGGCGCTGATCCCGGCCGCGCTCCGGGCCGTGCGGGTCCTCACCGACCCGGCGGAGACCGGTGCGGTCACGCTCGCGCTGCCGCAGGACGTCCAGGCCGAGGCGTACGACTGGCCGGCCGAGTTCTTCGCGAGACGCGTCTGGCACGTACGCAGACCGGCCCCCGATCCCGATGAACTCGACCGGGCGGTACGGGCGTTGCGGGCCGCCCGCCGGCCGCTGATCGTGGCAGGCGGCGGGGTCCGGCACAGCGCGGCCGAGGAGGCACTGGCCGCCTTCGCCACCGCCACCGGGATCCCCGTCGCCACGACCCAGGCGGGCAAGGGCTCCCTGCGCCACGACCACCCCGCCGACGTCGGGGGCATCGGCCACACCGGCACCGCGACCGCCGACGCCCTGGCGCGCACCGCCGACCTGGTGATCGGGGTCGGCACCCGCTACACCGACTTCACCACCGCGTCGGCCACCCTCTTCGCGAACCCGGACGTCCGCTTCCTCAACCTCAACATCACCGGCTTCGACGCCCACAAGCTCGGCGCGCTCCCGCTCGTGGCCGACGCCCGCGCCGGGCTCGAAGCCCTCACCACCGGGCCGGCCGGCGGCCACCGTACCGACGCCGCGTACGTGAGCGAGTACACCGGCGCCAAGGCCCGCTGGGAGCAGCGCGTCGACGCCGCGTACGCCACCCCCGACCCGGACGCCCGCCCCACCCAGGCCCAGGTCCTCGGCCTCCTCGACGAACTGGTCACCGACGACGACATCCTGATCAACGCGGCCGGTTCGCTCCCCGGCGACCTGCACCAGCTCTGGCGGAGCCGGTCGCCGCGCCAGTACCACGTCGAGTACGGCTACTCCTGCATGGGATACGAGATCCCCGCCGCGATCGGCGTCCAGCTGGCCGCCCCCGGCAGCCCGGTCTGGGCGCTCGTCGGCGACGGCACGTACCTCATGAACCCCACCGAGATCGTCACCGCCGTCCAGGAGAACCTGCCCGTCAAACTGGTCGTCCTGCAGAACCACGGGTACGCGTCGATCGGCGGGCTCTCCGAGTCCGTCGGCGCCGAACGCTTCGGTACGGCCTACCGCCACCGGTCGGCGGACGGCGGCTTCACCGGCCCGCCGCTCCCCGTCGACCTCGCGGCGAACGCCGCGTCCCTCGGTATGCGGGTGCTGCGCGCCGGCACGGTGCGTGACCTGCGGGAAGCCCTCGCCACTGCCCGTACCGCCGACCGTCCCACTTGTGTCTACGTCGAGACCGAAACGGCAGACACAGTGTCGGGGCCCCCTCCGGCACAGGCGTGGTGGGATGTTCCCGTGGCCGAGACGGCCACTCGCCCGTCGGCGGCAAGAGCCCGGGAAGAGTACGAACGTCACGTCACCGACCGACGCAGCCACCTCTGAAGGAGTCACAGCATGAAGACCGTCAACCACTGGATCGGTGGCAAGACCGTCGAGGGCGCGTCGGGCAACTACGGCCCGGTCACCGACCCGGCCACCGGCGCGGTCACCACCCAGGTCGCGCTTGCCTCCCCGGACGAGGTCGACGCCGCGGTGGCCGCGGCGAAGGGCGCGTACGCGACGTGGGGCACGTCCTCGCTGTCCGCCCGCACGGCGATCCTGTTCCGCTACCGCGCGCTGCTGGACGCCCACCGGGACGAGATCGCCGCGCTGATCACCGCCGAGCACGGCAAGGTGCACTCCGACGCGCTGGGCGAGGTGGCCCGCGGCCTGGAGATCGTCGAGCTGGCCTGCGGCATCACCACCCAGCTCAAGGGCGAGCTGTCGACCCAGGTGTCCAACCGCGTCGACGTCTCCTCGATCCGCCAGTCGATCGGTGTCGTCGCCGGCATCACGCCGTTCAACTTCCCCGCCATGGTGCCGATGTGGATGTTCCCGCTCGCCATCGCCTGCGGCAACACGTTCGTGCTCAAGCCCAGCGAGAAGGACCCGTCGGCCGCCAACCTGCTGGCCGAGCTGGCCTCAGAGGCGGGTCTGCCGGACGGCGTCCTGAACGTCCTGCACGGTGACAAGGTCGCCGTCGACGGGCTGCTGAACCACCCGGACGTCTCCGTCGTCTCGTTCGTCGGGTCGACCCCGATCGCCCGCTACATCCACGCCACCGCCTCCGCCAACGGCAAGCGCGTCCAGGCGCTGGGCGGTGCGAAGAACCACATGCTGGTGCTGCCGGACGCGGACCTCGACGCCGCCGCCGACGCCGCCGTCTCGGCCGCGTACGGCTCCGCCGGCGAGCGCTGCATGGCGATCTCCGCGGTCGTCGCCGTCGGTGCGATCGCCGACGACCTCGTCGCCCGGATCAAGGACCGCGCCGAGAAGATCAAGATCGGCCCCGGCAACGACCCGGCGTCCGAGATGGGCCCGCTGATCACCGCCGTCCACCGCGACAAGGTCGCCTCCTACGTCACCGGCGCCGCCGTCCAGGGCGCCGACGTCGTCCTCGACGGCACCGGCCACACGGTCGAGGGCTTCGAGGACGGCCACTGGATCGGCCTCTCCCTCCTCGACAACGTCTCGACCGACTCGGACGCGTACAAGGACGAGATCTTCGGCCCGGTCCTGTGCGTGCTGCGCGTCGACACGTACGAGGAGGGCGTCGCGCTGATGAACGCCTCGCCGTACGGCAACGGCACCGCGATCTTCACCCGCGACGGCGGCGCCGCCCGCCGCTTCCAGCTGGAGATCGAGGCCGGGATGGTCGGCGTCAACGTCCCGATCCCGGTGCCGGTGGGCTACCACTCCTTCGGTGGCTGGAAGGACTCGCTCTTCGGCGACCACCACATCTACGGCAACGACGGGGTGCACTTCTACACCCGCGGCAAGGTCACCACGACCCGCTGGCCGGACCCGTCCGACGCCACGGCCGGCGTGGACCTGGGCTTCCCCAGCAACCACTGATCCGGCAGGTCCACGCATCCGGCCGGGAGCGCACCCCGCTCCCGGCCGGTTCCCTGCCCGGGGCCCGGTTCAGGCGACCGTCAGCGAGCGCGTCGCCTTCCTGACGTCCGACAGGCAGGTGACGACCTGCGGGTCCCTGCGCCACGGCTCCGGCGAACGGCCGTAGACGCGCGGGTACTCCATCCCGCGCAGGCTCCCCAACCGGGTGAAGAGGTTCAGCGACTCGCGCCCCAGGTGCAGGCTCTGGGCGAGGTCGCCGTTCTGGGCGTGTGCCGATGCCAGGACCGACAGCCGGACGCTCCGCGAGCGGGCGAACGCGTCCGACGGCATGGGGCCGATGGCGTTCCAGGCGAAGGCGGCCCGGTGGTTGCCGAGGTCGCGGAAGGCCTCGGTCGCGTCGGTGATGATCCGCTGCTGGCCGAAGAACCCGATCCAGGCGGGTCCCTCGCTGTCCGCGCCGCATGCCGCCAGCCGCTCCGACTGCGTGATGCAGGCGCTCGTCGCCCGTTCGTCGCCCGCGCGGGCGTGCGACCGGGCCTCGATCAGTTTGGCGAAACCCGCCACCCGCGGATCGAGGGTGTTCCCGCGCTGGTACGCGCCCTGGGCCATGTCGATGGCCTCCGAGGTGAATCCGCGCATCAGCGACTGCATCGCCATGGTGGTGAGGATGTACGCGCCCAGATCGGCGTCGCCCCCGGCCCGTGCCAGCCGTAACGCCTGGATGAAGTGACGCTGGGCGATGTTGTGCCGTCCCGCGTCGAAGGCCGTCCAGCCGGCCGGCCGCGCCATCTCCGCGGTGACCCGGAACAGATCACGTCCCACCGCCTCGGAGTAACTCCCGCGGAGCAGCGGTGCGACGCGCCCGTACAGGTACTCCGTGAGCGACGTCGACTTCCTGTTCGCCCCGCCGAAGCGGGAGTCCCACAGACGGGCGCTGTCAGCGGCCTCCCTGAGCTCCGCGATGTGCTCCCGGTCGACGGACGGCCCGGCGGTGGCGCGTGCCCGGGTGGAATCCGCCGGATCGATGAGCCAGCGGGTGAACGGGGTGGCGAAGGCGGAGATGGCGAACGTCTGGCTGGTGAGGAACTGACGGCTGTCAGTGTCCGCCGGTGACCCACGAAGCGGCCGCACGGAAACCCGTTCGCCGACTGCGCACCGGCGGTGCTGTGATGAGGCCATGACCGCACCGACCCCGCCGCGGCACGAGATCCGCGCGCTGCACACCGACACGACCGTCACCGTCTACCAGGCGTACTCCCCGTCCCTCGGTCTCCCCGCCGCCCGCGACGGACGCTTCCCGCCCGCCTGGAAGCGCGACCGCATGACATGGATCAAGCCGAGCTTCCTGTGGATGATGTATCGCTGCGGCTGGGCGATGAAGGAGGGCCAGGAGACGGTTCTGGCGGTCGAGATCACCCGCGAGGGCTTCGACTGGGCGCTGTCGAACGCCGAACTCTCCCACTACGAACGGGGCGTGCACCCCGACCGCGCCACCTGGCAGCGCACCCTGCGCCGCGCCCCGGCCCGCGTCCAGTGGGACCCCGAACGCGACCTGCACCTCAACCGCGTCCCGTACCGCTCCCTCCAACTCGGCCTCGCGGGTGAGGCGGCGCGGCGCTACGCGGACGAGTGGACGGTGTCGGTCCGCGACGTCACCCCGCTGGCCCGGGAGATCCACGAACTGGTCCGGGCGGGCCGGGACGACGCGGCGGCCCGGCTCCTGCCACAGGAGTCGCCGTACGCCGCACCCGTCGCACCGACCGTCCTCGCGCCGGCACGAGCGGGTTCCTGACCGGGCCGTGAAGCCTTCGAGGGGGCAAAGGGGCGGCTCCTCCAAGCCGAGGTCATGGGATGGAGACCCTGCGCAATCGCCTTGACCGGCCGCTCCGGCCCCCTGGTAGGAAGATCACCGCCGGTGCGCCGCGCCGGTTCACAGCGGCACATGAGCACGGAGGAACCACATGACATGCTTCCGGATCTGCCTCCGCACACGGAGCTGATCGACAGCAGCCTGGCGCGCGGTGCGGGTCGTTCTCCGGCGCCGGGTGGACCTGGCCCATGAAGTCGCCGTCGATGACCGTGTGCGGGCTCCCGGCCTCCCGCAGCCGCGCCGACACCTCCCAGGCCACGGTCGCTTTCCCCACGCCCGCGCGTCCGCCGATGAGCAGCACCTCTGAATGAGCCATGCGGGCAGGGTGCCGGCCCGGCCGGAGCGGCGCGACGGGATTACGCGGGCAGCTGGTTTCCGCCGTATTCGCTGTGGGTCTTGAACTCTGCGGCTCGCATAATCTACTCTGCCCAGGCATTTGTGTGTGCGTATGCAAATATGTAGTGAGGGGTGGGCGTGGCGTTCTGGATGGCGGCGGCATCGGTGTGGGGTGTGCTGCAGTTGCTGCTGCTCTCCTGGCCGGTTCGTACGGTGCGATGGTCGACGGTGCTGCTGGCCCTCGGTGTTGGCGCCTATGGCAGTGGTGTCGCTTCGGTGTTGGTCGAACTGTTCGTGGCGCGGCGACTGGCGGCCTCCGGGGGGAGTTCGCTTCATGACGTGCTGGGCACGGTGATGTGGACGACGGCGCCGGTGGCCGAGGAGCTGCTGAAGATCGCTCCCCTTCTGCTGGCCGGCTGGGCGTTGCGTGGGCGAATGCAGTGGGGGATGTCGGACTTCGCCGTGCTGGGTGGTGCCGTCGGGGCGGGCTTCGGGCTGGTGGAGGCCGTTGCTCAGTACGCGTTGGCACCGGATGCGGTGGTGCGCCCGGTGGAGGGCGGCTGGATGGTGGGCAGCGGCTTCTCGGCGCCGTTCGTCGCGGGATTCCCCGAGCTGCTGGGGCATTGGTTTCCCGCGCCGGTGGGCACGGTGGCGCTGGGGAGCTTCGACGTGAGCATCACGGCTGAGCATCATGTGGTGTGGTCGGTGCTCGGGGGCCTGGGGGTGGGGCTGTTTCTGCTCGGGCGCGCATGGTGGGCCCGGCTGGTCGGACTGGTACCGCTCGCACTGGCGATTGCCCAGCACATGGTGGTCAACTACGCCGCCGAAAAGCAGGGTTCGGACGGTTGGCAGCTGGAGTGGTACGACCGCCTGGCGGCGGCCGGCTGGTGGACGGTACTGGTCTGTCTGGCCCTGGCCGCGCTCTGGGACATCCGTGCCGGGCGCCGGGGCGAGCGCCTGGAGCCGGCCGTCCGGCTCGCTGCGGAACGCGAGGGGACCCCGGCGGGTGCGGCGCTGGCGAACTTCGCTCTGCTGCGACTGCCCTGGACCGCTGCGGTGGCGCTGGGATACGCCCGGCAGCGGCGCGCCCTGCTGTACGCCGCGGTGCACCCCCGCGTCGACCCCGAACGTCTGCGGGCGCTACGCGAGTTGGTCACCCGACAGACGGAACGGATGGACGCGGCCACGAGCGAGCCCGCATGGAAGGGCATCGGGGTCCGGCAGATCTGGCGGCAGCTCCGTGCCCGTCGTGGACGCCGGCCGTGGTGGGAGAAGGTCCTGCTGGTCGCCAGTGCGCTGTTGCTGATACCGGCCGGTGTCCTGATGGCGGTGCGGGCCTTCCCCCGGGCCAAGGACTGGGAGAAGTCCTTCACCACGGGAACCGGCTGGCAGCTGCTGGTCGCGGCGGGCCTGGCCGGGCTGCTGCTGGGATTCATCCGCCTTGTGCTCACGGTACGCGGACTGCGTGCGGCGCGCCTTGAGGCGCTCGCCGAGCGGCACGCGGCGTCGATGCTGCGGGTGGTGACGCTGACGGGGGCCCTCCTGGCCGGTGCCTGGCTGTGGTCGCGTTCCGGCCATTTCGCTCCGGAGGGAGGTGTGTTCGACCAGTACCAGCCGGCGACCTTCCTCCTGGAGAAGATCGTCCAGTTGGCTCCGGCTCTGCTGATGGCGCTGCTGATGTTCGCCGGCCCGTTCGGTATGCCACTCGAACTGCTGCTGGGTGAGTCGATCATGGGCGATCTGCTCATGATGGCGGGCTCGCGGCTGCTGGCCCCGGTGGCGGAGCGGGTCGCGGTCAGGATCGCCGAACGCGAGGCGATGGCCTGGGCCCGCAACGCGGCCCGGCGCGGGCACGGCCTGTTCGCCCGCACCCGGGACCGCATACGCCACGGCCGCACCGACCCGGTGGACCTGGCCACCGGACGCATGTTTCTCCCCCAGACCGACATCGAACTGCCAGGAGTGCTGCCCCTGGCCTTCTCCCGGCGTGCCGACTCCGGCTACCGAGGCGGCCGATGGTTCGGACCCGGCTGGGCCTCGACCGCCGACCAGCGCCTGGAGTTCGATGAACAGGGAGTCGTCTTCTTCACCGAGGACGGCTTGCTCCTGGCCTACCCGCACGCGGCACCGGGTGTCGAGGCGATACCCGAGGACGGCCCGCGCTGGCCCCTGTTGCGGACAGCGGACAGCGGACGGCACCTGCACCGTCACCGATCCCGAAACCGGCCACGTCCGCACCTTCACCCCGCACCGCGAAGGGCCGGCACCGCTCACGGAGATCGCCGACCGGAACGGCAACCGCATCACCCTCAGCTACACCGCTGACGGCACCCCGCTGGAAATACGCCACAGCGGTGGCTACCGCCTCCGGCTGACCGCTGCGGACGGCCGGATCACCGCCCTGCACCTCGACGACATCCCGGTCATGGGCTACGGCTACACCGCCGGACACCTCAGCACGACCACGAACTCCTCCGGCCTCCCGCTCCGCTTCACCAACGACCCCGCAGGCCGCATCACCGCCTGGACCGATACCAACAACCGCTCCTACACCTATGACTACGACGATCAGGACCGGGTCGTCGCGGAAGGCGGCGAGGGAGGTCACTTCACCCTCCGCCTCGCCTACGACGGCGCCCACCCGGACTTCCCCGGCCTGAAGACCACCACTCTGACCTCGGCGAGCGGGGCCGTGTCCCACTCCCTGATCGACCACCGGCACCTGGTCGTGGCCGAGATCGACCCCAACGGCGCCATCACCCGCACCAGTTATGACGAGGCCGGGCGACCCCTTTCCGAGACCGATGCGCTGGGACGCACCACTCACCTGGGCTACGACGCGGACGGCCGCCTGAGCCACCTCGTCCGCCCGGACGGCAGCAGCTACTCACTCACCCGTGATACCCGGGGCAACCCGGTGGAGATCACCTCCCCGGACGGCACTGTCCGGCAGCAGACGTTCGATGCCCGGGGGAACCTGACCGCAGTCACCGACCCGCTCGGAGCCACTACCCACTACCTGTACGACGCCCGTGGCGGCCTGCTCGCCGTCACCAATCCACTGGGCGCCACCACCAGGGTCCGCTGCGATGCCACAGGGCTCCCCACGGAGATCACCGACGGGCTCGGTGCCACCACGCATCTCCACCGAGACGCCTTCGGCCGCATGGCAGCCGAGACGGATCCCTTGGGAGCCACCACTCACTACCAACGTTCGGTGGAAGGCCACCTGCTGCGCCGGACGGATCCGGACGGCACGGCGGAGTCCTGGACCTACGACGGCGAGGGCAACTGCCTCACACACACCGATGCCAACGGTGGTGTGACCAGCCACGAATACACCCACTTCGACCTGCTCGCCGCCCGCACCGACCCAGACGGCGCCCGCTACACCTTCACCCACGACGCCGAGGCCCGTCTGATCCAGGTCACCAACCCGCAAGGCCTGACGTGGCACTACAGACACGACCCGGCCGGTCACCTGATATCGGAGACCGACTTCGATGACCGCACCATCACATACGTCCACGACCGGGCAGGCCAGCTCGCGACTCTGACGAACGCCTTGGGGCAGCAGACCACCTATACACACGACGAGCTGGGACAACTGGCCGAGCAGAGCTCAGCAGGCCGCACCTCCGTGTTCCGCTGGACGCCGTCCGGCCAGCTCTGTCAGGCCGTCGGTCCGGACACCGAACTGGCGAGGCAGTACGACCCAGCCGGCCGCATGATCTCCGAAACGATCGACGGACACACGCTCCCCTCACCTACGACATCGCCGGACAACTCATCACCCGTCGCACCCCGGCAGGCGTGGAGACCAGCTACACCTACGACACGGCCGGCAGGCGCTCCGCCCTGGAAACGCCGGACGGAGAGGTCACCGCAGACCACGACGCAGCGGGACGCACCTCTCACCGCCGTTGGAACAACGGCCTGTCCATGGCTCGGGCCCGGGACACCACAGGCCGCACGCTCGGGGACTCGTACACCGTTGCCGGGCACCACACACCTCTGTGGGAACGTGCCTACAGCAGGCGCCCCGACGGCCACCTCACCGGCATCGACGACAGCATCATCGGCCCCCGCCGACACACGCTGACCGCGTCCGGACGGGTCACCCGCATCAAGGGCGACAATTGGACGGAGTCCTACGCCTACGACCAGGCAGGCAACCAGACCCAGGGCAACTGGCCTTCCAGCCACGCCTATGCCGAAGCCACCGGCGAACGTACCTATGCCGGTACCCGCATCCAGAGCGCGGGCAGGATCCGCTACGAGCACGACGCCGCGGGACGCACCACTCTCCGACAGAAGACACGCCTGTCGGCCAAGCCGGACACCTGGCACTACACCTGGGACACCGAGAACCGCCTGACTCAGGTAGCCACCCCTGATGGCACCACCTGGCGATACCGCTATGACCCCCTCGGCCGCCGCGTCGCAAAGCAACGACTCGGCACTGAAGGCATGGTGGCCGAGGAAACGCGCTTCACCTGGCACGGCCCCACCCTGATCGAGCAGTCCGCGGCCTCCGCTTCGTGGTCCGGCGTCGAGACCTTCACCTGGGAACACGACGAGGCCGGACTGACTCCACTGGCCCAGACTCGCCGCTACAGGTCCACCACAGACGCTCCACCATCGGAAACCGACGCCCGCTTCTACGCGATCATCACCGATCTCATCGGTTCGCCAGCCCTCCTGGTTGACGAAGCCGGTGAGACCGCCTGGGAGCAGCGCTCCACCCTTTGGGGCACGACCACTTGGTCACCGGAAGCAACTGCGTACACACCCCTACGCTTCCCCGGTCAGTACCACGACCTCGAAACGGGTCATCACTACAACGTTCACCGCTACTACGACCCGGAGACAGCGCGCTATCTGAGCCCGGATCCACTGGGGCTTGCACCATGCCCGAACCCTCTGGCTTACGTCGCGAACCCACAGGCTTGTACAGATCCTCTCGGACTTTCACCATGCGTGCCATCCACAGCCGTTCAACCGGGTCAACGCGCAGCCGCCGACCGGGTGCATATTTTCCGTAATGTCGATGCCCGGGAATTCGATGCGATCGCTTCGACCAACCAGTTCGGGACCGGTTTCGGTCAGATGGAAGGAAAATGGTTCGCGACTCAGGGCGCGCACGCTGATCGCTGGGGTGAGCTGCTCAATGGAGGAGACGGCCTGACCGTCACCACCGGATTGCCCAGATCGTTGGCAGACAAACTGCACTTTCACGCGGGGAAGCTCGACGGTGTCGGCCCCGGCTACTACGCCGACGGGGACCAGCTCGCCCAGATCAACAAAATGATGGATGGGATTAGGCTGTGGCCATGATGGAGAAGATCGAAGACCCGGTGGCCGAGGCGGTCGTGTGCTGGCGCTCGGCTGAGGAAGGGGGGCGGCGGTCGGGGCCTCCAACGGCCCCTGTCTATATGGCGACAGCTGTATTCGTCCAGGGCGACGACCGCGAGCTCCAGCCCGGATGGCCTGCTTCCGCCGACCAGCTGAGCATCTTGTTGGAGGAGACCGCCGTCCGCGAGGACGGCTCCAGGACATGCAAGGTCGATTTCCTCGTACGCGACCTCGCACTTCCATACCTGGTCCCTGGTGGCGAGATCCTGATCATGGAGGGTCCCCGAGTCGTCGCCTCAGCTCGTGTCGACACCGTCCACGTAGGAGATTGAGGTCGGGCAACTCTCTTTTGCAGCGTCAGAGAGGGCGTAAGCGGGAATAATGCTGGATGTCTTGGCACGGGAATTACGGGTTGACTTCTGCCCGGTGGTGTTCCGAATGGAGATCAAGAACTCCCTCCCGATCCTTATATGGCCATTGTTGTCGAGACCGACGCCGCGCCACATGCCGTAGCAGCCCCGCTCCCGAGGCGCTGCGGTGAGCGCCCGTGTCAGTCCTCTGAGGTGCCGGTCGGCTTCGAGTTCGGCGACGGTCGTGACGCGGCGAAATTCCACCGAGTGGTCCGCGACGGACCTTCAGGAGGCCCGGCCGGGGCGGGGGACCGGCAGGCATACCGCAGGCGGAGTACGCCCGGGGATCGCCGTACGCCCTGAGGAGGCCGGGGACCTCCCCCTGGGGGCAGCGTGGGCGGGCTGTTGTCCCGCTTAGGCTCGACACATGGAGACCCCTCACGCGCGTACGTCCCGGTGGCGGCGCCTGCTGCCTCGCAACCGAGGCCGGTGGGCGGCCGGTGTCGCCGCGCTCGTCGTGCTGGCCGGGGCGGGCACCTGGACCGCCACCGCCGACGACAGCTCGCCGGCCGTGCACCGCCAGGACCGGATGATGCGCATCGACGGGGTGTCCATCGACACCTCGTACTTCACCACCGGCGGTTCACGGCGCAGGCCCGCGGTGCTGATCGGGCACGGCTTCGGCGGCAGCAAGGCCGACAACCGGGCACAGGCTCAGAAGCTGGCGGCGGACGGATACGCCGTGCTGACCTGGTCCGCCCGCGGCTTCGGCAAGTCCGGCGGGAAGACCTCGATCAACGCACCCGGCGCCGAAGTGAAGGACGTCTCCCGGCTGATCGACTGGCTGGCGGACCGGCCCGAGGTGCAGCTCGACGCCGCGGGCGACCCGAGGGTCGGGGTCACCGGCGCCTCCTACGGCGGAGCGATCTCGCTCCTCGCCGCCGGGTACGACCGGCGCGTCGACGCCATCGCCCCGGAGATGACGTACTGGAACCTCGCCGACGCGCTGTTCCCCGACGGGGTGTTCAAGAAACTCTGGGCCGGCCTCTTCGTGACCACCGGCGGCGGCTGCCGGAACCTGGAGAAGCAGCTCTGCGAGATGTACGAGCGGGTCGCCGTCAACGGTAAACCGGACGCCGCCGCCCGCGCGCTGCTCACCGAGCGGTCGCCGAGCGCCGTGGCCGACCGCATCGAGGTGCCGACGCTGATCATGCAGGGTCAGACCGACTCCCTCTTCCCGCTCGGACAGGCCGACGCCATGGCGAAGGCCATCAAGGCGAACGGCGTGCCCGTCTCCGTCGACTGGGTCGCCGGCGGACACGACGGCGGCGACAAGGAGTCCCAGCGGGTGCGGCAGCGGGTCGGCAACTGGTTCGACCGCTACCTGAAGGGCGACAAGGGCGCCGACACCGGCCCCGGATTCCGCGTCACCCGGACCGGCGGCATCGACTCCACCGACGGCGCCGCCCTCACCCGCGGCGCGAGCAGCGCCACCTACCCGGGGCTGACCAGCGGGGAGGAGCGGATCGAGCTGCGGGGACGGCGGACCCAGACGTTCGCCAACCCCGCCGGCTCCAGCCCGCCCGCCATCTCCGCCGTGCCCGGCATCGGCGGCGGCCTCGCCCAGCTGTCCACGCTCGGCGTCGGGCTCTCCGTCGACTTCCCCGGGCAGAACGCCCGCTTCGAATCCGCCCCGTTGAAGACCGCACTGCACGTCACCGGCTCGCCGACCGTCCGCGTGAACGTGAAGGCGGGGCAGGGCGACGCGGTCCTGTTCGGCAAGGTGTACGACGTGTCGCCGGACGGCAAGCAGCAGGTGCTGCCCTCCCAGCTCGTCGCCCCCTACCGGATCACCCCCGACCAGCAGGGCAAGCCCCTGACGCTGACGCTGCCCGCCGTCGACCACGAACTCGACCCCGGGCACCGGCTCCGGCTCGTGCTGGCCGCCACCGACCTCGGCTACGCCTCCCCGGCCGCGCCGACCACGTACACCGTCTCCCTCGACGGCCCGCTCACCGTCCCCACCGCACCCGGCCTCACGACCGCCTCGGCCGCCCTGCCCTGGTGGACCTGGGGACTGCCGGCCGCCGCCGTCGTGATCGCCGCCGCCCTGCTGCTCACCATGCGGCGCCGGACCGCCGGCCCCGCCCCGGACCCCGCTCTCACCGACGTACCGCTCCAGATCACCGGCCTGTCGAAGAAGTACGCCGGATCGGCCGACCGGTACGCGGTCCGGGAACTGTCCTTCCGCGTCGAGAAGGGCCAGGTGCTCGGGCTGCTGGGGCCCAACGGCGCGGGGAAGACCACCACGCTGCGCATGCTGATGGGGCTCATCACCCCCGACGACGGAGAGATCCGGGTCTTCGGGCGGGCCATCCGGCCCGGGGCGCCCGTGCTGTCACGGGTCGGGTCCTTCGTCGAGGGCGCCGGATTCCTGCCGCACCTGTCCGGCCGCGCCAACCTGGAGCTGTACTGGCGGGCCACCGGACGGCCCGCCGCGGACTCGTACATCGAGGAGGCCCTGGAGATCGCCGGGCTCGGCGACGCACTGGCACGGGCCGTCCGCACGTACTCGCAGGGCATGCGGCAGCGGCTCGCCATCGCCCAGGCCATGCTGGGCATGCCAAACCTCCTCATCCTCGACGAACCGACCAACGGCCTCGACCCGCCGCAGATCCGCGAGATGCGCGACGTGATGATCCGGTACGCGGCCGGCGGCCGGACCGTCATCGTCTCCAGCCACCTCCTGTCCGAGGTCGAGCAGTCCTGCACCCACCTGGTGGTCATGGACCGGGGCCGGCTCGTCCAGGCGGGCCCCGTCGCCGAGATCACCGGCTCGGGCGACATGCTGCTCGTCACCTCGGCGGACGAGCTCACCGAACCCCTCGTGGAGAAGATCGCCGCACTGCCGGGCATCGGCTCCGCCGTCCGCACGGACGACGGGCACGGGCTCCTGGTCCGGCTCGACGGGACGACCTCTCCGCGGCTGATCGCCGAACTGGTCAGGCTGGACGTGCCGTTGACCGGCGTCGGGCCGCACCGCCGCCTGGAGGACGCGTTCCTCACCCTGATCTCCGGAGGCTCCGCATGAGTACCGCAGCCGAAGTCACCGAGGCCCCGGAGGCGCCCGGGTACCGCGCCCGGCGCACCCTCCCGCTGCGGGTGGAGGCCGCACGGCAACTGCGCAGGCGGCGCACCCTGCTCATGGGCGGGGTACTGGGCGCGCTGCCGTTCATCCTGATCATCGCGTTCGCGATCGGCGGCACCCCGGACGGCGGGCCCGGGGGCGGCGGCCGGCTCACCCTGATGGACACCGCGACGCAGTCCGCCGCGAACTTCGCCGCGACCTGCCTGTTCGTCTCGGCCGGGTTCCTGCTCGTGGTCCCGGTGGCGCTGTTCTGCGGCGACACCGTCGCCTCCGAGGCCAGTTGGTCCTCGCTGCGCTATCTGCTGGCGGCGCCCGTGCCCCGGGCCCGGCTGCTGTGGAGCAAGCTGGTCGTCGCGCTCGGCTTCAGCCTGGCCGCGATGGTGCTGCTACCGCTCGTCGCCCTGGCCGCGGGAGCCGCCGCGTACGGCTGGGGGCCGCTCGAACTGCCCACCGGTGGCGCGCTCGCGACCGGGGACACCGTGCCGCGGCTCGCGCTCGTCGTCGCGTTCATCTTCGTCTCCCAACTCGTCACCGCCGGGCTGGCGTTCTGGCTGTCGACCAGGACGGACGCCCCGCTGGGCGCGGTCGGCGGCGCGGTCGGGCTGACCATCGTCGGCAACGTGCTGGACGCCGTCACCGCGCTCGGCTCCTGGCGCGACTTCCTGCCCGCGCACTGGCAGTTCGCCTGGGCGGACGCGCTCCAGCCCGACCTGGAGTGGGGCGGCATGGTGAAGGGCGCGGCGGTCTCGGTGACGTATGCCCTGATCCTGTTCGCTCTCGCCTTCCGCGGGTTCAGCCGCAAGGACATCGTGTCCTGACCCTGATGTTCCGCTGAACTCCCGCCCTTCGTTGCCGCATCGAGATCCTTCCGCAACGTCTTCGTCGGCTCCCGCGGCCCCGCTCGCACGTCACATCCACACGTGGGACACGACGACGTGAGGGGTACGGGGATGGAACGCCGGACACGGATGTACCGAGGGGCGCTGGGGCTGCTCCTGGCGGGCGGGGTGCTGCTCACGGGCTGCTCGGGGGAGGGGGCCGGCGGCAGGAGTTCCACCGCGGACCGCCGGGGCGCACCCGCGCCCGCACCGGCAGCCACCGGCGGAGCCGCCGAAAACGGTGCGAAGGACGGTGCGAAGGAGGCGGACGGGCTGAGGGAGTCCGCACCGCCCGACTACCTGTCCACCTTCGCCCTGGACGTCGACACGGCGTCCTACGGATACGCGCGCCGCACGCTCACCGACGGCAGGCTGCCGGAGCCGCAGACCGTACGGCCGGAGGAGTTCGTCAACAGCTTCCGCCAGGGCTACCGGCGCCCGAAGGGCAACGGTTTCACGGTCTCCGTCGACGGGGCACGGGCCGGCGCCGAGGGCGGCGACTGGTCGCTGGTACGGGTCGGCCTGGCGACCAGGGCCGCGCCGAGCGGCGCCGAACGGCCGCCCGCCGCCCTCACCTTCGTCGTCGACATCTCCGGCTCGATGGCCTCGTCGGACCGGCTCGGCCTGGTGAAGACCTCGCTCGGTATCCTCACCGACGAACTGCGCGACGACGACTCGGTCTCCCTGGTCACCTTCAGCGACGAGGCGGAGACCGTGCTGCCGATGACCCGGCTGCGGGACCACCGCGGAAAGATCCACGAGGCCGTCGACTCCATGGAAGCCACCGATTCCACCAACGTGGAGGCAGGCGTCCGGCGCGGCTACGAGGAGGCGGTGGACGGCCACCGCGAGGGCGCCAACAACCGGGTCGTCCTGCTCTCCGACGCACTCGCCAACACCGAGGAGACCGACGCCGACGCCATCCTCGAACGGATCGGCTCCGCCCGCCGCGAGTACGGCATCACCCTCTTCGGGGTCGGCGTCGGCAGCGACTACGGAGACGCGCTGATGGAGCGGCTCACCGACAAGGGCGACGGCCACACCACGTACATCGCGGACGAGGAGCAGGCCCGCAAGGTCTTCGTCGACCAGCTGCCCGCGCACCTCGAACTCACGGCGCGCGACGCCAAGGCGCAGGTGGCCTTCGACCGGAAGACCGTCGAGAAGTTCCGGCTCATCGGCTACGAGGACCGCAAGGTCGCCGACGAGGACTTCCGCGACGACCGTGTGGACGGCGGCGAGATCGGTCCCGGGCACACGGTGACGGCGCTCTACGCCGTGCGCCTGCGGGACGGCGCCTCTGGCCATGTGGCCACCGCGACGGTCCGTTGGCTCGACCCCAAGTCCCGTGCCGCGCACGAGGAGACGGGGTCGGTGGGGACCGGGGCGATCGAGGGAAGGCTCTGGGGCGGCCGCAGCACCCGGCTCCAGGTGACGGCGGTGGCCGCCTACTTCGCCGACACCCTGCGCGGCGGCGGACTCCCGGGCACGCCCGGACTCGGTGAACTCGCCTCCAGGGCCCAGACGCTGGCCACCGCGACGGAGGACGAATCGGTGGCGAAACTGGCCACCGCGATCGGCCGAGCGGACCGGCTGAAGGGCGGCCACGAGGACACCGGAACGGGCACGGGAGAGGGCGAGATGGACTGACCCGGGCGGGCCTGCGCAGGGGGACGGAGCCGCAGCGGCCCTGCGCTCGTACAGCAGCGGCTCTCCGGCCGCACAACAGCGACCCCGTGGACGCACAGCAGCGATCCTTTGGTCGCACGACAGTGCGAAATCAGGCTGTGCGGACGGGGCCGCTGCACCATGATGAGCCCATGGCCTCCCTGTTTCTCGCTCTCGCCGTGATCACGACCGGCCTCTACGCGGGCTTCCTGCTGACGTTCCTGATCGCGATCATGCCCGGCCTCGCGGTCCTGCCCGACGGCGACTTCACGGCCGCGATGCGCCGCCTCAACGAGAAGGTCCCCGGACCCGTGTTCCTGGTCGTCTTCCTCGGCGTGATCGTCTTCCCGGCCGTCGCGCTCGTCGCCGAGAAGGACGTATGGGGCCGGCCGTTCCTGGCCGTCGCGCTGGTCTGCGCCATCGGCTCGCACCTGGTCACGATCGCGGGCAACATCCCGCTCAACAAGGCGCTCGCCGCATCGGAATCACCGTCAAAGGAGGCAGAGACGACAGCGCGCGAAGGCTCCGGCGAAGGCGAGGGCGAGGGCGGCGCCAGCGTGGCCCGTACCGCGTTCGAGGCCCGCTGGAACATCCTCCACCAGGCCCGGACCGCGTTCTCGCTCGCCGCCTTCATCCTCCTGACCATCGCCGCGAACTAGCCGGGCAGGCCCGGCCGGGCAGGCCCGGATCCCCTGGGAATCCGGGCCCGCCCGCGGTGCCTCACGCCAGGTGGAACACCTCGGTGAGCGGCACCATCGCGTCGTCCGCCGCCTCCGGCTGCTCGAAGAAGTCCGCCATGTCCCGCTGCCACCGCTCGTTCACCTCAGTGGCGGCCATCGCCTCGCGGGCCGCGTCGAAGTCCTCCGTCTCCAGATAGCCGACGAGCAGCCCGTCCTCGCGCAGGAAGAGCGAGTAGTTGTGCCAGCCCGCCGCGGACAGCGCGGCGAGCATCTCTGGCCAGACCGCGGCGTGGCGCTCGCGGTACTCGTCGATCCGGTCCCGGCGTACGTTCAGCAGGAAGCAGACACGCTGCATGGGTCAGGTTCTCCGGTGGGTGAAGTAGCCCCGAGGGATCAGAAGTCGAACTTGTCGATGTTCTTCTTGTCGAACACGGTCGGCTTGCCGAGGATGACCTCGCCGTCCTTGCCGATCGTGAACTCGCCGAGCTTGCCCGCCTTGAACTTCTCGCCCTCCGCGCCGGTGATCTGACCGGACGCCAGCGACGCCGCGGCGTACGAACCGAGGTATCCGAGCTCCTCCGGGTTCCACAGCGAGAACTGCTCGACGGTGTCGTCCTTGACGTACTTGCGCATCTGGTTCGGCGTGCCCAGGCCGTTCAGCACGACCTTGCCCTTGTACGAGGAGTCGCTCAGGTAGCGGGCGGCCGCCGCGATGCCGACCGTGGTGGGCGAGATGATGCCCTTCAGATCGGGGTAGGCCTGCATCAGACCCTGGGTCTGCTGGAACGACTTCTGGTCCGCGTCGTCCCCGTACGCCACCTTCACCAGCTTCATGTCCTTGTACTTGGGCAGCTTCAGCTCGTCCTTCATGAAGTCGATCCAGGTGTTCTGGTTCGTCGCGTTCTGGGTGGCCGAGAGGATCGCGATCTTGCCCTTGTAGCCGATCTGCTCACCGAGGTGCTGCACCAGGCTGCGGCCGATCTCCTCGGAGCTCGCCTGGTTGATGAAGAGCTGGCGGCACTCCTTCGCGGTGTCGGAGTCGTACGCCACGACCTTGATGTTCTTCTTCATGGCCTGCTTCAGCGGGCCGCACACCGCGTTCGGGTCGTTGGCGGCGACCAGGATCGCGTCCTGGCGCTGCTGGATCAGCGTGTTGATGTAGCTGACCTGGGAGGAGGCGCTGGCGTCGGACGGGCCGACCTCCTTGCCCGTACCGCCGTACTCCTTGGCCGCCTCGATCCCCGCGTCGTCGACGATCTTCTCGTACGGGTTGTTGATCTGCTTGGGCAGGAAGGCGAGCTTCAGCCCCTTCTTCAGCGCCGCGCCCGGATCGGCCTTCGCCGTGGCCCCGGCCTTCGTGGACTCCTTGTCGGAACTGTCCTTCGTGGTGCCGGAACAGGCGCTGAGGGCGAGGACGAGCGAGAGCGCGGTGGCGGCGGTGGCGACGGCGCGGCGCCCAGCGGCATTGCGGAGCATCATGGCGGCGGTGTGCCTTTCGAGGAGGGTGGGACGGGAAGGGTTACGGGCGGGCGCCGGCGGCGCGCCGGTGCCGTCGTTCGACCACGGCCGCGATGACGCGTGGGGTGAGGACGGACGCCACGAGCAGCAGACCGGTCACGATGACCTGCACCTCGTTGGCGACGTCGTTGAGGGTCAGCAGGTTCTTCAGGACACCGATGAGCAGCACCCCGGCGACCGCGCCGAAGAGCGTGCCCTTTCCGCCGTCGAAGTCGATGCCGCCGAGCAGCACGGAGGCGATGACGAGCATTTCGAAGCCGAGTCCGTTGTCGGCGCGGGCACTTCCGTAGCGGAGGGTGAAGACGATCCCCGCGAAGGCGGAGAACAGCCCGGTGACGACGAACAGCAGCAGCTTGATCCGCTTGACCCGGATGCCCGCGAAGTACGCGGCCTCCTCCTGCGCCCCGATCGCGAACAGGGAACGCCCCAGGCCGGTCGCGTGCAGCACGATCGCGGTGATCACGGCGAGCACGATGAACAGCAGGACGGGGTACGTGAGGAAGGTGCCGGGCACGGTGGTCGTGTCGACGGCCCAGTCGGAGTACGTCCGGGGGAAGTCGGTCACCGCGTCGCTGCCGAGCGCCACCGAGGCCAGGCCCCGGTAGAGCGCCAGGGTGCCGATGGTGACGGCCAGCGACGGCAGCCCGACCTTGGTGACCAGCCAGCCGTTGAGCAGCCCGCCGGCGATTCCCACCAGCAGCACCACGGGCACGATCGTCTCGAACGCCCACCCCGCGTCCCACAGCGCACCGGTCAGCGCACTGCCCAGGCCCAGCATCGAGGCGACCGACAGGTCGACCTGTCCGGCGACCACCAGGAGCGTCATCGGCAGTGCGATGAGGGCGACTTCGGCGATGTCGTTGAACGCGAACGCCAGGTTCTCGCCCGAGCCGAAGCCGTCCGTGGTGCCGAGTCCGGCCACGACGACCGCCACCAGGAGCGCCCCGACCGCGGTGTCCCAGCGCAGTGCCAGGCCGCGCAGCGAACCCTTCGTCCTCGCGGGCCCCCGCGGGGGTGCGGGCACCGCCTTCTCGGTCTCAGGCGCCATTGCCATGCCGGGCGCTCCTCTTCCTCAGTGCGGCGGTCATCCGCAGGTTCACGATTCGGTCGATGCTGATGGCCAGGAGCAGCAGCGCGCCGGTGATGGCGCCCTGCCAGAACGAGTCGACCTTCAGGACCACCAGCACGCTGCCGATGGTGGTGAGCAGCAGGGCGCCCAGTGCGGCGCCCCAGACCGTTCCCGTGCCGCCGGTGATCGCGACACCGCCGACGACGACGGCGCTCACGACGGTCAGCTCCCAGCCGTGCGCGTTGTCCGCGACGACCGTGCCGAACCGGGCGAGCCACAGCGTGCCGGCGAAACCGGCTACGGCCCCCGAGAAGGCGTACGCGGCCAGGATGCGGCGCCGGATCGGCACCCCGGCGAGCACGGCGGCCTCCGGGCTCGACCCGATCGCGTACAGCTCGCGCCCCGAGCGGTAGCTGCGCAGGAAGTACGCGGTCGCGGCGAGCAGCACCACGGTGATCAGCGGCAGGTACGGCACGCCCAGGAGGCTCCCGCTGCCGAGCCCGAGGATCTGGTCGGGGACCTCGGCCGCGCCGATCTGGTCGCCCTGCGCCCACCAGTAGTCGACGCCCTGAATGATGTAGAGCATGCCGAGCGTCACGACGAGCGCCGGCACCTTGCCGAAGCTGACGAGCGCGCCGGAGACCAGCCCGCACACCACCCCGATGGCGATGCCCAGCAGCATGACGGTGAGCACACCGTGATCGGTGCCGGCCACGAACTTGCCGCAGGCGAAGGCGGAGAGCCCGACGACGGAGCCGACCGACAGATCGATGTTGCGGGTGATGACGACGGCCGACTGGCCGACCGCGAGGAGCACCAGGATCGAGGAGTTGAGGAGCAGGTCCTTGATGCCCTGGTCGGAGAGGAAGCGCGGATTGGCCAGGTAGGTGCCGAGGATCAGCAGGACCAGCGCCCCGGCGATGGAGATCTCGCGGGCCCGGAAGACCGTGTCCACGAGCGAGGCCGCGCTGCGCGTCGGCGCCTCGGGGCCGCTGTCCGGCGGGCTTGCGACGGTGGTGGTCATGCCGCTGTCCTTTCGCCGAGTCCGGTCGCCGCCGCCATGACCGTCTCCTCGGTGGCTCGCGTGCGCGGGAGTTCGGCGACGAGCCGGCCCTCGTGCATGACGAGCACCCGGTCGGCCATGCCGATCACCTCGGGCAGGTCGGAGGAGATCATCAGCACGGCGAGCCCTTCTGCGGCCAGTGCGGAGAGCAGCCGGTGGACCTCGGCCTTGGTGCCGACGTCGATGCCGCGGGTGGGCTCGTCGACGATGAGTACGGAGGGTTCGGTGGCCAGCCACTTGGCCAGCACGACCTTCTGCTGGTTGCCGCCGGAGAGGACTCCGACGGTGTCGGCCAGCCGGTTGTACTTGAGCTGGAGGCGCAGCGCCCAGTCGGCGGCCCGGTCGTGTTCCAGGGCCCGGCTGACCAGTCCGCCGCGGCGTACCTCGCCGAGCCCGGTGAGGCCGATGTTGCGCTCGATCGACATCTCCATGACGAGCCCGCGCTGCCTGCGGTCCTCGGGTACGAGGGCGAGCCCGGCGGCCATCGCGGCGGTGGGCGAACCGGGGCGCAGCGCGGTGCCGTTCACCCGCACCTCGCCCGCGTCGGCCCGGTCGACGCCGAAGACGGCCTGGGCCACCTCGGTACGGCCGGCCCCGACGAGCCCGGCCAGCGCGACGATCTCGCCCCGGCGCACCTCGAACGACACGTCGTGGAAGACGCCCTCCCGGGTCAGCCGGCTCACGGAGAGGGCGACTTCGCCGACGGCGGCGTCCTGCTTCGGGTAGAGGTCGTCGAGGTCGCGGCCGACCATGAGCCGCACGAGGCCGTCCTCGGTGAGCCCGTCCAGCGGCTCGGAGGAGATCCACCTGCCGTCGCGGAGGGTGGTGACGCGCTGGCACAGCTCGAAGATCTCGTCCAGCCGGTGCGAGATGAACAGCACGGCCGCACCCTCGGCGCGCAGCGCCCGTACGACGGAGAACAGCCGGGCCGTCTCGCTGCCGGTGAGCGCGGCGGTGGGCTCGTCCATGATCAGGACGCGGGCCTCGAAGGACAGCGCCTTGGCGATCTCGACGATCTGCTGGTCGGCGATGGAGAGTCCGCGGGCCGGCCGGTCGGGGGCCAGGTCCACCCCGAGCCTGCGCATCAGTCCCGCGGTCGTGTCGTGCACGGCCCTGTGGTCGATCCGGCCGAAGGAACGCCGGGGCTGGCGCCCCATGAAGATGTTCTCGGCGATCGACAGATCGGGGAAGAGCGTCGGCTCCTGGTAGATGACGGCGATACCGGCGTCGCGGGCGGCGGCGGGGCCGTGGAAGACGACGGGCTTCCCGTCGAGCAGTACGACACCGTTGTCAGGGCGGTGCACCCCGGCGAGCGCCTTGATGAGGGTGGACTTTCCCGCGCCGTTCTCCCCGGCGAGTGCGTGTGCCTCACCGGGGAAGAGTTCGAGGGACACGTCCTGCAGGGCCCGTACGGCACCGAAGGATTTGCTCACACCCTTCAGCGCCAGAACCGGGGCCGGCTCCGGGGCCGAGTCCGGGCCCTTGGCGGACTTGTTCATGAGGGGCTCCTGAGCGGTGGACCGAGCCGGCGGAAGGCCGTAGGGGCCCACACGTCGTGAAAGGTTTCAATCGGGCTCCTCGGAAGCTAGACGGGGTTTGCAGGCGTAGTCAATGGGTGGGCAGCGGGAATTTGCTGAGGTTGAAGGGAGGTGCGAAGGGAAGGCGGATGCAGGCGGGTCGCGTGGGCGTGAGTCCCCGACGGCGCCTTGACGGGCCAGTTCTTTTCCGTCGTGGTGAATCGATTCACATACGTGGCTGCCGCACCGGCACGGAACCCCCGTACGGCTCCCAGGGGAGCGGCACGGGGGCTGACGCGGGGTCTTGTGCGGGCCTCGCGCGGGGACTTGTGCGACGGCGGTGCGGGATGTCGTTCTCAGCGGGCGAGCCGGCCGAGCAGGGAGCCGGCGGCCACGATGCCGACCGCGGCGGCGAAGGCCAGCACCCCGAAGTCCAGGCCGAGGTGGGACGGCGTGCCGATGAGCAGGCCGCGCAGGGCGTCGACCTGGTAGCTCAGCGGGTTCACCTTGCTGATCGCCTGGAGCCAGCCGGGCATCAGGGCGACCGGGTAGAGCGCGTTGGAGGCGAAGAACAGTGGCATGGTGATCGCCTGGCCGATGCCCATCAGCCGGTCGCGGGTGAGGACGATCCCGGCGATCGACATCGACAGGCACGAGAAGAACGCCGAGGCGAGCACGACCACCACGACCACGCCCAGCAGGTGCAGCGGATTCCAGCTCATGCCGACGCCGAGCAGGGCGGCGATCACGATGACGACGACGGCCTGGATCACGGCCTTCACCCCGGCGGCGAACGCCTTGCCCGTCACGAGGGCGGACCGGGGGGTCGGTGTGACCATGAGTTTGGTGAGGACGCCGGAGTCGCGCTCCCAGATGATCATGATGCCGTAGAAGATCGCGATGAACATGGCCGACTGGGCGATGATCCCGGGCGCGAGGAAGTCGAGATAGGGGACGCCGCCGGTGGGGATGGCGTGGATGCGGGAGAACGTCGTGCCGAAGATCAGCAGCCAGAGGGCCGGCTGCACGGCGCGGGTGTAGATCTCGGTGCGGTCGTGCAGCAGCTTCTGCAGTTCGACGGCGCACATCGCGCCGATCCGGGCCGGCACGACCTGCCAGCCGGTGCGGGGTGGTGGCGGCGTGAGCAGCAGGGTGTAGCGCGGATCGGGTTCAGCCGCGGCGGGTTGCGGTGCTGCGGGTGCGGCGGACATCGTTGAACGCTCCCTTCTCTTCCTCGGATCCGGGGTCGTCCAGTCCGCTTCCGGAGTGGTACCGGAAGACGTCCTCCAGGGACGGCGGCGGCGAGGTGGGTTCGCCGGATTCCCGGCGGTGGGCGACCAGTTCGGCCTTGAGCTCGGTGGGGGTGCCGAGCGCGCGGAGCCTGCCGAGGTGCATCAGGGCGAGCCGGTCGCAGCGGCGGTCGGCCTCGTCCATGGAGTGCGTGGTCACCAGCACGGTCATCCCGGTGCCGGTCCGGATCTCGTTGATCCGGTCCCAGACGCTGTCCCGGGCGATCGGGTCCAGGCCGATCGTCGGCTCGTCCAGGATCAGCAGGCGGGGGGCGCTGACCAGGGCCTGGGCCAGTTCGAGGCGGCGCACCATGCCACCGGAGTACGTGGCGGCGAGCCGGCGCGCGACATCGCCGAGGCCGACGGCGTCCAGGGCCTGGGCGACCCGTGCCGCGCGCTCGCGGCGGGGCACGTCGTACACCCGGGCGAAGAGCTGGACGTTCTCCAGACCGGTGAGCCCCGCGTCGGCCGACAACTGCTGCGGTACGTAACCGAGCAGGCGCCGCACCGCCATCCGCTGCCGGGCCGCGTCATGGCCGAACACCTCGACGACCCCGGTCGGCACGGGCAGCAGGGTGGTGATGGCGCGCATGGTGGTGGTCTTGCCCGCGCCGTTGGGGCCGAGGAGCCCGAACACCTCTCCGGGCCGGACCAGCAGGTCGAGGCCGTCGACGGCCTTCGAGTCGCCGAAGCTGTAGGTCAGAGCGGTGCAGCGGACAGCGGGCGCGGTTTCTGTGGTCACTCGGTCTCATCCCCCTCGCGCAGTGACGCGGCGAGTCTGTGCAGGGCCGGGAGCGCGGCGGCGAGTGCCGTGCGGTCGTCGGCGTCGAGTCCGGCCAGGTGCCGGCGGAAGAGCGCCTCGCGGCGGGCGTGCCACTCATGCAGCTTCTCCACCCCGGCGGGGGTGGGGTACAGCAGGGCGGCGCGCCCGTCTCCGGGGTCTTTCTCCCGCCGCAGGAGTCCCTCCGCGACCAGGTGGCTCACCAGTGTGCTGGCCGAGTTGGCCGCGAGGCAGAGGCTCCGTGCGGCCGCCGAGACCCGCACGCCGGGCTCGGTGGCCACCAGCCGCAGCAGTTCGGCGTGCGCCCCGCGCAGCCGGGGAGCGGACAAGCTGTTCCACAGTCTGCGCCGGGCGAGCCGCTGGATGCGGGGCAGAAGTCCGGCGAGCTCATCGGAGAGATCGCTCGCCTTCACCCGTCCATTTTAGCTCTGTATGCGAGCTAATGTCGTTTAACTCCCCGCCCGTGAACCGGTCGCCGACTTCACGCCCCCGCCGCCGTGTTCCCGCGGCGCGGGGCCGTGCGGGGGCTGTGCGGGGTCGTGGTGGGCTGTGCGGCGGACCGCGCGGGCTGTGCCCGGTCCGGGAGGACTCCAGGGGGAAATGCCCGTCAGGACTCGCGGGCAACCACACCCGGACGGGCTGTCGCCCTCCTCATCAGGCAGTCCGTCCAGCCCTTACGCCGTCACTACGCCGTGCCCGCTAACGTCCCTCCGACCAGCAAAAAGGCCCTCCCGAGGGAGGGCCCGACATCGGCTGGGCTGAGGCGCCCCCGGCAGGACTCGAACCTGCGGCCAAGCGCTTAGAAGGCGCCTGCTCTATCCACTGAGCTACGGGGGCCGGGTGGTGGCCTCGGTGACCTGGAGCCCTGGGACCCGGGCGGTCCGTGACCTGCCGGGACAAGGATAGGGCTCCGATCGCCTGGACCCGGTTGCTTCACCTGCGTGGCACGATGTGGAGGTTCGGTGAAGCGAAACGATAATCGCAGGTAGGTGCGATTCACGCATCGCTTTTGGCGCCTCACGCCCCGGGTGTTGTGCACTCGTTATGCCTGCGCCCCACTCGTCCCCTCTGTCCTGAGGAGGAACCGCCGCGCAGAGGGGTCTATACGCTTCAAAAAGGCGCCAAAATTGGGCATTCTTCGCATGTGGTGACCTTGGACGTACGGCCTCAGCTCATCGACGCACTCTCCGCCCTGCGCGACCGTGTCGCTGCCGTGCGTCTTCCACTCCCGCTGCCGGGTGCTCCACGTGCCAGGCAGACCAGGATCGAGCTGCTCGCCCAGCTCGACGACTATCTGCTGCCCCGCCTCAAGGACCCCGAGGCACCCCTGCTCGCCGTCATCGGCGGGTCCACCGGCGCCGGCAAGTCGACGCTCGTCAACTCCCTTGTGGGGCGCCGGGTCAGCGAGGCCGGAGTGCTGCGGCCGACCACACGAACCCCGGTGCTCGTCTGCCATCCGGATGATCACCACTGGTTCGCGGACATCCGGGTGCTCCCGCAGCTGACCCGGGTCTGGCTGCCGCCCGAGCAGTCCGCGAACCCCGGCCAGTGCGACGACCTCGACGGACTCGACGGGAACGCGGCCGAGGACGGGACCGCGCTGCGCGTCGAGACGGCCGCCGGCCTGCCGCGCGGACTCGCCCTGCTGGACGCCCCCGACATCGACTCGCTGGTCGTGCGCAACCGGGTACTGGCCGCCGAACTCGTCTGCGCGGCGGACGTCTGGGTGATGGTGACCACCGCCGCCCGGTACGCCGACGCCGTGCCCTGGCATCTGCTGCGTACCGCGAAGGAGTACGACGCCTCACTCGTCACCGTCCTGGACCGGGTACCGCACCAGGTGATCGCCGAGGTGTCGCGGCAGTACGGGGCGCTCCTCGCCAAGGCCGGTCTCGGCGAGGTGCCCCGCTTCACCATCCCCGAACTGCCCGAGTCCGCGGGCGGCGGCAGCGGACTGCTGCCCACCACGGCGGTCGCCCCGCTGCGCGCCTGGCTCAGCCACCGCGCACAGGACCCGGCGGCCCGTCAGCAGGCGGTCGGACGTACGGCCGCCGGGGTCATCGACTCGCTCGACGTCCGGATGCCGGCGCTGGCCGGGGCCGTGGCGGCCCAGTACGCGGCCGCCGTGCGGCTGACCGGCGTGGTCGAGGACGCGTACCGGAAGGAGGGCGCACGCGTCCGGCGCCGGCTGCAGAACGGCGGCGCGCTCGCCGGGGACGCCCGGACCCGGTGGCGCGGATACCCGCTGTACAGCACCTCGGAAGAAGTCCTCGAAACCCTGGTGGAGAGCCTCGCCGCCCTCCTGGAGTGCGCGGTGGCGGCCGCCGACGAACAGATCCGGACGACCTGGCAGCGGGAGCCCGCGGCCGCGGTGTTCGGCTTCGGGACGGTGGGCCGGGAGGCGGGGGGATGGGGCCCCGCGGAAGACATCCGGGGCCGGATCGCCATGACCGTACGGCGCTGGCGCAGGGTCCTGGAGGAGCTGGCCGAGGAGGAGGTGCGCCTCATGGAACGCAACGCCGCGCCCGATCCGGAGACCGTCGCCGCCCTGCTGGCCGCCGCTCTGCTGGGCGGCCGCCGGGCCCGCACCGCGGGCGAACAGCTCGCGGAACGCATCGGCGTCCAGGGCGCGGTGCGGCTGCGCGACAAGGGCGGGGCACTGCTCAGCGGCTATCTCGACCAGGTGCTGGGCGGCGAACGCGACCGGCGCCTCGCCCCACTGGACGCACTCGACGTGGCACCCGAGCCGCAAGCCGAACTGATCGCCGCGCTGTCCGTACTGCAGAAGGAGAGGTGGCAGCGATGACTGCCGTCACTGACGAGGGTCCGGGCCAGGGACAGGGGCACGGACCGGAACCGGAGCCGGAGCGGAGCCCGGACGAGGGCCTGGAGAAGGACCGGGACCGGCCGGCCAGGGGCTGGGACGACGGGCTCATCGCCCGCCGCGCCGCCGAGACCGCACCCCAGGCGGCGCCGGAAGCCGCCCCGGAGGACGACGTACGCCCCCAGGTCGAGGCGTACGTCCCCTCCGGCAGCCCGCTCGGCCCCCGCCTGGACGCACTGCGCGAACTCGTCGGACTCTCCAGGGCCCGGCTCGACCGGACCGACCTCGCAGAGGCGGGCCGGGTGCTCGACGAGGCCGCCGCCCGGCAGCGGCTCTCCTCCCGGCACACCGTCGTCGCCGTCGCCGGAGCGAGCGGCAGCGGCAAGTCGACACTCTTCAACGCCCTCGCGGGCGCGCAGATCTCCGAAGCCGGGCTGCGCAGGCCGACCACCGCCGCGCCCATCGCCTGTTCGTGGACGGACGGCGCCGCGGGGCTGCTGGACCGGCTGGCGATCCCGGGACGGCTCAGGCGCCGGCCGCAGCAGGGCGGCGGCACGGCGGCCGACGAGGCGCTTCAGGGGCTCGTCCTGGTCGACCTGCCCGACCACGACTCGGCGGCGGCCGGACACCGTGAACAGGTGGACCGGGTACTGGCGCTGGTCGACGCGGTGGTCTGGGTCGTGGACCCGGAGAAGTACGCGGACGCCGCACTGCACGAGCGCTATCTGCGGCCGCTCGCCGGACACGCCGAGGTCACCTTCGTCGTCCTCAACCAGATCGACCGGCTGCCGGGCGAGGCCGCCGACCAGGTCCTGGACGACCTGCGCCGGCTGCTCGACGAGGACGGCATGGCCCTGGGCGAACACGGCGAACCGGGCGCCACCGTCCTGTCCCTGTCCGCGCTCACCGGCGAAGGGGTGGGCGAACTGCGCGAACTCCTGGGCCGGTTCGTCCAGGAGCGCACGGCCGCTACGCGCCGGCTCTCCGCCGATGTGGACGCCGCCGCGGCCAGACTCCGTCCGGTGTACGTCGCCGAGGGGCGGCCCGGACTGGGGGAGCGGGCCCGGGAGGAGTTCGCCGACCGGCTCGCGGAGGCTGTCGGCGCCGCCGCGGCGGGCCAGGCGGCGGAACGCGAATGGCGCCGCAACGCGGGCCGGGCGTGCGGGACGCCGTGGCTGCGGCTGTGGCGCTGGTACGAGTCCACCAGGCAGCCCCGGAGCCTGGACCGGGCGGCACTCACCGCACCGCCCGAGGAACAGCTCACCGCACGCCAGCGGGTCGAACAGGCGGTACGCACGGTCGCGGACGACGCCGTAGACGGGCTGCCGGGGCCGTGGGCACAAGCGGTGCGCGAGGCCGCGGTGCACGGGGCGCAGGGGCTGCCGGAGGCGCTCGACGAACTGGCCGAGCGGGCCGGCGCGGCGCCGGCGCGGGGCGCGGACCCCGACAGCGGCGAGCCGGCGGAACCCGACGGGCGGACCGGGACGCACCGGGGGCGCGGCGCCAGGCCACCGCGGCCGGCCTGGTGGCCCGCGGCCGTACTGGCACAGGTGGCGATGACGCTGCTTCAGATCTTCGGCGGCCTGTGGCTGATCGGCCAGATCATCGGCGTGCTCGAACCGGGACTGCTGACGCCCGCGCTGGTGATGCTGGCGGGGATCATCGGCGGCCCGCTGGTGGAGTGGTCGTGCGCGGCGGCGGCCCGGGGACCCGCACGACGGTACGGCCAGGAGGCGGAGCGCCGGCTGCGCGAGGCCGCGGCGGCCTGCGGGCGGGCCAGGGTGCTCGATCCTGTGTCGGCGGAACTGGTGCGCTATCGCGAGGTGCGCGAGCGCTATGTGGCGGTGACGGAGTTTTCCACAACGGGCCGTTAGTCCACAGGCCCCAGCAGGAATTCCGCCTCCTCTTCACCATGGGATCAGTGACCGGACGCGAGGGCTCGGGTCACTGAATCCAGACCGAAGGGGAGGCGGAGCCATGAACGAGACCTTGGTGACGCTGGTGGGCAATGCGGCCACCGGTGTGGAGTTCCGGGAGACCGCGAGCGGGGGAATGGCGCGATTCCGGTTCGCGGTGACGCCCCGGCGGTGGGACCGGGAGAAACAGCTCTGGGCGGACGGGCACACCAGCTTCTACACCGTGTGGGCATGGCGGACTCTGGCATCGAATCTGACGGGTTCCGTTTCCGTCGGGGAACCCCTGGTGGTGCACGGCAGGCTGAAGGTGCGTGAGGAGGAACGGGAGGGGCAGCGACGGACGTTCGTGGACATCGAGGCGACGGCGGTGGGCCACGACCTGACCCGGGGCACGTCGGCGTTCCGACGGGTGCTCAGGGGCGAACCGGGGCTGGTGTCGCGCATGGGCGGCCCGGGGGCGGCCGAGCCGGACCGATGGGCTGTGCGCGAGGTGTCCGGCCGGGACCAGCCGCCACCACAGACGGCACCGGACCAGCCGGATCAACTGGATGAACTGGATGAGTCAGCTCAGTCAGGCGGGCCCAATCAGCCGACGCGGACGGGCGATTCGGATCAGCCGGACCGGCCGGATCGGGCGGAACGCCCAACGGCCAGGCGGCGGACGGTTCGCAGGAAAAGCGGCCCAGAACTCGTGTCCGCACCCTGACCGGACGGACGCAACGGCCTCTGGCCCAAGCGTTACCGGGGATAACGATTCCGAGTCGGAATGGTTATCCGACGGTATGACGGGGGACTGTGCTTCGCTTCGTCCTTAGGATTCCCCAGTACTCACAGGGCACTTGAGTCGGCAGGCGGGACATTCCCCACACGCGCACCAGGCGCGAGGGTCTCGCCCGGAGGGGAATTCTGTGTTTTTTGCTTCTTCAGCGACCGCCTCGTCATCAAGGACGACGGTCGGTTCCCGGCGGATGCGGGGCATATCCCGCCTGGCGGCGTCGGTGGTGGCATCCGGTCTGGTCATGGCCGGCACCCTCGCCGGGGCGGGCGGTGCGGCTGCCGACGAGGCGCCTCAGCACCAGGGCGGCGCGAGCGCGGTACTGGACGGGTTGAAGACGTACGACGTCGCGGTGCTCCACGCGGACGGCAAGGAGCAGAGACTGCCCGCCGGGCTCTTCGAGATGACCGTCGACGGCGGCGGCAAGCTCAAGACGTACTGCATCGACATTCACAACCCCACCCAGGACCAGGCGAAGTACCTGGAGACCCCCTGGGCCCAGACCTCGCTGGGAAGCAACAAGAACGCCGGCCGGATCCGCTGGATCCTCGAGCACTCCTACCCGCAGATCGACGACCTCTCGGCACTCGCGGAGGCGGCGGGCACCGGGCCGCTCACCGAGAAGACCGCGGCGGCGGGCACCCAGGTCGCCATCTGGCGCTTCTCTGACGACGCCGACGTCGACGCGTCGGACGGCCAGGCGGAGAAGCTCGCGGACTGGCTGGAGAAGTCCGCCACCGACACGGCGGAGCCCAAGCCGTCCCTCGCCCTGGACCCCGCCGCCGTGTCCGGCCGGTCCGGCGAGCGGCTGGGTCCGGTCACCGTCCGCACCAACGCCGGTCAGGTCTCGGTGGCCCCGCCCGCCGACTCCGCCAGCGGCATCAAGGTCACCGACAAGAAGGGCAAGGCCGTCACCACGGCGGTCAACGGCTCCGAGCTCTACTTCGACGTTCCGGCCGCTTCCGCAGACGGTTCGGCCTCACTGACCGTCCAGGCCACCACCTCGGTACCGGTCGGCCGGGCCTTCGCCGGAGTGACCAGGAGCCAGACCCAGATCCTGGCCGGCTCCAGCGAGTCCACGGTCTCGGCGAGCGCCGCCGCGACCTGGGCCAAGAAGGGCGCGATGCCCGCGGTCTCCGCGAAGAAGAACTGCGCCAAGGGCGGTGTGGACGTCACCGCGAGCAACAAGGGCGACGAGGCGTTCACCTTCGAACTGGCCGGAGCGGAGCACACCGTCGAGGCGGGCAAGTCCGAGACGGTGACCGTGCCGGTCGCCGAGGACCAGGCGTACGACGTCACGATCACCGGGCCGGGCGGGTTCACGAAGACGTTCAAGGGCGTGCTGGACTGCAAGACCAGCGGCGACACCACCACCGGCGGCCTCGACACCCAGACCGCCGACCAGCCCAGCACGACCACCGCCACGGCCGGCGGCAGCTCCGCGGGCGCCGAGGGAGACCTCGCCGAGACCGGCAGCTCCAACGCCACCCCGATCATCGCGGGAATCGCGATCGCCCTGGTCGTCATCGGCGGCGGCGCGGTCTTCCTCCTCCGCCGACGCAAGGGCCAGCCCTCCGGCGAGTGATGAACCGTAGGCACACGGTCACGGTGTGCTGACGACGGCCCCGGTACGCAGCCGCGTACCGGGGCCGTCACATATCGCGGGGCCGGACTCCGGGATCCCGCTCGGTCGGGGACGATGCCGGTGGATGCCCAGCGGACACAGAAGCAGTTCCCGCCGGGCGCTAGGTGACCGGCGGCGACAGGCAGTGACAGATCACCCGCGCGGGCGGACAGGCAGAGGGCCAGGTCACGGCCGCCCGCTGATACGGGTTTCCATCAGGGGGTGGCCGTCAGGCAAGATGGGGTGTGTCTTGCGGTACCTAGGCACAAAAGGGCCCCTGACCAGCGGCGGAGCCGCAAGACAGGGGCCGGTTCGGGGCCGTGGGCCGGTAGGGGGCCGGTAGCTGCCCGTCAGGCCGCTTCCGGGAGCACCAGCGGGCGGATGCGCTGGAACACCGACGACACGGCCTCGCGTGCTTTCTCCTCGCTGCTCGGCAGGAGGTGGGTGTAGATCTTCAGCGTGAACCCCGGGTCGGAGTGCCCCAGGTAGACGCTAAGAGCCTTGATGCTGCCTCCGGCCTCCAGGACCACCGAGGCGTAGAAGTGCCGCAGCGCGTGCATCCCGTCGTCCGGGGCGGCGGCGTAGCGCCGCTCGCCCTTCCCGCGCGGAGGGATGACGCCCGCCGTGGCAAGGGCGGGCTTCCACACGAAGTCGTCAAAGTAGCTTCGCCAGATCGCGTTGCCTACACCGCTGGTGAACACCAGCTCCATCGTCGTCGGCGGCCCGTCCGGGGTCTTCCAGGGCAACGTGACCGGCACGGGCGGGAACAGGTCCATGTGTTCCCGCAAGCCTGCCCCCACCACGGGACTGAGGGGCGTGTCCCGGAGCTTGCCGCGCTTCGGCGGGGCGAACACCAGGGTTCCGCCCACGCGCTTGATCTGCTGACGGACGTGCACCCAACCCGTGGCGAAGTCGACGTTGGACTTGGCGAGGCCGAACACCTCCCCCTGACGCAGCCCGCAGCCTCCGCCGGCGTCCACGGTGGCCGCGTACCGCGCGGGCAGCCCGTCGCGAACGGCCAACACGCGCTCCTGGGACCAGGGAACGATCAGCCGGTCTTCCGGGACCGGGGCCTTGACCGACTGGACGTGACACGGGTTCGACTTGAGAACCTTGTCGTCCACCGCTGCGTTGAACAGCGCCGAGACCGAGTCGTAGATGGCGCGGCGGTAGGTGCCGTTCGGTACTGCCAACTGGAGACTGTTCAGCCACGTCCGCACGTGCTCGGGCTTGAACGACCCCATCGGACGCGTCCGCATGTAGGGCACCGCGTGGAGCCGGATGCGCCTGCGTACGACCTCCTGACTGACCTGGTCGGCAGTCAACCCGCCGAGGTACTTCTCGGCGTACTCACCGAAGGTGACCCGACCCGCTTTCGGGTCGACATAGTTCCCCGCGTCCATGTCGGCTTCGATGCGCGTCAGCCACTTGTCGGCCCGGCTTTTCTGCCGGTCCGGGAAGCTCTCCGACTTCTCGGTGCCGTCCGGGCCGAAGTAGCGGGCCCGATAACGCATCCCGATGCCGTGGCGATCAGTCTTGACGCGAACGGTCTTGCCATCCGGGGTCGTCTCTTCCTTGAACCAACGGTCCTGAACGTAGCCAGCCATGCGGGCTGTGACCCTTCGTAGGTGGTGGTGGAGTGCTGGAGAGGGAGGCGTGGGCCCCCTCTCGGGATGGCGCTCGGAGCGGCTTTTCAGGAGGGACGCCGGGTGCCTCCCCACCTCCCCACCTCCCCACCTGGAGTGTTTTGGCTGATCAGCCTGGGGGGGCGGGTTGGGGAGGCGGTTGGGGAGAACTCCCCAGGATGTGCGCGACTCCCCAACTCCCTCCCCCGGGTTGAGCGGTGCTTCGAGGAGCGGGCCGCGACCCCCTTTACCGCCCTTACCTCGCAGGTGGGAGCCCCTTACCTGCCCCTCTACCGGGGTAAAGGGCCCCCTCTACTGGCGGGCGCCGTACGGAGGCGTTCGGTGCGCGTAGTGGCGGGCGGATTCCGGGTGCCGGGTAGAGGGGAGGGCTTTACCTCCCCCTCGTGCGGGCCGAGGGTCAGGCGGCGTCGTGGGCGGTCTGCTCGTGAACCCAGGCGTGTACGGCGGCGGGGTCATAGCGCAGGTACTTGCCGATGCGGACGGCGGGCGGTCCGAGCTTCTTGCGGCGCCATGCGTAGACGGTCTCGACGCTCGGCAGGCTGAACATCGCGACCAAGTCTTCCGGGGTGAGGTAGCGGTCGGGAAGTCCGCCGCGCAGAGTCTCAATCGGCTTGCTGGTCATGGGCGTTGGTGACTCCTCGTCTCCGGGCGGGCGGTGCGTGGGAGCAGTGCGGGCTTCGGCCTGTCGGGTCGGCCGGCGGGGGCGGTGGCCGGTGGTCGGGGGGACGCGCGGGCCGGGAAACCGACCGGGCGTTCACGGCGTTCACGGGTCTGTTCACGGCGGCCGACCGAGTGTTCACGGTGTCCGCGAGGTTGTTCACGGGCGGTGGTGGCCGCCTCGCGGGCGTGAGCGATCCGGGCCAGCAGCAGCCACAGGGCCACCGGGGAAGACGCAGCGGTCGGGTGGCTGTTCACGGTGGCCCGACCGGGCGTAACCTGCCCGGTCTTCCGGTCGGTGAGGAGCGCGGGTGCGGGGGTGATCGGGGCCGTGAACACGGTGGGGGCCCCGTGAACAAGCGTCGTGTTCACGGCCGTACCGGTCGGCTGCGGCGGGCCGTACCGGCGCAGCAGGAGGAGTGCGAGGGAGAGCGGGAGACGGTTGGCCTTGGCGTGGTTGCACGGTCGGCAGGCCAAGGTGAGGTGACCGACCGACCAGGTCGGGAAGAGCGAGTGGGGGACGATGTGGTCGATCGTGGGTTCGCGTGTGGCCGTGAACGGGCGCAGGCAGTACGTGCAGCGGGCGCCGTGTCGGCGGGCGAGTTGTTCCCGGCGATGGCGGCGCCGGGCGGCGGATAAGCGGCGGGTGCTCACAGAAGGGTTCTCCAGGGCGTGACGGGGGTGTGACGCGGGTCGTCACGCAGGTCAGGTGTAGACCGACCGGGGGTCGATCGGTCGGGCAGGAGGGGCGATCGGGGTCGACTGGTCACCACTGGGCGCGCAGGGGGCGAGCCCACCGGTTGCCGGGTCCGGGCGGCGGTGCGGCCCCGATCTGAAAGGCGCCGTCGTCGGTCCGTACGACGAGTGGCAGGGGCACGGGGACGTTGCTGCGGATCAGGTCGAAGCAGTGCCGGGTGCGCTGGCGGTCGGGCAGGAGTCGGCGGTAGAGCCAGCTACCGCTGTTGCCGGGGTCGGGGATGTGGGCCAGGTCGGCGGCGACCGCGCGCCCGAGCTGGATGAGGACGGCGGCGGGGACGCGGGCCGCGCCGTCGCGGATCTGGCGGGCGAGGCGGCGGGGGTCGAGTCGGCTGGCGCCCAGAGTGTGGGCGTAGCCGGACAGGGCCAGCGCGGCGGCTTCACCGGCCGTCATGGGCCGCGAGCGGGCACCCTGGTACCTGAAGGACAAGGCCAGCCGGTAGGCGTACCAGCGGCAGACGCCGACCTCCGGGAACTCGACCGCGTCCAGCCCGGAGAAGGCGTCGGTGCACTGGACGAGTCCGGCGGGGCCGAGGTCGGCCACGGACGTGTTCAGGAGGGCGTACAGGGTGTCGGTGGTGATGCCGGGCACGGCGTGTTCGTCGGTGTAGACCTCGAACAGGGCCGCCGCGGTCTCCTCGCGGCACAGCTCACCGCCCGCCACGGGGACGGAGAGCGGGCCCGCCCCGCTCGCACGGGCCACCAGGGCACCGTGCGGGCGGGAGGGGACGCGGGCGAACAGGGCCGCTGTGTGCATGGCCGGGGCGTTCATGCCGTCACCCCGAAGACCCTGGTCACCGTGCGGGCCACGAGCGCCGCGTAGTCGTGCTCCGGGGCCTGCGGGCGGTCCAGCAGGCGGGCCGCCAGAGCGCCGCGCGCCCTCCGGTCCTCCGTGCGGGCCGTCAGCAGCGCGAACTCCAGACAAGTCACGACCAGGTGGTCGTCGGCGAGTTCGTCGGCGTAGAGATTCGCCCCGGGGGTGAAGGCCAGCAGGCCCACCAGCTCCGAGAACGACAGACCGTCGATCGCGACCTGATCCAGCAGGCTGACGACCAGCGTGGAGTCCGCAACGGCGGTAACGCTGCTCACCGGCCGAGCGATACGAGGGAGGGTGGTTTCAGGCATCATGAGATGGCCCCTTCAAGGGTCAAGGGGAGCGACGAACTTCTGTGGCGGAGGGGCGTCGCTCCCACTGGCTTGAGCCACTTACTGGCTTGAGCCAGTTGAGCATGACGGTCCGCTGAACGTCAAGCCACTGGCTCAAGCCAGTTGTATAATGGCGATATGACCCCGTCTGGAAACGCCGAAAGTCAGCCCCCCGCCAGCAGGCTCATTGCTCAGGCGCTCCGATCTGCCATCGAGTCCGGCGAGCTTCAACCGGGGGACAGGGTCCCTTCGGAACGGACGCTCGCAGAGCAGTACGGAGCCGCGCGCAACACCGCCCGTGAGGCGATCCGGCTACTCGCTGAACAGGGGCTTGTCGTTGCCAAGCACGGACGCGGCGTCTTCGTGCGAGAGCCCCGCCGCCTCTTCCGGTTCGGAAGCGATCGGTACTCGCTCAAGAACCGTGAAACGGGCCTGACCCCCTTCCGCCTGGAGGCCAAGCGTCAAGGGAAGACCGCCCGTATTGACGTTCCTTCGATTGCCCGAGAGGTGCCGCCCTCCGACGTCGCGGAGCGGTTGGGAGTACCTCCGGAAGAGCGGAGCGTCGTGCATCGAGAGAACCACTACTTCGCGGATGACGAGCCTGTTCAGATCGTCTCGACCTACCTCAAGTGGGCTGAGGCGGAGGGCACGTTGCTTATGGAAGCGAAAAGCGGCCCCAACGGCATCTACGGCCGCCTCGAAGAACTCGGCCACGCCATGACGACGATTCGGGACGAGATCATTGCGCGGATGCCCACGCCCCACGAAGCCGCTGTCCTCGGGCTCTCGGCCGGCGTGCCCGTGCTGGAGGTCTTGCACACCAGCTTCGACCAGGAGGGTGCGGCCTTCGAGGTGTCCCGGTACGTTCACCGGTCTGACCTCACTGGTCTGAAGTATGAACTGGCCGTTCAGTAGTGCTCGGGGAGGAGGCTCCGTTGCCCGAGGTAGTCGTTAGGCCGCGAACCAGCGCGGACATTCCTCGGGCGGCATCTGCGCTGGTCGCGGTGCACGCGGTGGACGGATACCCCGTAGAGGGGGTCGACCACCCTCAGGAGTGGCTGACAGCCACCGAGGCCCTCCAAGCATGGGTGGCTGTCGCAGACGGAGACGTGGTTGGTCACGTCTCCGTGAACCGACCGGCTGGTGAAGGCGCCGTGGCTCTATGGAAGCAGCGCGCTGGCGCGGACGAGACGAAGGTAGGCGTGCTCGCCCGGCTATTCGTGCTCCCTGACGCGCGAAAGCGATCTGTGGGTGAACGCCTGGTGCGAGCGGCCCAAGCCTATGGAGACCGTCACGGCCTGAGGCTGGTGCTCGACGTGATGGTCAAGGACAGCTCCGCCATTCGTCTCTATCGGCGGCTCGGATGGGAAGAGATCGGCCGCATCGTGCACCCCCTCGAAGACGGGGAGGGTGTGGAAGCGGTGGCTCTCGTCTCACCTGCGGAAGGCTGATCCGCCCTCCTCCCTCTCTTCAGGTCCGCTACTTCCGCTACGCCGCTACATCGCAGGTCAGAGGCATGATTCGTGTAGCGGATAGCTCCCGCCACTCGAAGAGCGCGGGTCAGGGCGAACAGCAACGGGGACGCCTTCGGCGACGACCTTCGGCGCACCACTGCCGGATGCGGCCGGGGTCGGTTCGGCGCTGACGAGGTTGGTGGCTAGTGCAGACGGCTCTTAAATGGGGGCGGTCGACTGCAGTGCCGGAGAGAGTAGCCCCCCACTTAAGAGCGTCCTTGGTCACCGAATGAGCAGAGCTATCCCACGAGGCCTCACTGGAAGTCGACTCCCCCCTCCCCCCGGAATCCTCGGTTACATCGGTTACACCCCTCCCATTGGGCCCCTGACCTGCGGCGTACCTGTAACCGATTGGGGCGGTGTAACCGGAACGCTTCCGGTTACACCGCCCCGCCCTCCACCACCTGTAACCGCACGCCATCGGTTACACCCCACCCATCGGTTACAGAAATCATGCCCCTGACCTGCGGTGTAACCGATGTAACCGACGTAACCGCACCTGTGAGGCCGAACCGAGCGAAGCCCCAGCCCGCGCTTCTCGCGTGGCGGGTCCTATTCGCCACGCGAGAAGCCGGTTCCGGGTCTCCGGAGGGCCCCTACGCGTGCGCGCGAGAGCCCGGAAACCTGTCACGCCGCGTCCCCACGGGGCTCGTGACGACTGAACGGGAGTGCGGTGACCAAACGGGCCCGGGAAGGGGTTCGTTGGCCCTGCGGGGCGTGTACGGCCTCGGTGGCGTGCGCTCCTGCTGGAGCGCACGCTTGTCGCTTGTCGTGCACCCGCACGCTCATACTTCCCGCTGGACTCGAACCACCGTCTGACCTGGACGCCGACAAGCGACAGGCGATAAGCGACAAGCGGGGGAGGAGGCCCGCGCCGGGCCGGAACGCCTGCGTGGCCAGGACACCGAAAGTGCAGCTCATCGCGCGGATCACTGGGCCGGTTGTGGGCCGGTAGACGACAACCAATGATGGCCAGAGATGACGAATGACGACAGGTACCGGAAGGGCCTTAGGTGCTCCGCCGCAGCTCAGAGGCGCTGACAGTGCGCGTTTCCCCTTGGGGGTGGCCGTCAGGCAAGATGGGGTGTATCTGCCCACTCATCGATTGCCGGACGGTTTCTCTTGGCTGAGTACATCTACACGATGCGCAAGACACGCAAGGCGCACGGCGACAAGGTCATCCTTGACGACGTGACGCTGAGCTTCCTGCCCGGCGCGAAGATCGGTGTGGTGGGTCCCAACGGTGCCGGTAAGTCCACGGTGCTGAAGATCATGGCGGGACTGGAGCAGCCGTCCAACGGTGACGCCTTCCTGTCGCCCGGGTTCAGCGTCGGCATCCTCATGCAGGAGCCCAAGCTCGACGAGTCGAAGTCCGTGCTGGAGAACGTGCAGGACGGCGCCGCCGAGATCATGGGCAAGCTGAAGCGCTTCAACGAGGTCGCCGAGGAAATGGCGACCGACTACACCGAAGCGCTCATGGACGAGATGGGCAAGCTCCAGGAGGACCTGGACCACGCCAACGCGTGGGACCTGGACGCGCAGCTGGAGCAGGCCATGGACGCCCTGGGCTGCCCGCCCGGCGACTGGCCCGTCGTCAACCTCTCCGGTGGCGAGAAGCGCCGTGTCGCGCTCTGCAAGCTGCTCATCGAGGCCCCGGACCTGCTGCTGCTCGACGAGCCCACCAACCACCTCGACGCCGAGTCGGTGAACTGGCTGGAGCAGCACCTCTCGAAGTACGCGGGCGCCGTGGTCGCCGTCACCCACGACCGGTACTTCCTGAACAACGTCGCCGAGTGGATCCTCGAACTCGACCGCGGCCGCGCCATCCCCTACGAGGGCAACTACTCCACGTACCTGGAGAAGAAGTCCACCCGCCTCAAGGTCGAGGGCCGCAAGGACGAGAAGCGGCAGAAGCGGCTCAAGGAAGAGCTGGAGTGGGTCCGCTCCAACGCCAAGGGCCGGCAGACCAAGTCCAAGGCACGTCTTGCTCGTTACGAGGAGATGGCGGCCGAGGCGGACAAGATGCGGAAGCTGGACTTCGAGGAGATCCAGATCCCGCCGGGCCCGCGCCTCGGTTCCATCGTCGTCAACGTCGAGCACCTCTCGAAGGCGTTCGGCGACAAGGTCCTCATCGACGACCTGTCGTTCACGCTGCCGCGCAACGGCATCGTCGGCGTCATCGGCCCGAACGGTGCGGGCAAGACCACGCTGTTCAAGATGATCCAGGGCTTGGAGACACCGGACTCCGGCTCCATCAAGGTCGGCGACACGGTCAAGATCTCCTACGTCGACCAGTCCCGCTCCAACATCGACCCGAAGAAGTCCCTCTGGGCCGTCGTGTCGGACGAGCTGGACTACATCAACGTCGGCCAGGTCGAGATGCCGTCGCGGGCGTACGTCTCCGCGTTCGGCTTCAAGGGCCCGGACCAGCAGAAGCCGGCCGGTGTGCTCTCCGGTGGTGAGCGCAACCGCCTCAACCTGGCGCTGACGCTCAAGGAGGGCGGCAACCTGCTGCTCCTCGACGAGCCCACCAACGACCTCGACGTCGAGACCCTCTCCTCGCTGGAGAACGCACTCCTGGAGTTCCCGGGTGCGGCCGTGGTCATCTCCCACGACCGTTGGTTCCTGGACCGCGTCGCCACGCACATCCTGGCGTACGAGGGCGACTCCAAGTGGTACTGGTTCGAGGGCAACTTCGAGTCGTACGAGAAGAACAAGGTCGAGCGTCTCGGCGCGGACGCGGCCCGTCCGCACCGCGCCACCTACAAGAAGCTCACGCGAGGCTGATCGTCTTGGCTCGTCACATCTACAGCTGCCCGCTGCGCTGGTCGGACATGGACGCCTTCGGGCACGTCAACAACGTGGTCTTCCTCCGCTATCTGGAGGAGGCGCGCATCGACTTCATGTTCCGGCTGGCGCCGGGTGACGGCTCGCCGTCGTTCGCGGGCGGCTCCGTCGTGGCCCGGCACGAGATCGACTACGTCCGGCCGCTGGTCCACCGGCACTCGCCGGTGACCGTCGAGTCCTGGGTCACGAAGATCGGCGCCGCGTCGCTGACGATCGCCTACGAGATCAAGGATCCCGAGCAGGTGTACGTACGGGCGTCGACGATCGTCGTGCCGTACGACCTGGCCGAGGAACGCCCTCGGCGGATCTCCGCCGAGGAGAAGCTCTTCCTCCAGAAGTACCTGGCCGAGGAGCCCGCGGCGGCATGACCGTGCCCGTGCAGTCGCTGTTGTTCGCCGACGCGAGGGAGGCCGCGGATCTCGCGGGCTTCCTCGGTCGGCTGCTCCACTACGACCGGGCCGCCGCCGTACGCCTTCAGGCGGGCGGCGGGGCGCTCGCCGTGTTCGGCCGGCCGCCGTCGTTCGACGTCCTGGCGATCCGGGCGGTACGGCTCGCGGACACGCATGACTTCGATGTCACGGTGTCGGCCGGTGAACTCCTCGAATCGCTGGACGTAGAAGGTCCGGAAGCCGGTGCCGGGGCGTTGCCCTCGCCGGTGACCGGGCCGCCGTGGACGGGCGTGCTGCCCCCGCGCGGCGGCTGGCAGGAGCGCGGGGGCCTGCCGGATCCCGTCTCCCTGCGCGCGGCGCTGACCGCCGCCGTGGCGGAGTTCCGGGCGCGCGACGAGAGCCTGCCCGAGGACCGGCGCACGCGGGCGGAGCGGGACCTCATCGGGCGCGACATCTGGTCGCGGACCGTCGGTGGCACGGAGCTGCCGTTGCGGGCCGTGCACGCGGCGCAGGCGCTGGGCTTCCTCCGGTCCGCACCGGACTTTCCCGTCGCCCTGCTCGCCTCGGGGGCGTGGCTGCGGCTGCGCACCCCGTTCGGCGCGATCGCCTTGCGGCGGGCCGGTGCCGGGGGCGGGCTGGGGATGCTCGATGTCTCGGTGGGCGGGTAGGAGCTCCCTGACCCGGCCGACGTGCTGAGTGCCCGGCCCGGCCCGCACACGCGCGAACCGGTCACGTCACCAGCGCATGTGGACGTCCTCGGCCCAGCCGAGCAGCCCTTCCACCACGATCTCCTCGCCGTCGTCGGTGCGGATGCTGCCGTCGTAATGGCCGAAGCACTGGTCGGTGCGGTTGGCGATCACACCGGCCTCCGTGTGCGCCGACCGGTTGTGGAACGGGGTGAACGTCAGGTCGACCTGGCCGGACGAGGGCGTACGGATGGTCCAGGGGGCGAGGGGATCGGCCGTCGACCACTGCCAGTCCAGCTCCTCGCCGATCTTGGTGAGCCGGCCGTCCACGCAGAGCCCGTTCTCGGTGGAGCCGGTGCCCGCCGTCCAGCGTCCGCCGAACTGGAGGCCCACCGTGTGCCCGCCGGTGCGTCCGGAGGCGGCGCCCCAGTTCCAGTCGACCGTGCGCGGCCAGCGGCCGCGGCCGTGGTCCAGGACGGCCCAGGTGTCGTCCCCGTCGAACTCCAGGAACTCCGTGCCGATCCTGACCCGGCCGGACGCCGGGAGCGCGGTGTGCTTGGACGTGTACTGGAAGCGCCGATCGCTCCACGGCACCACGACGGACAGCGATTCGTGCCCCGGCGGCCGGGCGACCAGCAGGTCCACCTCCAGCGGCAACCGGTCCGCGGTCAGACAACGGGCCCTCAGCCGGGTGCCGGCGTCCTCGTCTCGGATCTCGATGCGGACCTTGCCGCCGGACGGCCGCGCCGGTCCGACCACCACGTCCTCGGAGCCGGGGGCACCGGCCACGGTGTCGGGGAGCCCGACGCCGAAGCCGCCGGGGATGATCGCGGTGCGCTCCGACTCCAGGCCGCCCGGGGCGTATTCGAGCAGGTAGACCGTGTTCAGGGCGAGGAAGTCGAGGTCACTGACGGTCAGCGCCACCAGATGGGTGGGCGTCGTCACGCACCAGTACTCCCAGCGCTTCGTCCGGCCCCAGCCGCGCAGGTTGGCGCGGTGCAGTGGCACCCGGGACCAGCCGACCGCCGCCGGATCCAGGCTGCCGTCGGGCAGGCAGAGATCGACGGGCTCGGTGATCTCGTGCTCGTGTGTCGCCATGCGCGGATCCTATAGCGGGCTTCGGGAGGCACGCGGTCAGGCCCGCTCACTCCGGCTTCGGGGCGTCGGGCCACACCCCGATGTGGTCCTGTTCCAGCTCCAGCAGCACGCGGTGCTCCATGCCCAGCGACTCCGTGTAGTCCGCGGGCAGTTGCAGCCTGCCCGCGCGGTCGAGCATCGCGTACTCGCGTGCCACCTGGGACTCCTGGCCCGTCGCCGCGTCGACCTCGGTGCGGCGCAGCACCTCGAACGACGTACGGCCGTCGCGGATGGCGACCGTGCGGCGGACCTCGTTCGCGACCGCCTGGTCGTGCGTGACGATCACGATCGTCGTGCCGAGCTCCTCGTTGGCGCGGCGGAAGGCGGCGAAGACCTGTTCGCCGGTGGCCGAGTCCAGCTCGCCGGTCGGCTCGTCCGCGAGCAGGACCGAGGGGGAGTTGGCCAGTGAGACCGCGATGGCCACCCGCTGCTGCTGGCCGCCCGACATCTGCTGCGGGCGCCGGTCGCGGCACTCCGCCACGTCCAGCATCGCGAGCAACGACTCGGCGCGTGCGGCCCGTTCGCGGTTGCGCCCGCCGCCGCGCAGTTGCATCGGCAGCGTGATGTTCTGGATCGCGGTGAGATAGGGCAGGAGGTTGCGGGCGGTCTGCTGCCAGACGAACCCGACGACGTCCCGGCGGTAGCGGAGCCGTTCCTTCTGCCCCATGGACAGCAGATCGCAGCCCGCCACCTTCGCCGCCCCCGCCGTGGGCACGTCGAGGCCCGCCAGGATGTTCATCAGCGTCGACTTGCCGCTGCCGGACGCGCCGACCAGTGCCAACAACTCGCCCTCGGTGACCAGTAGATCGAGCCCCTGGAGGGCCTGCACCTCCACTCCGTCCGTGGTGAAGATGCGCACCAGCCGGTCGCAGGAGATCAGCGCGTCGTGCCCGTACGAGGGCCGGTCGCGGCGTGCTGCGGCCCGCTGTTCGAGCTCCGCCAGGGTGGAATCGGTCGGCTGCGTCGTCATCGGGAGTCTCCTGCCCTGAGTTCGGTGATCGATCCGCGGCGGCCGGTCCACCAGGCCTGTACGCCGGCCACCGCGGCGGTCAGGACGATCACGCCCAGCGCCGGGAGGACCATCGACCACGGGTCCGCCCGCAGCGGCGCGCTGTACAGCAGACCGGAGCCGGGGCCGGTCGAGAGCGCGAGGTGTACCAGATCCACGCCCGGTGCCAGCAGCGCGATGGTCGCCCGGCCGACGAGCAGCCCGCCCGCGGCGGCGAGCAGCGCCTGGGGCATGGCCTCGAAGCCGAGGAGGCGTCCGCCCTGCCGGGTACCGATGCCCATGGTGCGCAGCCGCGCCAGCAGGGTGGTGCGTTCCGGAGCGGTCCGGAGCAGGGAGAGGAGGACGGCCAGCAGGGCGTAGCCCGCGCCGGCCGCGATCGCCGCCGTGTAGATCCGCTCTGCACCCACCTGCATCGGGGTGTCCACGTAGGCGGCGCGTACCTCGGAGCGCAGTTGGACGGTGAGGTCCTTGCTCGCGCGGTGGGCCGCCGTGCGCAGTTCCTTCGCGTCCAGCCGGTCGCCGGTGAGCAGCAGCGCGGTGGTCTGGCGGTGGGTGAGGGCGGCGGCGTCGACGACCATGAAGGAGGTGTCGGTGACGGCGGGCGTGTGCGCCACCGTGCCCGCCACCCGGATCCTGAAGTCCCCGGCCATCGACTGGAGGTCGCGCGGCCGGTCCCCGAGCCGCTGGGCGACGGACGGCGAGGCGAGGACCGGCACCACCCGGTCCGGCGACGGCAGCGTGCCCTTCGGCGTCGCCGGACCGGTGTACTCCAGCCGGTCGGCGGGGAAGGCCCCGATGCCGGTGGAACGCGCCAGCCGGGCGTAGGTGACCGGGTCGACGCCGATCAGGGTGGCGCCTCGCGCGTCCTCGAAACCGTCCTCGGGCGGCGGCAGCGAGACGCCGTACTCGATCTGGACGCGCGCCGCCTCCTGTACGCCGTCCGCCCCGGACACCGTACGGACCAGGCCGTCCGAGAGCGGTGCGGAGTCGGCCCCGCCGCTGATCCGGGCGTCCGCACCGGTCGCGAGCACCGCCGCGGTGTCCCGCGCGTCCGCGACCCCGGCGAGCACCGAGCCGCCGAACGCCGCCGTCGTCAGCGCGACCAGCAGCGCGAGCAGGGGCAGTGTGCCGGCGGCCGAGGAGCGTCCGGCGCGGGCCAGCGCCAGGAATCCGACCGCGCCGCGCAGCCGCGCCACGGAGCGCAGCGCGAGCCGCAGCGGCAGCGGGTAGAGCCGGACGAGGACCAGCGCCGCGATCAGCCCGACCAGCACGGGGGCCGCACTGACCAGGAGGTCGGTGCCCCCGGCGCCGCCCGTACCGCGCCTGCGCAGGGCGACGACCGCGCCGACGGCCAGCACCAGCGCGGTGAGTTCGGCGACGGTGCGCCGCCGGGACGGCCGGACGCTCACCAGGTCCTCGCGGCCGCCGTGCAGCCGCGGTCTGCGGTGCGGCAGCACGGTACGGACCGGGAGCGCGGCACAGACCAGCGCGCCGACGGCCGCGGCGCCGACGGCGGAGGGCCACAGCCGGGTCCCGTCGATCACCAGGACCGCGAGCAGCAGGCCCAGCGCCGCGGCGGGCACGGCGGTCACCGCGGTCTCTGCGAGCAGTCTGCCCCCGAGGGAGCGCAGGGACCCGCCGCGGGCCCGGAGCAGGGCGAGTTCGGTGTGGCGCCGGCCGGCGATCAGCCCGCCCGTCATCAGCAGGACGATGGCGGCGACGGCCCCGATGCCGACGGCGGCGACGGTGACGACCGGGCGGATCGCCTGCCGCATCCCGTCGTACGCGCTCACGATCTCGTCCAGGTCGGTCGTCACCGTCGCGGTCTTGCCGACGGCCGTGCGCACCTTCAGCAGTCCGGGGCCGCCCTCCAGGGAGGCCACGGACGAGCGGAGCAGGGGCACGGCCGGCGTGGTCAGCCGCGAGACGTCCGGCATGATCCGCCAGTACGCCTCGGGCTGGCCGGTGGTGGCGAGCAGCACCGGTGCGGCGTCCGGGGGCAGCAGCAGAGCGGCAGTCCAGTAGTAATGCGGCTCGGGCTTCGTCGGTTTGGCGACCAGGGAGGGGGTGCGCAGCAGCGGCTCGGCCGACCAGTAGGCGGCCTCGGGGCGCAGCGGGGCGACGATGCCGGTGATCCGTACCGTGAACTGCCCGCCCCTGACGGCAGGGACGGAGACGGTCGCACCGGTCTTGATCCGCAGCGCCTTCGCGGTCTCCTCGGTGACCGCGGCCTCCACCTCCTCGGTGGCGGCGGTGACCTCGCCCCGGGCGGCCGGCCACCTGCCCTCACGCAGGGTGGAGTGATCCGGCAGCGCCGACTGCGTCGTGTACGTCAGCTCCGGGTCGATGCCGTAGGGGCGGGGGAACCAGGACTCACCGGCAGGGATCGGGTTCGTGGTCCGGAGTCCGTACGCGGACTGGCCGGTGTCCGCCCGCAGCGGATCGGGCAGCCCGGCCAGCAGCCTCCGGTGCACGGAGGCCACCGACGGCTCCCGCACCGCTTTCTCGCGCGCTGCCTGCGGCACCTCCAGACCCGGCGCCGGGCTGCTGACCTCCAGCATGCTGCGCCGGGGGGCGGCGGCGGCGAGATCGTGGCGCAGACCCTCGTCCTCGTAACGGTCGACGGCCCGCGGGAAGGCGGCGGCCAGGAACGCCGTCAGCAGCACCAGCAGTCCGAGCGCGCAGGCCGCGCCCGGGGCGGTGCGCAGCCGGGTCCGTACCCAGGGCGCGCAGGCGGCCGTTCCGCGGGAGAACATCGGACGCGGGCTCATGTCAGTTGTCCCCCTGGTGGCGCAGCGAGATCGCGGGGTCGGTGCGGCGCAGGGCGAGGACCGCGACGATCACCAGCGGCAGTGCGGCGAAGCAGGCGAGGAGCATCGCGACCTGTCCGGCGGGCAGTTCCACCAGCACGGCCGGTACGGGCCGGGCGGCCTGTCCGGTCAGCACGACGAGCGGCACCACCGCCCGGGTCAGTACGGCCCCGAGGACCGCCCCCACCAGCAGCCCGATGGCGATCAGCACCCCCTGCTCGGCGGCGATCATGCGGGCCAGCCGGCGGCGCGGCGCCCCCAGCGCCCGCAGTACGGCGAATTCCGCGGACCGTTCACGCCGCGAGCCGACGGCCGCCACGGCGAAGCCGACCCCGGCCAGCGCCGCCGCCACGACCGCCACCGCGAGCAGCGCGGACTGCGGACCCGCACCCAGCGGATCGCTCACCAGTTCGTCGGCGACCTCGTCCCGTACCTGTACCTGCGCGGGATCGGTGTCGGGCCGGGCCCGGAGCGCGGCCGCGACCTCCGCGGTCCGGCCGGGAGCGGTGCTCAGCCACCACTCGGTCGCGGTGAGCACGGCGTTCGGGCGTTGCGCGAAGATCCCGCCGACGGCCCTGAGGTCGAGGAGCAGGGCGCCGCCGTCCCGGGCCGCCCGTGTCTGCCCGGAGGACAGGGAGGCGGTGGAGCCCGGCCCGGTCGTCGGGAGGGCGTGGACGGACCGCACGATCTTCACCCGGACCGTCTCACCGGCCAGCGTCACGTCCACGCTCTGGCCGGTGCGCGCACCGGACGCCTTCAGATAGGCGTCCGTGGCCACGCCGTTCAGGCCGGCCGACGTGGCGCGCGCCGCGGTGACCCGCACATTGAGAGCCGGTACCGCCTTCGCCGCGTCCTCCTCCGTGACGAAGCCGGTCCGGTAGTCGAGGGTCAGCGGCTGCGTGGCCGAGCCGGCCGGGTGCAGCGGGTCGCCCGGCTGGACCTGCCCGAACTCGTCGGTGGTCAGGGCCGCTTGCCAGCGGAATCCGCCGGGCACCGGGACCGGCCGTTCGGCGCCGCCGGCGGTCACGGTCCGCAGTTTGCTCACGGTGAGGCGGTGCGACTCGTCCCGCCCGACCGGCTGGCTGCTGTCCAGCTCGAACCCGGTCACCGACAGCTCACCGGCCGCGGCGACCTTCAGCGAGAGCGGATGCGCCTTCCCGTCCACCGGTACGGAACCGGCGACCACCCGGTACGGAATGCCGTAACGGTCCTCCAGCAACACGGTGACCAGCGGGCTCATACCGGAACGCGAGGGCCTCCCGGCCTTCGGCCCGGACGATATGCGCAGATCGAGGCGGAGTTCGGTGCTGTCGCGCGGCAGCAGCAGTCCCGCCCGTGCGGAGTGGGGCGGTGCGAGGGAGTCGAACAGCCGGCCCCGCGCCCCGTCGGCGAGGTCCCCGCGCATCAGCATCCGCTCGTCGGCGTGCGCGGTGTCCAGGGCCAGCACCTCGGCGGTTCGGCCGCCGGAGAGCTCCAGCGTCGTACGGAACGCGGGCGCCGCCTCCCGTACCCCCGGCAGCCGCGCGTACGTGCCCGACCGGGCCGGATCCGCGTTGACACCGCCCAGCATCCGGACCGGGGCGCCGGACCTGAAGTCCGCCTGGTCCTTCTGCGAACGGTCCCACGACGCGCTCTGGCCGATGGCCAGCATGCCCATCGCGACCGACAGCACCAGCAGCAGCACCGGACCCGCGCCGCGCAGCGGCCGGCGGCTGAACTGCCAGCCGGCCAGCGCCGTGGCCAGCCCCCGGCCGCCGGCCGCCCGGCGCTCCGCGAGCCTGGCCGCGGGCGGCAGCAGCCGCAGCGTCAGTACGGTGCCCGCGAGCAGGGCCAGGGCGGGTGCGACGACGAGCAGCGGATCGATGCCGAGGCCGCCCGCGCGGTCGTCGCTGAGCGCACCGCTGCCCGCGCCCCCGGTCTGCCGGTCGAGCTGCCAGTACGCCACCCCGGCGACCGCCAGCAGCCCGATGTCCGCCCCCGCGCGCACCGGCGCGGGCAGCGTGGCGGCGCGGGTGGAGCGGCGTCCGCCGGCGCTCGCGGCGAGCGCGGGCGCGACCACGGCGAGTGCGCAGGCCAGTGCGGTGACGGCGGCCACCAGCCACACCGTGCCGGTGGCGGTCCCGCCGAGCCGCAGCCCGATCCGGGACAGCTCGCTGCGGTCCGCCAGGAGCCGGGTCAGCGGTCCGGCGAGCAGCGGGGCGAGGACAGCGGCGGGCAGCGCGAGCAGCAGCGCCTCGATCGCGGCGAACGAGGTGATCCGGCCGCGCGATCCGCCGCGCGCACGCAGCAGTTCGGTCTCCCCGCCGCGCTCACTGCTCAGCAGCCGGGCCACCAGGAGCAGGGTGTACCCGGCCAGCAGCACCAGCTGGACGGCCACGATCATCATCGTCGAGCGGGAGACGAGCAGCCCCCGGTCGATCTGGTCGAGAACGGTGGGCAGCTGGGTCTGCGCGTTGGCCCCGTTCTTGAACTCGGGGGCGGCGAGCAGCTGCTTCGGGCCCTCGGTCGCCGCGTGGCGCAGCGCGGCCATCCGGTCCGTGGTGAGGCCGCGGAAGTCGGCCGACGCCAGATAGGAGAGCTCACCGGAACTGGTCCGGCCGGAGCCGAGCACCGCGGGGTCGGTGAGCAGCGGCCCGTACGTCGTGAAGACGACGCGGCGGACGCCGCGCCCGCCGGCCGCGTCCAGCTGCCAGTACGGATCGGCCTGGTCCGCCGCCTCGTAGAGACCGGTGATCCGGATCTTCAGGGGCTTGCCGCCGAGCCGGTCGGTGAGCGTCAGCCGGGCGCCGGGCTTCAGCGCGAGGGCCTCCGCGGCGGTGCCCGGCAGCGCGACCTGGACCGGGTCGCCGCTCTTCCCCGCCCCGGCGGCGGGCATCCGGCCCGCGGTGAGCCGGACGCGGCTGAGGTCGAGCGAGGCGAAGTGGGTGAGGTCGGGGTCGCCGCGGCGGGCGGCCGGGGTCTGCAGACCGCGCGGCAGCGCGTACGGGCCAGAGGCCTCCAGCTTCCGTACGGTCACCGGGAGTCCGTCGAACGTGGTGTGGGCGGCCTTGCGCGCGGAGGCGTCGGCCGCGTCCCGCTGTTCGGGCGCGACCTGTGCCGAGATGAGGAGGGACGCGGCGGCCGCGGACCGGTGGGTGAGGGTGTGGCGCAGCGCGGCGTCGCCGATGGAGCCGGAGAAGGCGGTGAGCGCGGCCAGGACGGACGTGGTGAGCAGCACGGCCAGTACGGCCGCCGCGAGGAGGAGCCGATGCGCCCTCACCCGCAGAAAGACGAACCCCGTCACCCCTGCCCCCACCCTCATCTCATGTACACGCCCCCCGGCGATGTATGGATGCTTTCAGAGTGCACCGGTCGCGGTATACCGGCCTTGGCCACACCTTGATGGGATCGTGACCGTTATCCGACGGCGGAGTACCGGATTCCGCACAGGTGGGGGCCGGGGAACTCAGCCCTCGGTGTTCACCATCGAGGCGGCAGCGTAAGTGAGGTAGTCCCACAGCTGCCGCTCGTGCTCGGGGGCCAGCCCGAGTTCGTCGAGCGCCACCCGCATGTGGCTCAGCCAGGCGTCGTGCGCGGCCCGGTCCACCTGGAACGGGGCGTGCCGCATCCGCAGCCGGGGGTGTCCGCGCTGGTCGCTGTAGGTGCGCGGGCCGCCCCAGTACTGGATCAGGAACAGCGTGAACCGCTCCTCGGCCGGGCCCAGATCCTCTTCCGGGTACATCGGCCGCAGCAGCGGGTCCCCGGCCACGCCCTCGTAGAAGCGGTGGACCAGGCGCCGGAAGGTCTCCTTGCCGCCGACCAGCTCGTAGAAGGTCAGCTCCTGCACCGTGTCGCGCGGGTTCTCAGTCACCCCTCCATCGTCGCAGACGCCACGGCGGGCGACCGGGGGCCGGGTGGGCCGGTCACGTCGGCCCGCACCGGAATCCGCGGGAAGCGGGCCCTCGGCAGGACACGCCGATTTACAGTTCGTGATGCGAACTAGTATGGTTCGTGTCACGAATGAATTATGTCGTGCCGTGGGGAGTGGGGAATCATGAATCGTACGGTTGCGGTCATTGGCGGGGGTTATGGTGGCGCCGCGGTCGCGAAAGCACTCGACGAGGAGACCGATGTCGTCCTCATTGATCCCAAGGACGCGTTCGTCCATGCGGCGGGGGCGCTCCGGGCGCTGGTCGAGCCCGACTGGGCGGGCCATATCTTCTTCCCCTACGACACCCTGCTCCGGCGCGGCGCCGTCCGCCGCGAGCGGGCCGTCGCGGTGGATCCGGGCGGTGTCACGCTGGCCTCGGGGGAGCGGATCGCGGCCGACTACCTGGTCCTCGCCACCGGCTCCGACTATCCGTTCCCGGCCAAGATGGACACCGACCTCTCGGCGCGGGCGCTGGAGCGGATCCGTGCGGCCCATGCGGAACTCGCGGCCGCCGAGCGGGTGCTGATCGTCGGCGCCGGCCCGGTGGGGCTGGAGCTGTCCGGCGAGATCAAGGCGGTCTGGCCGGACAAGCACGTGATCATCACCGACCCGGCCGACCACCTGGTACCGGGCTTCCTCCCCGAGCTCCGGGAGGATCTGCACCGCCAGCTGGACGGGCTCGGTGTGGAACTGCGCCTGGGCGCCACCCTCACCGAGCAGCCGCCGGCCGAACCGGGGCGGACGAAGTCCTTCACGGTGGCCACCGACGGCGGCGAGCTCTCCGCCGACATCTGGTTCCGCTGCTACGGGGTGCACATCAACGGCGACTACCTCGCCGACGGACGGGTCGCCGCCCGGACACCGCGGGGCCAGGTCCGGGTCACGGAGGCGCTCAACGTCGAGGGGCACGAGCGGGTCTACGCACTCGGCGACATCACCGATCTCGCCGAGGCCAAGATGGCCGCGCACGCGATGAAGCACGCGGAGGTGGTGGCGCGCAACATCCTGGCCCAGGTCCGCGGCGAGCGGCCCACGGCCGCCTACCGGCCTTCCCCCGTGCCCTCGGTCCTGCTCCCGCTCGGCCCCGGCGGCGGGGTGGGCCAGATGTCCACGCCCGACGGGCCGGTCGTTCTGCCGGCGTCGGCGGTCAGCGAGTACAAGGGCGTCGACCTGTTCACCGGCCGGTTCGCCGCGCTCTTCAATATCGCCGACAGCCGCTGAGGGCTGCCCGTGATCCACCGGGCGGGCCTCACCGCGCGGCGGGGGGCGCCTCGTCCGGCTCCATGAAGACCACCGGCACCTTGTTCTCCAGCACCAGCCGGCCGAGCAGCCGCGCGAGCAGCTCGCGGTCGGTCCCGTCGAGGCTGTCCGACAGCCTCGCCACCCGTCGGCAGGTCTCCGCGTAGAACGCGTCGGCCAGCTCGTCGCCCGTCGCGGTCAGCGCGACGCGGACCGCGCGCCCGTCCTCGGGGTCGGCCTCGCGCCGCACCAGGCCCCGCTGGACGCTCCGGTCCACCAGGCCGGTGAGGCTGGACTTCGCCAGCCCCAGCATCGCCCCGAGCTCACGCATCCCGTACGGCTGCACCATCAGCACACAGAGCAGCTGGCCCTGCTGTGCGGTGATTCCGTGCTCGCGACCGGACTCGGCATATACGGCGTTCACCAGAAATGAGGATCGCACCAGTGCGGTGACGAATCCCATCTGTTCACCCTCGGCCTTTCGCATTCGGCCAGAATACGGCAGGCGGTGACCGCACGAACCTGGCGCGAGGGTGCCTATTCGTACTGCGAACTACATGGCTCCAGCAGTCGGCGACCGAGGGGCGGCGGCCCGGAACAGCAGTGCGCGGCCGGTGAGGACCGTCCCTCACCGGCCGCGCACCGTGCGGAGCCGTCAGCCCCGGCGGATCGTGATCGTCGTCCACGCCCCGACGTGCACCTGGTCGCCGTCCTGGAGCGGAACGGGGACATAGGGCTGGATCGGGTCCTCGGCGCCGTTGAGCGTGGTGCCGTTGGTGGAGTTCTGGTCGACCACGGCCCAGCTGCTGTCCGGCTGTTGCACCAGCACCGCGTGCTGGTGCGAGACGCCCGGGTCCTCCGGCGGCACCGACAGGTCGATGTCGGGGGACTCGCCCGTACTGTGCCGGCGGCGGCCGATGGTGATCTGGTTGCCGGTCAGCGGAAGATGCTGCTCCGGGGAGTACGCGGGCAGGTTCAGCCCGGTGGCCTCCGGGCCGCTGCGCTGCATCATCGCCAGGAAGTACTCACGGTCCGGAGCGACGACCGCCGTCCAGCTCGTGGACGCCGAGGCCTGGCCCTGACCCTGGTCCTGCCCCATGCCGGGACCCTGGTTCTGACCGGGGTACGGCTGCTGCTGCATCGGGGACTGCGGGCCCTGGGCCTGCGACGGCGGCGACAGCAGCCAGTCGTCGTTGCCCGGCTGCGGGGCCTGCGGCTGCGGCGGGGCCGGCGGACCGGGCTGCTCGAAGACCGGGGGAGCCGTCTGCTGGAACGCGGGCGCGGCACTCTGCCGCTGGAACGACGGCGGCGGGGGCGAGCCCTGCGACGAACCCTGGTGCTGGGCGTGCTGCTGCCCCTGCGGGAAGCCCTGCGGACCCTGACCCTGGCCCTGCTGGAACGACGGCGGAGGCGGTGGGCCCTGCTGTCCCTGCTGTCCCTGCTGGAACGGCGGCTGTCCCGGACCGGGAGGGCCGGGCTGTCCGGGCCCCGAGGAGAGCGGCTCGGCCGGCCGGTTCACCTGCGAGGGGCGCGAACTCTGGTACTCGAACGGATCGCGGGGCTGCGGCGCGCCGGGCGGCTGCTGTGCCTGGAAGCCCGGCGGCAGATTGAGCCCGGGGATGGGGCCGGGGCCGCCGGGGCCGCCGCCCGGTCCGCCGGGACCGGGCGGACCGCCCGGTCCGCCGTGCTGCGGGGCCAGCGGTGTGTACGAGGTCGCGGTGTTCGTGAGGAAGTTCCAGCGGCACTCCTCGCAGAACGGCGCCATCGCCTCCCGCGGGGTGCGGCACTGCGGGCAGATCTCGGCGTGGGCGGTCGCGTCCGGGCCGGGGCCCTGCGGGTATCCGTAGCCGGGCGCGGGCGGCGGGGGAGGCGGCGGGGGAACGGCACCCGCAGGCCTGCCGGCCCCGGCCATGCGGTGGCCGCAGACCTCGCACCAGTCCTCGGAACCCGACTGGTGTCCGTTCGGGCAGGTCGGCATGTCGGCGCTTCCCCCTCTCCTCGTCCGGCCGCGGGGGCCGTCATTTTGTCTTGCTTCGCCGCCCGGCGGACCTGTCCGGCCGGGCGGCTCATCAGTGCGGATATGTGGTTACTTCTTCACGCGGACGGTCTTCGTGGAGCGCGTTTCGAGTGTCATCTCGTCCGCATCCGCGACCTTCGCCTTCAGTCGCACAGTACCGGTCGCCGCGTCGACGACGTCTACCACCTTCGAAAGCAGTTTCGCAGTGTCCTCGTTCCCGGACGCCGATGCCAACTGCACCGCGCGGCCGAGTTTGGCCGTCGCGCCGTCGAAGTCTCCCGACTTGCGGGCATCGAGACCCTGCTGGATGACTTGTGCCAGTTCCGCCTGACCTGTGTAGTGCGCGACCTGCGGATTGATCGAGGTCGACGCCACCATGTCGTCCGTCCACACCGCCCGGACCAGGCCCTGCGAAAGGGTCTGGGGCGCCCCGCCCGACGGATCGGGAAGGATCAGCGAGACCCGGGCCGCCAGCATCTCCTGTCCGACGCCGGCCTCCGGCACCTGCACGCACACGTGGTAGTCGCGGGACTCGTCGCCCCAGGAGCCGGTGGGGTAGTCCCCGGCGCGCGGGCCCGCCTCGGTGCGGCGGTCGGTCAGTTCGGCGACCGTCGGCGCGACCTGCTTCACGTACTTGATCTCCACGCCGACCGGGGTCCAGAGCCGCAGCGCGACGTCCGCGACCTCCTTGCCCATCGCGTTCTCCATCATCTGCGTGAAGTCCGCGGCCAGCCCCGCGGGGTCGGCGACGATATCGGCGGTGCCGAGCAGCGCGGAGGCGATCGCTGTGACCTCTTTCACTTCCCAGTCGGTGCCGACACCGCGGGCGTCACAGGTGAACCGGCCCGCGCAGGCGTCGAGCGCGGCCCGCAGATCCTCCGGCGCCTCGTGCTCGTTGCGCCCGTCGGTCAGCAGGATGCCGTGCCGGATGCTCACCTCGGCGCCGCCCAGCAGCCGGTCGGCCAGCCGCAGCCAGGTCCCGATCGCCGTACCGCCGCCCGCACTGAGCCGGCGCAGGGCCTCCTTCGCCTGGGCCCTGGTCTGCGGATCGGCGGTGGCGAGCCGCCCGTTTCCCGGGTAGACCTCCTTGGCGACGTGCGTCCCGCCGATCACGGCGAAGGAGGTGCCGTCGCGCAGGGTGTCGATGGCCGCCGCCGTCGCGTCCCGGGCGTTGCGCATCTTCGTGGGCGGGTAGTCCATCGAACCCGAGCAGTCCACCATGATCACCACGGCGGCGTTCGGCGCCTGCCCCGCTGCGTGCGAGGGCGCGTGAGCGGCACTCGTCAGCGGAACGCCGCCCGTGGTGCCACCGCCGGTCGAGGTGACGGTGATGATGCCGTTGACCTCGCGCCCGCCCTCGGGCAGGAACTCGTTCTGGTACACCTCGACGGAGAACTGCGGCACGTTCGACTTGGAGAAGTTGGCCATCTGATCGGCTCCTTGAGGCTCCACGTGTCAGATGAAGACAGATCCACGGAAGACAGATTCACGGACAAAGGCAACGGAGGGGCAAGGGGCGGGCGGAACGGGACTCAACCGCCGCTGTAGGCGGATCCTGCCCCTTGCACCGGTACGGGGAACGGCAGCAGAGCCACTGTTACGTTGTCGTGGCCCCCGCCGTCGAGGGCGTGGCCCACCAGCACCTGGGCGCCGTGCAGCGGCCGTTCGTACGCGTCCGCGGGCACCGCGGCGGCCATCTCGGCCGCGGACTCCGCGTAGTTCCACAAGCCGTCCGTGCAGACCACCACGACGCCCGGCCGGTCGGGTTTGAACGAGGCGGTGTGCGGCTCCAGTTCGTAGGAGTCGGCTCCCAGCCAGCCCGTGATGGCGTGGGCCCGCTCGTCCGCGTACGCCTCCGCCTCGTTCATCAGGCCCGCCGCGACCATCTGCGCGGCCCAGGAGTCGTCCTCGGTGAGCCGGGCCGGCGGGCTGCTCCGGTCCTCGGGCACCCAGTACACACGGCTGTCACCGACCCAGCCGACGACCAGCAGCCCGTTGGCCATGATCGCGCCGACCAGGGTGCACGCCGGGGCGTTCTGATGGCGGTGCGGATCCTGCTCCGCGGCCTGATCGGGCTCCTGGGCCAGCCGGTTGACCGACTCGGCGGCCGCCACGATCGCCTCGTGCATCGCCTGCTGCGGATGCGTGCCGCGCGGCAGCGACTCGAGGAGCGACTCGTCGGCGGCGGCCGTGGCGGCGGCGGACGCCTCGTCGGGACGGCTGGCCGACGACACCCCGTCGCAGACGATCGCCAGGACGGCCGGGGTGCCGTCCGGCAGCGCGGTCGTCGAGATCGCGAACGAGTCCTCGTTGCGGTGGTGGCGCAGTCCGCGGTCGGTGACCGCGGCGACCGAGCCGAGCTCCTGCTCCATGTGGTCCCGCTCGCGGGGCTGGGCATGGCCGCAGTTCTCGCAGTAGCCGTCGTCGTCGACACGGCCGGCCCGGCAGGCCACGCACACCTTGGTCCCGGCCGGTGGGGCCGCGGCGGGGTCCGCGGCGGCCCGGGGATCGGCCGCCGTGCCGGCCGCGGCCGGCACCGGCGCCGCCAGCTCGAAGTCGCCGGACGTACCCGGCTCTTCGGGACCGGTCCCCGCCGGGGCGCCCGCCGCGGTGGCGATGGCGATCGTCGGACGGTCCCGCGGCGGCTCGGGCACGGCCGACAGGTCGTACCCGCACGCACCGCAGAACAGATCCCCCGGCTCCAGCGGCTCCTCGCAGCCGGGACACCTCGACAAGGCAGTCTCCTGGTCGTTCTGCGACATCTTCACACCCACGTTCGGGGGCGGAAACGGTTGGCCCGCTCCACCAGTTCGATCCTCTCGTCGCCGGGCTCCGCAAGCCGGGCGAGCATCCGGTACGAGCGCTCCAGCCCGAAACGCAGGCCGCGCTCGTCCAACTCACTGCCGAGCAGCGTCTTCGGCCCCTGCGCCCCGCCGTGCGGGGGCGACTGCGGGGCCGAGGGGCGAGCCGTGGGACTCCCGGAGAGTACCCAGTCCAGCGCCGTCCCCAGCACCTCCGTCGACAACTGCTCCCGGCGCACCGCGTCCAGACCGAGACCGGCCAGCCCGGAGACCTGGGCGGAGGCCGCCATCAGATCGACGATCAGCGGGTCGTCGGGGGCCCGGCCGCGCAGCCGTGCCCGTACCGCGGCGACCCGGGCCGCCGTGAAGTGGATCGACGCCTCCGGCACCGACTCCAGCGACCGGACGGCCCCGCTCCGGTCCCCGGCGGCGATCTGCACCCGGGCCAGGCCGAACGCGGCACTCACGAAGCTCGGGTCGGTCGCCCACACCAGCCGGTAGTACTCGGCGGCGTTGTCCAGCTGGCCCAGCACCTCCGCGCAGACGCCCAGCGCCAGCTTGGGCGCGGGCTCCCCGGGAAAGGCGTCGTAGACCGCGTCGAAGGACAGCGCCGCGTTCTCGTTGTCACCCGTCACCAGGGAGGTGACGCCGCGGTACCAGACCACCCGCCAGTCGTCCGGATGCTTCAGCTCAAGGGTGGTCAGGGTCTCCTGCGCGGCACCGAGGTCGCTCATCTCCAGGAAGGCGCGCAGCTCACGCAGCCTGGTCTCCAGCGAGGCGGCCGGTACGGCCTGGAGCGCGGCGATCAGTTCGGCGGGTGCCGACGCCATCACCCCGGCCAGGAAACCCGCGTTGGGGTCGTTCGCGTCGACCCGGGGAACCGGCAGCGCGAGCGACGTCCCCCGCACGTCGAGCCCGGCCAGCCGGGGGCCGCCCGCGCTGTCCGGGGCGTACGGCCCGGAAGCGGGAACGGTGTTCGGGAGCGGCGACCGGGGGGCCGGAACGACAGCCTGCGGCGGGTACGCGGGCGCGGCGCCGTACCCGGAGCCGCCGTTCGCGCCGCCGCTGACATGCGTGGCGGACGAGGCCAGCGGACCGGCGCCCGCGGCGAACGCGGGAGGCGGTCCGGCGGGCAGCGCGCCCGGGACACCACCCGGCGGGGCCACCGCGGCGGGCGGCGGCGCGGCCGGCGCGAGCGCGACCGCTCCGACGCCCTTGCGCCGGCCGAAGAGCCCGGAGCCGCGGGGCGCCGGGCTCCGCGCCCCGAGGCGGGACACCTCACCGGTCAGGAGGGTGAACAGCTCGGTGTCGGTGACCCGCATCTCCGCACCGAACAGCGTCGAGAGCGCCGGACGCGGACGCCCCGTCTGGAGCGACACCACCTCCCGCAGCACACCCATCAGCTGCTCCGCCATCTCCGAGGCGGAGGAGAACCGCCGCGCCGGATCGGGGTCGGTGGCCCGCACCAGCAGCCGGTAGAACGACTCGTACGTCCGGAACACCTCGATGTTGTCCGGGTCCGGCAGCGAGTCCACGAAGACGTTCGTGTAGCCCTGGAAGTCGAAGGTGAGCACCGCGAGCGTCCGCGCGACCGTGTACAGGTCGGAGGCGACCGACGGGCCGACCTCCGCGACCTCCGGCGCCTGGTACCCCACCGTGCCGTAGATGGCCGACTCGTCGTCGTCCATCCTGCGGACCGCGCCCATGTCGATCAGCTTCAGCTGGTCCTCGGTCTGGATCGCGTTGTCCACCTTGAAGTCGCAGTACAGCAGGTTGCGGCTGTGCAGGTGGCCCAGCGCCTCCAGCGCCTCGATGCCGAACGCGCACGCCTGCTCGACCGGCAGCGGGTCCCGCTTCCCGGCCGGGGTGCGACGCTCGTTGGCGATCTCCTTGAGCGCTTTGCCGCCGACGTACTCCATGACTATGTAGCCGTCGAGCGAACCGGTCCGCTGGTCGAGGTGCTCGACGAAGTTGTAGATGCGGACGATGTTGGAGTGCTCGATCTCGGCGAGGAAGCGGCGCTCGGAGATGGCGGCCGCCATGGCGTCCTGGTCACCGGTGTCGAGCAGGCCCTTGAGCACCACCCAGCGGTCGGAGACCGCGCGGTCCACCGCGAGATAGACCCAGCCGAGCCCGCCGTGCGCCAGACAGCCCGCGACCTCGTACTGGCCGTGGACGATGTCGCCCTCCTGGAGCTTCGGCATGAAGGAGTACGGGTGGCCGCACTTGGTGCAGAACCCCTCCGTGCGCCCCGGCCGCTCGCCCCTGGCCCGGCCCACCGGCGCCCCGCAGTCCGAACGCGAACAGAACCGCTTCCGCTCGGGCACCTCCGGGTTCTCCATCACCGCGGTGCGCGGGTCGGGACGCGGTACGTCCGGCACGAGCACCAGCCCGGCACCCAGCCGGTTCCGGCCCGAGACACCGGTGGACGTCCCCGAGGAGCGCACCGAGACCGAACGCGACGCCCCGCTGCCGGACAGCGCCCGCGAGAGCCGCCCCGACACCGACCGCCGCGAGGTCGACGAGCGCGAGGACGCCCCCGACGACGCCCTGGACGACGCCCGCGAACTGCTCCGCGCCGAGGAGCTGTTGCTGCCCCTGCCGCCGCCCGCGATACCGGTGGGCGGCGAGCTCACCATGCCGTCCCCCTGCCCGGACGGGGAGGACCCCTTCGCCGAGACGACCGGAGCGAGACCGCAGGTGTCGCAGTACAGCTCACCGCCGCCCATGTCCTCGTAACTGCCCTCGCACGCGGGGCGCTGGCACTGCGTACTCATGGTCATTCCCCCTGTTCGCCCCGCCGCCGCGGCGGCCCCGTCTCTCCGTCACTGCCTGTCCCGCCCGGTGGGTGCCCCGAGGACACCGGGCGCCTCACGGCCGCCCCTGCCGGTCTTCTGGTCCGGACGCGCGCTGCTGCCCCAGCAGTTCCAGCGCCGCGTCCTGATAGCGCTGCACCGCCTGCGCGGCGACCCTCAGATCGCAGGGCGCGCTCCACAGCATCCGGCGCGCCGCGTCGTAGCGCTCGATGAGGACCGGGTCCTCCGCCAGGCCGTGCCGGGCCACCTTCGCCTTGTACGCGTCCAGCCGGCCGCGCAGCTCCGCCCGCACGGCGAGCGGGGCGGTGACCGCCGTCAGCTGCTCCCTGGCCCGCAGCAACTCCTCCTCGGCCTGCCGCTCCAGGGTCTCCAGGAGCGGTGAGAGCCGGTGCCACTGCGCGTGCCTGCGGTACTCGGAGGCCGCGGCGAGACGCTCCTGGAGCGCGGTCGGCGGACCGTTGACCGCCGGCACCTCGGAGGCGGCGATCTTCGCCAGCACCTCGCCGCGGGCGGAGCGGGCCTCTGCCAGTGTGCGGTCCGCCCGAGAGAGCACGTCGCGCAGGTGGACCAGCCGCTGCTCGGCGTCCTGCCGGACCGCGAGCACCGCCTCGATCTCCCGCCGCACCTCGTCCAGCGCGCGGGCCGCCCGGTCGTAGCGCGTGGTGTCGGGGCGCCCGCCGCCGGGCGCGGAACTGCCGGGCCCCGGCAGCCAGAACGCCAGCGGATCGGAGATCACCTGCACCCGCAGCGTGGTCAGTTCCTGGGTGATCGACTCCAGGTCGTCCCCCGAGGGGTGCTCGCCGGGCCGTACCCCGACCGAGTGCGCGAGCGAGCTGGTGCGGCGCAGCTCGGCGGCGAGCAGGTCTATCCGGGCGGGCATCGCCGACCACACGGAGTCGGAGGCGACGACCATGTCCAGCGAGCGCGCGTACAGCTCGTTCATCCGGTTGACCAGCTCCGCCAGCGTGAACCGCTCGGAGAGCCTGGCCGGGCCGGTGATCGACGGATCGGGCCGGGCGGCGGCATGGGCCACCGTGACGCCCTCGCCGCGCAGCAGCTCGGTCAGGGCCACCAGGTCCTCCCGGTTCGGGTGGCGCCGCCGGGCCCGCACCTCACGGGCCTCGTTCAGCACCCCCGCGTACGCGTCGAAGTAGCTCCACAGCAGCGTGATCGACTGCTCGGTGGCGCTCCAGCGCTCCCTGGTGACACCGGTGAGCTCGGCGCCCTCCAGGAGCCGGCGCCCGGCGTGGTCCTGCAGGGCGAGGAGCGAGGTCTCGATCGCCTCGTGCTCCGCACCGAGCCGGGCCAGCGCACGGTCCGCCTCGTCCCGGTCCATGACCGGGCCGGGGGGCCGGGCCGCGTAGCTGGGGAAGGGGCCCGCGACGCCCATCGATCACCTCTCCGATCTCCCTGCCGGACGGGGCCCGGCAGGATCCGCCTGATCCGAAGGACAGGCCTCAGTTGCTGCGGTACTTGGGCACCGGCGGCGCCTTGATTCCGGGCAGACCGTCCTCCAGCCACCTGCGGTACGACCGCATCCAGGGGCTGTCGTCGCCCCCGGCCCGGTAGTCGACCAGCACCTGGTTGACCCGCGCCACCAGGTCGTCGGCGCCCTTCTTCGTGGCCACGCCGTAGTACTCCGTGGTGAACGGCTTGTCGCCCTTCAGCTCCACGGCCGGGTCCTGGGCGGCCTGGCCGGCCGCGAGGGCGTTGTCCGTGACGATCGCGTCGACCTCGCCCATCTGGAGCCGCACCAGGCAGTCCAGCTGGTTGGGGACGGTGAGCAGGTCCTCGTCCGCGTCGGTGCCGTCGTGCTTGTCCTTGAACACCGAGCCGAACGATCGCTTCTCCAGCGCCTCGTACGCCGTGGACCCCTCGGCCGTGCAGACCCGCTTGCCGGCCAGCGAGGAGTCGTATCCGGTGATCGCGGACTCCTTCGGCGCGAGCACCTGCTGCCCGGCCTGGAAGTAGGCCGTGGAGAACGAGACCTGGTCGAGCCGGGCGCAGTTGATCGTCATCGTCCGGACGACGACGTCGACCTTGTCGTTCTCCAGGGCGGCGATGCGCTGGTTGGTGGGGATCGCCCGGAAGATCACGTCGTTCTCGTCGCCCAGGATGTCCTTGGCGATGGCCCGCACCAGATCGATGTCGAAGCCTTCGAGATCCCGGGACTCCGGATTGCGGTACCCCCACTGGAAGCTGTTCTGGTCGACGCCGGCGATCAGCTTTCCGCGCGCCTTGATGCGGTCGATCGTCCTGCCGCCCGCGATCGAGGGTTTCAGGCTGGCGTCCGGATCGGTGCACTCGTCGGCCCGGGTCTGCACGCCGTGCGCGGCGCCCGCCCCCGAGACCTCCTGGCCGAAGGCGTCGTCGCCGCTGTGGGAGAGCGGCAGCAGGGTCAGTGCCGCCGTCACCGCGCAGGCCGCGGCCATGGCGGTCACACCACCCCAGCCGCGCAGCCTGCGCAGCGGGCCCGTGGACCCCGTCCTGGACTCGTCCTTCCCTGTCATCGCTCCCCCTGTCACCGGAACTCCGAGAGCCTGCGGTTGACCCCGACGATCGCGGCGACCGCGCCCAGCACGGCGAGTACCGCCGCGCCGATCGGCAGCCCGCCCAGCGCACCGCGCCCGTCCTCGGCGGCCCGGGTGAATTCGTCCTGTTCATGGGCGAGCGCCTGCCGCAGCGCCTTGTCCACCCGGTTGAACGACTCACCGGTCGAGCCCTTGGTCGAGTCACCGGACCCGATGATCTGCTCCAGCGCGGTCTCGTAGTCGCCGCTGTCGTCGGTCTTGCGGGCGGTGCGGTGGCGGCTCTGCCACTCGGTGACACTCTTGATGGCGTTCGCCACCGGCTCGCTTCCCGCGGTGTCGTGGGTGTCGTCGGCGAGCTTCGCGGCCTGGCCCAGTTCCTTGACGAGTGCCTTCATGCCCGTGCCGTAGTCGGTCTCGTACTTGTCGTTCTTGCCGTCGGCGGTGAGCACCGCACCCCGGGCGACGACCGTGAGGTTCTCGTTGGCGCGTGCCTTCAGCGAGTTGATGCGCGCCCGGTTGAGCACGTCCAGGGACTGCTGCCCGCGCGTATTGGCGTCGGACAGGTCGGAGCGGGCCACCGAATGCCCCACCGCCAGCCACAGCAGGACCACGACCGCGGCCGCGGTAGCGGCCAGCAGGCCGTGGTTGAGCACCCGGTTCGTCCGGTGGAAGTTGCGCCGCTGGGCCCAGAACAGCACGGCCAGCGCGATCACACCGATGCCGAGCGAGAAGAACGGCCAGGTCCGCGCGGAGTCGTAGTCCTGGCCGAGCCGGCCGGTCTCCGCCGTGTACAGCCGCTCCGCGGCCGGGAGCATGTCGTTGGCCATCTTCTGGTTCGCGTACCGGAGGTAGGCGCCGCCCAGCGGCAGCCCCTGCCGGTTGCTCGCGCGGGCGCGCTCGATCAGCCCGGTGTAACGCGGGAGTTCCTCGTTGAGCTTGGTGATCTCGTGGCCGGACTTCGTCGAGGAGTCCGTGTTGGCCGCGGCCTTCACCAGCAGCCGGGAGGCCTCCTGGATGTCCGTCACGTACTGGTCGTGGACGGCGCGCGGCTCCTGCGGGCCGGCCAGGAAGCCGCTCGCCGCCGCGGCGTCGGCATCGGCCAGCGAGCGGTAGATGTTCGCCGCGTCCGCGCTGAGCGGCTGGCTGCGCTTCACCACGTCGTCGGCGGAGGTCGCCCGGTCGGAGATCTCGAAGGCCGTCACGGCCCCGAACGCGACGACGAGCAGCGCCAGTACGGCCCCGATGATCTGGAGCCGGCCCGGTTCTGTGGTCGCCGCGGCACGCAGCCGGTCGGTCACCACCGCGCGGCCACCGCGCTGCGGCGGTACGGGTGCGGGCGCGGGCAGTTGCTCCGGCGCGCGTTGCGGCGGCGCCGGGCGCACATTCGGCGGGTATGTCACTTGACCTCCCCCTCGGTCACTGACGGCGGCCCGCCCCCCGGCCGATCGGGGGACTGGTGCCCGGCCAGAAGTATGGCCGCAGGGACCGGCGTCCATACAGTGAACGCCTGGATCCTGCACCGGTCCGTGAACGCAATCGACTGCAGACAACTGCGGTCAACAGCATTCGATCAAGGCCGGCGCCGCCGATCAAGACGATCGGCGGCGCAATCCCCCGAAGTCGAACCGATCTCCCCCACCAGGAACACGTCCGGGGCGGCTGATCGGTTCCCTTGCGGAAGGGGCGTCCCACGGTACGAAGACCACGGGACGCCCCTGATACCCACTGATGTCACAGTATGTCAGGCGTACTGCGCCCGCAGCCTGTCGTGCACCTGGGGAGCGGCGCCCGTGTGGTCCAGGCCCAGCAGCGCGGCGCCCAGCACCGGGGACTCCTTCACCACCCTGACCACCGCCTTCGGTGCCCGTACCGCGAGGAGTTCGGCGATCCGGTCGTCCAGCTGCGGGTGCCGCGCCGCCAGCACGCTGCCGCCCAGCACCACCGGAGCCTCCTCGCCGAGCAGACCGAGCCGGGACAGCGCGACCGAGGCCATGGCCACGACCTCCTCCGCCAGCCGGTCCACGAGGCCGTGCGCCACCGCGTCGCCGGCCGCGCCCGTCGCGAAGAGCACCGGCGTCAGCTCGTGCCGCCGCTCGGACTCGATCCGGCCCAGATGCAGCGCCTCTATCAGCGCGTACATCGAGTCGAGCCCGAAGTGACCGGGCAGCGTACGGGCCAGTGCGGTCGGCTCACCGCGGCCGTCCTCCGCCCGCGAGGCGAACCACATCGCCTCCTCCGCCAGGCCCGAACCACCGCCCCAGTCGCCGGATATCCGGCCTATGGCCGGGAAGCGCGCGGTGCGCCCGTCCGGCACCATGCCGACGCAGTTGATCCCCGCGCCGCACACGACGGCCACGCCGCGCGGTTCGTCGACCCCGGCCCGCAGTATCGCGAAGGTGTCGTTGCGCACCTCCACCGTGCGGCCCCAGCCGCGGGCGCCCAGGGCCTCGGTCAGCTGCTCCTCCTCGACGGGCAGATCGGCGTTGGCGAGACAGGCCGACACATGGGCGACGGTCTCCGCGCCCACGCCGGCCGTGGCCAGCGCCCGTTCCACCGCGGCGCCCAGCGCGTCCACGGCGGTGCCGATGCCGACCACGGGCGGCTGGAAGCCGCCGCCGCGGGCCGTGGACAGCACGGTGCCGTCCGCGCCGATCAGCGCCACATCGGTCTTGCTGTTCCCCGCGTCGATCGCGAGGACCGAACCGTTCACGCCCACGCCAGGTGCTCCCGGTTGTGCGCGATCAGCTTGTCGGTGAGCGCCTCCGCGTACTCGAACTGGCCGATCAGCGGGTGCGCGAGCAGGGCCTTGAACACCCGGTCGCGGCCACCGCGCAGCGCGGCCTCCAGCGCGAGGTCCTCGTACGCCGTCACATTGCCGATCAGTCCGGCGTAGAGCGGGTCGAGCTCCGGCACGGCGAGCGGCGTCGCGCCCGTCCCGTCGACCTTCGCCTGTACCTCGATCACCGCGTCGTCCGGCAGGAACGGCAGCGTCCCGTTGTTGTACGTGTTGACCACCTGGTGCGGGGAACCGCCGCCGCCCAGCAGCGAGGCGGCCAGGTCCACGGCGGCCTCCGAGTAGAAGGCCCCGCCGCGCTTGGCGAGCAGCGCGGGCTTCTCGTCCAGCGCCGGATCGCCGTACATGGCGAGCAGTTCCTTCTCCATCGCGGCGACCTCGGCCGCCCGCGAGGGCTTGGTGCCGAGCTCCCGCACGACCTCGTCGTGCGCGTAGAAGTAGCGCAGGTAGTACGAGGGGACGACGCCGAGGCGGTCCACGATCGCCCGCGGCATGTGCAGGTCGTCCGCGATCGCGTCGCCGTGCTCGGCGATCAGCCGCGGCAGTACGTTCTCGCCCTCGGGGCCGCCGAGGCGCACCCCGAGCTCCCAGGTCAGGTGGTTCAGCCCGACGTGGTCGAGGTGCACCTCACCCGGGGTCACGTCGAGCAGCCGGGCGAACTTGCGCTGGAAGCCGATCGCCACGTTGCACAGGCCTACGGCCTTGTGACCGGCCTGGAGCAGCGCCCGGGTCACGATGCCGACGGGGTTGGTGAAGTCGATGATCCACGCGTTCGGGTTGGTGCGCCGGACGCGCTCGGCGATGTCCAGGACGACCGGGACGGTGCGCAGGGCCTTGGCGAGGCCGCCGGCACCGGTGGTCTCCTGGCCGATGCAGCCGCACTCCAGCGGCCATGTCTCGTCCCTGCCGCGGGCGGCCTGGCCGCCGACGCGGAGCTGGAGCAGCACCGCGTCGGCGTCGGCCACGCCCGCGTCGATGTCCGTGGTGGTGACGATCCGCCCCGGGTGGCCCTGCTTGGCGAAGATCCGCCGTGCGAGGCCCCCGACGAGTTCGAGCCGGTCGGCCGCCGGGTCGACGAGCACCAGCTCCTCGACCGGCAGGGTGTCCCGCAGCCGTGCGAAACCGTCGATCAGTTCAGGTGTGTAGGTGGACCCGCCACCCACTACTGCGAGCTTCATGAATCAGCCCTTTACTCCGGTCAGTGTGACGCCTTCGACAAAAGCCTTCTGTGCGAAGAAGAAGACGACGATCACAGGGGCCATGACCAGAACGGTCGCGGCCATGGTCAGGTTCCAGTCGGTGTGGTGTGCGCCCTTGAAGGACTCCAGTCCATAACTCAGCGTCCACGCCCCCGGGTTCTCGGAGGCGTAGATCTGCGGTCCGAAGTAGTCGTTCCAGGCGTAGAAGAACTGGAAGAGTGCGACGGCGGCGATACCCGGCTTGGCCATCGGTATCACGACGCGGAGCAGGGTGCGGAACTCACCGCAGCCGTCCACCTTCGCCGCGTCCAGGTACTCGTTCGGAATGGTCAGCAGGAACTGCCGCAGCAGGAAGATGGAGAACGCGTCGCCGAACGCCATCGGGATGATCAGCGGCCAGAGCGTGCCGGACATGTCCAGCTGCTTGGCCCAGAACAGGTACATCGGGATGACGACGACCTGCGGCGGCAGCATCATCATCGAGATGACGAGCATCAGCGACAGATGCCGGCCGCGGAAGCGGAACTTGGCGAGCGCGTACGCCACGGGCAGCGAGGACACCACCGTGAGGACGGTGCCAAGACCCGCGTACAGCAGGGTGTTCTTCCACCAGGTCAGGAAGCCCGGGGTATGGAACACCTCCTTGTAGTTGCTCCACTCGAAGGGGTGCGGCCACAGGTCACGGGTCAGTGCCTGCTGGTCGCTCATCAGCGAGGTGAGGAGGAGGAAGACGAACGGCAGCACGAAGAAGAGTGCGGCCGCGACGCCGAGTGAGTGCACGCCGATCCAGTGCAGCAGCGCCTTGCGGCGCGCCACGCGCTCGGCCGGGGTGACCGGGTCGCTCACCGGCCCGCCGGCCTTCGGGGTGTCGAGAACCTGCGCCACGTCACTCACCTGCCTGGATCAGTCCGCTGCGGCGCCGCATCAGCAGTGCGGTGAACGCCATGGCGAGGACGAAGAGAACGAGCGCGACCACACAGGCGGAGCCGTAGTCGAAGCGCTGGAAACCGAGGTTGTACACGAGCTGCGGAAGCGTCAGTGTCGACTTGTCGGGATAGCCCGGTTCGAACTGCTGCCCGGAGCCGCCCATGACACCCGAGGCGACCTTCCCCGCCACCAGTGGCTGGGTGTAGTACTGCATCGTCTGGATGATGCCGGTGACCACGGCGAACATGATGATCGGCGAGATGTTCGGCAGCGTGACGAAGCGGAACCGCTGGTAAGAGGACGCCCCGTCCAGCTCCGCCGCCTCGTACTGCTCCTTGGGGACGTCCAGGAGCGCGGCCATGAAGATCACCATCAGGTCGCCCACCCCCCAGACCGCGAGCGCGGTCAGCGCGGGCTTGGACCAGGCGGCGTCGGTGAACCAGCCCGGGGTCGGCAGCCCGAGGTCGCCGAGGATCGAGTTGACCGGTCCGGTCCCCGGGTTGAGCAGGAAGACGAAGCCCAGCGTGGCGGCGACCGGCGGCGCGAGGTACGGCAGGTAGAAGAGCGTCCGGAAGACCCCGGTCCCCGTCTTGATCTTGGTGATCAGCATGCCGATGCCGAGTCCGAACACCACCCGGCAGGTCACCATGACCAGGACCAGCCACAGCGTGTTGCGCAGGGCGGGCCAGAACAGCGGGTACTCGTTGAAGACGAACGACCAGTTCTTCAGCCCGCTGAACTCCGGGGCCGAGAAGCCGTCGTAGCTGGTGAAGGAGAAGTAGAGCGTGGAGATCAGCGGGTAGGCGAAGAAGACGCAGAACCCGATCAGCCACGGCGACATGAAGGCCGCCGTTCGAAGCGCCGAACGGCGGCGCTTCGAACGGAGTGTGTACGTGCTCATCGTGGTGCTACTTCGCCTGTGCGATCGCGGCGTCGATTTCCTTGGCGGTCTTTTCCAGACCCGCCTTGATGTCCTTCTGGCTGCCCTTCTCGATGTCGAATCCGAGGTTCTGCAGGGACACCAGGTACGCGCCGCCGTTCACCGAGGGCGGGGTGGTGGTGGACTTCGGGTTGGCCGCGATGTCCAGGAAGGTCTTGAAGCGCGGGTCGTACTTCAGCTTCGGCGACTTCAGCGCGGCCAGCGTGGACGGCACGTTGTGAATGGCGTTGGCGAAGTTCACCACCGCGTCGGTGTCGGTCGTCATGAACTTCACCAGCTCCCAGGCGGCGTTCTGCTTGGACGAGGTGGCGGCGATACCGGCGATGGTCCCGGTCAGATAGCCCTTGCCGTACGTGTCGGCCTGGTCGTCCGCGACGGGCATCGGGGCCACGCCGATCTCGAACTTCGGCTTGGTCTCCTCGGCCATGCCCAGACGCCATTCGCCGTCCAGCTGCATGGCCACCTGACCGGTGTGGAACGGGTGCTTGGCGCCCCACTCGTCACCGAAGCCGGTGCGGAACTTCTCCAGCTTCTGGTAGCCGCCCAGCGAGTCGACCAGCTTCTTCTGGTTGCCGAGCATGGCGGAGAACGCCGGGTCCTTGGCGATGTTCGACTTGCCGTCCGCGTCGAAGTACTCCGGGTCCCAGCCGCCGAGGTAGTGCTCGGTGGTCGACTCGTAGCCGTGGTAGTTCGGCATGAAGCCGAGCTGCTCGTACGAGTCGCCCTTGGGCTTCGTCAGCTTCTTCGCGTCGGCGGCCAGCTCGGACCAGGTCCTGGGCGGGCTGGTGATGCCGGCGTCCTTGAACGCGTCCTTGTTGTAGTAGAGGCCGTACGCGTCACCGAGCAGCGGGACCGTGCAGCGCACGCCCTCGAACTGGGTGTACTCGTTCATCGCCTTCGGGAAGGTCGCGTCCGCGTCGATCCCGTCCTTCTTCAGGAACGGGTTGAGGTCGACGAAGGCCTTCGACTTGCAGAACTTGCCCACGTTGTTCGTGGTGAAGGACGACACGACGTCCGGGGCCTTGGAACCGCCCGCGCGGAGCGCCTGGTTGATCTTGTCGTCGGTCATGTTGCCGACGACCTTCACGTGGATGTTGGGGTGCGCCTTCTGGAAGGCGTCGACCGTGTCCTGAATTCCCTTGACCTCGTTCGGGGCACTCCAGCCGTGCCAGAAGTTGATGGTCGTCTCCTTGGACGCGTCATCCTTGGCACCGGAGCTGCTCTGCCCGGTACAGGCGGAGGCGAACAGGGCTATCGCGGCGGTCGCGGCGAGTGCGACGGCCGGCTTCCGGCGGTTTCCGGACATGGTGGTGTCTCCCGATGAAGGGTTGGGACAGGGAAGGGAAGCGGTGTACGTCAGAGGGGTGGCGAAGGGGGTCAGCGCGAGGTGTCGAACACTTCGTCGCGGGTGGTGGCGAGCGCGCTCTCCAGCGCGCCGCGCAGTACGGGCCGCTGGGTGACCTCACCGGCGATCAGCCGGGGCCGGGACGCCGCGAGCTCGGCGAGTTCGGCCGCCACCCGGCCGCGCAGCGGTTCCCCGCCGCGCGAGATCAGTTCTCCCGACAGCACGACGACCTCGGGGTCCAGAACGGCGAGCATGGAGGCGAGGCCGGTCGCCAGGCCGGTGGCGAACCGATCGAGCAGCCGGCCGTAGGGCCCGCCCTCGCCCCGCTCCACGGCCTCGGCCGCCCGGCCCACCAGAGCGGCGGCGATCTCGTGGTGGGTGCCGGAGCCGCGGACCGCCTCGTCGTCGATGCCCAGCTCACGGGCGAGCCTGGCGAGCACCTGGGCACCGGCCAGCTCCTGGAAGCCGCCCGAGTTGGCCTTGGTGACCTGCCGGACCAGCGGCGCGCCCGGCACCGGCAGGAACCCGACCTCGCCGGCGCCGCCGGTGAAGCCCCGGTGCAGCCGGCCGTTGATGACGAGGGCGGCGCCGAGGCCCTCCTCGTTCCACAGCAGGACGAAGTCGTCGTGCCCCCGGGCCGCGCCGAGCCGTTGTTCGGCCACCGCGACGAGGTTCACGTCGTTCTCGTACTCGACCGGCATCGGCAGGAAGGCGGCCAGCTCGTCCAGCAGGGTCGAGGAGTGCCAGCCGGGCAGGTGCGAGGCGTACCGCAGTCTGCCCGTGCCCGGGTCGAAGGCGCCCGGCGTGCCGATGACGAGCCGGTGCACGTCAGAGCGGGTCAGCCCGGCGTCCTTGACCGCCCCGTCCAGCGCGTCCGCCACCTGCCGCACCACGCTGTCGGCGCGCCGCCCCGGGGTCCGCAGCTCGAACTCCCCGACCGTCTCACCCGTCACATCGGCGACGGCGGCGACGATCCGCTGGGCGTTCACGTCGAGCCCCGCCACATGGGCGGCCGAGGCGTTGACGGCGTAGAGCTGTGCGTTGGGTCCCGGCCGCCCGGCCGCGGTTCCGGTGGCGACGACCAGACCGGCCGCCTCCAGCCGGGCCAGCAGCTGGGAGGCGGTGGGCTTCGAGAGGCCCGTCAGCTTCCCGATCCGGGTCCGCGAGAGGGGTCCGTGCTCCAGCAGCAGGTCGAGGGCGGCCCGGTCGTTCATGGCGCGCAGAACGCGGGGGGTACCCGGCGTGGTTCCGGCCATGATCACTGCACCTGCCCTCTGTTAGGAAAGTTTCCTATTCGGTGAGAGGACCGTAGGGCGCACGTCACCTGGGCGTCAATGGTCTGCACCGCTGTGGCAACCAAAGCGTTACCTGGGCGGGGGCCGGTGGTGCGGGCGGCGGCCCGGCGCCCCGCGGGTGCGCTGTCGGAGTGCATTCCCAACAGGGCGGCCGGTGAACCGAGTTGGCCCGGATCCATCGCAGGCGGGCCGGTCGGCCGGGAACGGGTGAGGGGCGCCCCGCAGACCTCGCGGGGCGCCCCTCACCCGTACGGCGTACGGTCGCTCGCTACTTGGATATGTTCGGCGGCGGGACGATCGGAGTCGCCGCCAGGGACTGGGGCGAGGTGGCCGAGGCGTACGCCGAGGGGGCGGCCATGGAGGCCGTAGGGTCCGCGGCCGAGGGCTCGTCGGGCGGAGCCGGGACGCCGCCGACGAGGCGGATGCCCGCCTCGTCGAAGGCGCGCTTGATCCGCCAGCGCAGCTCGCGCTCCACGCCCAGGGCCTTGCCCGGCATCGTCTTGGCGGTCACCCGGACGGTCATCGAGTCCAGCAGCACCATGTCCAGGCCCAGGATCTCCACCGGACCCCACAGGCGCTCGGTCCACGGGTCCTCCTTGGCCATCTGCTGGGCGGCCTCCGTGATGACCGTACCGACCTGTTCGAGGTCCTCCGTGGGGCGCACCTGCACATCGACGCCCGCGGTGGACCAGCCCTGGCTGAGGTTGCCGATCCGCTTCACCTCGCCGTTGCGGACGTACCAGATCGCGCCGTTGTCGCCGCGCAGCTTGGTGACCCGCAGACCGACCTCGATGACCTCGCCGCAGGCGACGCCCGCGTCGATGGTGTCGCCGACGCCGTACTGGTCCTCCAGGATCATGAAGACGCCGGAGAGGAAGTCGGTGACCAGATTGCGGGCACCGAAGCCGAGCGCCACCCCGGCGACCCCGGCGGAGGCCAGCAGCGGGGCCAGATTGATCTGGAACGCGCCCAGGATCATCAGGGCCGCGGTGCCGAGAATCAGGAACGAGGCCACCGAACGGAGCACCGAGCCGATCGCCTCCGATCGCTGGCGGCGGCGCTCCGCGTTGACCAGCAGACCGCCCAGCGCGGTGCCCTCCACCGCCTGCGCGCTGCGGTTCATGCGTTCGATGAGCTTGGTCAGGGCACGGCGGACCGCTGTGCGCAACACGATCGCGATGGCGGCGATGAGCACGATCCGCAGACCGGTGTTCAGCCAGGTGGACCAGTTCTGCTCCACCCAGCCCGCGGCGTTGCCTGCCTGCTTCGCGGCTTCGTCCAGCGAGCCACCGGGCTCGGGTGACTGGGCAGCTGCCAACAGGGCGGACAGGGACACGGTGAAACCTCCAGTTGGGCGAGCGCTGACCAACCACACTAACGGGGCATCCGGCGTGCTCCGTTGCCGTGATCACCGGGAGAGACGCGTCTCACCCGGGGATATGGAGCAGGTAAGGGACCAGGCCGGCAGCCCCGCGTGTGGCCGATCGCACATCGGGCGCGGGGCCACGGCGGCAGGGTCCCCGAAGGGCCTGTTCCGGCCCGTTCCCGTCGTACGGACGGCACGGGCCGGAGGAAAATCCTCCCGGCCCGTTACCCGGACGTGGTGGCGCTTCGACCAGGCCAGAGGGGAGACTGAAATCAGATCGTCCCGGCGCGAGCCACGCGCCGCCGGCGTACAAGGAGGCATCAACCGTGCCGCATGTCCTGGTTCTCAATGCGTCGTACGAGCCGCTCGGCGTCGTACCGCTCCGCCGCGCGCTCGTCCTCGTCCTGGAGAACAAGGCCATCTGCCTCGAGGAGTCCGGCGCCTTCATGCACAGTGCCACCCGTGCCGTCCCGGCCCCCAGCGTCGTCCGCCTGAAGCGGTTCGTGCGCGTTCCCTACCGGGGCCCCGTCCCGCTGACCCGCCGGGCGCTCTTCGCCAGGGACGGCGGTCGCTGCATGTACTGCGGCGCCGCCGCGACCAGCGTCGACCACGTCATTCCGCGCAGCCGCGGCGGACAGCACGCCTGGGAGAACGTGGTGGCGGCCTGCCGCCGCTGCAACCACGTCAAGGCCGACCGGCACCTGCCCGAGCTCGGCTGGCGGCTCCACCAGCCGCCCGCCCCGCCGACCGGACTCGCCTGGCGGATCATCGGCACGGGCCACCGCGACCCGCGCTGGCTGCCCTATCTGCAACCGTTCGGAGCGGACGACGCGATGGCCCGGATCGATGGCATCTCCGCCTGAGCCCCCGGCGCCTCGCCGTTCGGGAGGGCGCCTTCGCGCACCACCGCGCGGCCCTACGTGAAGCGCGGCTCCGCGGGGTGCGCCATGCGCTCCCTCATTTCTGGGGGCCTACGGAAGCGGCGCCTGGCCGGTGTCGCTACTCCGCCACGGCGTACGCCTGGACCGACCAGAGCGAGTAGCCGTACTCGGTGGCCCGCCCGTCGCCCTGGACCCTGATGAACCGGGTGTCCTTCGCGTCCATCCGGACCGACTCATGTCCGCCCCTGCCCTCCCGGACGGTGGCCGCCGTGCGCCAGGTGCGGCCGTCCGCGGAGACCTGTACGCGGTAGCGGGAGGCGTACGCGTCCTGCCAGTCCAGCACCACCTGCCCGAGCCGGACCGGGGCGGGCAGTTCGGCCTGCCACCAGGCGCCGTCCTCGGCCGGTGAGGACCAGCGGGTCTCCGGGTCGCCGTCCGACGCGGCGGACGCGGGGAAGTCCGCCGTCTCGTCGCCCGACGAGGACGCGGCGGCCGTGCGCAGCAGATCGGGGCCCGCGGTGCGCGGGAAGGCCCGGACGGTGAGGGTGGTCTCCTCCGCGCCGAAGGAGAACGGCACCTCGTACTCGCCCGCCGGGGTGTCCGCGGGGACGGTGATCTCCACGGGCACGTCGGTACGGGAGCCGCGCTGGACGGTCGTCTCCTTGGGCACCCGCACCTTGATGCCCTTGGGGGCCTTCGCGGTGAGCGCGCCCCGCACCTCGGCCGGACGGCCGGCGGAGAGCCGGGCCTCGACCCGCTGCGGCTCGCCGCCGATCTCGGCGTCCGTCTCCCCGTGCGCGAGGTCGAGCCGGGCGGCGGGCTCGTCGCCGAACCACGGCACCAGTGAGCGCACCCGGGGCGCCGTTCCGGCGGACGGGGCCGCGCCCGCGAGCGGCGGGATGATCAGGGGCGGCGCACCGGTGACCGACGGGACGGCGGTCGGCCAGCTGATCCGGACCGCGTCGGCCCGCAGGCCCCGCCCTCCCGTCTGGGTCCAGCCGCTCGCGGACAGGGCGCCGAGGCTGTGCCAGCCCTCACCGGGGACATGGGCCTGGACCGTCGCGTCCGCCGCGGTGGCGCCGTCGCCCGGGACGGCCGTCGCGGTGACGGCCTCCAGCGGACGCGCCCGGTTCAGCCGCACCGTGTAGCTGCCCTGCGCCTCGGTCACCGTGCCGTTGTCGCGGTCCGTCCCGGTCCAGGTGTCGGCCTCCTTGCGCGCCCGGTCCAGGAACGGGCCGAGCACCCCCTTGCCGACCGTCGCGCCGCCCGCCTTCACGGCCCTGCGCACCGGCTCCAGGGCCAGCGACGCCTGCCAGGCGGCCGACCCGTCGCCGCGCGCCTGGGCCTGGAGCAGATCGACGGCCAGCTCACCCGCCCTGCCGTACCGGGACAACTGCTCGGTCCACGGGCGCACTTCGTCGTCGAGCCGCCCGTCCGCCAGTCCGGCCAGCCGCTGCGGGGTCTCGCGCATCACGGTGAACGCGGACCGCAGCCGGTCCGCCGCCTTGTCGCGCGCCGCGGCGTCCGTCCCCGCCCGGGACTTCCAGAACGAGTCGAGCAGCGGCCGCAGATACGCCGATTCGGCACCGCCCAGCACGGAGGCCGCGCTGTTGCCGGCCAGGGCGCGCAGCGCGTCCCGGCTGCCGGTGTCCCCGTCCGCGAGGTCGTCGATGGCCGCCTGCCAGGACTCCTGCGGCCGGTACCCCTTCGGGTTCCAGGCGAAGTCGGCGGCGGTGAACAGCGGGATCCGGGAGGCGGACGGCTGCTCCATCGCGTTGGCCAGCAGCGCCGCGGAACCGATGGCGACCGCCGGATCGCGGCCGGTGTACGGACCGAGGAAGATCCGGTCCTGCGCGTAGTCGTTGACCGGGTAGTTGTCCATCGTGACCAGCGGATGGCGGAACGTGGCGCGCGCACCGGCCAGCTCGCCGCCGGTGATGGTCCTCGGCACGACCCCGACGCCGGTCCAGGCGACCTGCACCCGGTCGTCGAGCTCCTTGGCGAGCGCCGTGCGGTAGGCGGTCGCCCCGTCCTGGTAGAACTCCGTCGGCATCATCGACAGCGGCTGCGCGCCCGGGTGGCGGTCCGCGAGGTGCTGGGCCACGCTGCTCACGACGCGGGCCTGCGCCCTGGCCGCCGCCTCCGGACCGTCACCGAAGGTGCCGGCGTCGGCCGAGCAGTGCCATTCGCTGTAGCTGACGTCCTGGAACTGCACCTGGAAGACCCGCACCCCCAGCGCCCACATCGCGTCGATCTTCTTCGTCAGCGCCTTCACGTCGCGGTCGGAGGACAGGCACATCGACTGGCCGGGTGCCACGGCCCAGCCGAGCGTCACGTGCTCCGCGGCGGCCCGCTCGGCCAGCGCGCGGAAGTCGGCGCGGCGCTCCGCGGGGTACGGATCGCGCCAGCGGGTCGTCCGGTAGGGGTCGTCGCCCGCCGCGTACAGATACCGGTTCTGCTTGGTGCGTCCCATGAAGCCGAGCTGGGAGAGCCGTTCCTCCTGCGTCCAGGGCTGCCCGTAGAACCCCTCGGTCATCCCGCGCACGCCGCTGGACGGCCAGTCCCGGACGGTGACCCCGGCGACGCTGCCGCCGCGGATCAGCTGACGCAGGGTCTGCACCGCGTGGAACAGCCCGTCGTCGCCGAGGCCGTCCACGGCGACGGTGTCCCGGCCCGCGACCGGGCCGGCCGCGATCCGGTAGCCGCCGGCCGGGAGATCGTCACGGTCGGGGGCGCGCAGCGTGCGCAGCGCGTCCAGGGCCCCGTCGCCGCCGAGCCGGATGACGGGCCCGCGGCCGGGCAGGGCTTCGTGGACGGTCCGCACTCCCGCGGCGCGCAGGACCTCACGGAGCGCGGTGACGGCGTACGGGTCGGCCTGCGCGTCGACGAGGAGGGTGACCTCGCCGGAGAGGGGGACCGGGGCGCCGGACGCCTTGATGCTCTGTGGCCGGGGCCACACGGTGGGCAGTGCGCCGTCGTCCGTGCGGTCGGGGGTGCTGGCGGCCGGGTTACCGGGTACCTGAGGGGCGGCGAGGGCGGCCGGGGCTCCCGCGGAGAGCAGCCCGCCGAGCACGGCCACGGCGACCGCTGCCGCCTGCTTCCTGCGCCTGAGCTGCATGCCCGTACTCCCTCGCTCCCACCGGTGGGCTCCGAGCCCACCACCCGCGCGCGAGAGTGTCAATGCGCGTGGTCGTTGTGGTGTAAATGCCCGATGTGGCGGATGGGGTGGAACGGGTGCGACTGACGTCGCGTCACGCGAAAGATGACGCCGAATGGCCTAAAGCAGCGGACGTCTTACGGGGAACCGGCCCCCGGGGAACGGATTGTGACCCAGAGCACGTTGAACTCGTTGTCATAACGTCTACGTCTGCGGACGCGTCCGCTGGGTAGGCCTGCTGTGTCCTGCTCTCGACGGCCAGGAGGCCACCATGCCCGCTGCCGCGCAGCTCCTGCTCTCCGCCCTGACCAAACCGGTGCCGGGGCCCGCCCCGATGATCAGCGCGTGCCCCGCGACCGCCCCCGGCCCGCTCACCAGCGAGGCGCCGCTGGCCGACGCCATACCCCTCACCAGTGAGCCCCCGCTCGCTGACGCCACGCCACTGACCAGCGAGCCCCCGCTCGCCGTTCTCGCCCCGCTGACCAGCGAGCCGGCCACCTCCGGCAGCGCTTGGGGCATGGAGTCCCCAGGAGTCTGAATGGGCTTGTCCCGGCTCGCCGCACTGCACGGCGTCGCCACCTCCTACTCCCCGTCCGCCGACGCCACGGTGTCCGTCCCCGACGGCACGGTCGTCGCGGTGCTCGCCGCGCTCGGTGTCGACGCCGCCACGCCGGAGGCGGTACGGGAGGCGCTCGCCGCCGCCGAGTCCGCGGCCGGCTCCCGGCTGCTCCCGCCCACCGTGGTCGTGTGGACCGGGGAGCCACTGCCCGCGGCCCTGACCGCGCTGCCGCCCGGCACGGAGCTGACCGTCCGGCCCGAGGAGGCCGGTTCACCGCCGCCGCCGATGCGAACCCCCGACGGGGATACGGATCCAGCCGTTTCCCGCCCAGCGGGCGGCTCGGTAACGGATGCAGCACCCGGCCGCGTGCCCGGCTCGGCGCCCGGTGCGGTGGACCCCGCGCCCGTGCCCGGCTGGTGGGCCGAACCCCCGCTCGGCGTGCACCGGCTGACCGTCCGGGCACCGGAGCGGCCGGCCGAGTCCTGCACGCTCGTCGTCGCCCCGGCCCGCGTCCCGCAGCCGCCTGCCCGCAGCCACGGCTTCCTCGTGCAGCTCTACTCGCTGCTCTCCGCCCGCTCCTGGGGCATGGGCGACCTCGGTGACCTCGCCGATCTCGCCTCCTGGTCCGGGCGGTGCCTCGGCGCCGGCTTCGTCCAGGTCAACCCGCTGCACGCGGCGGTCCTGGGCAGCCCCACCGACCCGTCGCCCTACCGTCCGTCCTCACGGCGCTTCCCCGACCCCGTGCACCTGCGCGTCGAGTCCGTCCCCGAGTACGGGCACGCGCCCGAGCGGACCGCACTCGACGACCTGCGCCGCAGGGCCGGAGAGCTCAGCGACGGAGTCCTGAACAAGGGCGCCCTCATCGACCGCGACGCCGTCTGGGAGCTCAAGCGGCAGGCCCTCGCCCTCCTCGTCGACGTCCCCCTCACGCCCGGCCGCCGCGCCGCCTACTGCGACTTCCTCGCGGAACAGGGACAGGCCCTGGAGGACCACGCCCTGTGGTGCGCCCTCGCGGAGGTGCACGGCTCCGACTGGCACACCTGGCCGGCGGGACTGCGCGACCCCCGCTCCCGGGAGACCGCCCGCGCCCGCGGCGAGCTGCTCGACCGGGTCGACTTCCACTGCCGGCTCGCCTGGCTGACCGACACTCAGCTCGCCGACGCCCAGCGGGCCGCCCGGGACGCCGGGATGGCCGTCGGGATCGTCCACGACCTCGCCGTCGGCGTGCACCCCGGCGGCGCCGACACCTGGGCCCAGCAGGACGCCTTCGCGCACGGCATGTCCGTCGGCGCGCCCCCGGACGCCTTCAACGCACGCGGCCAGGACTGGGGGCTGCCGCCCTGGCGCCCCGACGCCCTCGCCGCTTCCGGCTACGCCCCGTTCCGCGGTCTGCTGCGCGGGATCCTCGGCCGGGCCGGTGCCCTGCGCATCGACCACGTCATGGGCCTCTTCCGGCTCTGGTGGGTGCCGCAGGGGCGCCCGCCCACCGAGGGCACCTACGTCAGCCAGGACGCGGAGGCGATGCTCGCCGTCCTCGTCCTGGAGGCCCACCGCGCGGGCGCCGTCGTCATGGGAGAGGACCTCGGCACCGTCGAACCCGGCGTCCGCGAGGCACTCGCCCGCCGCGGCGTCCTCGGCACCTCCGTGCTCTGGTTCGAGCGGGACTGGTCGGGCACCGGCCGTCCGCTGGCCCCCGAGAAGTGGCGCGAGGACTGCCTGGCGACCGCCACCACCCACGATCTGCCCTCCACCGCGGCCCGGCTGACCGGCGACCATGTGACGCTGCGCCACCGCCTCGGCCTGCTGACCCGCCCGCTCGACCAGGAGCGCACCGAGGACGGCGCCGACACCGCGGAGTGGCTCGGCCTGCTCTCCCGGCTCGGCCTGCTCCCGGAGGGCGGCGGTGACGAGGAGGCGGCCGTCCGCGCCGTCCACCGCTTCCTGCTGCGCACCCCCGCCCGGATGGCCGGGGTCTGGCTGCCCGACACGATCGGCGACCGCCGCCCGCAGAACCTGCCGGGCACCTGGGAACCTGGGACGAGTACCCCAACTGGCGGCTGCCCATCGCCGACGCGGAGGGCCACCCGGTCACCCTGGAGGAGCTTGCCGCCTCACCTCGGCTGCACAGGCTGATGGAGGTCCTCCACCCCCGCCAGGAGCCCCCGGGGGCCCGTACGGCACCCCCGGGCGCGCGGCCCTCGTAGCCGTTCGCTACGTTTGCACCGTGGACAAGAAGAACGCTATGCGCGCCGGCGCGGTCGCCGCCGGAACGACGCTGATGATGCTGCTCATGACGTCCCCCGCGCTCGCGCTCACCCGCGACGACGGCGACGACCCCGGTCCGGGCCTGAGCGTGATCGACACGATCGGCCTGTTCGTCGTGGCCCCCCTGGTGCTGTTCGGGGTCATCGCCGGCCTGGTCATGGTCCTCGACAAGTCCAAGAAGCAGGCCTGACACCCGGCTGCGCGGCGCACAGGGCCGCGCAGCTCCCAGTCCGTCCCAGGGCGTCCCGATGTGCGCGAGTACATCGGGACGCCCTGTCTGCGTCGGTGCGTCGGCCCCCCCACCCATCGTTGACTTCTGCTTCAGGAAATCATCAGAAGTATTCGATGGACCTGAACGCTCTCCCGGCGTGACGCGACGGGTCCCCGGCGCCGCACTTCGCGCCCGGACGGCGGCTAATGTGCGGACATGACCGAGTGGGACATCAAGAAGCTCCGGATCCTGCGGGTGCTGAGCGAGCGCGGGACCGTCACGGCGACGGCCGAGGCGCTGCTGATGACCCCCTCCGCGGTGTCCCAGCAGCTGTCGAACCTGGGCCGGCAGCTCGGTGTGCCGCTGCTGGAGGCGCAGGGCAGGCGGGTCCGGCTCACCGACGCCGCCCACCTCGTACTCCGCCACGCGGAAGTGGTCTTCGCCCAGCTCGAACGCGCCGAGGCCGAGTTGACCGGCTATCTGCGCGGTGAGGCGGGGGAGGTGCGGGTCGGGGCGTTCTCGACCGCCGTGCCCGCCCTCGTCGTACCGGCGGTCCAACTGCTGCGCGCCGACGGCCGGCCGGGGCCCGAGGTGCGGGTGCGGGAGGCGGAGGCCGCGGAGGCGTACGAACTCCTCGCGGCCGGTGACGTCGACCTCGCGCTCTCGCTCGCCGCGCACGCCCCGACGGTGCGCGACACCCGGTTCGCCCTGCGGCCGCTGCTCGCCGACCCGCTCGACGTCGCCCTCCCCGTCGGGCACCGGCTCGCCGGCGCCCCCGGGCTCCGGCTGGCCGACCTCGCCGCGGAGCCCTGGATCTTCGGCGGTTCCGGACCGTGGTCGGAGATCACCACCGCCGCCTGCGAGGCCGCCGGGTTCGTCCCCGAGCAGGCCCACAGCGCCTCCGGATGGACCGCGATCCTGGCCATGGTGGAGGCCGGCATGGGCGTCGCGCTGATCCCCCGGATGGCGTCGGCGGAACGCCGCGAGGGTGTGGTCCTGCGGGTTCTCGACGCCGACCTGCCCCGGCGCCATGTCGTGGCGGCGGTGCGGCAGGGGGCCGAGGCGGGCCCGGCGGTGGCCCGGGTGCTGGCCGCGCTCAAGGAGGTCAGCGCCGTACGCGAGAAATCGTTCAGCTGAGCTGAACGAAATGTGCGAAAACTTTCGATGGACCTGATGGATGAGTCTGTACGACAGTGGGGCACATGACCTTCGACGCGAGCGAGACCCCCGCCCTGGACAACGACCCCCATGCCTACGACCCCCATGCCAACGACGCGGCCCCGTACGGCGGCGGCGACCCGTACGCCGACTACCGCACCACAGAGCTCCCCTTCACCGAACTGGTCGACCTCGCCGACCGGCGCCTCGGCGCGGGCGTGATCGCCGCCAACGACGAGTTCTTCGCCCAGCGCGAGAACCTCCTGCTCAGGGAGCGCGCGGTCTTCGACCCCGAGCACTTCGGCCACAAGGGCAAGATCATGGACGGCTGGGAGACCCGCCGCCGCCGCGGCGCGGACGCCGCCCATCCCTTCCCGGCCCCCGACGAGCACGACTGGGCGCTGATCCGCCTCGGTGCCCCCGGCATCATCCGCGGCCTCGTCGTCGACACCGCCCACTTCCGCGGCAACTACCCGCAGCGCGTCTCGGTCCAGGCCACCTCGGTCCAGGGCTCACCCGGCCCCGAGGCGCTCCTCGCCGACGACGTCACGTGGGACGAGATCGTCCCGCCGACCCCCGTACGCGGCCACGCCGCCAACGGCTTCGAGATCACCTGCGGCCGCCGCTACACCCACCTCCGCCTCTGCCAGCACCCCGACGGTGGCATCGCCCGCCTCCGCGTGCACGGCGAGGTCGTCCCGGACCCGTCCTGGCTCGCGGCACTCGGCACCTTCGACCTGATCTCGGTCCTGAACGGCGGCAGCTACGAGGACGCCTCCGACCGCTTCTACTCCTCGCCGACCCAGATCATCCTGCCCGGCACCTCCCGCAAGATGGACGACGGCTGGGAGAACCGCCGCCGCCGGGTCCGTGACACCAACGACTGGGTGCGCTTCCGGCTGCCCGCCCAGGGCGCGGTCCGCGCCATCGAGATCGACACGGCCTACCTCAAGGGGAACGCGGCCGGCTGGATCGCCCTCCAGGGCCGCGACGGCGAGACGGGCGAGTGGTTCGAGATCATCCCCCGCACCCGGCTCCAGCCCGACACCCTGCACCGCTTCCCGCTCCGCGCCCAGGCGGTGGTCACCCACGTCCGCCTCGACGCCTTCCCCGACGGCGGTGTGGCGCGGATGCGCCTGCACGGCTCGCTGACGGAGTCCGGCACGGCCGAACTGGCGGCCCGCTACGAGGCGTCGGGCGTCTAGCTCCGCCCGGCACCCCCGGGGACGGCCTCGGAGGACGGACTGGTCTGCCCACGATCGGTCCCGTTGCTTCGCTCCCGTGGGGATGGCAGATGGCAGAGCTCGTACTGTGCGCCGGACTGGATCCGGACGATCCGGACTCCGTGACGCCCGTTGTGATCGTCGCCGAGGGAAGGGCCGAGGAGGAGGACGCCGTCGCGCGGCTCGGACTGAACGGGTACGAGGGCGACGGCTGCCTCTACTTCGTACAGACGGACGGCTGGGCCGAGCGCCGGCTGGAGGGCGGGCTGCTGACCGTGGACATCGTCGCGTACCCCGTCGTGCTGAAGGGGCTGGACGCTGCCGCGGACCGGTTCCCCGAACGGTCGGCGGCCGACCCGGAGGCGCTGCGGCTCCTGCGCGTGAGCGCACAGGTCAGCCCCGGTACGTACGCACGGGCCACGGACATCACCGCCGTACTGACGGCACCCGCCGGGATACCGGCCGAACAGGCCGTGGCGGAAGCCCGGTCGGGCGGGAGCCTGCCGCTCATCCTGGCGCCGCGGCCGGAGTGACCCGGCACCCGGCCTGCACCGGGGCCCGAACGCGAAGGGGCGCCTCCCGAAGGAGGCGCCCCTCACGTGTCCGGCGGGCAGTTACGCGGTGGCCGCCGCCGCGTCGGCCGCGCGGGCCTTCAGCGCCCGCTCCACACCGGAACGGGACTCCGACATCAGCCGGCGCAGGGCCGCGCTCGGCTCGGCGGAGGCCAGCCAGGCGTCCGTGGCGTCCAGGGTCTCCTGCGAGACCTGGAACGACGGGTACAGACCGACGGCGATCTGCTGGGCCATCTCGTGGCTGCGCGAGCCCCAGACGTCCTTCACCGCGGTGAAGAACCTCTCCGCGTACGGTGCCAGCAGCTCGTGCTGGTCGGACTGCACGAAGCCGCTGATGACCGCCTCCTGGAGGGAGTTCGGCAGCTTGTCGGACTCGACGACCGAGGCCCACGCCTCCGCCTTCGCCTCCTCGGAGGGACGCGCCGCACGGGCGGACGCCGCGTGGCGCTCGCCCGCCGCCGTCCGGTCGCGCTCGTACTCGGCGGCGATCTCGTCCTCGTCGAGCAGCCCCGTCGCGGCCAGCCGCTGGACGAAGGCCCAGCGCAGCTCGGTGTCGACGGCCAGGCCCTCGATCGATTCGGTGCCGTCGAGCAGCGACTGGAGCAGATCGAGCTGCTGGGGGTTGCGGGCCGTGGCCGCGAAGGCACGGGCCCAGGCCAGCTGGTGGTCGCTGCCCGGCTCCGCCGCGCGCAGGTGCGCGAGCGTCGCCTCGGTCCACCGGGTCAGCCCCGCCTCGCGCCACTCCGGCGCCGCGTACATGTCGAGCGCCATCTTCGCCTGGCGGTGCAGCGACTGGACGACGCCGATGTCCGACTCCTTGCTGACACCGGACAGCACGAGCGACAGGTAGTCCCGGGTCGCCAGCTCGCCGTCCCGGGTCATGTCCCAGGCGGACGCCCAGCACAGGGCGCGCGGCAGCGACTCGGTGAAGTCGCCCAGGTGCTCGGTGACGACCCGCAGCGACTCCTCGTCGAGCCGGACCTTCGCGTACGAGAGGTCGTCGTCGTTGAGCAGGATCACGGCGGGACGGGCGGCGCCGGCCGGGAACGGCACGGTGGTGCGCTCGCCGTCGACGTCCAGCTCGATCCGGTCCGTCCGGACCAGCTTCCCGGCCTCGTCCAGGTCGTAGCACCCGATGGCGATCCGGTGAGGCCGCAGCGTCGGCTCGCCCTTCGCCCCCGCGGGCAGGGCGGGCGCCTCCTGGAGCACGGTGAACGAGGTGACACGGCCGTCGCCGTCCGTCTCGATCTCCGGGCGCAGGATGTTGATGCCGGCCGTCTCCAGCCACGCCGTGGACCAGGCCCGCAGATCGCGGCCGGAGGTCTTCTCCAGTGCGCCCAGCAGGTCGGAGAGCTGAGTGTTGCCGAAGGCGTGCGCCTTGAAGTACGCCTGGACGCCCTTGAAGAACTCGTCCTGGCCGACGTACGCCACCAGCTGCTTAAGGACCGAGGCGCCCTTGGCGTACGTGATGCCGTCGAAGTTGACCAGGACGTCGTCCAGGTCACGGATGTCGGCCATGATCGGGTGCGTCGAGGGCAGCTGGTCCTGGCGGTACGCCCAGGTCTTCATGGTGTTGGCGAAGGTGGTCCAGGAGTGCGGCCACGCGGAGCCCTCGGCGTACGCCAGGCAGGCGACCGAGGTGTAGGTGGCGAACGACTCGTTCAGCCACAGGTCGTTCCACCACTCCATGGTGACGAGGTCGCCGAACCACATGTGGGCCAGCTCGTGCAGGATCGTCTCGGCCCGCGTCTCGTACGCCGCGTCCGTCACCTTGGAGCGGAACACGTACTGGTCGCGGATGGTGACCGCGCCCGCGTTCTCCATCGCGCCCGCGTTGAACTCCGGGACGAACAGCTGGTCGTACTTGGCGAAGGGGTACGCGTAGTCGAACTTCTCCTGGAACCAGTCGAAGCCCATCCGGGTCACGTCGAAGATCGCGTCCGCGTCGAGGTACTCCGCGAGCGACGGGCGGCAGTAGATGCCCAGCGGGACGGACTGGCCGTCCTTCTCGTAGCTGCTGTGCACCGAGTGGTACGGGCCGGCGATCAGCGCGGTGATGTACGTGGAGACACGCGGCGTCGGCTCGAAGGACCAGACGTCGTCCCTGGGCTCCGGCGTCGGGGAGTTGGAGATCACGGTCCAGCCGGACGGGGCCTTCACGGTGAACCGGAACGTCGCCTTCAGGTCGGGCTGTTCGAAGCTCGCGAAGACCCGGCGCGCGTCCGGCACCTCGAACTGGGTGTAGAGGTACGCCTGCTGGTCGACCGGGTCGACGAACCGGTGCAGTCCCTCGCCCGTGTTGGTGTACGAGCAGTCGGCGACGACCCGCAGCTCGTTGGAGCCCGCCGCCAGGTGCGGCAGGGTGATCCGCGAATCGCGGAACACGGCCGCGACATCCAGGGCCTTACCGTTCAGCTCGACCTCGTGCACGGCCGGGGCGACCAGATCGATGAAGGTCTCCGCACCGGCTTCGGCGGAGTCGAAGCGCACGGTGGTGACGGACCTGTAGGTCCCGCCCTCCTGCGCTCCGGAGAGGTCGAGATCGATCTCGTACGCGTCCACGGTCAGCAGGCGCGCCCGCTCCTGTGCCTCTTCGCGGGTCAGATTCGTGCCAGGCACGCGGTCATCTCCTTGATATGTGATGTTTCCGGTCATCCTTCCACGTGACCCGCATCCAGGGCGATGTCCATTTTCCGCCGGACCGCGTCGGAGGGGCGGGCCATTCTCGTCATATGACCAGTTACGAGGCACGCGCGATCGACCCGGCCGCGCTCAAGGAACTCCGGGAGACCGACGACGCGGGACGCCCCTGCGTCCCGTACACCGCCACGGACGCGGGCAGCCCGCTGCGCTGCTGTCTGCGGGGCAACGAGGTGGGGGAGAGGATCGCCCTCGTCTCGTACGCGCCGCTGCGGCGCTGGGCGGCCGCCGGCCGGGCGGAGCCGGGGGCGTACGACGAGCAGGGCCCGGTCTTCGTCCACGCCGAGGAGTGCGCGGGGCCGGACGCCGGCCGCACCGGCTACCCGTTCTCACGGGCGGGGGCGCTGCGGACGGTGCGGCGCTACGACGGGGACGGGCACATCACCGGCGGTCGGCTGCTGGAGATCCCGGCGGACGAGGAGCGGGGCTTCGACGAGGCCTTCGCGGCGGCGTTCGCCGATCCTGAGGTGGCGTTGGTGCACGTCAGGGCGGTGGAGTACGGCTGCTGGCACTTCGAGGTACGCCGGGCGAATTGAAGCCCCTCCGGCGATTGGGGAGCGGGGGCCCGGGGCGGAGCCCCCGAACCCCCGCGGCGGGCCTGAACGCGGTCAGCCCGCGAGCTCCGCCGCGACCAGCTCCGCGATCTGCACCGCGTTCAGCGCGGCGCCCTTGCGCAGGTTGTCGTTGGAGACGAAGAGCGCGAGACCGTGCTCCACGGTCTCGTCGGCCCTGATCCGCCCGACGAACGACGCGTCCTGCCCGGCGGCCTGGAGCGGGGTGGGGATCTCGGAGAGCTCCACGCCCGGCGCGTCCTTCAGCAGCTCGTACGCGCGCTCCACGCCGATCGGACGCGCGAACCGGGCGTTGATCTGGAGGGAGTGGCCGGAGAAGACCGGGACCCGGACACAGGTGCCGGACACCTTCAGCTCCGGGATCTCCAGGATCTTGCGGGACTCGTTACGGAGCTTCTGCTCCTCGTCCGTCTCGAAGGACCCGTCGTCGACGATGGCACCGGCCAGCGGCAGCACGTTGAACGCGATGGGGCGCTTGTAGACGGCCGGCTCGGGGAAGTCGACCGCTCCGCCGTCGTGGGTCAGCTTGTCGGCGTCGGCGACGACCTTGGACGCCTGGCCGTGCAGCTCGGCGACACCGGCCACGCCGGAGCCGGACACCGCCTGGTACGTGGCGACGGTCAGCGTCTGGAGGCCGGCCTCGTCGTGCAGCGGGCGCAGCACGGGCATGGCGGCCATCGTGGTGCAGTTCGGGTTGGCGATGATGCCCTTGGGGCGGTTCGCGATCGCGTGCGGGTTGACCTCGGAGACGACCAGCGGGACCTCGGGGTCCTTGCGCCAGGCGGAGGAGTTGTCGATCACGACGGCGCCCTGGGCGGCGACCTTCTCGGCGAGCGCCTTCGATGTCGAGCCGCCGGCCGAGAAGAGCACGATGTCCAGGCCCGTGTAATCGGCCGTGGAGGCGTCCTCGACGGTGATGTCGGTGCCCTCGTAGGCGATCGTGGAGCCCGCGGAGCGCGCGGAGGCGAAGAGCCGCAGTTCGGCGACGGGGAACTTCCGCTCGGCCAGGATGCTGCGCATGACTGTGCCGACCTGACCGGTGGCGCCGACGATTCCGACCTTCACGGGGACTCCTTCAACGTACGAATGGCACGGTTGCCACTCCATGATGCGTATGTCCACGGCTTTCTTGTCCAATCCATTGTCCGGCAGGCGGACCGCCGGCCAGGAACGAACGTTCCGGGGTGCTCCCGCGTCAGAGGTGAAACACAGTGCAGGGGAGGCAGCGGGTGTTGAGAAGGAGAACGGCGGGTGCGGGCGTGGACCCACTTGGTCCGGCACAGGTGAGCCGGGTCCGCGCGGTGCTGTCGCTCGGCGGGGTTCCGGCGTCCGACCTGCAGGACGGTGTGCAGCAGGTGCGGCTGAGGCTGCTGGAGCGCACCGCGGGCGGCCTGGGCGCCCCGCGGGAGGTGGGGGCATGGGCCGCGGTCGTCGCCTCACGCCTGGCCGCGGACTGGCACCGGACGCGGAACCGGCAGGAGCGCATCGGGGCGAGGCTCGCCTCTCTGCTTCCGCCGGACCACGGCACCGAGGGGGGACAGGAGGCCCGGCTGGTGGCCCTGGCGGTCGCGGAGGGACTGGACTCGCTGCCCGACCGGCAGCGCCAGGTGCTGATCCTCCGCTTCTACGCGGATCTTTCCGTCCCCCAGATCGCCGCTGAGCTGGAAGTACCCGAAGGAACGGTCAAGAGCCGACTGCACGCGGCGGCGAAGTCGCTGCGCGAGCGACTTCACGTGAACGAGGTGGTGTGAAGGTGGATACGGAAGCGTCCGACGAACTGATGGCCGTACTCATGGGTGAGCCGTCCCCCGCGAGCGGTCCGGCGGCGGCTCGGCACGCGGCTGCCGCCCAGGACATGCGGGTACTCGGTGAGCACCTGCGGATGATCGGGGACCGACTGGCGATGGAGGCAGGCGGGGAGACCGTCCCCACTCCCGTCCGGTGGACCCGGGGCCGGAAGATCGCGTCGGCCGCGGGAGTGGTCCTCGCGGCCTGTCTGGCCGGGATCGCCCTGCAGTGGCAGATCGCCCATCCGTCGGCCGACAGTGATGCCAAGCTCACGAGGGAGGGCATCGTGGCCTGCTCGCTCGTGGTGGCGGAAGGCTCGGTGATCCGTACAGAACCCGCGGGGGAGAACGCGCGGGTGGTGCTGGAGGTCGACCGGTACCTGAAACCCGACGACGGGCCGAGGGAGACCGAGTTCACCGTCCCGAAGGGTGAGAGCGGAATGTTCGACCGGGGTACTGCGGTCGTGGTGGCTGTTTCAACCTTTCAGGGCGAGCCTCCTCTCTATTTCCTCGGTAAAGAACGGGCAGAGGCATGGGAATGGCTGACGGCGGCCCGCGAGGGATCCAGAGACCTTACGTGTGACGGACCCGGCTGACGACTGTTTCTGGTCGCTCTCTCCGAGAGCGAGGCCCTCGATAAAAATTCTTGTTGACCGATACACGTCACCACCCGCTGAATCAGCCCCGCGATATTCCGAGCACGGATGTGCTCGGCGCATAGGGTGGGGAGTTCTTCATGAGTGGAAGACGGATGACCGCTCCGGCCGTAGCGGGCGTCTACTCGGAAGTCGGTACGAGGTCTACGACGGTGCCTACGGGGATACGGGATGGCACGGCCGGACCGACTGCACCGGCTGGAACGCGCTGTGGACCTCGTGCGACGTCATCCGAGTGCGCCTGAACACGACGTATTCCAAGAGCGCGTCCCAGTGGCGCGGTCTCGGGTGCCACGAGTTCGGGCACACGGGGGATCTCGGACACCGTTCCGCGGGCGCCGACACCGACAACAACTCCTGCATGCGCGTGAGCATCTGGCCCACGCACTTCGATCAGCACGACCTGAACGCGATCAGGGCGGGGACCTGATGAGGAAGCCGATGAGCGGCGGCAGAGGGCGCGTGGCGGTGGTGGCGGCCACGGTCGTGGTGGCGGCGTGCGCGGTCACGGGATTCCTGGTCACCAGGGAATCCGAGGAGGAGAGGTTCAGGTCCTCGGCCGGTCACGCGGAGTTCTGTGAGACGGCTGCGCCTCTGGACTTCGGACGGACCGGCGAGCTCACCCCGCACACGCGGCACCACATCATCGAGGACCTGGAGGGGGCCGCCCCGGAGGGCGTCTCGGCCGGCTTCGGCCGGTTGCTCAGCTGGTACGACCACCCGGAGCCGGAGGCCGAGGAGGCGGCACGCGCGTCCAGCTACGCCGTGGGCGAGTTCATCGAGCGGGTCTGCGACATCAACATCGGAGGAATCCGCAGCTGATCCGGGCCATGAACGACGCAGGGCGGGTGCTCGGTCCGAGCACCCGCCCCGTGTCGTCACCGGGCCGTGGACCGGCCCGGTCGTGCTACGGCGCGACCTTCTCGATCACGACGCTGCCGGTGCCCGCGGCGGTGCCCCGTGCGTTCACCAGCTGGACCTCGCCGAAGAACTGCCGGCCCTCGGGGGCCGCCCCGGCGACCGCGACCTCGGCACCGACCTGCGCGGATGCGCCGGCGGCCAGGTTCACGGCCTTCGACTCGTCGACGGAGATCCTGCCGAGCGACGGCGAGTAGTACACGTCGCGGTAGTCGAACTGCGTGGTCCCGGCGGGGACGTCGTAGCCCTCGACGACCACCGTGTACGTGCCGGCCGCTGGCTTCACCAGACTGACCGACTCCTCGGAGCCGGCCGTGGTGGAGGAGCCCACCTGGGCGGCACCCTTGTAGACGTACAGGTCGAGGTCGGCGTTGGCGTCCGTGGTGGAGCCGATGGCGACGTCCAGCTTCTCGACGCCCTCACCGATGGTGACCTCCTGGGTGTACTCGCCACCCGTGGAGATCGACGGACGCTGGACATCGGCCGAGCCCAGCGAGCCGCCCTTGAGCTTGCCCGCCAGGTCACCCGCGTTGTTGGTGACCGTCCAGTCCACCGCGGCCGGGGTGCCGATCTTCGCCTCGGCGATGGTCTGTACCGCCGGGTCGAAGGTCGCGCCGAGCAGCGAGACATCCAGCTTGTACGGGTTGTCCAGCAGCGGCGACGTACGCCGGGCCTCGACCTCGATCTCCCAGACACCGGCCTGCGGGTCGGCGTACGAGCGCACGTCGGGGCGGCAGGTGTTGGCCGGGTTCTCGTAGTTCGGGTAGCAGAACGGCGTCCCGCTGTCCTCCACCGCGACCCCGTACGGGTGGATGGAGATGAAGCGGGTCTGGCTGCCCGAGCGCAGGGCGCTCATCGCGACCTCAAGGGTCTTGGCGCCCTCCGGCACGTTCACGAAGTACGACGTGGTGCTGTTGCGCTGCACCGAACCGGACGCCTTGAACGCGTAACCCGGCTTCACCAGGTCCTTGGCGACGACGACCGTGGTGAGGATCTGCTGGTCCACCCCGGAGGTCTTCGCGTCGTCGAGCTCGAGGATCGCGCTGTGCACGCCCGCGCTGCCCGGCTTCGCCTGGACCTTGACCGTCACCGGCTTGCCGAGCGGCAGTGAGACGTTCTTGTCGCCGGTCAGCTTGAAGGTGCCGTCGTTGTACTTCCACGACAGCTTGTGCTTGACGTTCTTGTCCGGGCCCGTGGTGCGGGTGACCGTGACGTCGTACGACTTCTTCTGGCCGGCCTTGAGGCCGCCCTCGCGGTCGTACAGACCGGTGCCGAAGCCCGGGGTCTTCAGCGCGAAGTCGATCGCGGTGTCGACCGGCGCCTTGACCGTGTACTCGTGCGCCGGGGCGCCCTTCTTCTGGATCTGCTTCCAGGCGGCGATGATGTCGATCAGACCGGCACCCTGGGCGTGCGCGGGCACTCCCTTGATCTGGGTGGCGGTGCTGGTCAGCGCCGTGCGCAGATCGGCCGGGGGCAGCTCGATGTGCTTCTGCTTCGCGGCGGACAGCAGCAGCGCCGTCGCGCCGGCGGCCTGCGGGGAGGCCATCGACGTGCCCTGGAGCATGGAGTAACCGGCCGGAAGCGAGTAGCCCGCCTCGGCGACCGGCGAACCGGGCAGCCAGGTCTGCGTCGAGTTGATCGACGCACCGGGCGCCGTCAGCGTCGGCGTGAAGCCGCCGTCCTCACGCGGACCGCGCGAGGAGAACGGCATCATGTCGTACTTCTTGGTGACGCCGGAGCCGTAGTTGGCGGCCCAGGTCTCCTTGGAGATGGACGCGCCGACCGAGATGACGTGGTCGGCCAGACCGGGGTCACCGATGGTGTTGACGCCCGGACCGTCGTTGCCGGCCGAGATGACCAGCTGGACGCCGTAGATGTCGATGAGCCGCTTGTACAGCTCCGCGCGGGCGTTGTTGCCGTCGTTCAGCGGCGGCAGGCCGCCGATCGACATGTTGACGACATCGACACCGCGGTTCACGACGAGGTCGATCATGCCCTCGGTCAGCGCGATGTTGGTGCAGCCGCCGGACCAGGTGCAGGCGCGCGAGGAGACGATCTTCGCGCCGGGCGCGGCACCGTTCATCTTGCCGCCGAACAGGCCGTTCGCGGCGGTGATGCCCGCGACGTGCGTGCCGTGCTCGGACTCGATGACACCGATGCTGACGTAGTCGGAGGTGTCCCCGGCGGCGTTGTACACGACGCTCTTACGGGTCTCGACGACGAACGGGATGCGCTCGACGACATCGGTGCGCGGGTCGTCCTTGCCGAAGTAGGAGACCTGGTGCTTCTCCTTGTACGGCTTCAGGACGGCGTCGTCGCTGAAGTCGGCGTTGTTGTTCAGGTCCACCCGGGTGCTGCCGGTGACCGGGTCGTACAGCACGGCCCACACGTCGGTGGTGTCACCGTCGCGGTTCAGGTCGCCCGCCATGTCGCCACCCTTGGTGGCGGCCTCGGCGAACAGGCTGATCCGGTACGAGCCCTTGGGCGCGGAGTAGGTGCGGCCCTTGTAGGTGAACGTCGGGCCGGACACGGCGTCCGTCATCCGCAGCCAGGTGCCGTCGCCGTCACTGACCGGGTCGGTGGCCGTCACCCAGTCGGTGACCTTGCGCTCGCCGGTGGTGGTCTTCTGCAGCGCGGGGTGACCGAGGTCCACACCCGCGTCCAGGACGCCGATGGTGATCCCGCGGCCGTCGGCCTTCGGGTGCTGCTTGACGAAGTCGACCGCACCCGTCTCGAACGACGGGTTGTACGGGTTCTTCGCCGGAGTCTTCTTGTTCGGGGCCGCGTAGCTGCCCGTCGACTTCGCCTTGGCCTTGGTGCCGGTCGCCCGGTCGGCCGCGGGGGTCGGGTCGTCCAGCATGATCTCCTGCTTGAGATCGATGCCGTGGACGGAGCTGAGCTTCGACGCCGCCTTGATGGTGGCCTCGGCGCTCGCGGTCGGCACGGTCACCCGTACGTACCCGAGCTTGTCGTACGCACGTCCCAGCACGGAGCCCTTGACGGCGTCCAGTTGCTTGGTGACCTGCTCGGTCGCACCGGGGGCGGTGGCGACCATCATCGTGATGTTCTTCTCGCCCTTGGCCCGCGCCTTGGCGAGCACGGCGGCGTCGGCGGTGCCGAGCTTGTCCGCCGTGGCGTTGCCCGCGGCGGCCTTGACGGGGGCGGTGGCCGGGTCGTCGGCGGCGAAGACGGGGGCGACACCGGTGGCGGCCAGTGCGGCCACCAGACCGGCGGCGGCCGCTACTCGGGCCGCGCGTCTCGCTCCGGGTATGTAACCGGGGGATTCGGAGGTCATCAGCATCCCTGTATGTGAAAGTGAAAGTCCGGAAATCGGTACCGGATGACCGCTCACCCTTTCGTAAATGACAGGGGTTTGTGGAGAGTTGTGGTGCGCAAGTTGTGAACATGGCGGACTTCCGCCACCGGTGCCGAAGTGCCACACGGGACGAAGCGGTGGTTACGTGGCGATCCCGCACCGCGAACCTCACCGGGGCAGGATCACCACGTGCGCGGCCGGCTCGCGGGCGGCCGCCGCCATCAGCGCCGTCCGCACCACGACCGCCTGCTGCTCCAGGGCGTCGCGCAGCTTCCTCGGGGAGAGGTGGACGACGGTGACCCCGAGCCGTTCCAGGTGCTCGCGCCGGGCGGCGTACCCGGCCCACTCCGCGTCGTGCTCCTCCTGCCGGCGGTCCTCGCCGATCCGGCCGTACCGCGGGGCCCTGGTGTCCAGTTCGAGGGCGACGGCCTCCTCGGGCCAGTAGGCGTCGACCCCGCCCAGATGCGGGCCGCCGGGCAGGCGCAGGTCCACGTTCCACAGCGGTTCCGGGAGCTCGTACCCCCGCACCAGGTCGTACAGCCGGCCCTCCGCCAGGGCCCGGCTCTCGGCGAGCAGCGACTCCACCGCGTTCACCACCTGGGGGCGGCCGAGGACCTTGGCCCGGTTCAGCTCACCCACCACGACGGCCGGTTCGCAGTGACCGTCGCGGACCGCCTCGGTGAGCAGCCGGCGCACGACGAAGGCGTCGGCGAGCCCGGCGACCGCATCCGCCAGCGCGCGGGCCACCGGGGCCACCGGCAGCCCGTCCAGCAGCTCGGGCTCCGGCAGCTCGGACGTCCGCACCAGGCGGACGTACCGGACCGACCGCAGCCGCCGGACCCGCGGCACCAGTACGTCGATCCGGTCCAGCGAGACGGCGGGCGGCGCCGCGGCGAACCCGTGCAGCGAGAGCGCGGCGAGCCCGGTGACCATCGCCTCGCCGTACGCGGGATCGCTGCCGTCGGTCCGCTCCGGCACGGCCCGCCGGCCGGAGACCGCCGGGCGTCCCGCGTGCAGCAGCGCGGACCGCAGCCGCTCCGGGCCGGTGAGCGGCCCCGGGTGCAGCACATAGACACCGGGCAGCGGCTGCTGCCACGGGCCACCGGCACGGCACTGCCCGGCGGCCTGTGCGGCGGAGACGCCGCGGTCCCTCAACTGGGCGGCGGACAGTACGCGTTGCCGCACATCGGCGGTGGTACGGAGGTGGCGGGGAGGGAGCGGGGTGTTCTGGGTCATGCTCCGGGGTATCCCGCGCGCCGCCGGGGCCGTAACCCCTGTTACAGGCCCGTCGACATTCCAGGACAACGCCGTCCAGAAGTACGGCCGTTCGACAGTCGAAAAGGCCCGTCCCGCCAGGGATTGCGAACCGTCCGCAGGGGCGCGCCCGCCCCCGCCGGGCGCCCCTCCCGCGCTCCCGCGACCCGTCCGGCGGCCGGGGCGCGAACCCCTCGCCGGACGGGCCGGGAAACCGTCAGGCCGTCGCGGCGTCGCACTCCTGCGCCCGCAGCCCGCGGGCGAGGTCGTCCCGGGCCTCCAGCACCAGCCGCCGCAGCGCGGGCGCCGCGTCCGCGTGCGCCGCCAGCCACGCGTCCGTCGCGTCCAGCGTCGAGGGATCATCCTGAAGCGCCGGGAACAGGCCCTTCACCACGGCCATCCCGATCTGGATCGACCGCTCGGCCCACACCCGCTCGATCACCTCGAAGTACCGGGCCGCGTAAGGCGCCAGCAGCTCTCGCTGCGACGGCTGCGCGAAGCCCGCGATGGTGGCCTCCACCAGCGCGTTGGACAGCGCGTCCGACTCCACGACACCCGCCCAGGCCTGCGCCTTGACCGCGGCCGACGGCCGCGAGGCCAGGCACCGCACCTGGTGGCGCTTGCCGGACGCCGTGTCGTCGCGGGCCAGCTCGGCACCGATCACCGACTCGTCGGCCGGCCCGTGCGAGGCCAGCGGGGAGAGGAACGCCCAGCGGAGCTCCTGGTCGACGTCGAGCCCGTCGATCCGGGCCGTCCCGCCGAGCAGCCCGGACAGCAGCTGGAAGTCCGTGTCCGACGCGGCGACCGCCGCGAAGAACCGGGCCCAGGCCAGCTGGTGCTCACTGCCCGGCACCGCGAGCCGCAGCTCGCGCAGCGCGCCCTCGGCCAGCGCCCGGCCGCCCTCCTCGCGCCACCCGGGCGCCGCGTAGTGCACCAGCGCGGTCCGGGTCCAGGCGTGCAGCATCTGCAGGACGCCGATGTCCGTCTCGCGGCCGGAGAAGTCCAGCACCAGCGAGATGAAGTCACGGGCCGGCATCAGGCCGTCCCGGGTCAGGTTCCACAGCGCCGACCAGCACAGCGCCCGCGCGAGCGGGTCCGTGATGTCACCGAGGTGCGAGCGGAGCGTGGTCAGCGACACCTCGTCGAAGCGGACCTTGCAGTACGTCAGGTCGTCGTCGTTGACGAGGATCAGCTCGGGCCGCTCGGCCCCGGCCAGCTCCCCGATCACGGTGCGCGGCCCCGCCACGTCGACCTCGGCCCGTGCGTAACGCACCAGGGCGCCGTCGGTGTCGCGCCGGTACAGACCGACCGCGACGCGGTGCGGGCGCAGCTCCGGGTGCGAGTCGGCCGCCTCCTGGAGGACGGCGAGCTCGGTGATCCGGTCCGCGGCGTCGTACGTCACCAGCGGGGTGAGCGAGTTGACGCCCGCGGTCTGCAGCCAGGAGCGCGACCAGCCGGTCATGTCCCGCCCGGACGTCTCGGCGAGCACCGACAGCAGGTCGCCCAGCTGGGTGTTGCCGTACGCGTGCTTCTTGAAGTAGCGCCGGGCGCCCTCCAGGAACGCGTCCCGTCCGACGTAGGCCACCAGCTGCTTGAGCACCGAGGCGCCCTTGGCGTAGGTGATGCCGTCGAAGTTCAGCTTGGCGTCCTCCAGGTCACGGATGTCGGCCGTGACCGGGTGGGTGGACGGCAGCTGGTCGGCGCGGTAGGCCCAGGCCTTGCGGTTGTTCGCGAAGGTGATCCAGCCGTCCTTGAACCGGGTCGACTCCACCATGGCGAAGACCCCCATGAAGTCGGCGAACGACTCCTTGAGCCACAGGTCGTCCCACCACTGCATGGTGACGAGGTCGCCGAACCACATGTGCGCCATCTCGTGCAGGATGACGTTGGCCCGGCCCTCGTACGCCGCCTGCGTCACCTTCCCGCGGAAGATGTACTCCTCGCGGAACGTGACACAGCCCGGGTTCTCCATCGCGCCGAGGTTGTACTCGGGCACGAACGCCTGGTCGTACTTCCCGAACGGGTACGGGTAGTCGAAGTTGTCGTGGAAGAAGTCCAGGCCCTGCTTGGTGATCAGGAAGACGTCGTCGGCGTCGAAGTGCCGGGCGAGCCCCTTGCGGCACAGCGCGCCGAGCGGGATCTCCAGCTTCGTGCCGTCGTCGAAGGTACGGGTGTAGGAGTCGGTCACGTAGTGGTACGGGCCGGCCACGACCGCCGTGATGTACGTGGAGATCGGCTTCGTCTCGGCGAACCGCCAGACCCCGCCCTCCCGCGACTCCTCGGCCCCGTTGCTCCAGACCGTCCACGCCTCCGGCGCCGTCACCCGAAAGCGGAAGGGGGCCTTGAGGTCGGGCTGCTCGAAGTTGGCGAAGACGCGCCGCGAGTCCGCCGGCTCGTACTGCGTGTAGAGGTAGACCTCGCCGTCCTCCGGGTCGACGAAGCGGTGCATCCCCTCGCCGGTCCGGCTGTACGCGCACCGCGCGTCCACCACCAGGACGTGGTCGCCCTCCGGCAGGTCCGTCAGCGCCACCCGGTTCCCGTCGAAGACGGCCGCCGGGTCCAGCGCCGTGCCGTTCAGCGTCACCGCGTCCACGGCCGGCGCGATCAGGTCGGCGAAGGTCGACGCACCGGCGCGCGCCGTGCGGAACCGGATCGTGGTCACCGAGCGGAATGTCCGCGGACCGGAGTCCGGTCCGCCGTCCCCGTCGGGCTCACCGACGGCGGACCGGACGTCGAGCTCGACGTCGTAACCGTCGACGGTCAGCAGCTCGGCCCGCTCGCGGGCCTCGTCGCGGGACAGGTTTTCACCTGGCACGAGCACACTCCTTTGTGTCACGTTCGAATACTTTGATCCTCCCATGCCGCTTCCCGCCCCGGCATGCGGGAATGGCCGGAGCGTCCCGCGGTGTTCTCGCGCACAGATGGAGATCGGTCCGCCTGAGGAGAGACATGTCTGAGAACAGCACGGCAACCCGCAAGATCCCCGCCGATTTCTGGTTCGACCCGCTCTGCCCCTGGGCCTGGATGACCTCCCGCTGGATGCTGGAGGTGGAGAAGGTCCGCGACGTCGAGGTCCGCTGGCACGTGATGAGCCTCGCGGTACTCAACGAGGACCGGATCGACGAACTGCCCGAGGAGTACCGCGACCTCCTGGAGAACAAGGCCTGGGGCCCGGTCCGCGTGGTGATCGCCGCCCAGCAGAAGCACGGCGACGACGTCGTCGGCCCCCTCTACACGGCGCTCGGCACCCGCTTCCACAACCAGGGCGAGGGCCCGACCCGCGAGGCGATCGTGGGCGCCCTGGAAGACGTCGGCCTGCCGGCCGAGCTCGCGGAGTACGCGGACTCCGACGCCTACGACGCCGAGCTGCGCGCCTCCCACAAGGAGGGCATCGACAAGGTCGGCCAGGACGTCGGCACCCCGGTCATCGCCGTGCCCGGCTCCGACGGCGAGCAGATCGCCTTCTTCGGCCCGGTCGTCACCCCCGCCCCGAAGGGCGAGGAGGCGGCGAAGCTGTGGGACGGCACGCTGCTGGTCGCGTCGATCCCCGGCTTCTACGAGATCAAGCGGACCCGGACGGCCGGGCCCGACTTCAGCTGATCCCCGGGGTGCGGGCACCGTGCGTCGCGGAGCCCGCACCCCGCAGTCCCACCCGTACGGCGTGTCCTCATCCGTACAGCGCGTCCAGCTTCGGCAGCCGCCCCGCCATCTCCTCCTCGTCGTCGAAGTCGAAGTCCCACTCCGGGTCCAGGGCGGGGAACTCGACGGTGAACGAGCCCGGGGGCAGCTCCTCGCCCGTCACCCGGCGGTACGCGGCCCACGCGACCCCGAGCATCCGCTCGCACTCCAGCTCCTCGTAATCGGCCGCGACCTCCTTCACCTCGGGCAGCTCCGCCAGCGTGTCCGGATCCGCGACCACCCGCTCGAACACGTCACGGCCCTGGCCGATCAGCCAGCCCCGGAAGTAGTCGAACCCGTCGTCGGAGCATCCGCCGTTTATCGTGTACGCCGCGGCCCAGAGCGGGGCCCGGTAGGAGGCGGCCATCAGACCCCACAGCAGTTGCTGAGCGGCGACGATGTCGTGCGCCGGCCGTTGGGCGAGCAGATCCGCGATCCGGTCGGCCACGGCCTCCGTGTCCGCCGGGTCCGTGACCAGGGCGCGGGCGTCGTCGATCAGCTTCCAGAAGTCCTTGGTGTCCATGGAGGTGAAGCATGCCGGAGGGGTCTGACAGCGCACCGGCCGAGCGAACGGAGAACCGTATGAGAGTCCGTCCCGGACGCCCGTCCGAAGCCGCGGAACTGACCGCGCTCGCCCTGCGCTCCAAGGCGCACTGGGGTTACGACGAGGCGTTCATCGCCGCCTGCCGCGACGAACTGACCATGGCCCCGGCCGACATCGGCCCCCGCCGGACCGCGGTCGCCGAGGAGGACGGCCGGGTCCTCGGCTTCACCACGCTGGAGGGGAAGCCGCCCGTCGGCGTGCTCGGCATGATGTTCGCCGAACCGGACGCGCTGGGGCGCGGCGTGGGCCGCCTGCTCTTCGGACACGTCGTCGAGGAGGCCGGGCGGATCGGCCTCGCACGCTTCACGATCGACGCCGATCCGAACGCGGAGGGGTTCTACCTCGGCATGGGCGCGGTCCGCATCGGAGTGACACCGTCCGGCTCGGTCCCGGGCCGCGAGCTGCCGCTGCTGGAGTTCACCCTCACGTCACGCTGAACCCTTGCCGCGGGCTCGAACCCTCCTTCATGATCGGCGGCATGGCAGCCGACGTCCGTACGGACGTGACTCCGGAACCGGACTGACCCCGCTCCACCTCCCAGGAAGAGCCCGCCATGCCGACCGATCCCGCACCCGCCGTCCCCGTCGCCGACGTACTCGCGGAACTCGGCGCCCTGCGCGGCGCCGACGCCCCCACCCGGGGCGGCCGGACCTTCGCCTACGTCTACGACGCGGGCCTGGAGGGCCTCGACGAGCTGGCGGCCGCCGCGTACTCGGCGTACGCGACCGTCAACGGCCTGGACCCCACGGTCTTCCCGAGCGTCGCCCGGCTGGAGAACGACGTGGTGGGCGCAGCGGCCGCGCTGCTGGGCGGGTCCGGCGCGCAGGGCACGTTCACCAGCGGCGGTACGGAGTCGATCCTGCTGGCGGTGAAGACCGCCCGCGACCACGCCAAGGCCGAACGCGGCGTGACCGAACCCCAGTTGCTCCTGCCCTCCACCGCCCACGCGGCCTTCCACAAGGCCGCCGCCTACCTGGGTCTGGAACCCGTCGTGGTGCCCGTGGACCGCTCGACGTACCGGGCCGACGCCGCCGCCGTGGCCGCCGCGATCACCCCGCGCACCGCCCTCGTGGTCGCCTCGGCACCCTCGTACGCCCACGGCGTGATCGACCCGGTCCCCGAGATCGCCGCGGCCGCCGCGGAACGGGGCGTCCTGTGCCATGTGGACGCCTGCATCGGCGGCTGGCTGCTGCCCCATCTGCGGCGCGCGGGACAGGAGATACCGCCGTTCGACCTCTCCGTCCCCGGCGTCACCTCGCTCTCCGTGGACCTGCACAAGTACGGCTACGCGGACAAGGGCGCCTCCGTGGTGCTCTACCGGGACGCCGGACTCCGCCGCCACCAGTACTTCGCCCACGCGGGCTGGCCCGGCTACCCGGTCGTCAACCCGACCGTCCAGGGCACCAAGTCGGCGGGGCTGCTGGCCCAGGCGTGGGCGGTGCTCCGGTACGTCGGCGAGGACGGCTACACCGCACTGGCCGCCCGGGTCGCCGAGGCGTCGGGCCGGCTGCTCGCGGGGCTGCGCGCGACGGCGGACGTACGGGTGCTCGGCGACCCCTCGGTGGGGCTCGTCGCCTTCACGGTCGTGGACGGGCCGGACGGCGAGCCCGGACTGAGCCTGCTGCTGCACCTCGCGGACGAGATGCGCGAGCGCGGCTGGTACCTCCAGCCGCAGCTCTCCTTCGACGGGCTGCCGCCCAACCTCCACCTCACCCTGACCCCGGCCACGGTCGGCCAGGTGGACGCCCTGCTCACCGACCTCCACGCGGCACTGCGCGCGGCCCGCGCCCTGCCCCCGGTCGAGGTGGACCCCGCCCTCGCCGGACTGGCCGCCGGGCTCGACCCGTCGAAGCTCGGCCCGGACGAGATCGAAGCGGTCCTGGCCTTCGCGGGCCTCACCGGCGACGGCGGCCTGCCCGCCCGGATGGCCCCGGTCCTGATCCTGCTGGACGCCCTGCCCGGCCCGCTGAAGGAACGGCTGCTCGCGGAGTTCGTGGGGTCGGTCTTCCGGATCTGACGGGCGGATCCGGAAGACCGGGCCCGGCCGGACGGCTCAGGCGTAGAAGTTCCGCTCCCACCGGTGCCCGGCCAGCACGCCGAGCTGGTCCGGGGTGAGCGGGTGCCCGTCGCTCAGCGCGGTGTTCCGCTCCACGTTGCGCACGCTGCGCATTCCGGGGATGACGGTGGAGACCGCGGGCGAACTCAGTACGAACCGCAGCGCGTGCTCCGCGACGGCGTCCGGCTCGATGCCCAGGTCCGCGACGATCGCCGCCACCCGCCGCTCGATCTGGGCCGGGCGGTCGTCACGGAAGTAGCGGTTGCGCCAGTCGCCCTCGGGGAACGTCGTGCCGGCGGTGATCCGGCCGGTCAGCCCGCCCTCGTCCAGGGCGACCCGGACGATGACCCCGACACCGTGCTCCTCGCAGGCCGGCAGCAGCTCGTCGGCCGGTGACTGGTCGAACACGTTGTAGATGACCTGGACGCTGTCCACCGCGCCGCTGCGGACCAGCGCGAGCGCGCTCTCGGGCCGGTGGTCGTTGACCGAGACCCCGAACAGGCGGATCTTCCCCTCCCGCTTCAGCTCGGCGACCGTCTCCAGCCAGTCCCCGCGCCCCACCCACTCGTCGTGCCAGACGTGGAACTGCAGCACGTCGAAGTGGTCCAGGCCGGAGGCGCGCAGACTGGTCTCCAGGCTCGTCCGGATGTACTCGCCCGGGAACGCCGCCGCCGGGTCCGTGCCGTCCGCCGGGGGCCAGACCCCGTTCTTCGGCGGCACCTTGGTCGCGACCAGTACGTCGTCACCGGTCCGCTCCCGCACGACCTGACCGACGATGCGCTCGCTCTCGCCGTAGCCGCGTGCCGTGTCGATGAAGTTCACGCCGAGGTCGACGGCCCGGTGGAGGGCGCGCACGGATTCGTCCTCCGTCGCGCCCACCCAGCTGGACTCGCCGATGCCCCACGCGCCGTAGCCGATCTCGGACACCCGCAGTCCACTGCGTCCCAGCTCGCGATAGCGCACGATCAACCTCCACGTCATCGTCCCTGGCCGGCGGCGCAGCAGGCTCCGCACCGGCAAATGACGTCGACGATAGGTGACGCGCGCGCCGGGGTCAGGTGGTTTTCGGCGCGCCGGCCGAAGGGACGGGTGCGCTCACCGGCCGACGAGGCCCTGGACCGTGACCGGATCGCCGACGCTCACCACGCCCTCGCGGACCACCGCGTTCTTCACGCCGAAACTGACCCGGTTCCCGTACTCCGCCTCGCGCCGGTACGTCGCCAGGGTCCTGACCGGTTCCGGACCCCTGCGGAGGCCGGTGAGCTGGTCGACGAGCGGGACGCTGCACCGCGTCGCCCGTACCGAGTGGGCGAGCTCGACGGAGCCCAGGGTCATCCGCCGCACCCGGTCCTCGAAGTGCGGTTCGTCCTTGCCGGTCAGGACGATGTTGGGGCGGAAGCGGTCCATCGGGACGGCGTCGGCGTCGCCCCGTGCGGCGATCCGGGCGTTCAGGTCGTCCAGGGAGGCCGTCGAGGTCACCAGCACCGCGTGCGCGTCCGCGAAGTTGACCTTGCCGGGGGTGTCGCCCCAGCCGTCCCGGTCGAAGCCGGGGGCGGCCCGCACCAGGCGGGACTTGGCTCCCAGCACGTCGGAGAACCATTCGGCGACCGTGTCCCCCTGGTCGATGGCCGCGCCGAGGGGGCGGTCGAACATGCTGACGTCGCGGCGCGGGCCGTCCGGGACGACGTCCAGGCGCAGGGGTTCGACGCCCTCGGCGGCGAGCGCCAGCACCGCCCCGGACCGCAGGATCCCGACCTTGATCGCGGCCATCGCGGGGTGCGTGCGCTGACTGCGGAAGGCGCCCTCTGCGGCGTCCACCACCATGAAGGTCCGGTCGTGTTCGAGGCCGGTCCCGATGACCCGCGCGGAGTCGGCGGAGGTCCCCGCGCAGCCCTTGACCGGGTAGTACACCAGCTCCCGCACGGTGATCGTCATGATGTCCTCTCCGGAAAACACACTGAGCCGCCATCATCCCATTCACCTCGCATGAGGTAAGTTCCTTTAAGGAACTTACCAGTGCCGAGAGGGGAACATGCCATGACGCAGGCGCGGTGGGCCGAGGTCGACGACTACTTCAACGCTCTGCTGCTGGGCCCGGACGAGGCTCTGGAAGCGGCCGTGGAGGCCAGTGACAGGGCCGGGCTGCCGGCGATCCAGGTCGCGGCCAACCAGGGGAAGCTGCTGCACCTGCTGGCCCGGCTCCAGGGGGCGCGCACAGTTCTGGAGATCGGCACCCTGGGCGGATACAGCACCATCTGGCTGGCCCGCGCGCTGCCCGCGGGCGGCAGGGTCGTCACGCTCGAAGCCGATCCGGAGTGCGCCGAGGTGGCGCGCCGGAACATCGAGCGCGCCGGCCTGGCGGATGTCGTGGAGATCCGGGTCGGCCCGGCCCTCGACACGCTGCCGGAGCTCGCGGAGCAGGGGTACGGGCCGTTCGACGTCGTCTTCATCGACGCCGACAAGCCGAGCAACCCCGACTACCTGGCCTGGTCGCTGAAGCTGACCCGGCCCGGCAGCCTGATCGTCGCCGACAACGTCGTACGCGACGGAGAGGTGGTCGACGCCGGGAGCCAGGACCCGAAGGTGCGGGGGGTGCGCCGGTTCACCGAACGCGTCGCGGCCGAGCCGACCCTGACCGCGACCGCTCTGCAGACCGTCGGCGGCAAGGGGTACGACGGGCTGCTGATGGCCCTGGTCACCGAGTAGGCGGCGCCGGCCCGGTGTGCGGGCATGGAAGGGCCCCCGCGAGTCATGTCCTCGCGGGGGCCCTTCGTTCATCCGCCTGCCCGGTGAAGGTTGAGAAGACGATCACGAGGCAGGACGTTCACGGCGCTCCTCGGTCAGGGGGCGAGCAGCAGTACGTTCGCGCGCTCCTTGGCGGCCGCGTACCGCTTCGCCACGTCCTGCCAGTTGACGACGCGCCACATCGCCTCGATGAAGTCGACCTTCTGGTTCTTGTACTGCAGGTAGAAGGCGTGCTCCCAGGCGTCGAAGACGAGGACCGGGACCGAGCCCTGGCCCACGTTGCCCTGGTGGTCGTAGACCTGCTCGACGATCAGCTTGCCGCTGACCGGCTCGTACGCGAGGACGCCCCAGCCGGAGCCCTGCGTGGTGGCCGCGGCCTTCGTCAGCTGGGACTTGAAGCCCGCGAAGGAGCCGAAGGACTCGGTGATCGCGTCCGCGAGGCCGCCGACACCGTCCGCGGCCAGCGGCTCGCCGCCGCCGTCACCGGTCATGTTGTGCCAGTAGATCGAGTGCAGGATGTGGCCGGAGAGGTGGAACGCGAGGTTTTTCTGGAGCCCGTTGACCGCTCCCCAGGCCTCCTTGTCGCGCGCCTCCTCCAGCTGCTCCAGGGTGTCGTTCGCGCCCTTCACGTACGCGGCGTGGTGCTTGTCGTGGTGGAGCTCGATGATCTGCGGATTGATGACCGGTTCGAGCGCCGCGTAGTCGTACGGGAGTTCCGGGAGCGTGTACGTGGCCATGGTTCGAACCCTCCAGCTGCTGTCCTGTTGTTATTGCAACCTATATGCAAGAGCAGGCTAACAGCAGCAGTGGCTGAGGGGAGGTCAGCCCTTCGGCGTAGGACCCGGGTCTCCCATGGACGATTCCGGCGCACGCTCCGGCATACGGAAAACACCGGGCGGGCCGGATCACTCCGGCCCGCCCGGCGTTTTCCGTATGCCGGGGTTACGCGTCCGTCGCTCCCGGGGGCGGCGTCGCGGAGCGCCGCTGCCGTAGGACGCCGATGGCGATCAGGACCGCCGTCAGCGCACCCGTCGCCAGCAGCTGGTCGCGGGTGTCGGGCTGGCGGAGCATCAGGAAGAAGATGCCGGCCATGCCCGCCAGGGCCACCACCGTCAGGCCCGGGAACAGCCACATCCGGACCACCAGCTTCTGCGGCTCCTCGCGCTCCAGCCGGGCGCGCAGGATCAGCTGGGAGACGGCGATGAAGATCCAGACGACCAGGATCACCGCGCCGGTCATGTTGAGCAGCCAGGGGAAGACGTCGTCCGGGCGCCAGTAGCTCAGCAGCACGCACAGGAAGCCGAACACCGACGAGACCAGGACCGCGCGGCGCGGCACGCCGGACGAGACCCTGCCGAGCCGCTTCGGGCCCTGGCCGCGGGCGACCAGGGAGCAGGCCATGCGCGAGGCGCCGTAGATGTTGGCGTTCATCGCGGAGAGCAGCGCCACCAGGATGACCACGTTCATGATCTCGGCGGCGCCGCTGATCCCGAGGTGGTCCAGGGCCGCGTAGAAGGGGCCGACCCCCACGACCTCCGGGTCGTCCCACGGGACCAGCGTGACGATGACCGCCATCGAGCCGACGTAGAAGAGCGCGATCCGCCACATCGCCGTCCGCACGGCCTTCGCGACACCCCGCACCGGGTTCTCGGACTCGGCCGCGGCGATGGTCACGGTCTCCAGACCGCCGTACGCGAAGACGGAGGCGAGCAGCCCGATGACCAGCCCCTCGGAGCCGTTCGGCATGAACCCGCCCTCGCCGCTGAGGTTGGCGGTGCCGGGGGCGTCCGTGTCCGGGAGGACGCCGAGGATCGCCAGCACGCCCAGCACCAGGAACAGTGTGATCGCGACGACCTTGAGCGCGGCGAACCAGAACTCGAACTCGCCGAACTTCGTCACAGAGGCCAGGTTCGCCCCCAGGAACACCACCATGAACAGCGCCACCCAGGCCCACTCCGGAGTTCCGGGCAGCCAGCCGGTGACGATCTTCGCCGCGCCGATCCCTTCGAGACCCACGGCGACACAGAGCAGCACCCAGAACGCCCAGCCCGCCGTGAACCCCGCCCACGGCCCGATCGCCCGCTCGGCGTGCACGGAGAAGGAGCCGGACGCCGGATTGGCCGCCGACATCTCGCCGAGCATCCGCATCACGAGCATGACCAGCAGCCCGGAGCAGGCGTACGCGATGACGATCGAGGGGCCGGCCGCCGCGATTCCCGCGCCGGAGCCGACGAACAGCCCGGCACCGATGACGCCGCCGAGGGCGATCATCGAGAGATGGCGCTGCTTGAGTCCGTGGGTGAGGGCCGAGTCGGTCCCGTGGTCGGAGGTGGTGGCCGGGGTGCCGGTGGGGGGAGGCACGGAGGTCCGAGGCATGGACGAACTCTGTTCGTTCGGTGAGGTGGGGGGACGTGTTCCAGTCTGGACGCGGGCACCGTTCAGGTGGAACGGATGTCCGCAATACGGGCACCATGCTCACACAAGGCACACACCCCGCTCCGTGGAGCGGGGCTCGGGCAACGGTCGGCCGTTTGGAGGGAGTCAACAGTCGACTCCCCACGCCCTTCCCGGTCCACGGGGAGTTGATCCACTCCCACCGCAGTGATGAGCATCACGTCCAGGGATGATTGTGTGCCGTACTTTGTGCGAATCCCACCAATCCCTCAACCACCCCTTTGTGGGCCGCTGATGGTGATCGGGCATGGCCCGTCGGATAGCGTCGGGCTCAGCCCTGTCCCCACCTGCCCTCACCTCGCGGAGTCCCGATGAGCATTGCTGCCGCCGCCCCCGTCCGCACCGGAGCGGTCCTCGCCGACCTGCTGCCCGCCGCCCGGCACCGTTATGCCGTGGACACCGCCCTGGTGCTCGGTGGCGCCGCGCTCACCGGCATAGCCGCCCAGATCGCCGTGCCGGTCCCCGGCTCCCCGGTCCCGGTCACCGGCCAGACCTTCGCCGCGCTCCTGGTCGGCACCGCGCTCGGCGCCCGCCGCGGCTTCCTCGCCCTCGCCGTGTACGCGCTCGTCGGTATGGCGGGCATGCCGTGGTTCTCGGCCGGCAGCTCCGGTCCGGGCGGTGCCTCGTTCGGCTACGTGCTCGGGATGCTGCTCGCCGCGACCGTGGTCGGCGGCCTCGCCCGCCGCGGCGGCGACCGCTCCGTGCTGCGCACGGCGGGCACCATGGTGCTCGGTTCCGCGCTCATCTACGCGGTCGGTGTGCCCTATCTGGCGCTGTCCACCGGGATGTCGGCGAGCGCCGCGATCGCGGCCGGCCTGACGCCGTTCCTCCTCGGCGACGCGCTCAAGGCGGCGCTCGCGATGGGCGCGCTGCCCGCGTCCTGGAAGCTCATCGGCCGTCGCGGCTGATGCCGTAACTCCCTCCGAAGAGGCTCGCCGGGTCGTACCGCGACACCAGACCGGCGAGCCTCTTCTGTGTCCTCGCGTCGTGGAAGCCCCCGGTGCGGTCCCCGCCGCCGAAGGAGAAGTTCAGCGAACGGCCCAGGGCGAGCGGCGCGACGGTGGCGCTCACCTCCTCGTACAGGGCCCGGACGGAGGCCACGTCCGTACCGTCGAGCGGTGACAGCAGCCGCAGCAGGAATCCGGCCTCGCGGAACGGCACCGCGTTCTCCGCCGCCGGGCCGGTGGCCGGCGCACCGCCCAGGTGGTTGAGCTGGACCACGGTCATCATCGGGGCCTTCCGGCCGGTCAGCTCCAGCACCCGCACCGCGCGTTCGGGGTCCAGCCCGCTCAGCATCAGCCCGTCCCCGTAGTACGCGTGCGGGAACGGCGGATCGTTGTGGATGGTGTGGCTGTCGGCGTACGGCATCTCCCGCAGCGAGTCCGCCGCTGCGGGCCCGATCTCCCGCAGCGGCGCGACGAGGCGTTCGCCCTCGGCCGCACTGCCGGTGTACGCGACGCGTACGGAGACGACGTAGCGGCCCCGCATCGCCTCCGGCATCTGCGGCGCGTCCGGGTACACGAGCGCGGAGAGCGACGACGTCAGCGTGTCGGGCACGGTCCGGGTCCACTCCAGAAAGCGCCGGAGCACCCGCGCACCGGCCTCCCCGTCCCCGTCGAAGGCGAGCGAACCGCCGTACAGCCGGGCCACCGGGACGAGGCCGGTCTCCAGCCCCGTCACCACGCCCAGCCGGTGCCCGCCGCCGCGCAGCCCCCAGAACAGCTCGGGCTCGTCCTCCGGGGTGACATGACGCAGCACCCCGTCGCCCGTCACCACGTCGAGCGAGCGCACATGGTCGGCGGCGTACCCGAACTCCCGGGCCAGGATGCCCAGCCCGCCGCCCAGCGTGTAGGAGACGGCGCCCACTCCGGGGGCGGAGCCGTTCAGCGGGGCGAGCCCGTGCGGCGCCGCCGCCTCGATCACCTGCCCCCAGGTGGTGCCCGCCCCGACGGTGGCGGTGCGACGCACCGGGTCGATCCGTACGGAGTCCATCCGGGCGGTACTGATCAGGACCCCGCCCTCGACGGCGCCCGGCAGCCCGTGCCCGGTGGCGTGGACGGCGACCCGGAGCCCGTCCGCGGCGGCGCGTGCCACGGCGTCACGTACGTCGTCGGGCCCGGCGGCCTCGACGACGAGGTCCGGGCGGATCGGGAAGCCGGTCTGGAAGCCGGCCGGGAAGTCGTTCCGGGATCCGGCGGGGTCGGCAGTCATGGGGGAGGCTCTCCAGTCGCTCGCTCGATGGGCTGACGAAGGAGAGCCTCCCCGGTATACCTGACAGGGGCCGTCAGGTATGGGTGATCAGTTGTCGACGCTCTCCGCCGGGGCCTCCGCGCGGCGCCGGCGCGCCTCACGCACCAGCGAGAAGGTCACCACCAGGACCGCGACCAGCAGCGAGAGCAGCACCTGCTCGCGTCCCGCGTCATCGGTCAGCATGTAGACCAGCACGAACGAGATCATCGCGATGGTCGCCCAGGTCAGGTACGGGAAGAGCCACATCCGTACGACCAGCTTCTCCGGCGACTCGCGCAGGATGATGCCGCGCATCCGCAGCTGGGTGAAGCAGATGACCAGCCAGACGAACAGGGCGACCGCGCCGGAGGAGTTCAGCAGGAACGCGAAGACGGTGTCCGGCCACTGGTAGTTGAAGAAGACGGCGACGAACCCGAAGACGACCGAGGACAGGATGGCCGCCTGCGGCACGCCCCGCTTGTTGGTCCGGGCGAACGCCTTCGGGGCGTCACCGCGGCCGCCGAGCGAGAAGGCCATCCGGGAGGCCGTGTAGAGGCCGGAGTTGAGGCAGGACAGCACGGCCGTCAGCACGATGACGTCCATCACCTGGCCGGCGTGCGGGATGCCGATCGAGTCGAGCGCGGCGACGTAGCTGCCCTTCTCCATGATCGAGGCGTCGTTCCACGGCAGCAGGGTCAGCACGACGAAGATCGAGCCCAGGTAGAAGACCGCGATCCGCCAGATCACGCTGTTGGTGGCCTTCTGGACGGCGCGCTGCGGGTTCTCCGACTCGCCGGCCGCCAGCGTCACGATCTCACTGCCCATGAAGGAGAAGACCACCATCAGCACCCCGGTGAGGATGGCGCCCGGCCCCTTGGGGAAGAAGCCGCCGGTGTCGGTGAGATGGGCCAGCCCCGAGCCGGCGTTGTCCGACCCAGGCAGCACGCCGAAGACGGCGAGCAGGCCGACGATCACGAAGGCGCCGATCGCCACCACCTTGATCCCGGCGAACCAGAACTCGAACTCGCCGTACGAACCGACCGAGACCAGGTTCGTCGCGGTCAGCACCAGCATCACGATCAGCGCCCAGGCCCACTGCGGGACACCCGGCACCCAGTTCTCCAGGATCTTGGCACCCGCCGTGGCCTCGACGGCGAGCACCACGACCCAGAAGAACCAGTAGAGCCAGCCGATCGAGAAACCGGCCCAGCGGCCCAGCGCCTGGTCGGCGTAGGCGGAGAAGGAGCCCGACGCCGGACGGGCGGCGGCCATCTCGCCGAGCATCCGCATCACGAAGACGACCATCAGGCCGACCAGCGCGTACGACAGCAGGATGGCCGGTCCGGCGGCGGCGATGCCCGCGCTCGAACCCACGAAGAGGCCCGCGCCGATCACACCGCCGATCGCGATCATCGAGAGGTGACGGTTCTTGAGACCGGCCTGGAGCCCGCCCTCGGGGCCCTTGCCGTCCGAGGGGTCCGGCCCCTCGGGCTGCTGGCCCGGTCCGGCCAGAGTCGTCTGCGACGTCATGGATCGAATCCTTACGTTTTCGGATCACTCGGTTGCGCGTCCGCCGCGGCACGGTGGTGAGCGGCGAGCGTTGCATTGAAGCCCGGCGAACCCTGAAAGCGGAACCCCTACATCCGCATCGTTGACACGATCATCGCTTCAGCGGCTTCGCGCACACGGGGTCCGCACATCAGGGCCACACCGCACCCCGTCGTCGGTTACCCGGCGAAGCTCGTGTCACACTCCTCCCATGCGCGTGTACCTCGGCTCCGACCATGCCGGTTTCGAACTCAAGAACCACCTCGTCGAGTGGCTCAAGGCCCAAGGCCACGAGGCCGTCGACTGTGGTCCCCACATCTACGACGCCCAGGACGACTATCCGCCGTTCTGCCTGCGTGCCGCCGAGAAGACGGCCGCGGACCCGGACAGCCTCGGGATCGTCATCGGCGGCTCCGGCAACGGCGAGCAGATGGCCGCGAACAAGGTCAAGGGCGTCCGCGCCGCACTCGCCTGGAGCGAGCAGACCGCCGCGCTGGGCCGCGAGCACAACGACGCCAACGTGATCTCCATCGGTGGCCGGATGCACACCGAGGAGGAGTGCACGAAGTTCGTCGAGATCTTCCTCACCACGCCGTACTCCGGCGAGGAGCGGCACAGCCGCCGCATCGCGATGCTCACGGCGTACGAGAACACCGGCGAGCTCCCCCCGGTCCCGGCCCACCACCCGCGGCAGGGCTGACCGGCTCACGACCTCCCGCTGTGCCGCCGGCGCCCCCGGCGGCACAGCCATGTCCGCACCCCACCGCCCAGGAGAGCCGCCGTGCCCGAGGGACACACGATCCACCGCCTCGCGGCGGACCACCGGGACAGGTTCGCCGGCCGGCCGGTGCGGGTGAGCAGCCCGCAGGGCAAGTTCTCCGACAGTGCCGCCCTGCTCGACGGCCGGGCGCTCGGCGAGGTGGACGCGCACGGCAAGCACCTCTTCCTCGGCTTCGAGGGAACCGGCTGGGTCCATATCCACCTCGGCCTGTTCGGCAAGCTCGGATTCGGTACGGCCCCGGCCCCGCCGCCCACCGACACGGTCCGGCTCCGCCTGCTGACCGACGAGCACCACGCGGATCTTCGCGGCCCCACCACCTGCGCCCTGATCACCGACGCGGAGAAGCAGGCGATACACGACCGCCTCGGCCCCGACCCACTGCGCGCCGACGAGGACGGCGAGCGCGCGTGGCTGCGGATCTCCCGGAGCCGGATCACCGTGGCCGCCCTGCTGCTGGACCAGAAGGTCGTCGCGGGCGTGGGCAACGTGTACCGCGCGGAGGTGCTCTTCCGGCACGGCATCGACCCGTACCGGCCCGGCAGGGACCTCACGCGCCGCGAGTGGGACGCGATCTGGGCGGACCTGGGCGAGCTGATGCGCGAGGGCGTACGCAACAACCGCATCGACACGGTCCGCCCCGCGCACCTGCCCGAGGCCATGGGACGCCCGCCGCGGGTGGACGACCACGGCGGCGAGGTGTACGTCTACCGGCGTGCCCGTCAGGCGTGCCACATCTGCGGCACGGAGATCCGCACGGCGGACCTGTCCGCCCGGAACCTCTTCTGGTGCCCGGGATGCCAGTCCCGCTGACCCATCAAGCCCGTCCGGCGATCGAGGACAAGGCCCGTCGCCGGACGGGACTTTGAGGACCCGGCCTAGAACCCCCGGGGCAGCCACGGCGCCACGTCGGACAGGAACGCCGACGACACCTCCGCCACCGCCCCCGCCCGCAACTCCCGTACCCGCCCGGCCAGGGCCAGCGACCCCAGCGACTCGCCGCCCAGGTACACCGTCCCCAACTCCCGTACCGACAGCTCCAGATCCGCCGCGTCATCCGTGCGCTTGCACGACGCGCCCCCCTTCGCGTCGGCCGTCAGCCGCCAACGCCCCGCGTTCCAGGGGCAGAACGCGTCCTCGACCTCGAACACCACGTCCACCGGCGCCCGGTAGCTCCGCGCCTCCAGCGCCGCGCCCACGTCCACCAGCCGCACATGGAGCGAATCGCGGATCCGGACCTCGCACCGCCGCACGTCCGACACCAGATGCAGCACCGCGTCGTCCACCGGCCGGTTCCGCGCCTCGACCGTCGACGTCAGGTCGATCCCGAAGAGGAACCGCCACAGCGCCGCGTACGCCGCCGGGTCCAGCGCCGCCAGATCGCTCACCGAGACCCGGCCCCTGGGTCCCGACATGGTCCAGTCCGGCTTGATGTAGTACGTCGTGTAACCCACCACCTCGCCGTCCCGCTCGGCCAGCAGGCACTGCAGCGCCGAACCGCCCTGCCGCGCACTCGCCGGATCGGTGAGCGACTTGCGCTCCCAGCCCGGACCGTGGGCCGGAGTGCCGGGCCGGCCCGCCACCAGGCGCGCGTACACGCTCTCGCAGGCCGCGACCGCCTCGTCCCCCTTCGCGTACCGCAGCCGGATCGCGTCCGTGCCCTCGGGGACGTGCAGCCGCACCCGGTCCGTGTCGATCTCCAGGGACATCTGGCGGGTCGCCGCCCCGTACCCGTACCGGCCGTAGATCACCGGCTCCGACGCCGTGAGCACGGCGATCGGCTCACCCAGTGCGCGTACGTCGTCGAGCTGGCGGCGCATCATCGAGGTCAGCAGCCCACGCCTGCGGTGGGTGGCCGCGACGCTCACCATCGTCACACCCGCGGCCGGCACCAGCGCCCCGCCGGGAACGGCCAGCCGGAAGCTGAACGCCCCTGCCGTGGCGACCACATCGCTGCCGTCCCAGATCCCGACCGAACGCTCGTACTCGGTCAGCGCCTCCTCCAGCTCGCGCTGCTCGGGCGACTCGGGGACTCCTCCGAAGGCGAGCTCCAGGCACTCGAACCATTCGTTCCATTCCGACGGCCGCAATACGCGGAGCTCTGTAGTCATATGCCATGACTACCAGGGGGGACGGCGGACGGGCGACCCGATTTCGAACGCATTGTCACAGGGGTCCCCCTGCACCGGAGGCCGTCGGGTGGATAAGGTCCCCGCAATGGCCCGACGCGCAGGAGCAGAGACCTACCCGGCCCGATTGAGGAAATCGGCGCACCGGGTACGCAGCACGCTGCGCAGATCCGGCGTCGACTACTTCCGCGGTGACGGCTCCGACTGGATCGCCCTGGCCGCCCTGCTGCTGGTCATCCCGGCCATCACCTGCGGCACCCTCCTGAACCCCGTGTGGTGCTCACCGACCGCCCTCGTCCTGCCGATCGTCGCGGGCGGCCTGGTGCTGCGGCCCGCCAGCCTGCTCGGCCTGTACGCGGCGGCCGCCGCCGCCCTGATCGTCGAGTCCATCTGGCTCGGCCCGTTCAAGGACGGCACGATCGGGGTCACCCCCGGAACCGTGCTGACGGTCGCGGCCTGCGGTTTCTTCGGGCTGGTGCTCGCCCAGTTCCGGGCCAGGGTCGGCGTGCCGTGGCGGCGCGGCGGCACCATGCTCTTCGACCTGCGCGAACGCATCCGGGTCCAGAGCGCGCTGCCCCGCCTCCCGCAGGGCTGGCACCGGGAGATGTCGCTGCGCCCGGCGGGCGGGCAGTCCTTCTCCGGTGACTTCGTCGTCGCGGCCCGCACCAACGGCGGCCGCACCCTGGAGGCCGTCCTCACCGACGTCTCCGGCAAGGGCATGGACGCGGGCTCCCGCGCCCTGCTGCTGTCCGGCGCGTTCGGCGGGCTGCTCGGGTCGCTGCCTCCGCACGGCTTCCTGCCCGCCGCCAACGGCTATCTGCTGCGCCAGGACTGGGACGAGGGCTTCGCGACGTCGATCCATCTGGTCCTGGACCTGGAATCGGGCGACTACGAACTCCTCTCGGCGGGCCATCCGCCCGCCCTCCAGCTCCACGCCGGCAGCGGCCGGTGGGAGGAGAAGGCCGCGGAGGGCCCCCTGCTCGGGGTGTACGACGGGGCGGAGTTCGACGCCGTGAAGGGCTCGCTGGCCCCCGGGGACGTACTGATGCTGTTCACCGACGGACTGGTGGAGACGTCCGAACGGGACATGGCGGAGGGCATCGACCGGCTGACCGGCGAGGCCGACCGCTATGTCTCGACGGGCTTCGAGGGCGCGGCCTGGCACCTCATCGAGGCGTGCGCCAAGGACGTCAACGACGACCGGGCGCTGCTGCTTCTCTCACGTAAATCCTGAACCGTACGCAACCGTCCTGAACCGGGCATACGTCAACGGCTTTCCGCCCATCACTGGATCGGGGCGAGTGTGCCGCCGCGTCCGCCCGGAAGGATCCGGGCCAGCCAGTGCGAGCGTCCGGCCACCAGGGGCGCCAGGACCGCGAGGACGAGTACGTATCCGGCGATGAACGGCGCCAGCCGCTCGTCGAGTCCCGCGCCCGCCGCCATGGTGGCGAGGATGAGCGCGAACTCGCCGCGCGCCACCAGGGTGGTGGAGATGTTCGCCGTGGCCTGCGGGCCGAACCCGTACAGCTTGGCGGTGGCTATCCCCGCGAGGACGTTCATGGCGAGCGTCACCGCGACGGCGGCCAGTACCGCCCACAGTACGACCGGCAGATCGCCGGGGTTGATGGAGAGACCGAAGGCGAAGAAGAAGATCGCGCCGAAGGCGTCGCGCAGCGGGTGGACCAGCTTGAGGATGCGCGGCCCCGAGGTGGTGCTGCCGAGCATCAGGCCCACCATGAAGGCGCCGATGGCGTCCGCGACCCCGAACCACTCCGAGATGCCGGCCACCAGGACCGCGGCACCGAGGAAGGAGATGACGAGCAGTTCGTCGTCCCGGGTGTTGATCAGCTTGCTGATGAGCCTGGTGCCGAACCGGGCGGCCAGGGCCAGCAAGAGCAGGAAGCCGAAGGCCTTGCCGCCGTCGACCGCCGCCGCCGCGAGGCTGTCGGCGCCCGAGAGGATCGGCTGGAGGGCGGCCAGGTACAGCGCGAGGAACACGTCCTCGACGACGATGATGCCCAGGATCGGCTTGGTCTCCGGATTGCCGATCCGCCCCAGGTCGACCAGGACCTTGGTGACGATGGCCGACGACGAGATGCCGAGCACCCCGGCGAGCACCAGCGCCTCCGACGTGCCCCAGCCCAGCGCGAAGCCGAATCCGAGCCCGGCGCCGACGTTCAGGACGAGATAGGCGCCCCCGGCGAGCGCCATCTTGCGCCCGCCCGCCTTGAGGTCGTCGAGGTGGAACTCCAGGCCGAGGTAGAAGAGCAGCAGCACCAGGCCGAGCGCGGAGAGCATCTCCAGGTCGTGCGGGTCGGCGACGAGGACGATGCCGGGGGTGTGCGGGCCGAGCAGGATTCCGGCCAGGATGAACAGGGGGATGGTCGGCAGTCCGATACGGCTGCCGACGCGGGCGAGAACGGCGGCGGCGAGGAAGGCGCCGCCCATCGCGATGAGCGTGTCTGCGTGTCCGATGAGCCCAGTCCTTCGTTTGGTCAAGATAGCGTCAAGAAATCGTCAGTAATTAGTTTACCGAATGATTGACGTTGCAAGTATCGCCGCCCCCGCGAGCCCACCGGAGAGCCCGCGGCTGCACCCTGATCGGCAGCCCCGGCGGGCGCTCCCGCAGGGCACCCCCGCGAGCACCCTGGGGTTTCCCCCACCCCCGATCCGCCAGCAGCCGCCATGGCCCCGGACCAGGGCCGATCCGTACGTTCGGGGTATCGATCACGGATGGCTACGGAAGGCGGACACCATGGGGCTTCGGCGCACCGGAAAAGGCGCGCGGGAGAGCGTGCGGACAGCGCGTGAGGCCCGGACGGCGCAAACCTACGGAGGGCCCGCCTCCGCGGTCCCGGCCGTCGAACTGCGCGGTGTCCGCAGGCAGTACGGCCGAGGCGGCTCCGCCGTCCACGCCCTGCGCGGCATCGACCTCACCCTGCCGCGCGGCAGCTTCACCGCCGTGATGGGCCCCTCCGGCTCCGGCAAGTCGACCTTCCTCCAGTGCGCGGCCGGACTCGACCGGCCCACCGCGGGATCGGTCGGCCTCGGCGGCACGGAGATCACCGGCATGAGCGAGAACAAGCTCACGGAACTCCGCCGGACCAGGCTCGGCTTCGTCTTCCAGGCGTTCAACCTGCTCCCGTCCCTCACGGTCGAGCAGAACGTCGTGCTGCCCATGCGCCTGGCCGGACAGCGCACCGGCTCCGCCCGCAGCCGCCGCGAGGCCGCCGAGATGCTCGACCGGGTCGGCCTCGGCGACAAGGGAAAGCGGCGCCCCGGCGAGCTCTCCGGCGGACAGCAGCAACGCGTCGCCGTCGCCCGAGCCCTGGTCACCCGGCCCGACGTGATCTTCGCCGACGAACCGACCGGCGCCCTCGACACCACCACCGCCGGCGAGATCCTCCACCTGCTCCGGCACGCGGTCGACACCCTCGGCGCGACCGTCGTGATGGTCACCCACGACCCGGCGGCCGCCGCCTACGCGGACAACGTGCTCTTCCTCGCCGACGGTGAGATCGCGGACAGCCTGCCCCGGGCCGGCGCCGACCGGATCGCCGCCCGGATGACCGCCCTGACCTCTCCCGCCCGTGCGAGGGCCGCCGCCTGATGTTCACGCCACACCTGCCGAACGGCCTCGCCCGCGCGGCCGTCCGCTTCAAACCCTCCTCGTTCGTGGGCACCTTCGTCGCCCTCCTGCTCGCCGCGGCCATCGTCTCCGCCTGCGGCATCCTGCTGGAGACCGGCCTGCGCGCGTCCGTACCGCCCGACCGCTACGCGAAGGCGCCGGTGATCGTCGCCGCCGACCAGCAGGCCCGTCTGACCGTCGGCAGCGGGGAGGACCGGCACGAGGAGGCCAGTGCGCTGCCGGACACCGCCCGGCTCTCCGCCGCACTGGTCGCGAAGGCCGCCGCCGCCCCCGGCGCCGCGGCCGCGATCGGTGACGTCGGCTACCCCGTGCACCAGGGCTCCGCCCCGCTCACCGCGCACGGCTGGGGCTCCACCGCCCTCACCGGCACCCGGCTCGCGTCCGGCCACGCACCGCGCACCGGCGAGGTCGTCGTCCCGGCCGGCGACCGGGCCAGGACCGGTGACCGCGTCACCCTGGACACCCCGGCGGGCGCGAAGGAGTTCCGGGTCTCCGGCACCACCGACACCGACGCCACCGTCTGGTTCACCGACCGCCAGGCCGTGGCGTTCTCCGGCCACCCCGGCCGGGTCGACGCCATCGCCGTACTCGCCGCCGACGGCACCGCCACGGACACCCTCGCCCGTCAGGTCACCGACGCCGTCGGCCACCCCTCCGGCATCAGGGTCAGCACCGGGAACGACCGCGGCGCGGTCGAGGACCCGGGCCTCGCGGAAGCCAGGGAACTCCTGACCGGACTCGGCGGCTCCTTCGGCGGAGTCGCCACGATGGTCGCCGTCTTCACCGCCGCCGGTACCGTCGCACTCTCCGTCGGCCAGCGCAGCCGCGAGTTCGCGCTGCTGCGCGCGATCGGCGCCACCCCGCGCCAACTGCGCCGCACCATCGCCACCGAGTCCCTGCTCGTCGCACCGCTCGCCGGGGCGATCGGCTGCCTGCCCGGAATCGCCCTGGCCTCCTGGTGGTTCGGGCAGCTCAAGGAGAAGGGCGCCGTCCCCGAGGCCGTGGCGCTGCGGGTCTCCTGGCTGCCGCTGACGATCGCCGTCGCCGCCACGATGCTCACCGCGCTGGCCGCCGGCTACACCGCCGCGCGCCGCCCGGCGAGGACGAAGCCGGGCCTCGCCCTCGCCCAGTCCGCCGTGGAACGCCCCCCGTTCGGCTGGATCCGTACGCCGCTGGGAATCGCCGCACTGGCCGGCGGCGGCGTGTTCGCGGGCGTCGCCGCCTCGCAGACCGGCGAGGACGCGGCCAACGCCGCACTCGGTGTCGTCATGCTCTTCATGCTCGCGGTCGGCCTGCTCGGCCCGCTCATCGCCCGGATCTGCGCCTCGGTCCTCGGACTCCCGCTGCGGGCCGGCGGCGCGTCGGCCTCACTGGCCGCGGCCAACTCCCGCGCCAACTCCCGGCGGATGGCCTCCGCGATCACGCCGATCGTCCTCGCGATGGCCTTCTCCTCGACCCTCGTCTTCATGCACACCAGCGAGGACCGGGCGATCGAGCACCAGCAGCGCGACGGCATCACCGCCGACCACATCGTCTCCGCGCCGGCCGGTCTCGCCTCCGACGCCACCGAGCGCGCCGCCGCGACCCCCGGCGTCTCCACCGCCGTCGGCCTGCTCCGCACCTCCGTCCTGGTGCCCGCCGGATCGGGCGGCGGCAGGTGGCTGGAGAACGCCCCCGCGCAGGGAGTCATCGGCTCCGGCCGTGAACTCGCCGAGGTCCAGGACCTCGACGTGCGCACGGGATCGCTCGACGCCCTCGCCCCCGGCACCGTCGCGATCGACACCACGCTCGCCGACTCGGTGGGGCTGCGCACCGGCGACCGCCTCGCGCTGCACCTGCCGGACGGCACAGAGGCGTCCCCGAGGATCGTCGCGGTCTACGGCCGGGGCCTGGGCACCGGACTCGTCACCCTGCCCGCCACCGATCTGCGGGGCCACGTCACCTCGCCGTACGCCTCCGACGTGCTCGTACGGGCCACCCCGGCGGGCGCGGAACGGCTCGCCGCACTCGGCACCGTCACCGACGCATCCGGCTACGCCACCGCGCAGAGCCGGGACCGCGAGCTGAACGCCTGGGCCAACACCGTCATGGCCGCGGTCCTCGGCGGATTCGCCGCGGTCGCGGCGGTCAACACGCTGGTGATGACCGTCCTGGACCGGCGCAGGGAACTGACCATGCTCCGGCTCGTCGGCTCCACCCGCCGCCAGGTCATGGGCATGATCCGCTGGGAGGCCCTGCTGGTCACCGTGGCCGGGGCCGCGCTCGGCACGGCCATCGCGCTGGCCACCCTCACCCCGATGATGCGGGGCCTGACCGGCGAATCCCCGTACATCCCTCCGGTGCTGTACGGATCGTTCCTGGCCGCGACCGTGGGCCTCGGCCTCACCGCCGCCCTCGTGCCGGCCCGCGCCGCCCTGAGCCGGGCCGCGGCCCGTCCGTAGAGTCGGCCCATGACAGCACCCCGCGCACAGCTGACCCTGGCCGAAGTCGAGCGCATCGCCCGCGAGGCCCACGCGGGCCAACGGGACAAGGCGGGCCGGCCGTACGCCGAACATCTCGCGGCCGTCGCGGAGGGCGTACGGGCCAGGGGCGGCAGCGACGACCAGATCGCCGCGGCCTGGCTGCACGACGCGGTCGAGGACGACGCGCTGTCGGCGCGGTGGCTGGCCGGGGCCGCGCTGCCGCAGCGGGTCAAGGACATGGTCCTCGCCGTCAGCAAGCGGGACGGCGAGGACCTGCCGGCGTACACCCGCCGCATCCTGGCGACCCCGGGCGCGCTGCTGATCAAGGAGGCCGATCTCGCGCACAACGCGGACCCGGCCCGCCTCGCGGTGCTGGAACCGGCCACCCGTACCCGGCTGGCCGAGAAGTATGCGCAGGTACGGAGCCTGCTCGGGATCACCGCACCGAAATCGCCCACCGAACAGCAGAATTGAGCCAACACGGCGAGGCCCGGCCCGAACCCGGGCCGGGCCTCGCCGGATTCAGATCTTGGCGGCGTCCCGTCGGAACGCCCAGTTCATGTCCGGCTCGGTCACACAGCGCATGACCCGCCGCACCGGAGGCGTGCACAGCAGGCTCACGCCGGCCGCGGCGGCCAGGGTGACGAGCACCAGACCGGTCGGCGAGACCAGCCAGTCGTAGCGGTCGAAGAGGCCCGCGTAGCTGGCGCCCTTCACCAGGAACCCGTGCAGCAGATAGCCGCAGATCGTCCCGGCGCCCAGCACCGTGAACCACATGTGGCGGCGCGGGACCAACGCCAGGAACCCGATGGTGAGCAGCGTCGCGCAGCCGAACAGCGCGAGGGTCATCACCGCGCCGGACCACCACGGGGCGTTCATGTCCTGGGCGCTGGAGTCCCGCAGGAACCAGCCCAGCTGCATCCGGGGCGCCGCCCAGTAGGCGAAGACGGCCGCGCCGGCGAAGAGCGGCAGGGTCAGCAGCTGCACCTCACGGCGCTTGACCATCCGGAAGTGCTCGGGCCTGAGCTGGAGCCCGAGCACGAAGAACGGCAGGAACTGCAGGACGCGCGGCAGGTCGAGGTCGTCGCCGATGCTGGGGGCGAACGAGGCGAGGACGGCGATCACGAGCGAGACCGCCAGCGGATGCCGCAGGTTCTGCCAGATCGGTGTGGTGAGCCGCCAGATGAACAGGGCGGCCAGGAACCAGGTGAGGTACCAGGGCTCCAGCAGGCTGATCGCCGCATCGGGCGAGTCGTTCGCGTACCGCCGGAACAGCGAGTACGCCGTCTCGAACACCACATACGGCACAGCGACCCCCGTGACCAGGCGCTTCACCTTGGCGGGGGTCATGCTGAACGAACGTGAGAAATAGCCGGAAATGATGATGAAGGCCGGCATGTGGAACGTGTACGTGACCATGTACAGCGCGCGGGCCGCCCGGCTTCCCTCCATGACCGGCACCCATGAGTGCGCCACCGCGACCAGCACGATGGCGAGGTACTTGGCGTTGTCGAAGTAGGCGTCACGTTTCTTCGCGGGTGCGTTCTGCGCGGGCCGTTCGGCCACCGCCACCGCGGAGGGGGAGTCCGGGGTCCGCGCGGGCGTTTGAGGTCTGGGCTCCGACTCCCGGGTCGCCGGGGGTAGCGGGGCCCTCTGGAATACGTTCGGAGCGTGGAACATCTCAAGCACCCTAGACGTCTCGATTGCATTTCGTAAAACCGCCATCGGATATCGCGTGTGCCCGATCGATCAAAAGTCAAACCTTCGATTTTTGACCGGTATGGGAGTGTTAATCCTCCTTAAATGGCGCATAACGGGCGGCAGTTGGGGAGGGTGAATTACGTCGCATTCGGCCCGGGGAATTCCATGTGAATAAAGTGTGTGGGTAAGGAAACGATCACCGTTGCAGATCATTCCCGGCCATCGTTCATTGCCACCCGCACCTCCCCGCGGCCGCCGTGCGGCTGCTGGGCCGGCGGCCCAGCCCGGCTGTCGGGCACCGGCGCGCGACCGGCGCAAGATGGCGCGATACCGACCGGTCCAAGCGTCACCTGGCAGCGACCACAGGGGAGTTGGTGGCACGATGGACGCCAGCGGAGGTGTGCGCGGACGCACACTTCCGGGCCGGCAAGGCGGACCGACCGAGGGTGTGATCAGTCGTGGCCATTTCACTGTCTGTGGTGCTTCTTTTGGCGATCATCCTGGTGGTCCTGATCCGAGGCGGCTCCATCAAAGCCGGACCCGCGATCGTCGCGGTGCTCTTCGGCTTCTTCCTGGCATCGACCGGCATGGCGCCGTCGATCCAGAAGTTCATGGACTCCATAGCGCAGAGCATCAATCAGATCAGCTTCTGACCGGGGGCCGCGGATGAGCAGTTGATCCGCGGCCGCTCCGTGCCCCGGGAACGCGGAAGGCCCGGTCCGGCAGTCATCCCAGAAGGATGTCGCCGGGCCGGGCCCGAGGCATGGAGCGGGCGACGGGAATCGAACCCGCGTAGCTAGTTTGGAAGACCTCGTATGCGGATGGGGTCTGACCTGTGCATACTCTGACCTGCGGTCGAGTCGGCAAGGTCCTGTCTGCTCCTGTGGTTCCCCGCTGCTTCCCCCTGTGTCGGGCACGCAGCGGGCACGCCTACAGCAGCTTGGTCATCAGCGGGGCAACGGCCGCAATCGCGCTGGCTAGTGAGGTGACCAGCTTGATGATGTCGCCGACGACTTGACGCCGGCTGGCCTTGTTCGTGGCGCAGGGGTTGATTCGAGACGTTCCTTGCGTGTAGCGTCCCACCCATAACCCATTGTGTAGACAATGGGTTATGGGTGACTGGCCTTCGGGGTTCATTCGGAGTCCTTGTCACTTGAAGCCGTGGGGCATTGAATCTCTTGCCGGAGATGCCGCACGGCTGCTTGTCGTTCAAGCAGGCTAAACATTAACGCACTTGGGTCCCGAGCGGCGGGCACTCCGGGATACGGTCGCGCGTTGGCGGTGCTGGACACACTTCAACCCACCACTCGCCCAGCTTCCATCCCGTCCGCCTTCGACCCACACACCGTGGAGCGGGCGTGGTTCAGGGCGTCAAGGTGGAGCGCGCCACTGTACGAACGACCTTGACGCCCTGGGCCGCGACTGCTCGGCTCTGCCTGGGTCGAAGGTGGTCGGGATGGGAGCCCACAACGCTCACCACGAATCCGCCGGCACCCGCGAACGGCGCCCCCACCATCCCGGAGTCTGAGCGCCCCCGCCGGAGGCATGTCTTTGGCCCGCGGATCGGTCTCGACTCATGCCCTTGGGCCTATCCACTGCGGGCGCGCGTCGGCGGCGGCAGCGACGAGCGGGCCGAAGGCAGGAGCGCGGGAGCGGCCAGAGCCGGGAAGCGCGCCCGGCGGAGCGGAGCGCAGCCGGGTGCCTTGATGAGGTAGAGAAACCTGTAACGGCATCAGGCTTGCACGGGCTCGGGTCTGGGCGTCTCGTCGGTGAATCCGTGGACCGCGGGGCGCGCGGAGCGCTGAGCTAGCCAACCGGAAACACGGGGCCCGCCGTTGATGGCGCCGCCTTCCAGAACAGTCCGAACGTGCTCGAAGTTCTGGCGGGTGTAGTAGCGCTGAAGTGCGACATTGCTCGTCCACGCGTCCAAGCGGAGCCATTTGGCCGAAGCCTGATAGGCCCGGTCGCCTGCCCAGTCGAGGATTCTTCCCCCGAGGTTCCTACCAGCGTAGTCACGGGAGACCGTCAGCTTGTTGACGAACAGGGACGGCTCCCTCAACTCCTCAGCTGACCACAGCCCTTCTTCCGCCTCGGGAGTGAGTGTGATCGTCGCTGCCGTTCGGCCCTCCTCACGCACCATGAACACCGTTCCGGCCTCGATGGTCGCCAGAAGACGATCCGCTGGGTATGGGCGACTCCATTGATCGCTTCCCAGCCTGCTGATCCAGGACGCTGCTTCTTCTCGAAACGCCAGGAGCTGATCCAGGTCTTCCGCGACGGCGGTGGCGATTTTCACTGAGGATCGTTCTCACTTCGGGCAGACAGGTCGCCGATCTCGTAGTTCATCCGGTTCAGGTCGCCCCGGAAGGTCGTGATCGTGCATCGAATGGGGCGCTCACTGGAGTAGCCGGTTCGCGTCCAGAGCAAGACGGGAACGCCCGCCCCAATCTCAAGCAGACGGGCCTCTTCCGGAGTGGGCATGCGGGTGGCGATCTCGTCGGCGTAGCCGATCTGCTCGATGCCAAGGCTTGCCAGGTAGCGGGTGGTTCCCTCTGCTATGTCTCCAGGTTCGGTCAGCCGGGGGCCCTTCTTGACTAGCCACTCGGGGTAGTGAGTGGCTTGGGTCGACCACGGGACGTCGTCTACGAATCGGTGGCAGAACCGAAGTACGGCTGTAGCTCCTGACTCGATGTCTAGCCTCTTCGCCACGTACTCGGGTGCGGTGGTCAGCTCAACCCGGAAGGTCTGGTGCGGCCGGCGCCCCGCGTTCGTCACATCTGTGGAGTAGGCGTCGCCGTTCTGCGGAAAGGTCAGGTTCTCAAAGCGGGAGGCATTCAGCTTGAACACCTCGTGCTTCCGCACCTCGTAGCCGAGCCCTTGGCTGGATGAGATCAGACCTTCGCTGACAAGCAGGCTCAACCCGGACCGAACAGTGTTCCGGGAGGCATCGAAGCGGGCTGACAGCTCACTTTCCGATGGGAGCCTTGCTCCTGGCGAGTAGGCCCCGCTGTCGATCTCGCGACGCAACGCGTCGGCCACTTGTCGATACTTCGGCTGCTTGCTCATTCCCCCATCATGACGCACTCGCGCAACTTGTTGGTACATGTGCGCCCAAGTCTCTTGACGTGACTCGCTCCAGCGGGCAGCATCAAGGCATCAGCTTGTACCAACAAGTTGAGCAAGCGGGCCAACTAGGTCTGTGAGCAAGTAACAGGGAGCGGCCACCTACCGCCAAGCAGTCAGCCGCTCCCAGACCCACGAAGGGGCCTCTTCATCATGCCTGCAACTCTCATTGCTCCGCAGTCTGCTTCCATCGGCGCGTTAGTCCGTGATGTGTGTCAGGACTGCTTCGGCACGGGTGTGGACACCGACGCGGACGGATCGATCACCGGGACGGCTGGGACGCTGGTCCTTTGCGGGTGCTCGGGCGGTCTTGAACTGCGGACCAACGTTGCGGTCTTCGGCGCCTGCGACGACTGTGACGGCACGGGCGTGGACGTGGACACGGACGGATCGCTGAGCGGAACGGTCGGGACCGTCGTCGTGTGCTGGTGCTCGGGTGGCCTCCAGTGACCCGATTCCCTGTCGCCCCTGCGGCCGTGGCGAACACCGCTGCGGCCGTGGGCACCGACCCGCTGACCCTGGCCGACCTGTTACGGGTGGCCAACGCCCCCGGCTTCGACCGGTGGCAGGAACAGGTACGCCGCACCGGTGGCTGCTCGGACCCGATCCACCTCGAAGGCATGACCACCACCCGCGATGCGAAGTCGGGGCAGGTGCTCTACTCCTACAGCACCCAGGGCGAACCCGGTGGACGGCTGCGAGTGGCCTGCGGGAACCGGCGTGCCTCCCGGTGCCCCTCCTGCGCCTGGACCTACGCCGGAGACACCTTCCACCTGATCCGTGCCGGACTCACCGGCGACACCAGCAAGGGCACCCCGGTCACGGTGCGCACGCACCCGAAGGTGTTCGCCACCCTCACCGCCCCCTCGTTCGGCCCGGTCCACAACCGGCCCACCAAGGGTGTCTGCCGCTGCGGCACTGACCACCCGGAGAGCTCCCCGCTCCTGGGCTCGGCGCTGAACCCGGCCACCTACGACTACGCCGGGGCGGTGCTGTGGAACAACCACGCCGGGGACCTCTGGCGCAGGTTCACCATCTACCTCCGCCGCGAGATCGCCCACCGCGCCGGACTCTCCCAGAAAGCCGCGGCCGACGCCTGCCGGGTCTCCTTCGGGAAGGTCGCCGAGTTCCAGAAGCGCGGCGCCGTCCACTTCCACGCGATCGTGCGTCTCGACGGCCCGGACGGGCCCGACACCGCCCCGCCGTCCTGGGCGGGCGTGGCCCTGCTGTCGGATGCGATCCAGGCGGCTGCTGCCCGCGTGAGCGTGCCCGTCCCGCCCTCGGGCGACCAACCGGCCCGGACCCTGCGATGGGGCGCCCAAGTGGACGTGCGGCCGATCGGCGCGGACAGCGCGAACGACGACCTGACCGAACAAGCCGTGGCCGCGTACGTCGCGAAGTACGCCACCAAGGCGGCCGAGACCACCGGAACCGTGGACCGCCGCGTCGGGGAGCTGGCCGAACTCGACAAGCTCACGGACCTGCCCGGCCATGCCCGGCGCCTGATCGAAGCGTGCTTCGACCTTGACGACGCCTACCCGGACCGCAGGCTCTGGCAGTGGGCCCACATGCTCGGCTTCCGCGGCCACTTCTCCACCAAGTCCCGCCGCTACTCGACCACCCTCGGCGCACTCCGCCAGGTCCGGGCCGACTTCCGCGCCCGACAGGAACGCCGCGAACGGGGCCTGCCCGACCCGGACGACTCCCCGGAGGGCTCCACACTCACCCTCGCCCACTGGGCCTACGCCGGACACGGCCACACCCCCGGCGAATCCTGGCTCGCCGCCAACATCCACCGCGACATCCAACACAACCGCGACACCGCCCGCGAAGCACGCACCGAACTCGAAGCACTCGACACAACGGGGGAGTGGTGAGCATGGAACGGCTGCTCAGTGTTGATCAGGTCGCCGAACTTCTCGGCACCACTGTCCGGTTCCCCCGGCGGCTTATTGAGGAACGCCGGATCACCTTCGTCAAGGTCGGCCGACACGTCCGCATCCCCGAGAGCGCCGTAGCGGCCTTCATCGCTGCCAACACTGTGGAGCCCGTGTTGGTGCGCCGGGCTGTCCTGAGGAGGGCTGCCTGATGGCGGGCAAGAAGCGTTCCTTCGGGCGGGTGCGGAAGCTGCCTTCCGGCCGCTATCAGGCTCGGTACCTCGGTGCCGATGGCATCGACCGGCCCGCGCCTGAGACCTTCCGGACCAAGCGGGATGCCGATGACTGGTTGGCGGAGCGGCAGGCGGAACTGCGGTCGGGCGACTGGTCTGACCCGGATGCGGGCCGGATCGACTTCGGTTTCTACGCGGCCACTTGGATCAGCGAGCGCGGCATTGGGGCCTCGACCGCCGACCTGTACCGCTCCCTGCTCCGCAATCACCTGGTCCCCACCTTCGGCAACGTCGCGGTAGCGGACATCACCTCGGCCATGGTCCGTGCCTGGCGGGTCGCCCGGCTGGAGAGCGGGACCGGCCCGTCAACGGTTGCGAAGTCGTACGCCCTCCTTCGGGCAGTGCTGATGACCGCAGTGGATGACCGGTTGATCCGGCGAAACCCCTGCCGGGTCAAGGGTGCCAGCACCGCACCGACCCCTGAGCGGCCCACAGCGACCGTTCAGGAGGTCTACGCGCTCGCGGAGGCCATTCAGCCTCGGTATCGCGCTCTTGTCCTCCTGGCGGCCTTCTCCGGACTTCGCTGGGGGGAGTTGGTCGGGCTCCGTCGTCGGGACTTGGACCTGTCGGCCGGCGCTTTGCGGGTGCGTCGGAATATCGCCGAACTCCACAACGGCACGCGTCTGGTGAAGGAGCCCAAGAGTGCTGCCGGGAAGCGCACCGTGGCGATCCCAGCGGTGATCCATGAGGAGCTGGCCACACATCTGACGGTCTATGCGGAGCCCGGTGCGGAGGGCCGCGTCTTCGTTGGCGCCAAGGGGGCGACGCCTCGGCGGAATCACTTCAACCGGCTGTGGCGCAAGGCGTGCGATCTCGCTGGGATCAAGGGGCTGCACTTCCATGATCTTCGCCATACGGGCAACACCCTGGCAGCGGCGACCGGTGCCAGCACGCGCGAGTTGATGACGAGAATGGGCCACAGTACGGCCCGTGCGGCGCTGATCTACCAGCACGCGACCGCCGAGCGAGAGCGGCTGATCGGCAATGCCGTGAGCGCGGCCGTTGAGCAGGCCCGGAAGCAAGATCCCGATCCGAACGGGCATGCAGCGGGCACGTAGGGCCGAATGAAGATCGGCAACGCACAAGGGCCAGGCTGGAGAATGACTCTCCGACCTGGCCCTTAAGCATCTGGAGCGGGCGACGGGAATCGAACCCGCGTAGCTAGTTTGGAAGACTAGTGCTCTACCATTGAGCTACGCCCGCATGCAACGCACCGCAGGTCACGGGGACCGCGGCACGAGAAGCATCGTAGCGGGTCGCGGGCGCTGTCCGCACACCCGATCGCCGCACCCGGTGTCGCGTTGCGCGACGCCGGAGCAAAAGCGGCTGATGTACCGCCGCTGTGCATGTACCCTACGTGTCGCACCGACGGGGTGTGGCGCAGCTTGGTAGCGCGTCCGCTTTGGGAGCGGAAGGTCGTCGGTTCGAATCCGGCCACCCCGACCACCGGCAGGCTCGCATTGTGGGAGTTCTACCCCTTGCCGTTACTATGCAAAATGCGTGCCCGTGTGTCTGATGTACCGGGCTCGGTCCGCGAAGCCGCCACGTGTGCGGTGGAGCAGAACCCCAAGAAGTCAGCCACAAGGAGACCGAACCGTGAAGAGCGCCGTGGAGACCCTGAACCCGACCCGGGTTCGGCTCAGCATTGAGGTGCCCTTCGAGGAGCTCAAGGACAGCCTCGACGCGGCGTACAAGAAGATCAACCAGCAGGTCACGGTGAAGGGGTTCCGCAAGGGCAAGATCCCCAACCGGGTCATCGACCAGCGGTTCGGCCGTGGTGCTGTGCTGGAGGAGGCCGTCAACGACGCGCTCCCGAAGTTCTACACCGAGGCCGTCAACGAGGGAGAGCTCAACGTCCTCGGACAGCCTGAGGTCGACATCACGGAGCTGAAGGACGGCGAACTGCTGGCCTTCACCGCCGAGGTTGACGTACGCCCCGAGATCGAGATCCCGGACTACTCCGGCATCGAGGTCACCGTCGACGCCCTCGAGGTCAGCGACGAGGACGTCGAGAAGGCCGTGGAGCAGCTCCGCGAGCGCTTCGCCTCGACCAACCCGGTCGAGCGCGCCGCCGCCGACGGCGACGTCGTGACGATCGACCTGACCGCCAAGGTCGAGGGCGAGGTCCTGGAGGACGGCGTGGCCGAGGGTGTCTCGTACACCATCGGTTCCGGCGAACTCCTCGAAGGCATCGACGACGCCGTCACCGGCCTGGAGGCGGGTGGCGAGACCACCTTCACCTCCGAGCTGAAGGGCGGCTCCGCCGAGGGCAAGGAGGCCGAGGTCACCGTCAAGGTCACCGCGGTCGCCGCCCGTGAGCTTCCCGAGCTGGACGACGAGTTCGCCCAGATGGCGAGCGAGTTCGACACGCTCGACGAGCTCAAGGCCGACAGCCGCAAGCGGCTGGAGAGCACCAAGCAGTACGACCAGGCCACCCAGGCCCAGGAGCGGGTCCTGGAGGAGCTGCTCAAGCTCGCCGAGGTCCCGATCCCCGAGAAGCTGCTCGCGGACGAGGTCCAGACCCGCAAGCACAACCTGGAGCACCACCAGCTCGGCCAGATGGGTCTCGACCTGGAGAAGTACCTGGAGATCCAGGGCAAGACCCTTGAGGAGTTCGAGGCGGAGACGTCCGAGCAGGCCGTCAAGGGCATCAAGACCCAGTTCATCCTTGACGAGCTCGTCAACAAGGAGAAGCTGAACGTCAACCAGGAGGAGCTCACCGAGCACCTCATGCGGCGCGCGCAGTCCTCCGGCATGAGCCCCGACCAGTTCGCCCAGGCCGTCGTCGAGGGTGGCCAGGTGCCGATGCTCGTCGGCGAGGTCGCCCGCGGCAAGGCGCTGGCCGTGGTCGTCGAGGCCGCCAAGGTCGTCGACACCAACGGTGAGGTCGTCGACCTGGAGGACGACGAGGACGTGGCGGAGGAGGCCACCGAGGCGGTCGAGTCCGCCGAGGGCACCACCGACGCCGTGGCCGAGGAGAAGACCGAGGCCTGAGCCCCGCTCTGATACCCGTACGACGGGCTCCGGACGCAACCGCGTCCGGAGCCCGTCGTCGTATCCGCCGGCGTCCCCCACAACCCGTGTGCGGACTGCGGAGCTTGCGCTCCCAGCGAACAGTTGCGGAAGCGGGATGGCGTTGTCCCACCTGCGCGTTAGGGTCCATGAATAGGAAGGGTCGGGGAGTCCCGGCCCACCCGGTACGAAGACGCTGAGACGGCCGGAGCCGTCAGAGACGAGCAGGTGGATACGTGACGAATCTGATGCCCTACGCCGCCGGAGAGCCGTCCCTCGGTGGAGGCCTCGGTGACCAGGTCTACAGCCGACTGCTCGGCGAGCGCATCATCTTCCTCGGTCAGCAGGTCGACGATGACATCGCCAACAAGATCACCGCGCAGCTGCTTCTCCTTGCCGCCGACCCGGACAAGGACATCTACCTCTACATCAACAGCCCCGGCGGTTCGGTGACGGCGGGCATGGCGGTCTACGACACCATGCAGTACATCCCGAACGACGTGGTCACCATCGGTATGGGCATGGCGGCCTCGATGGGCCAGTTCCTGCTCACCGGCGGCAGCGCCGGCAAGCGCTTCGCGCTCCCGAACACCGACATTCTCATGCACCAGGGTTCGGCCGGCATCGGCGGTACGGCCTCGGACATCAAGATCCAGGCCCAGTACCTGCTGCGCACCAAGCAGCGGATGGCGGAGATCACCGCCCGCCACTCCGGCCAGACCGTGGAGACGATCATCCGCGACGGCGACCGCGACCGCTGGTACACCGCGGAGGAGGCCAAGGACTACGGCCTCATCGACGAGATCATCACGATCGCGTCGGGCGTTCCGGGCGGCGGCGGCACCGGCGCCTGATCCGGTACCCACCGGACCGCGTCGCACCGCATCTCTCGTACGCCGAGACACCCAGGGCCTGCTCCGAGCCGGCCCGCGGCGTCGCGGCGCCCGGCACGCACGCTCCTTCTTCCACGGGCCGACTCAGAACAGGCCCTGGCCCACAGAACGCCACCAGGATGGTGAACACCCACATGAACAACTTCCCCGGCGCCTCCGCGAGCGGCCTCTACACCGGCCCGCAGGTGGACAACCGCTACATCGTGCCGCGCTTCGTGGAGCGCACCTCGCAGGGCGTGCGCGAGTACGACCCGTACGCGAAGCTCTTCGAGGAGCGCGTGATCTTCCTCGGGGTGCAGATCGACGACGCCTCCGCCAACGACGTCATGGCACAGCTGCTGTGCCTGGAGTCGATGGACCCGGACCGGGACATCTCGATCTACATCAACAGCCCCGGCGGCTCGTTCACCGCGCTCACCGCGATCTACGACACGATGCAGTTCGTGAAGCCGGACATCCAGACGGTCTGCATGGGCCAGGCGGCCTCCGCCGCGGCCGTGCTGCTCGCCGCGGGCACGCCGGGCAAGCGCCTGGCGCTGCCGAACGCGCGTATCCTGATCCACCAGCCGTCCTCGCAGACCGGCCGTGAGCAGCTCTCCGACCTGGAGATCGCGGCCAACGAGATCCTGCGGATGCGGAGTCAGCTGGAGGAGCTGCTGGCCAAGCACTCCACCACGCCGATCGAGAAGATCCGTGACGACATCGAGCGGGACAAGATCCTGACCGCCGATGACGCCCTGGCCTACGGCCTGGTCGACCAGATCGTCGCGACCCGCAAGACCGCGGCAGGAGCGGCCGCCTGACGTCGGCCTTTACCCCTTGGTACGGCAGGGTCACCCGGCCCCGGCCGTGTGAACCGTGCCAAGGGGGGCCCGAACGGGGGGCCAGGCAAGGTACCGTCGGATAGAGGCACCAGGAGCCGCTGAACCAGGCGTCTCCCAGGCGAAGGGGAAGCACCTCGTGGCACGCATCGGTGATGGCGGCGACCTGCTCAAGTGCTCGTTCTGCGGAAAGAGCCAGAAGCAGGTGAAGAAGCTCATTGCGGGACCCGGTGTGTACATCTGCGACGAGTGCATCGATCTCTGCAACGAGATCATCGAGGAGGAGCTCGCGGAGACCTCCGAGGTGCGGTGGGAGGAACTTCCCAAGCCGCGCGAGATCTACGAGTTCCTCGAGGGGTACGTCGTAGGGCAGGAGCCCGCGAAGAAGGCTCTCTCGGTCGCTGTGTACAACCACTACAAGCGGGTCCAGGCCGGGGAGAACGGCGGCGGTACGAGCCGTGACGACGCGATCGAGCTCGCCAAGTCGAACATCCTGCTGCTGGGCCCCACGGGCTCGGGCAAGACCCTCCTCGCGCAGACACTGGCCCGCATGCTCAACGTCCCGTTCGCCATCGCCGACGCGACGGCGCTGACGGAGGCCGGCTATGTCGGCGAGGACGTCGAGAACATCCTGCTGAAGCTGATCCAGGCCGCTGACTACGACGTCAAGAAGGCCGAGACCGGGATCATCTACATCGACGAGATCGACAAGGTCGCCCGCAAGAGCGAGAACCCGTCGATCACCCGCGATGTCTCCGGTGAGGGCGTCCAGCAGGCCCTGCTGAAGATCCTGGAGGGCACCACCGCCTCCGTACCGCCGCAGGGCGGCCGGAAGCACCCGCACCAGGAGTTCATCCAGATCGACACGACGAACGTGCTGTTCATCGTGGGCGGCGCGTTCTCCGGTCTCGAGAAGATCATCGAGTCCCGGGCCGGCGCGAAGGGCATCGGCTTCGGCGCCACGATCCGCTCCAAGCTGGAGATCCAGGCGAGCGACCAGTTCCAGGAGGTCATGCCGGAGGACCTGGTGAAGTTCGGGATGATCCCCGAGTTCATCGGCCGCCTCCCGGTCCTGACCTCGGTCCACAACCTGGACCGCGAGGCCCTGCTCCAGATCCTCATCGAGCCGCGCAACGCCCTGGTGAAGCAGTACCAGCGGCTGTTCGAACTCGACGGTGTGGAGCTGGACTTCGAGCGCGAGGCACTGGAGGCCATCGCCGACCAGGCGATCCTGCGCCAGACCGGTGCGCGTGGTCTGCGCGCGATCATGGAAGAGGTCCTCCAGTCGGTGATGTACGAGGTGCCGTCCCGCAAGGACGTCGCCCGGGTCGTCATCACCTCGGACGTGGTCCGCAACAACGTCAACCCGACCCTGGTCCCGCGCGAGCCGCGGACGATCGGGAAGAACGACGACGGCCGCCACGAGAAGTCCGCGTAGCGGTGGCGTAGAGACGTACGCGAAGGGGCGCCCGGCCAGGTCAACTGGCTGGGCGCCCCTTCGCGTTGACGCGAGTTACTTGACCTCGACGCGGACGTCGTTGCGCAGCTTTGCCGCGTTATCCGCGGCGGTCTCCAGTGAGATGCCCTTGCCCGCGAGCAGGGAGGCCGTGTCCATGCTGAGGACGTAGGCCACCGTGCTGTGGTCGCCCCAAATGCATGTGGGGATGGTCATGGACTTGCTGGCTCCACCGCTGGAATTTGTGACCTTGGCTTCCTGGCACTTCAGGACGCCGTTCTCGAACCCGGCCGGGGTGAAGGCCTTCGGGCTGCCGACAAGTTCGCCCTCCGACTTGTCTTCCCCCGCCCCCTCCTTCATCTTGGCGAACATGGCGTCGATGACCTTCTCGGGGTCATCGATGTCGCCGTAGACTCCGCTGAACTGAAGGATCTTCTGGCTTGCTGCCTCGCCAGAGGTGTACTGCGAGCTGACGTTCTTGGCATTCTTGACGCCCCAGCCCTCAGCCTCCTTGATGTCCTCGTCCGTCATCTTCTCTTCATCGGACTTGGCGGCTGACTTCTTGTACTCCCCGCCGAGTACCGTTGCCGGCGTCGTCAGCTTGTACGTCTTGCCGTCGTCCGCGACGGAGCCGCTGCCCCCGCCCGACGTCAGCGCGTACACCCCGCCGCCGATGACCACCAGCGCCACGATCACGCCGCCGATGATCAGGCCGGTCTTCTTCCTTTTCGGCTCGCCGGCCGGGGGGAACGGGGGCTGCTGGCCGTAGGCCGGCTGGCCGCCGTACGGGGGAGTGGGGGGCTGCTGTCCGTACGGGCCGGGCTGCTGGGCCTGCGGGTAGCCGTAGTCCGGCTGCGGGGGCTGCTGCTGCGGCGGGACGCCCTGGGGGGCCTGCTGCGGGTACCCGTAACCGGGCTGGCCCTGCGGCTGGCCCTGCGGCGGCGGGCCGCCGTAGGGGCCCGGCTGCTGTCCGTACGGTCCGGGCTGGCCCTGGGGCTGCTGTCCGTCGTACGGGCCCGGCTGGTTGAAGCTCATCTGCGGTTTCCCCTGTTCGTCATACTTACGCGTTCCGAACATCCTGACGGAAGGCCCGCGGGGGTGGGGCACCGGGAGCCACACCGTTACTCAACAAACCGGTTTCAGTGCATGACTGTGACGGCCCTAAACTGTGGGGCGTGACCGAGAAAGCAGCGCAGCAGCCAGCCAGCAACCCCGAACTGCCGACCCAGTACACGCCGGCCGAGGTAGAGGGGAAGCTGTACGAGCGCTGGGTGGAGCGCGGCTACTTCGAGGCCGACGAGCACAGCGAGAAGCCCCCGTACTCCATCGTCATCCCGCCGCCCAACGTCACCGGCTCCCTGCACCTCGGGCACGCCTTCGAGCACACGCTGATCGACGCGCTGGTCCGCCGCAAGCGGATGCAGGGCTTCGAGGCGCTGTACCAGCCCGGTATGGACCACGCCGGCATCGCCACCCAGAACGTCGTCGAGCGCGAGCTCGCCAAGGAGGGCAAGTCCCGCCACGACCTGGGCCGCGAGGCCTTCGTCGAGCGTGTCTGGCAGTGGAAGAACGAGTCGGGTGGCCAGATCTCCGGCCAGATGCGCCGCCTCGGCGAGGGCGTCGACTGGTCCCGTGAGCGGTTCACCATGGACGAGGGCCTGTCCAAGGCCGTCCAGACCGTCTTCAAGCGGATGTACGACGACGGGCTGATCTACCGCGCCGAGCGCATCATCAACTGGTGCCCGCGCTGTCTCACCGCGATCTCCGACATCGAGGTCGAGTACCAGGAGGACGACGGCGAGCTCGTCTCCATGACGTACGGGGAGGGCGACGAGACCATCGTCGTCGCCACCACCCGCGCCGAGACGATGCTCGGTGACACCGCCGTCGCCGTCCACCCCGACGACGAGCGCTACCGGCACCTGGTCGGCAAGCAGATCAAGCTGCCGCTGACCGACCGCACGATCCCGGTCGTCGCCGACCACCACGTCGACCCCGAGTTCGGCACCGGCGCCGTCAAGGTGACCCCGGCGCACGACCCGAACGACTTCGAGATCGGCAAGCGCCACGACCTGCCCTTCCTCACCGTCCTGGACGAGCGGGCCGTCATCACCGTCCCCGGCCCCTTCCAGGGCCTGGACCGGCTGGAGGCCCGCTCCGCGATCGTCGCCGCCCTGCGCGCCGAGGGCCGGATCGTGGCCGAGAAGCGTCCTTACGTCCACTCCGTCGGGCACTGCTCGCGCTGCAAGACCACCATCGAGCCGCGCCTCTCCCTCCAGTGGTGGGTCAAGGTCGAGCCGCTCGCCAAGGCGGCCGGTGACGCCGTCCGCGACGGCAAGGTCAAGATCCATCCGCAGGAGATGGAGAAGCGGTACTTCGACTGGGTCGACAACCTCCACGACTGGACGATCTCGCGCCAGCTCTGGTGGGGCCACCGCATCCCCGTCTGGTACGGCCCGAACGGCGAGGTCGTCTGCGTCGGACCGGACGACGAGGCGCCCACCGGCGAGGGCTGGACGCAGGACAGCGATGTCCTGGACACCTGGTTCTCCTCCGGCCTGTGGCCCTTCTCCACGCTCGGCTGGCCCGAACAGACCGACAGCCTCGCGAAGTTCTACCCGAACTCCGTCCTGGTCACCGGCTACGACATCCTCTTCTTCTGGGTCGCCCGGATGATGATGTTCGGCCTGTACGTCAACGACGGCGTCCCGCCGTTCGAGACGATCGTGCTGCACGGCATGGTCCGCGACGAGCACGGCAAGAAGATGTCGAAGTCCTTCGGGAACGTGGTCAACCCGCTGGACTGGATGGACAAGTACGGCTCCGACGCGCTCCGTTTCACCCTGGCGCGCGGCGCCAACCCCGGTGTCGACGTCCCGATCGGCGAGGAGTGGGTCCAGGGTTCCGCCAAGTTCTCCAACAAGATCTGGAACGCCACCCGCTTCGCCCTGATGAACGGCGCCACCATCGAGGGCGAGCTGCCGGCCGCCGACGAGATGTCGGTGACCGACCGCTGGATCCTGTCCCGGCTGGGCAGGACCGTCGCCGAAGTCGACGCGTACTACGACGACTTCCAGTTCTCCAAGCTCAGTGAGGCGCTCCGGCACTTCGCCTGGGACGAGGTCTTCGACTGGTACGTCGAGCTGTCCAAGACCACGTTCTTCGGCGGCGGCCGGCCGGCCGAGGTCTCGGGCCGGGTCCTGGGCGAGGTCCTCGACGTGATGCTGCGCCTCCTGCACCCGGTCGTCCCGTTCGTCACGGAGACGCTGTGGACCGCGCTCACCGGCCGCGAGTCCGTCGTCATCGCGGACTGGCCGCAGGACAGCGGCTTCCGGGACGACGCGGCCGAGAAGGAGATCGAGCTCGTCCAGCAGGTCGTCACCGAGGTCCGCCGCTTCCGCTCCGACCAGGGCCTCCAGCCCGGCCAGAAGGTCCCGGCCGAGCTGGACCTGACCGGTACGCCGCTCGCCGCGCACGAGGCGGCCATCCGCCAGCTGCTGCGCCTGCAGCCCGCCGGTGACGGCTTCCACGCCACCGCGTCGCTGCCGGTCGCGGGCGCCACGGTCGCGCTCGACCTGTCCGGCACGATCGACATCGAGGCCGAGCGCAAGCGCCTGACGAAGGACCTGGGCGCCGCCGAGAAGGAGAAGGCGCAGGCCAACGGCAAGCTGAACAACGAGGCGTTCCTCGGCAAGGCCCCGGACAACGTGGTCGACAAGATCCGTGGCCGGCTCGCCAAGGCCGAGACCGACATCGAGCGCATCACCAGCCAGCTGGCGGCCCTGCCGCAGGCCTGACCCGGCCCGCCGCCCGGAGCCCCCGTACCCCTCGGCCAAGGGGTACGGGGGCTCCGTCGTACCCCTGCCGCCGGGCGCTGCGCGCGATGTCGGTGCTCATCCGTAGACTGGTCCTGTGAGTGAGCCCCGCCCTTCCGACCGGCACGACGCGTCCGACTCCGACGAGACCTTCGCGGAGATCGTCGACGAAGCGACCCAGCGCGACCCCGACCTGGCGGTGATCGAGGCCGGGAGCCGGACGCTGCGCGCCGCCTCCGGGCGCCCCCAGGCCGACGAGGTCCCCGCCCGCCCCGCCGACCCGGAGGTGGACAGGGCCCTGCGCGCGGTGGAGCGCGAGCTCGCCGGGCGCTGGGGGGAGACCAAGCTGGAGCCGTCCGTGGCGCGCATCGCCGCGCTGATGGACGTCCTCGGCGACCCGCAGCGCGCGTACCCCTCCATCCACATCACCGGTACCAACGGCAAGACGAGCACGGCCCGCATGATCGAGGGCCTGCTCGGCGCGTTCGACCTGCGTACCGGCCGCTACACCTCGCCGCACGTCCAGTCGATCACCGAGCGGATCAGCCTGGACGGCGCCCCGATGGACGCCGAGCGGTTCGTCGAGGCGTACCAGGACATCAAGCCGTACATCGAGATGGTCGACGAGCAGCAGCCCTACCGGCTCTCCTTCTTCGAGGTGCTCACCGGCATGGCGTACGCGGCGTTCGCCGACGCGCCGGTCGATGTCGCCGTCGTCGAGGTCGGCATGGGCGGCAGCTGGGACGCGACCAACGTCATCGACTCCACGGTCGCGGTCGTCACCCCGATCTCCCTGGACCACACCGACCGGCTGGGCTCCACGCCCGGCGAGATCGCGGTGGAGAAGGCCGGGATCATCAAGCAGGGTGCGACGGTCATCCTGGCCCAGCAGCCGGTCGACGCGGCCCAGGTGATGCTGAAGAAGGCCGTCGCGGCCGACGCGACGGTGGCCCGTGAGGGCATGGAGTTCGGTGTCGTCTCCCGGGAGGTCGCGGTCGGCGGGCAGTTGCTGACGCTGCGCGGTCTCGGCGGCGAGTACGACAACATCTTCCTTCCGCTGTACGGCGCCCACCAGGCGCACAACGCCGTGGTGGCGCTCTGTGCCGTGGAGGCGTTCTTCGGGATCGGCGCCGAGCAGGCCGGATCGCTCGACGCCGACATCGTCCGCAAGGCCTTCGCCGCGGTCCTCTCGCCCGGCCGTCTCGAAGTCGTCCGCTCCAGCCCGACCGTCGTCCTGGACGCCGCCCACAACCCGGCCGGCGCCCGCGCCGCCTCCGAGGGGATCTCCGAGGCGTTCGGCTTCTCCCGGCTGATCGGTGTGGTCGGTGCCAGCGCCGACAAGGACGTCCGGGGGCTCCTGGATGCCTTCGAGCCGATCTTCGCCGAGGTCGTCATCACCCAGAACTCCAGCGGCCGCGCGATGGACGCGGACGCCCTGGCGACCGTCGCCGTCGAGGTCTTCGGCAACGAGCGGGTCCAGGTCGAACCCCGTCTCGACGACGCGCTGGAGGCGGCGATCACCCTCGCCGAGGAAGAGGACGAGTACGCGGGCGCCGGGGTACTGGTGACCGGATCCGTGATCACGGTCGGCGAGGCCCGGCTGCTGCTGGGAAGGAGCTGACCCACGTGCGTACGCTCTGTGCATCGACCCTGATCGGTGAGTTCTTCGTGATCGGCTTCGCCGGACTCGTCGCGATGAAGTCCGACGACCTGTCGTCCGCGACGGTGTGGACGGTCTGCGGCATCGGCATGCTGCTCTCCGTGCTGCTCTGCGGGGTGATCACCCGCCCCGGTGGCGTGCAGCTCGGCTGGGCGCTCCAGGTCGTGCTGGTCGCCAGTGGCTTCGTGGTGCCGACGATGTTCATCCTCGGTCTGGTCTTCGGTGGCCTGTGGTGGGCCTCGGTGCACTACGGCCGCAAGATCGACGAGGCGAAGGCCCGCTGGGCCGCGCAGGAGGCAGCACAGGCCCCCGCCGCGGGCTGACCCGGCGCGCGGCCCGTGCACGCCCCCTTGCCCGGCGGGCAAACCCGGCCGCCGGGCCGTCAGGGCACCCCTGTAATCTCGCTTCACCGCACCCGTATGCCTGCAAGGAGCCGCACATGACTCAGCGCACCCTCGTTCTTCTCAAGCCCGACGCCGTCCGTCGCGGTCTGGTCGGCGAGATCGTCGGCCGCATCGAGCGCAAGGCCGGCTGGAAGATCACCGCGCTGGAGCTGCGTACCCTCGACCGGGCGACGCTGGAGCAGCACTACGCCGAGCACGTCGGCCGCCCGTTCTACGAGCCGCTCGTCGAGTTCATGCTGTCCGGTCCGATCGTCGCACTGGTGGCCGAGGGCGAGCGGGTGATCGAGGGCGTCCGTGCCCTGGCCGGCCCCACCGACCCGATCGCCGCCGCGCCCGGATCGATCCGTGGCGACCTCGGCACGATCACCCGGGAGAACCTCATCCACGCCTCGGACTCCGAGGAGTCCGCAGAGCGAGAAATGAAGCTGTTCTTTCCGGGACTTTCCTGACCTCCGCTCCGCCAAACAGCGCTCATGACCTGGGGCGACCGAAGTAATTCGGTCGCCCTTCGGCATAGGGTCACCGATCGCGGGAACGCATCCCTCCGACGTAACGTCACCATGAGTGGGACGGCCACCCGTTCTGCTCAACAAGGCGAAGGACCCTCGCGCTGTGTCGGTGTATCCGGCACTACGATGGAAGCTTCCACGCCCGCAGCGCTCATCTCGCCTACCAAATCAAGCCATCACCGCTTTCGCTTGGGAAGGCCCGACGCATCCTCATGGGGAACAAGGGGAACTCAATGTCGTTCATCGGCCGTGACATGGCTATCGACCTCGGGACTGCCAACACGCTGGTGTACGTCAGGGGGCGCGGCATCGTTCTGAACGAGCCGTCCGTCGTGGCCATCAACACCAACACCGGCGGCATCCTGGCGGTCGGCGCCGAGGCCAAGAAGATGATCGGCCGTACACCGGGCAACATCGTTGCCGTACGGCCACTGAAGGACGGCGTGATCGCCGACTTCGAGATCACGGAGCGGATGCTCCGCTACTTCATCCTGAAGATCCACAAGCGCCGCTACCTGGCCCGCCCGCGGGTCGTCGTCTGCGTGCCCTCCGGCATCACGGGGGTCGAGCGACGCGCCGTCATCGAGGCGTCGACGCAGGCCGGCGCGCGCCAGGTGCACATCATCGAGGAGCCCATGGCGGCGGCCATCGGCTCGGGTCTGCCGGTCCACGAGGCCACCGGCAACATGGTCGTCGACATCGGTGGCGGCACCACCGAGGTCGCGGTCATCTCGCTCGGTGGCATCGTCACCGCCCAGTCGATCCGGGTCGCCGGTGACGAGCTGGACAACGCGATCATCCAGCACATCAAGAAGGAGTACTCGCTCCTCCTCGGTGAGCGCACCGCCGAACAGATCAAGATCACCATCGGCTCGGCGTTCGAGCTGGAGAAGGACGAGCACACCGAGATCCGTGGCCGCGACCTCGTCTCGGGCCTGCCCAAGACCGTGGTCATCTCCGCGACCGAGGTCCGCAAGGCGATCGAGGAGCCGGTCAACGCGATCGTCGACGCGGTCAAGACGACCCTCGACAAGTGCCCGCCGGAGCTCTCCGGCGATGTCATGGACCGGGGCATCGTCCTCACCGGCGGCGGCGCGCTGCTGCGCGGACTGGACGAGCGGCTCCGTCACGAGACGGGCATGCCGATCCACATCGCGGAGGACCCGCTGGACTCCGTCGCGCTCGGATCCGGCAAGTGCGTCGAGGAGTTCGAGGCGCTCCAGCAGGTGCTGGACGCCCAGCCCCGACGGTAGGAACTCACGCGAGCCTCCGCGCGGACGCTGCCGCTCCGCGCGGAGGATCGTTGATATACAGGCACGAACATTCTTACGAGGAAGGCACGGCCGCCGCACGTGAGGGACACACGAGAGAGCCGGCTGCTCCTGGTGCTGCTGATCGCCATCGCATTCGCACTGATCACGGTGGATATCCGCGGTGGGGAGGAGTCGCCGGTGGACGGCGCCCGGCAGGCCGCCTCCACGGTCTTCGGACCCGTTGAGAACGGCGTCGCGGCCGCCGTCGACCCGGTGGGCAACGCCATAGGGGCGGTGCGCGCCTCCGGGGCACGGCACGACAAGATCTCCGCACTGGAGCAGCAGAACGCCGCGCTGAAGGCCAAGCTCGGCAGCGACGACCAGAACCGCAGCCGGGTCCGCGAGCTCGACAAGATGCTGAAGAAGTCGGCCGCCGGACAGTACGGCATCAAGGCCGCCGAGGTCATCGCCATAGGAGCGGCCCAGGGCTTCTCCTGGACGGTCACCATCGACGCCGGCTCCAAGGACGGTCTCAAGCGCGACATGACCGTCCTCAACGGCGACGGACTCGTCGGCAGGGTCACCACCGTCGGCCCGGACACCGCGACGGTGCTCCTCGCCAACGACCCCGACTTCACCGTCGGCACCCGGATGGAGTCCACCGACGAACTCGGCTTCGCCACCGGCCAGGGCTCACGCCCGCTGGCCGTCCAGTTCCTGAACGGCAAGGCCAAGGTCAAGAAGGGCGACCGGCTCGTCACGTTCGGGTCCAGCAAGGACAAGCCGTTCGTGCCCGGGGTCCCGGTCGGCGAGGTCGTCCGCGTCGACCCGTCCGGCGGCGACCTGACCCGTACGGTCTACGTCCGTCCGTACGTCGGCTTCACCAAGCTCGACATCGTCGGCATCGTCGTCCAGGCCCCGCGCGAGGACCCCCGCGACATGGTCCTGCCGAAGAAGCCGGCCAAGCCCGCCAAGCCGAAGCCCACCCCGACCGTCACGGTCACCATCTCGCCCAACGGCGACATCGTGGACACCGGCGGCAAGGTCGTCGGGAACATCCACGAGAGCGCGGACCCCAGCGGCGGCCCGAGCCCCAGCGGGAACGCCACACCCAACGCCGACAACGCGGTAAACGAACAGAGGTAGAGCTGATCCCCATGCGCGTCAACCGGACTCTGCTCTCCATCGCCCTGGTCGTGATCGCACTCGTCGTCCAGGTCTCCGTACTCGCCCGGCTCCAGCTGCCCGGCGCGGTGCCCGATCTGCTCCTCATGGTCGTCGTCGGACTGGCCTTCGTCTACGGGCACGTCAGCGGCGCCCTCATCGGCTTCGGTGCGGGGCTGCTGGCGGACCTGGCACCGCCGGCGGACCACGCGGCCGGCCGGTACGCGCTGGTCCTCTGCGTCATCGGATACCTCGCCGGACTGGCCAAGCCGGAGAACGGCCAGCTCAAGTCGGCCTTCATGCCGATGGCCGTGGTCGTCGCGGCGGCGATCGGGTCGACCCTGCTGTACGCGGGTGTCGGCGCGCTCGTCGGCGACACGGCAGCCCGCCACGTGGGCCTGGGCAGCCTGCTGTTCACCGCGGCCGTCTACGACCTGCTTCTCGCCCCGTTCACCGTGCCCCTGATCATGGCGATGGCCAGACGCACGGTGAACGACCCGCTCACCGAGTCCTCCTCCGGCGGCAAGGACGCCACGGCGGGCTGGCTCGCGGCGGGCACCGGTCTGCGGATCGGCAGCCAGCGCGGCGGACTGCGCGTCAAGGCCGCCCGGAACCGGGCAGCACGCGCCGGACGGATCAAGGGAGTCAAGCGACTGTGAGCCCGCATTCCCCGGGGGCCGCCCACCGGGCCCCCTGCCCGACCACCACCGGGGGCGCCCCGTGACCAACATCCCCGAGACGGGCCGGACGCAGCGGGTGCAGATCCGCCTCGTCGTCATCCAGGTCCTCGTCTTCTCCCTGCTGCTCACCCTCGGCGGCCGCCTCTGGTACCTCCAGATCCGCAACGGCCAGGAGTACTCCGACGAGGCGAAGAACAACCACGTCCAGCAGGTCGTCCAGCCGGCCGCCCGCGGCTCCATCCTCGACGCCCGGGGCGTGCCCCTCGCCGACAACGAGACCCGGCTCGTCGTCTCCGCCAGCCGCACCGAGCTGCTGAAGACGGACGACGACGGCAAGGGCGTGCTGACCCGGCTCGCCGACGTGCTGGGCATGAAGCCCAAGGACGTCATCGACAAGGTCCGGCTCTGCGACGCGAAGACCCCGCAGCCCTGCTGGAACGGTTCGCCCTACCAGCCGATCCCGGTCACCGACGAGGCCACCACCCAGCAGGCCCTCCAGATCCGCGAACGCGCCGAGGACTTCCCCGGCATCACCGCGGAACCCACCGCCGTACGCCGCTACGCCGCACCCGGCAAGGCCAACAGCGCCCAGGTCCTCGGCTACCTCTCGCCCGTCACCGACGACGAGATCACCAAGGCCCAGGACACCGACTCGCCGTACCTGCGCTCCGACCAGGTCGGCCGGTCCGGCCTGGAGCGCACGTACGACAAGGAGCTGCGCGGCAAGGCGGGCGTCACCCGCTACGAGGTCGACAACCTCGGCCGGGTCATCGGCCAGGCGAAGAACGACAAGGCGGAGCCCGGCTCCAGCGTCGTCACCTCCATCGACGCCCGGGTCCAGGCCGTCGCCGAGTACGAGCTCAACCAGGCCATGAAGACGGCCCGCACCGAGTTCGACACCAACACCGGCGAGAACTACAAGGCCGACTCCGGTGCCGTCGTCGTCATGGAGGCCAAGACCGGCCGGGTCGTCTCGATGGCCTCGCTGCCCAACTACGACCCCAACGCCTGGGTCGGCGGCATCTCCGGCAAGGACTACGCCAAGCTCACCGGCAAGAACTCCAACTTCCCGCTGCTGAACCGGGCCATCCAGGGCCAGGCCGCCCCCGGCTCCATCTTCAAGGTCATCTCCTCGACCGCCGCGGTCAACGCCGGATACCCCTTCGACGGCAACTACCCCTGCCCGAGCTCGTACTCCATCGGCGGCCAGACCTTCAAGAACTTCGAGTCCCAGGGCTACGGCGACATCACCATCGGGCGCGCCCTCGAAGTCTCCTGCGACACCGTGTACTACGGCATCGCGCACAAGGAGTGGCAGAAGGACGGCGGCAACAGCCCCAAGAAGAAGCCCAACGACTGGTTCTACAAGACCGCCCACCAGTTCGGCCTGGGCAAGGAGACCGGCATCGACCTCCCCAACGAGGTCAGCGGCCGCGTCCCCGACCGCGAGTGGAAGAAGAACTTCGCCAAGGCCAACCACGACGCCTGGTGCAAGCAGGGCAAGAAGGACGGCACGTACGTCGAGAAGATCGCCTACGAGAACTGCCTCGAAGGCGACAAGATGCGTGCCGGTGACTCCGTCAACTACTCGATCGGCCAGGGCGACACCCTCGTCACCCCGATACAGATGGCGACGATCTACGCGGCCATCTCCAACGGCGGCACGCTCTACGACCCCACCGTCGGCAAGGCGATCGTCAGCGGCGACGGCAAGACCGTCCAGGCGATCAAGCCCAAGTCGCACGGCAAGCTGCCCTTCACCCAGAAGACGCGCAACGAGATCGACGGAGCCCTCGCGGGTGTCGCGACCCGCGGCTCCGCCGCCTGGCGCTTCGGCGGCTGGCCGCAGGACAAGATCCCGATGCACGCCAAGACGGGTACCGCAGAGGTCTACGGCAAGCAGACGACCTCATGGTTCGCCACGTACACCAAGGACTACACGGTCGTCATGACGATCTCCCAGGGCGGTACGGGCTCCGGCGCCTCCGGGCCCGCCGTGCGCAACATCTACAACGCGATCTACGGGCTCGACGCCACGGGCAAGCAGGACCTCAAGAAGGCCCTGCTGCCGACGCCGCAGAAGTCCCTGCCGAAGATCCAGCAGGACGGCACCATCGAGACCCCGAAGATCAAGCCGTACGACCCGGACGCGGGTAAGCCGCCGGCCGAGCAGACGCTCGCCGCGATCCTGGGGAGGCGCGACTGATGGCCGGTTTCTCCGTCCAGCGGTACGCCCCCGAGCGCTCGGCCTGGGGCCGGTTCACCGCCCGGGACTCGGTGGTCCGCCGGCTCGACTGGCCGCTGCTCGGCTCGGCCGTCGCGCTCTCCCTCATCGGCTCGATGCTGGTCTACTCGGCGACCAGGGGACGGGACTCGCTCACCCACGGCGACCCGTACTACTTCCTCTTCAGGCACGCCCTCAACACCGGCATCGGCTTCGCCCTGATGGTCGGCACGATCTGGCTCGGCCACCGCACCCTGCGCGGCGCGGTGCCGATCCTGTACGGCCTGTCCGTGCTCCTCGTGATGGCGGTCCTCACCCCGCTCGGCGCCACCGTCAACGGCGCCCACGCCTGGATCCTGCTGCCCGGCGGCTTCTCGCTCCAGCCCTCCGAGTTCACCAAGATCACGATCATCCTCGGCATGGCGATGCTGCTCGCCGCCCGGGTCGACGCGGGCGACCAGCCGCACCCCGACCACCGCACCGTCGCCAAGGCCCTCGGCCTGGCGGCGGTCCCGATGATCGTCGTCATGGGCATGCCGGACCTCGGTTCCGTGATGGTCATGGTCGTCATCGTGCTCGGTGTGCTGCTGGCCTCCGGGGCGTCGAACCGATGGATCTTCGGACTCCTCGGCGCGGGCACCGCGGGCGCCGTCGCCATCTGGCAGCTCGGGCTCCTCGACGACTACCAGATCGCCCGGTTCGCGGCCTTCGCCAACCCGGCGCTCGACCCGGCAGGCGTCGGCTACAACACCAACCAGGCCCGTATCGCGATCGGCTCCGGCGGCCTCTCCGGCACCGGCCTCTTCCAGGGCACCCAGACCACCGGCCAGTTCGTCCCCGAGCAGCAGACCGACTTCGTCTTCACCGTCGCGGGAGAGGAACTCGGCTTCCTCGGCGCCGGACTGATCCTCGTCCTGCTCGGCGTCATCCTGTGGCGCGCCTGCCGCATCGCCCGGGAGACCACCGAGCTGTACGGCACGATCGTCGCCGCCGGGATCATCGCCTGGTTCGCCTTCCAGGCCTTCGAGAACATCGGCATGACGCTCGGCATCATGCCGGTCGCCGGGCTGCCGCTGCCGTTCGTCTCCTACGGAGGGTCCTCGATGTTCGCCATCTGGGTCGCCATCGGACTGCTCCAGTCGATCAGGGTGCAACGGCCGATAACGGCCTGAGCCGTGCGGGTGCCCTTCCCGGAAAGCCTCGCTTGCCGGGAAGGGCACCGGATTCGACTCATGGCGGGCCCGGTACGCGGCGGAGGTCGCCCGCGCCGCGCCCCGGCGGAGATCCGGACGGCACGCGGAGGCTGAGCGTCGCGGTACGCTGGATGGTCATCCTTGCCGGCTCTCGAAAGTTCGCGATGTCTGTCGATTCGGTCTTCCCACAGCTCGAAGCTCTGCTCCCGCATGTGCAGAAGCCCATCCAGTACGTCGGCGGTGAGCTGAACTCCACCGTCAAGCCGTGGGACGAGTGCGACGTCCGCTGGGCCCTCATGTACCCGGACGCGTACGAAGTGGGGCTCCCCAACCAGGGCGTCATGATCCTCTACGAGGTGCTCAACGAGCGCCAGGGCGTCCTCGCCGAGCGCACCTACAGCGTCTGGCCGGACCTGGAGGAGCTGATGCGCGAGCACAAGGTGCCCCAGTTCACGGTGGACGGACACCGCCCGGTCAAGGCGTTCGACGTCTTCGGGCTGAGCTTCTCCACCGAGCTCGGCTACACCAACATGCTCACCGCCCTGGACCTGGCCGGCATCCCGCTGGCCGCCAAGGACCGCGGCCTCGACGACCCGATCGTGCTCGCGGGCGGCCACGCCGCGTTCAACCCCGAGCCGATCGCGGAGTTCATCGACTGCGCGGTCATCGGCGACGGCGAGCAGGCCGTCCTGGAGATCACCGAGATCGTCCGCGCCTGGAAGGCCGAGGGCCGCCCCGGCGGCCGCGAGGAGGTGCTCTTCCGGCTCGCGAGGACCGGCGGCGTCTACGTCCCCGGCTTCTACGACGTCGAGTACCTCCCGGACGGCCGCATCGGCCGGGTCGTGCCCAACAAGTCCGGCGTGCCGTGGCGGGTGTCCAAGCACACCGTGATGGACCTCGACGAGTGGCCCTACCCGAAGCAGCCGCTGGTCCCGCTCGCGGAGACCGTCCACGAGCGGATGTCCGTGGAGATCTTCCGCGGCTGCACCCGCGGCTGCCGCTTCTGCCAGGCCGGCATGATCACGCGCCCCGTGCGGGAGCGAAGCATCACCGGCATCGGCGAGATGGTGGAGAAGGGCCTCAAGGCGACCGGCTTCGAGGAGGTCGGTCTGCTCTCGCTCTCCTCCGCGGACCACTCCGAGATCGGCGACATCGCCAAGGGCCTCGCGGACCGCTACACGGACGACAAGATCGGGCTCTCGCTGCCCTCCACCCGCGTCGACGCGTTCAACGTGGACCTGGCCAACGAGCTGACCCGCAACGGCCGTCGCTCCGGTCTCACCTTCGCCCCCGAGGGCGGCTCCGAGCGGATGCGCAAGGTCATCAACAAGATGGTCTCGGAGGAGGACCTGATCCGGACCGTCTCCACCGCGTACGGCAACGGCTGGCGTCAGGTGAAGCTGTACTTCATGTGCGGTCTGCCCACCGAGACCGACGAGGACGTCCTGCAGATCGGTGACATGGCGGTCAACGTCATCGCCAAGGGCCGCGAGGTCTCCGGGCAGAACGACATCCGCTGCACCGTCTCCATCGGCGGCTTCGTGCCCAAGCCGCACACCCCGTTCCAGTGGGCCCCGCAGCTCGGCGTCGAGGAGACCGACGCCCGGCTGGCCAAGCTCCGGGACAAGATCCGCGGCGACAAGAAGTACGGCCGCTCGATCGGCTTCCGCTACCACGACGGCAAGCCCGGCATCGTCGAGGGCCTGCTCTCCCGCGGTGACCGCCGGGTCGGCTCCGTCATCCGCGCCGTCTACGAGGCCGGCGGCCGCTTCGACGGCTGGCGCGAGTACTTCAGCTACGACCTGTGGATGAAGAGCGCCGAGAAGACGCTGCCCGGCTTCGGCGTGGACGTCGACTGGTACACCACCCGGGAGCGGACGTACGAGGAGGTTCTGCCCTGGGACCACCTGGACTCCGGCCTCGACAAGGACTGGCTCTGGGAGGACTGGCAGGACTCGCTCGACGAGACCGAGGTCGAGGACTGCCGCTGGACCCCGTGCTTCGACTGCGGGGTGTGCCCGCAGCTGGACCTCGACATCCAGATCGGCCCGACGGGCAAGAAGCTCCTCCCGCTGACGGTCGTGAAGTGACGTCGTGAACGTCGTGAAGTGACGTCGTGAAGTGACACCGCCCGGCTCCGGCCGGGTGACAGCTCGATGACGATGGCCCGGCCGGGAAACCTCCGGCCGGGCCATCGCGTCATGCACCGCATGGACAACGCGAAGCACCAGGCGCCCGCGCGGTACGAGAGCGGTGACGGCTGTCTGACCACCCTCGTCAGGATTCCGGTGCGGATCGTGGTCCTCGTCCTGGTCCTGCCGGTCCGGATGGTGTGGGACGCCCTCGTCGCCTGCGCCCGCGCCGCCGACCGCACCGTGCTCCGGCCGCTCGGGCGGGCGCTCTCCTGGCTGTTCCAGGTCCTCGTGGTGGCCCCGGCCCGCCTGCTGTGGCAGTGGGTGCTGACCCCGGTGGGGCACGCGCTGCGGTGGGTGTACCTGACACTGCTCGCCCCCGCCGGGCGCGGAATCCGCACGGGGACCGGATGGCTGCTCAAGGTCGTCCTCGTGCTGCCGGTGGTGGGCGTGTGGCGGTACGTCCTGGTGCCGCTGGGGCCGGCCGCCGCCCGGCTGGCGCGGTGTCTGGTCGTCCTGCCGGCGGGGTGGACGTACCGGGAACTGCTCACCCCGCTGGGCCACGGCATCGCCGCCGGCCTCCGGGCACTGCGGGCCGGTCTCGACCTGCTCGTCCCGGTGCTTCTCGTCACTCCGCTCGCCTGGACGTACCGGCGGGTGCTGGCCCCCGTGGGCCGGGAGATCGCCGCCGCGATCGGCGTCGCCTGGCGGATCGCCGGATTCGTCTCACGGGCCGTCGGCCGGGTGCTGGCACGGCTGGCGTGGCGCCTGGTCGGGGCGCCGGTGTCCTGGGCCTACCGCACGGTGTTCACTCCGATGGGTCACCTCGTGCGCGACGCCGTCTGGGCGCCGGTGAGGCGGGCGGCCGTCGCGGCGGGCCTGACCGCCCTGGACGCGATGTGCACGGCCCGCGCAACCGTCCGGCAGGCCCGCCGCGACGCATGGCGGGCACTGGTCGGCGGGCCGCCCATGACCGAGCCCCGGGAACCGGGGAGCCCCCTTGCGCGTACCCTGGGTACTGCGCACCATGCAACGACTGTGCCCAGCGCGGCGTCCGAACCAGAGATCTCCCTGCCCGGCGAGCATTCCGTCCAGCAGGGGTGAGCCGGAACGGACACCCCGGGGCCACCCGTATTTCGAGGGCGGCGTGTCACCCGCGTCCGTCCCGCACCTAGGAGAAGAACCACTGGGCAAGCGACAGCCCGAAGGCCCGCCGCCCGCACCGGCAGTGCAGCGCATTCGTCTGCGCTACACCAAGCGCGGCCGCCTCCGGTTCACCAGTCACCGTGACTTCCAGCGTGCCTTCGAGCGGGCGCTGCGCCGCTCCCAGGTGCCCATGGCCTACTCGGCGGGCTTCACCCCGCACCCCAAGGTGTCCTACGCCAATGCCGCCCCCACCGGCACGGGCAGCGAGGCCGAGTTCCTGGAGATCGCCCTCACCGAGGCGCGTGACCCCGACGTCCTGCGCGAGCTGCTCGACAACTCGCTGCCGGACGGTCTCGACATCACGGACGCCGTGGAGGCCCGCACCTCGGGTCTCGCCGACCGGCTGACCGCCTCCATCTGGGAGATGCGGCTGGACGGGGTCTCCGTCGAGGAGGCGGAGAAGGCCGTGGCCGCCTTCAACGGGGCCGAGACCGTCGAGGTCCAGCGCCGTACGAAGAACGGCGTGCGCAGCTTCGACGCCCGGTCCGCCGTGGTGGACCTGCAGGCCCTTGATCAACAGTCTGATAGGCCCGGGGTCAAGGCCTGTGCGATACTGCGGCTGGTTGTTCGGCACGTGACACCTGCCGTACGACCTGACGACGTCCTGTCCGGTCTTCGCGTTGTGGCCGACCTGGCGCCGCCGGTCCCCGCAGCGGTGACCAGGCTGGCGCAGGGGCTCTTCGACGAGGAGTCCGGCACGGTGACCGACCCGCTCGCGCCTGACCGCGAGGCAGCCCCGGCCGCTCTACCCACGGCCACCGGGACCGCCGTCGCGACGGCGCCGGAAGGTGCAGGCACCGCGTAAGGCGGTCGTTGTAGCGCAGCCCTCGGACTCGGGAGCCACCTGGGCCGGGCCGCGCGCTGACCCATAAGACTTTCGCCAGGCCGTACGCAGACCGCGTACGGAACCGGCGAGCCAGACATTCAGCCCCCGTGCGGCGCCCGCGCCCCGGACGGCGGTACCGCGTACATCATGCGGACCGTGCCGGACCGGAATCAGGCGCGGCGCCCGGGAGCGCGACGGGAGAACCGCCCGCATGCTCGAGCCCACCGAACCCGGCACGACCGGGAACGCAGAAGACAGCAACACCCCCGGGGACAAGCTGCCGCCGCGCCGCAGGCGCCGCGCGGCGTCCCGCCCGGCCGGCCCCCCCTCGGGCGGCGCGCCGGCCATACCGGCCGTTGACGCCGGAGAGTCGGACCCCAGCACGGAGAACACCACCGAGGCCGAGGCGGCCCCGCCCGTCCGCGCGCGTCGTCGCGCGGTCCGCAAGGCGACTGCCCCGGCGGGTGCTCCGCAGGCCGCTGAGGCTGTGGAGATCGTTGAGGACACGGCGGTCGTGGAGAGCCCTGAGCCCGTAGCCGTAGAGCCTGCTGCCGAGGCCGTTGCCGAGGCGCCGCGTGCGCGTCGTCGGGCGTCGCGTAAGGCGACTGCCCCGGCGGGTGCTCCGCAGGCCGCTGAGGCTGTGGAGATCGTTGAGGACACGGCGGTCGTGGAGAGCCCTGAGCCCGTAGCCGTAGAGCCTGCTGCCGAGGCCGTTGCCGAGGCGCCGCGTGCGCGTCGTCGGGCGTCGCGTAAGGCGACTGCCCCGGCGGGTGCTCCGCAGGCCGCTGAGGCTGTGGAGATCGTTGAGGAAACCGCGGTCGTGGAGAGCCCCGAGCCCGTCGCGGTCGAGCCCGCCGCCGAGGCGCCGCGCGGCCGTGCCCGGCGCAGGGCTTCCGCCCCGGCCGGTGCCCCGCAGGCCACCCGGACCGAGCCCGCCGAGCCCGCAGCGGCAGCAGAGCCCGCGGAGGTCACCGAAGCGGCCGAGCCCGCCGAGCCCGTGGAGGCCCCGCGCGGCCGCCGCCGTGCGGTCCGCAAGGCCACCGCTCCGGCCGGCGCCCCGCAGGCCGCCGAGGAGCGCGGCGAGGTCCAGACCGGCGAGAGCCTGCCCGAGACCGCCGTCGAGGAGCTGGCCGCCGAGACCGCGGAGGTCGAGGAGGCCGCCCCGCGCGGCCGCCAGCGCCGCCGGGCCACCGCCGCGGCGGGCCGGCCCGAGTTCACCGGCAAGGTCGAGGAGCCCGCGCGCAGGAGCCGTGGCGCGGCGCGCCCCGCCGTCGCCGTGTTCCAGGCCCCGGTCTTCGCCGAGCCGATGTTCCAGACCCCGGAGACCGCCGCTGCCGCGGCCGCCGCCGCGGTCCCCGCCTCGCCGGACGAGGAGCCCGAGGACGAGATCGCGACGGCCGAGGAGCAGACCCCGGTCGCCGAGACGCCCGCCCCCGCAGAGGCCGCGCCGCAGGGTGGTTCGCGCCGCCGTCGCCGCCGTCGCGGTGAGGCAGCCGAGCCCGAGCCCGCCGCCGCACCCGCTCCGGCCGCCGCCCCGGTGGAGGAGCAGGCCGAGGAGGAGCACGAGCCGGAGAACGAGCAGGACGCCGAGCACGACGGCGAGGACACCGACGAGTACGGTGACCGGCCCTCGCGCCGCCGCCGTCGCGGTGGCCGTCGCCGCCGCCGCGGTGAGGCCGCCGACGACGAGGCCGGCGAGCAGCACAACGACGACGCCTCCGACCGCTCCGGCGACGAGCACGAGCACGAGCGCGCCCACGAGTCCGAGGACGAGGGCGACGACGACAGCGACAACGACGACGACTCCGGTGCCTCGGGATCGAGCAGCAGCCGGCGCCGCCGTCGCCGTCGCCGTCGCAGCGGTGACTCCTCTTCCGACGCCGAGAACGGCACGGACGACCCGGAGCGCACGGTCGTCAAGGTCCGCGAGCCCCGTAAGAAGGAAGCCGAGCGCGAGCCCGGCACCGGCTTCGACGAGGTCCAGTCCATCAAGGGCTCGACCCGTATGGAGGCCAAGAAGCAGCGCCGCCGCGAGGGCCGCGAGCAGGGCCGCCGCCGGGTCCCGATCATCACGGAGGCGGAGTTCCTCGCCCGCCGCGAGGCCGTCGAGCGCGTCATGGTCGTCCGCCAGAACGGCGAGCGCACCCAGATCGGTGTGCTCGAGGACAACGTGCTCGTCGAGCACTACGTCAACAAGGAGCAGGCCACCAGCTACGTCGGCAACGTCTACCTGGGCAAGGTCCAGAACGTCCTGCCGTCCATGGAGGCCGCGTTCGTCGACATCGGCAAGGGCCGCAACGCCGTCCTGTACGCCGGTGAGGTCAACTTCGAGGCGCTCGGGATGGCCCACGGGCCGCGCCGCATCGAGACCGCGCTCAAGTCCGGCCAGTCGGTCCTCGTCCAGGTGACGAAGGACCCGATCGGCCACAAGGGCGCCCGTCTCACCAGCCAGGTCTCGCTGCCCGGCCGCTACCTGGTCTACGTGCCCGAGGGCTCGATGACCGGGATCAGCCGCAAGCTGCCCGACACCGAGCGCGCCCGGCTCAAGACCATCCTCAAGAAGATCGTCCCCGAGGACGCGGGCGTCATCGTCCGCACCGCCGCCGAGGGTGCGAGCGAGGACGAGCTGCGCCGCGACGTCGAGCGGCTCCAGGGACAGTGGGAGGACATCCAGAAGAAGTCGAAGAACAGCGGCAGCTCCAACGCGCCGACGCTGCTCTACGGCGAGCCGGACATGACCGTCCGGGTCGTCCGCGACATCTTCAACGAGGACTTCTCCAAGGTCATCGTCAGCGGCAACGAGGCGTGGGACACCATCCACGGCTACGTCTCGCACGTGGCGCCCGACCTGACGGACCGGCTGTCGCGGTGGACCTCAGAGGTCGACATCTTCGCGACGTACCGGATCGACGAGCAGCTCATGAAGGCGCTGGACCGCAAGGTCTACCTGCCGAGCGGCGGCTCGCTGGTGATCGACAAGACCGAGGCGATGGTCGTCGTCGACGTCAACACCGGCAAGTTCACCGGCCAGGGCGGCAACCTGGAAGAGACCGTCACCAAGAACAACCTGGAGGCGGCCGAGGAGATCGTGCGCCAGCTGCGGCTGCGCGACCTCGGCGGCATCGTCGTCGTCGACTTCATCGACATGGTGCTGGAGTCCAACCGGGACCTGGTGCTGCGACGGCTCCTGGAGTGCCTGGGACGCGACCGTACGAAGCACCAGGTCGCCGAGGTCACCTCGCTGGGCCTGGTCCAGATGACCCGCAAGCGGGTCGGCCAGGGTCTGCTGGAGTCCTTCTCCGAGACCTGTGTCCACTGCAACGGGCGCGGCGTGATCGTGCACATGGAGCAGCCCACCTCGGTCGGTGGCGGCGGTGGCGGCAAGCGCGCCAAGAAGCGTGGCCGCGGCGGTTCCGGCCAGGACCACGAGCAGGACCACGACCACAGCCACGAGCACGACCACGAGCACGAGCAGGGCCACGACAACGAGGCCGAGACCGAGGCCGAGGTCGCGGCGGAGGTCGCCGCCCCGCTGGCGCTGCCCGAGCCGGAGTTCGTCGCGGACGAGGAGCTGTACAGCAGCCCGGCAGAGGCCGAGGCGGCCGCCGGCCGCGGCCGTGGCCGCCGCCGGGCGACGCGCAAGGCGTCGGCCCCGGCCGGTGCTCCGAAGTCGGCGTCCGCGCCGGCCCCGGTGGCCGAGCCGGTCGCGCAGCCGGAGCCCGTCGCGGAGCCCGCGCCGGAGCCGGCCGTCGAGACCCCGGTCGTGGAGACCCCGGTCGTGGAGACCCCGGTCGTCGAGGCGCCTGCCGCCGAGGCGCCCCAGGGCCGTACGCGCCGTCGTGCGACCCGCAAGGCGACCGCCCCGGCGGGTTCGCCCGCCCCGGCAGCGGCCGCTGAGGAGCCGGTCTCCGACGCCGACCCGGTCGCCGCGGAGGACCCGGTGGTCGAGGCCCCGCACGTGGAGGCCCCGGCCGAGGAGCCGGCCGCACCGCCGCGTGCCCGGCGCCGGGCGACCCGTAAGGCCACCGCGCCCGCGGGTTCCCCTGCCGGTACCGACGAGGCGGCGACCGTCGTGGTGACGGCTTCCGCCGAGTCCGCGCCCGAGCCCGCGTCCGACGCGGAGCCGGAGGCCGCACCGGCCAAGAAGGCGGCCCGCAAGACCGCCAAGAAGGCCACCGCCAAGAAGGCGGCCACCACGAAGACGGCGACCACGAAGACGGCCGCCAAGAAGACCGCCGCGAAGAAGACGACGGCCAAGAAGGCGGCGACGAAGAAGACGGTGGCCGCGGAGCAGCAGGCGCCGTCCTCCGTCACGGCATCGGCCGACGAGGCCTGACCGGCCCCGCACCGTGCGCCCGTACGCAGCCGGACCGGTTCCGTCACAGGAACCGGGTCGGCTGCGTACGGGCGCCCCCGTCGAACCGCACCCTTCCCCGTGGACACGGAAGTCTGAGCACATGCGCAAGATCCAGAAGGCCGTCATACCGGCCGCCGGGCTCGGTACCCGGTTCCTGCCGGCGACGAAGGCGACTCCCAAGGAGATGCTGCCGGTGGTCGACAAGCCCGCGATCCAGTACGTCGTGGAGGAGGCCGCCGCCGCGGGGCTGAGCGACGTGCTGATGATCACCGGGCGCAACAAGCGCGCCCTGGAGGACCACTTCGACCGGAACTACGAGCTGGAGTCGGCGCTGACCCGCAAGGGCGACGACGAGCGGCTGGTGCGGGTCCAGGAGTCCAGCGCCCTGGCGACCATGCACTACGTCCGCCAGGGCGACCCGCGGGGCCTCGGCCACGCGGTCCTGTGCGCCGAGCCCCATGTGGGCGACCAGCCGTTCGCGGTACTCCTCGGCGACGACCTGATCGACCCGCGCGACCCGCTGCTGTCCCGCATGGTGGAGATCCAGGAGCGCGAGGGCGGCAGTGTCGTCGCGCTCATGGAGGTCCCGCGCGAGCTGATCCACCAGTACGGCTGCGCCGCGGTGGAAGCCACCGCGGAGAGCGACGTCGTCCGGGTCACCGGCCTGGTCGAGAAGCCGGATCCGGCCGACGCGCCCAGCAGCCTCGCCGTCATCGGACGCTACGTCCTGGACCCCGCGGTCTTCGGCGTGCTGCGCGAGACCGAGCCGGGCCGGGGCGGCGAGATCCAGCTGACCGACGCACTCCAGCAACTTGCCGTCGACGAGAAGCTCGGCGGCCCGGTGCACGGCGTCGTCTTCCGCGGCCGCCGCTACGACACGGGTGACCGCGGCGACTACCTGCGGGCCATCGTCAGACTCGCCTGCGAGCGCGAGGACCTGGGCCCCGACTTCCGTACCTGGCTGCGCGGTTACGTAGCGACCGAGCTCTGAGAGGCTGTCGCAAGCCGTACGGCACCCGGACCCACCCGAGACACACGCACCAAGGACCAAGGAGAACCCTCATGATCGGCATGATTCTGGCGGCCGGCGCCGGCCGCCGTCTGCGCCCCTACACCGACACGCTTCCCAAGGCACTGGTGCCGGTCGGCCCGGAGGGGAACGAGGAGAGCCTGACCGTCGTCGACCTGACACTGGGCAACTTCGCCGAGGTCGGCCTGACCGAGGTCGCGATCATCGTGGGCTACCGCAAGGAGGCCCTGTACGAGCGCAAGGCGGCCCTTGAGGCGAAGTACGGCGTCACCCTCACGCTGATCGACAACGACAAGGCCGAGGAGTGGAACAACGCCTACTCCCTCTGGTGCGGCCGCGACGCCCTCAAGGACGGTGTGATCCTCGCCAACGGCGACACCGTGCACCCCGTCTCCGTCGAGAAGACGCTGCTGGCCGCCCGCGGTGACGGCAAGAAGATCATCCTCGCCCTCGACACGGTGAAGAAGCTCGCCGACGAGGAGATGAAGGTCGTCGCCGACCCCGAGAAGGGTGTTCAGCGCATCACCAAGCTGATGGACCCGGCCGAGGCCACCGGCGAGTACATCGGTGTCACCCTCATCGAGGGCGACGCGGCCGACGAGCTGGCCGACGCGCTGAGGACCACGTTCGAGCGCGACCCCGACCTGTACTACGAGGACGGCTACCAGGAGCTCGTCAACCGCGGCTTCAAGGTCGACGTGGAGCCCATCGGCGACATCAAGTGGGTGGAGATCGACAACCACGAGGACCTGGCCAAGGGCAGGACCATCGCGTGCCAGTACTGACCCGGCTGATACCGGCGCCGGTCGTCGTCGACATCCGGGCGGGCGCTCTGGCCGACCTGGCGAGTGTCCTCGCCGACCAGCGGATCTCCGGTTCGGGGAAGCTGGCGGTCGCGATCAGCGGGGGCTCGGGCCGGGCGCTGCGGGAGCGGCTGTCGGCGAGCCTGCCCGGTGCCTCCTGGTTCGAGGTCGGCGGCGGCACGCTGCACGACGCCGTCAAGCTGGCCGAGGACATGAAGTCCGGGCGGTACGACGCCGTGGTCGGCCTCGGCGGCGGCAAGATCATCGACTGTGCCAAGTTCGCCGCGGCGCGCGTCGGGCTGCCGCTGGTCGCCGTGGCGACGAACCTGTCCCACGACGGCCTGTGCTCACCGGTGGCCACTCTGGACAACGACTCGGGCCGCGGCTCGTACGGTGTCCCGAACCCGATCGCCGTCGTCATCGACCTCGACATCATCCGTGAGGCCCCGGTCCGCTACGTGCGGTCCGGGATCGGGGACGCGCTCTCGAACATCTCCGCGGTCGCGGACTGGGAGCTCGCCCACCGGGTCAACGGCGAGGACATCGACGGACTGGCCGCGGCCATGGCCCGGCAGGCCGGCGAGGCCGTGCTGCGCCACCCGGGGTCCCTGGACGAGGACCGTTTCCTCCAGGTGCTGGCGGAGGGGCTGGTGCTCACCGGCATCTCGATGTCGGTCGCGGGCGACAGCCGGCCCGCCTCCGGTGCCTGCCACGAGATCAACCACGCCTTCGACCTGCTCTTCCCCCAGCGGGCGGCCAGCCACGGCGAGCAGTGCGGTCTGGGCGCGGCGTTCGCGATGCACCTGCGGGGCGCCCACCAGGAGTCCGTTCGGATGGCCGGAACGCTGCGGCGCCACGGCCTTCCGGTCACCGCGCAGGAGATCGGGTTCAGCGTGGACGAGTTCGTCTCGGTGGTCGAGTTCGCCCCCCGGACCCGGCCGGGCCGGTACACGATCCTGGAACATCTGAACCTGTCCCCGGACGGGATCAGGGACGCCTACGCCGACTACGTCAGGGCGGTCGGGGCCTGAAACCGGGGCCCGGTTTGACCGGGGTGTCCGAGGCCCCGTAATCTTGACCGTCGGCGTTTGTTTCGCCACACCTCTGAGCAACTGACCTCCCGCTCGTACGGGAGAGGCCGCTCGTCCAATCCGGATCACCACGGGTCCTCGGACCCGTGTGAGCGGCTGGCCTCAGGGGTTTCCGCTTCGAGTGAGAGTGAGATCCGCGTGTACGCCATCGTGCGCAGCGGTGGTCGACAGCACAAGGTTGCTGTCGGCGACATCGTTGAGGTTGACAAGATTCCCACCGCCAGTGTTGGCGACACGGTAGAGCTCTCTACCCTGCTCGTTGTCGACGGCGACGCCGTGACCAGCGACCCGTGGGTGCTTGACGGCATCAAGGTCCAGGCCGAGATCGTGGACCACCACAAGGGCGCGAAGATCGACATCCTTCGCTACAAGAACAAGACCGGCTACCGCCGTCGCCAGGGTCACCGCCAGCAGTACACGGCGATCAAGGTCACCGGTATCCCCGCGGCTGCGAAGTAAGGGACTGAGGAGACATGGCACATAAGAAGGGCGCATCGTCCACTCGGAACGGGCGCGATTCCAATGCTCAGCGGCTCGGCGTGAAGCGCTTCGGCGGTCAGGCCGTCAACGCCGGTGAGATCCTGGTCCGCCAGCGCGGCACCCACTTCCACCCGGGCACGGGCGTCGGCCGTGGCGGCGACGACACGCTGTTCGCCCTCGCCGCCGGTGCGGTCGAGTTCGGCACGCACCGTGGCCGCAAGGTCGTGAACATCGTTCCGATCGCCGGCTGATTTACGGCGCTCGTCGAGCGGTTTGACGTGGAGGCGGACCTCACTTCCTTTGACGGGAAGTGGGTCCGCCTTTCGCGTGTTGCTCCTACAGGGGCACGAGCGAGACATTTCTGCACGTATGTAACTGGAGGTTCCAACCATGACCACCTTCGTGGACCGCGTCGAGCTGCATGCCGCCGCGGGTAACGGAGGCCACGGCTGCGCCTCCGTTCACCGTGAGAAGTTCAAGCCGCTCGGCGGCCCGGACGGCGGCAACGGCGGCCGTGGCGGCGATGTGACCCTGATTGTCGACCAGGCCGTCACCACGCTCCTCGACTATCACCACCACCCCCACCGCAAGGCCACCAACGGCCAGCCCGGCGCGGGCGACAACCGCACCGGCAAGGAGGGCCAGGACCTGGTCCTGCCCGTGCCGGACGGCACCGTCGTGCTCGACACGGACGGCAACGTGCTCGCCGACCTGGTCGGCCAGGGCACCATGTTCGTCGCCGGCCAGGGCGGCCGCGGCGGCCTCGGCAACGGCGCGCTGGCCTCCGCCCGGCGCAAGGCCCCCGGCTTCGCGCTGCTGGGCGAGCCCGGTGAGAGCCGGGACATCGTCCTGGAGCTGAAGACCGTCGCCGACGTCGCCCTCGTGGGCTACCCGAGCGCCGGCAAGTCCTCGCTGATCTCGGTCCTGTCGGCCGCCAAGCCGAAGATCGCCGACTACCCGTTCACGACCCTGGTCCCGAACCTGGGAGTCGTCACCGCGGGCAGCACCGTCTACACCATCGCCGACGTCCCGGGCCTCATCCCGGGCGCCAGCCAGGGCAAGGGCCTCGGCCTGGAGTTCCTGCGCCACGTCGAGCGCTGCTCGGTGCTCGTGCACGTACTGGACACGGCGACGCTGGAGTCCGACCGCGACCCGCTCTCCGACCTCGACATGATCGAGGAGGAGCTGAAGCTGTACGGCGGTCTGGAGGACCGGCCCCGCATCGTCGTCCTCAACAAGATCGACATCCCGGACGGCCTGGACCTGGCGGAGATGATCCGTCCGGACCTGGAGGCCCGCGGCTACCGCGTCTTCGAGGTCTCCGCCGTGGCCCGCACCGGGCTCAAGGAGCTCTCCTTCGCCCTGGCGGGTGTCATCGCGGAGGCGCGTGCCGCCAAGCCGGTGGAGGAGGCGACCCGTATCGTCATCCGGCCCAAGGCCGTGGACGACGCCGGTTTCACCGTGGTGCTCGAGGACGACGGCATCTACCGGGTGCGCGGCGAGAAGCCGGAGCGCTGGGTGCGCCAGACCGACTTCAACAACGACGAGGCCGTCGGCTACCTCGCGGACCGGCTGAACCGGCTCGGTGTCGAGGACGCCCTGCGCAAGGCCGGTGCCCGCGCGGGCGACGGGGTGGCCATCGGGGCCGAGGACAACGCCGTCGTCTTCGACTGGGAGCCGACCGTGACCGCCGGTGCGGAGATGCTCGGCCGCCGTGGTGAGGACCACCGGCTGGAGGAGCCGCGTCCGGCCGCGCAGCGCCGTCGCGACCGCGAGGACGAGCGCGACGACGTCAGCAAGGAGTACCAGGAGTTCGACCCGTTCGCGTGAGAACGGTCACCGGTCCCGGTTTCCCTTCGGGGGAGCCGGGACCGCGTGTTTTCCGGGGCGCCCGGTCGACGGGCGCCCCGGTTCCGTCAGGAGCGGCCGGCCCGTGCGAGCGCCTCTGCGGGGGAGGGTGCCGGGGTGCGCTCGGCGAGCGGAACGACCGGGAGCAGCGTCTCCTCGCCCAGGAACACCCGGCGCACGACGCGCTCCGCGGCGCGGCCGTCGTCGAAGTCGCAGAAGCGCTCCCGGAACGCCCTGCGCAGCCCCGCCGATTCCTCGCTCCGCCACTCCTGGGAGCCCAGCACCGAGACGAGCTGCTCCTGGCTGGTCGCCACGGCGCCCGGGGGCTCGGCCATCAGGTCGAAGTAGGTGCCGCGCACCACCCGGTAGGTGTTCCAGTCGTCGGCGTAGATCACGATCGGCCGGTCCAGGTTGGCGTAGTCGAACATCGCCGAGGAGTAGTCCGTGACGAGGGCGTCCGCCGCGAGGTAGAGCTGCTCGACGTTCCCGTGCGCGGAGACGTCGATGATCCGGCCGCTGGCCTGGAGATCGGCGAGCCGGCCCGTCGGCTTGTAGAAGTAGTGGCCGCGCACCAGCAGGGTGACGTCGGGGCCCAGCTCCTCGGCCAGCCTCGGCAGGTCGAGCCGCGGGGTGAAGGACTTCTGGTACTCGCGGTGGGTCGGCGCGTAGAGGAAGGCCGTCGAGCCGTCCGCCAGACCGAGGTCGTGCCGGGCCCGTGAGACGTCCGCCGCGGTGGCGTTGAGCAGGACGTCGTTGCGCGGGTATCCGGTCTCCAGCGAGGTGTACCGGCAGGGGTACACCCGCTCCCACACGGTGGTGGAGAAGCGGTTCGCGGACAGGCTGTAGTCCCAGCGGTCGCACCGGCTGAGCAGCTTCTCCATGTCCATGCTGGTGGACGCGGGGTAGTCGGCCTGGTCGAGCCCCATCGTCTTCAGCGGGGTGCCGTGGTGGGTCTGCAGATGGATCTGGCCCTCGCGCTTGACCACGGTGTCGCCGAAGTTCACGTTGTTCGTGAGGTACTTGGCGCGGGCCATCACCGACCAGTACTCGCGGGACCCGACCAGCACGGTCTCGACGCCCTTGGGCACCCGGTCGCGGTGCTCGGACCTGACCGCCCAGACCCGGCGCATCCCCGGGGCCAGCCGGCCCAGCTCCGCCTCGATGGCCGCGGGGCTGCAGGAGTAGCCGCGGCCCCAGTACGCGGAGAACACCGCGAGGTTCTCGTCCAGCGGCATGCGCAGCTGGGACTTGTAGAACATGCCCAGGGCGGCGCGCTTGGCCCGGCCCACGCGGGCCCGGCCGCCCAGCCTGGCCCGGTTGCGCACGTTGTTGACCCGGGTCACGCCGACCAGCGCGGAGTAGGAGTCGATCCCCAGCAGCGCGTATTTGTAGCCCCGGCCGCCCAGCGGCCGCTGGAAGTCCTCCGGAAGGCGGCTCCGGTAGTCCTTGGCCGCACGGTGGAAGAACTCGGCCCGCGCGTTCTGCGGAAGCCTGCCGGGCTTTTCCAGGACGGTCAGAAAGTGGTCGGCCATTTTCCTGAAGAGCGCCGGACGCCAGGAATCGAGTTCCGGCCGCGCGTCCAGATAGGCGAAAACGCGGTCGTACTGATCGAAGACATCGAAATGCTTGCGGCTGACCGTGCGGAGAATGTTCCCGCCCTCACGCCGCTGCCGGTACAGCACGCAGGAGCGGTCGAGCACGGCGATGCTCTGTGCCGAGATCAGCGAGGAGTACGTCCACGGCGCGTCCTCGTAATAACCGGGCGGGAACCGGAAGCCGTGCCGGGTGACGAAATCGCGGCGGTAGGCCTTGTTCCACACGATCTGCAGCAGGTCCAGCAACTGCGGCCGGTCGGCCAGCGTGAAGACGGCGGGACCGCTCTCGTCCAGCAGCTCCGCACGCTTGTTGCGCAGCAGCCGCCCGTCCCAGTAGGTACGGGTGTAGTCGTAGACCAGGACGTCGGGGTCGTCCGTCGTGTCGAGGCGCGCCGCGATGGCCGCCAGCGATCCCGGGGCCAGGGTGTCGTCGCTGTCGAGGAAGAGCAGATAGTCACCGGTCGCCTCGTCGATACCCGCGTTGCGCGCGCGTCCCAGCCCCACGTTCTCGGTGAGGTGGAGCACACGGACGCGGGCGTCGCGTTCCGCGTATGTGTCGAGGATCGCGCCGGAGCCGTCCGGCGAGCAGTCGTCGACACCGATGATCTCGAAGTCGGTGAAGTCCTGCTGGAGCACGGAGTCGAGACACTCCCCGATGTACCCCTGCACGTTGTACGCAGGCACGATGAGTGTCAGTCGAGGCATCGTCCACCAGTCCAGAGAGCTGTCCGAGGGTCTGTGCGAGGGGCGCGGTGCGCACCGCTGAACAGTGAGGCGACGTCCAGCACCCGGACAGCGTAATTGATTGCTGTCAGCCCCCTTTGAGGGGCAAGGCCCGATCCGCCGATCCGACTTTATGTGCACGTAGAGTGAAGCGGACGGGTAAGACCTCGCAGAGGGAGACGCACGACATGACCTGGATGGTTACGGGTGGGGCGGGATACATCGGTGCACACGTCGTGCGCGCGATGCTCGCGGGCGGTCAGCAGGTCGTCGTGTACGACGACCTGTCGACCGGGAGCGCCGACAAGGTGCCCGACGGGGTGCCCCTGGTGACCGGCAGCGTCCTCGACCGTCAGGCACTCGACGCGGCGATCCGCGAGCACGGTGTGACCGGTGTGGTGCACATCGCGGGCAAGAAGCAGGTGGGGGAGTCCGTCGAGCGCCCCCTGCACTACTACCGGGAGAACGTGACGGGGCTGGAGGTGCTGCTGGAGAGCATGGTCGACGCGGGTGTCGACCGGCTGGTGTTCTCCTCCTCCGCCGCCGTCTACGGCATGCCCGACGTCACCCTTGTCACCGAGGACACGCCCTGCGCGCCGATGAGCCCGTACGGCGAGACCAAGCTCGTCGGCGAGTGGCTGATCCACGCCGCCGCCCGCGCCCACGGCCTGCGCTGCGCCTCGCTCCGCTACTTCAACGTCGCCGGTGCGGCCTCGCCGGAGCTGGCCGACGCCGGGGTGTTCAACCTCATCCCGATGGTCTTCGAGCGCCTTGAGGCCGGCGAGGGCCCGCGGATCTTCGGCGACGACTACGCGACGCCGGACGGCACCTGCGTCCGCGACTACATCCACGTCGAGGACATCGCCTCCGCCCACCTCGCGGCCGCGCGCCGGCTCGACGACGCGGAGCGCGGCACGGATCTCACGCTCAACATCGGACGCGGTGAGGGCAGTTCCGTACGGGAGATGGTCGACCGGATCCTCAAGGTGACCGACAACGGGGACATCGCCCCCGAGGTGACCGCCCGCCGCGCCGGTGACCCGGCGCGCGTGGTCGCGGGCGCCGACCGGATCCGCGCGGAGCTGGGCTGGTCGGCCCGGTACGGCGTGGACGAGATGATCGACTCCGCCTGGCAGGGCTGGCGCCACCGCCACCCGTAGAGCCCGTACGGCAGAGGCCCGGCACCCAGGCTCCCTCGTGGAGCGGTGCCGGGCCTCTGCCGTGTCCGGGGCTATCCCTCGGGCGCGGGCTCCAGCTGTTCCTCGTCCGCCGCGACGGCCTCCTCCAGCGCTCCGCGCTGTGAGGGGATCGCCGGGAGCAGCCGGTTCGACATGCGTACGCGGTGCTCGTCCGCCACCTCGCACAGCCCGAGCGCCGCCTCGCCGAAGCGTACGTGGGACGGCGGGTCGGAGGGGCCGAGGAGGTGGAGCTTCAGACCGGCGCGGGCCGCGGCCAGCCCGTCGTCCGCGGGGTGGCGCACCGAGTCGAGGAGTGCGGCGACCCCGGCTCCGTCCGGCGTCAGGATCGTCGCCGCGCGGACCGTCGGGAACGCGTCGCGGAACAGCTCCTCCGGCAGGTCGCTGGTGTTCGCGACGGCGTACGGCTTCTCGCCCGCCAGGTAGTCCGTGACGACGCTCGACACATCGCTGATCAGCAGATCGGCCTCGTTGAAGCAGGAGTACAGCGCGGGCTGCGGGGCCGTGATGATCTGGTGCTCAGCCTCGGGGAGCGACGCCCAGTGGGCCGCCTCCCAGGCCGTGGTCGCCGCGGCGACGGCCTGGGCCCGGCCGGGCTCCGGTGTGCCCTGCACCAGCATGCGTTCCGCGTCGTCCGCGTCGTCCCGGAACGAGGCGGCGGTCAGCGCGTCCAGCTCCGCGGTCCGGCGGGCCAGCTCGGCAGCGGCCCGCGGACCGGGGCGCGGGCCCGTGCGGGCGCGGTTGGCCTCGTGGATCAGGGCCTGGACGCGTTCGTTGGCGGCGCCGGCCGCGGGGTCGACCGAGCCGGTCATCGGGTGCGGCTTGTAGAGCAGCCGGACGCCCGGGTCGGCGAGCAGGGCCCGGACGATGTTCTCGCCGGCCAGGAGCACCGAGGTGTTCCCCGGATTGCCGTCCCAGCCCTCCCACGTGGGGGCGTAGAGCACGGTCGTGTACGCACCGGTGGGCGGGCCCGCGTACGGGGTGATCGGGGCGAGCTGGGGGCGGCCGATCTCCACCACGTCGCGGTCCTCGATGCCGACGTCGGCCAGTGCGTAGCGTTCGCGCGCCGCCGGTCCGGCGACCCACACCTCGTCGTACGCCTTGGCGTACGGATTGCAGCTGGAGAGCTTGTCGCTCTCGCCGTGATTGACGAAGGCGTGCTTGATCGACGGTATCCGCAGGATCTGCGAGGTCTTGCCGGAGTTCGCGGGGTGGATCAGCAGCTTCAGGGCCGAGTGCTCCAGGCGGAGCAGCTGGGAGACCTTCGGGATGCACACGACGGGTATGTCCGTGGCGCCGATCCGCTGCATCATGAAGCGCTCGCGCAGCACGATCACCGGGCGGCCGTCGAGCCCGGCCAGGGCGTCGAGCCACATGTTGGCCTGGTACGCGGACGAGGCGCCGCCGGAGAAGTACATGCCGACGGTCGGCCGGTAGTCGGCCAGCCAGCCGTCGAACCAGTCCAGCACCTCCTCGGACGACGCGGGGCGGCGCCGCACCAGGGACCGCACCAGCGTTGCCAGCGAGACCGCGGCGAGCGCGACCGACAGAGCGATGCCCGCCGCGGCGTACTCCGGCTCGTCGTTGGCCGCCGTCACCAGCAGGCCCGCGGTCGCGGGCAGCCCGAACAGCAGCAGGCGCGGCCCGTGCCGGCGCATCAGCAGGGCCGGGAGCGCGGGGGTGATGCCCAGGGCGGAGGCGTCGATGTTGCGGGTGAGCAGCGGCAGCGTCCGTGCCGCGCGCACCCGGATCGCCGCCGCGTGACCGGCGAAGTGGAGCGCGTAGAAGAGGAGCAGGCCGAGGACGAGCGGGAGATAGATCGTTTCCCGGTGGTTCCCGCCCAGCCGGAGCAGCCCCACGATCAGCAGGAAGTCACAGGTCAGCCGGCGGACCATGACATCGGCCCTGACCTTGGCGAGCAGGGAGACCTGGCCGGGCCGCCATCGGTGCAGGGCTGCCTCTGCCAGCAGGTTGGCGGCCGTCGCCGTGATGAGCAGTACGAGGTGGGGAACAGCGGCCGCGGCGGCCTGGGCGGCGAAGGACGCGGCCAGTACGGCAACGGGGAGGGCCTTCGCGGCGTACCGCAGGAGCGGGGCGAGTGGTTGCACTGGGGGACTCCAAAGAGCGCGAGGCTCGCGTGCGCGGTCGGGCCGCGCCGCCGCGTCGGCGCGGCCGGGACCCGGTCCCGGACCGGCCGCCCGGTGGGCGTGGGTTCAGGGGCCCCACCATATGGAAGGCGGCCCGTCCGTTCATGAGATGAATGTGAAAGATTGGTGAGAATCACGGGTGTGGGCGCAACCAGGTTCCGAGTTGGTGAATTCGCAGAATCTGTTCCCGAAAGTGCGGAATGTGCCGCACCGGCCGCCGGTTCATCGCATCGGATCAGGGCAAACCGGTGTCTCCTCTATCAGTTCGAGGTGGCCGGCAGGTGTCTTCGTGCCGGGGGAACCGGGAGCGCGCCAAAAGGCGGCACGCGGTTACGGGCTGCCGTCGCTTTTCGTCCGGATGTGTCGGTAAACGGGCCGAGAGGGCTGTTTCACCGCAGATGGGACAGCGAATCTCAGTAAGGTCGCCCAATAGGTCGCAGCTGCGACAGGACCGCCATCTCATCGTGGGGGCACAAAAAGTGAAGGCTCTCGTACTTTCCGGTGGGGCAGGCACCCGGCTCCGTCCCATCACCCACACCTCGGCCAAACAGCTGGTCCCGGTGGCGAACAAACCGGTGCTGTTCTACGGCCTGGAGGCCATCGCGGAAGCGGGCATCACCGAGGTCGGCATCATCGTGGGCGACACCGAGGAGGAGATCCGCGCGGCGGTCGGGGACGGCTCCCGGTTCGGCATCGACGTCACCTACATCCCGCAGTCCGAGCCGCTCGGCCTCGCGCACGCGGTCCTGATCGCCCAGCGCTTCCTGGGCGACGAGGACTTCGTCATGTACCTCGGGGACAACTTCATCATCGGCGGGATCACCGGCCTGGTCGAGGCATTCCGGGCGGACCGGCCCGATGCCCAGATCCTGCTGACCCAGGTGCCCGACCCGACCTCGTTCGGCGTCGCGGAGCTCGACGGGGACGGCAGGGTGGTGGCCCTGGAGGAGAAGCCCAGGGAGCCCAAGAGCGACCTGGCGCTCGTCGGTGTCTACCTCTTCACCCGGGTCATCCACGAGGCGGTCCGCTCCATCCGCCCGTCCTGGCGCGGCGAACTGGAGATCACCCACGCCATCCAGTGGCTGATCGACCAGGAGCGCGACGTCCGCTCCACCATGATCCGCGGGTACTGGAAGGACACCGGTAACGTCACCGACATGCTGGAGGTCAACCGGACCGTTCTGGAGAGCATCGAACCGTCCACCGAGGGCGCCCACGTCGACGACGAGAGCGAGATCATCGGCCGGGTCCGGATCGAGCAGGGCGCCCGCGTCACCCGCAGCCGGATCGTCGGCCCCGCCATCATCGGCGCCCGCTCGGTGATCAGCGACGCCTACGTCGGACCGTTCACCTCGGTCGCCCAGGAGTGCCGGATCGAGGACAGCGAGATCGAGTACTCCATCGTCCTGCGCGGCGCCTCGATCGACGGCGTCCGCCGCGTGGAGGCCTCCCTCATCGGCCACGAGGTCGAGGTGACCCCCGCACCCCGGAGCCCCTCCGCCCACCGTCTCGTCCTCGGCGACCACAGCAAGGTGCAGATCTCCTCATGACCACCCACATCCTGGTGACCGGCGGTGCCGGATTCATCGGCTCGCACTACGTCCGTACGCTGCTGGGCCCGGACGGCCCCGGTGACGTCGCCGTCACCGTGCTCGACAAGCTCACCTACGCGGGCAACCCGGCCAACCTCGACGAGGTCCGCAACCACCCGGGCTTCTCGTTCGTGCGCGGCGACATCTGTGACACGGAGCTGGTCGGCCGTCTGATGGCCGGGCACGACCAAGTGGTGCACTTCGCCGCCGAATCCCATGTGGACCGCTCCATCGACGGCGGCGCCGCCTTCGTCCGCACCAACGTCGTGGGAACCCACACCCTCGTCCACGCCGCGCACCTGGCGGGCGTCCGGACCTTCGTGCACATCTCCACCGACGAGGTCTACGGATCGATCGACGAGGGCTCCTGGACCGAGCGCGAACCCCTCGCGCCCAACTCCCCGTACTCCGCCTCCAAGGCGTCGAGCGACCTGATCGCGCTCTCGTACCACCGCACCCACGGACTCGACGTGCGGGTGACCCGCTGCTCCAACAACTACGGGCACCACCACTTCCCCGAGAAGGTCATCCCGCTGTTCGTCACCCACCTCCTCCAGGGCCGGCCGGTCCCGCTGTACGGCGACGGCGCCCACGTCCGCGACTGGCTGCACATCGACGACCACGTCCAGGGCATCGAACTCGTCCGCACCCGGGGCCGGGCGGGCGAGGTCTACAACATCGGCGGCGGCACCGAGCTCTCCAACAAGGAACTCACCGGACTGCTGCTGGAGGCCTGCGGCGCCGACTGGGACGCCGACGTCACCTACGTCGAGGACCGCAAGGGCCACGACCGGCGCTACTCCGTGGACTGCGCCAAGATCCGCGACGAGCTCGGTTACGCACCGCGCAAGGACTTCCGCAAGGGCCTCGCCGAGACCGTGCGGTGGTACCGCGAGAACAGCGCCTGGTGGGAGCCCCTCAAGGAGAGGGCCGCACTGTGAACCCGGTCTGGCTGGTCACCGGGGCGGCCGGAATGCTGGCACAGGACCTGCTGGCGGCCCTCGCCCACGAGGACGTCACCGCCGTCGCGGCGGACCGCACGGCCCTGGACATCGCCGACCCGGCCCGCGTCCGGGAGGCCTTCGCCGCGCACCGCCCCGCGGTCGTCGTCAACTGCGCCGCCTGGACCGCCGTCGACGACGCGGAGAGCCAGGAGGACGCGGCCCTGCGGGTCAACGGCACCGGCCCCGCCGTCCTCGCCGCGGCCTGCCGCGAGCAGGGCACCGTCCTCCTCCACGTCTCCACCGACTACGTCTTCGCCGGGGACGGCGGCCTGCCCTACGGCGAGGACGCCCCCACCGGCCCGCGCACCGCCTACGGACGCACCAAGCTGGCGGGCGAACGCGCCGTCCTGGAGACCCTCCCCGACACCGGTTACGTGGTGCGCACCGCCTGGCTGTACGGGGCGGGCGGCGGCAACTTCGTCCGGACGATGATCAGGTTGGAGGGCGTCAAGGACACCCTCGACGTGGTGGACGACCAGCGCGGCCAGCCCACCTGGACCGTCGACCTGGCGGCACGGCTGGTCCGGCTCGGCCTGGCCGCGCTCGACGGCACCGCCCCGGCCGGCGTCTACCACGGCACCAGCGGCGGCGAGACGACCTGGTGCGGCTTCACCAGGGAGATCTTCCGGCTGCTGGGCGCCGACCCGGCACGGGTCCGCCCGGCCACCAGCGCGGCCTTCGTACGGCCCGCCCCCCGCCCGGCGTTCAGCGTGCTCGCGCAGCGGCGCTTCGCGGCGGCCGGGATCGAACCCATCCGGGACTGGCGCACGGCCCTGGGCGAGGCGTTCCCCGCCCTGCTCGCCGCGGAACGCCCCTGATCAGCGCCCGGCCCTGCTGAGCACCGGTTCGCCCGCCCGCATCGCGGCGGGCGGCGGACCGGCCGTCCGCAGCCGCGCGTAGTACGCCTCGCACTCCGCGTACGAGGGAAGCAGCCCCTGCTCCTCCGCCTCGGCCAGCGAAGGGGCCGCCGCGTCCTTCCCCGACAGCAGCGGGGCGATGCCCCGCGGCCAGTCGATGCCCAGCTCCGCGTCGAGCGGATCGATGCCGTGCTCACGCGTCGGCGCGTACCCCTGCGAGCAGAGGTACAGGACGCACGCGTCGTCCGTCAGCGCCATGAAGGCGTGGCCGAGCCCCTCGGCGAGATAGACCGCCCGATGGCCGCTGTCGTCGAGACGGACCCCCTCCCACCGCTTGTACGTGGGAGAGCCGGCCCGGATGTCCACGATCACGTCGAGCACCGCGCCGCGCACGCACTTCACGTACTTCGCCTGGCCCGGCGGCACGTCGGCGAAGTGGATCCCGCGCAGCGTGCCCAGGGCCGACGTGGAGAAGTTGGCCTGCGCGAGCCCCAGCGGGTGCCCCTGCGCCGCATCGAGATCCGAGGCCCTGAACCACTCGTGGAAGCTGCCGCGGCTGTCCGTGATGACCTCGGGCTCGTGCACCCAGGCCCCTGGAACGGAGAGCTGGCGCATGCGATCACGTCCTTCTTCCTGGAGATTCCCGCATTCCGTCGGCGGTGAAGCCGATATTCGCTGCAACGAGACGCGGAGCACTCCGGACACGCCGCGGCACGGATCCGGATGAACCGGGGTCCACGGGGCGGAACGCCCACGCGCCGATTCCGGCGCTCGCGTAGATTGCGGATTCCGATCGAGGCCGACCACGGGGGATACGCGTGTCAGGGGCAAGGCAGGGCGTCACGGAGGCCCGCAGGATCGTGGTCAAGGTCGGTTCCTCCTCCCTCACCACAGCCACCGGCGGCCTCGACGCGGACCGTGTCGACGCGCTCGTCGACGTGCTCGCCAAGGTGCGCAGCGGCGGTGAGCGGGAGGTCGTCCTGGTCTCCAGCGGTGCCATCGCGGCCGGACTCGCCCCGCTCGGACTGCACCGCAGGCCCAAGGACCTGGCCAGGCAGCAGGCCGCCGCCAGCGTCGGCCAGGGGCTGCTCGTCGCCCGCTACACCGCCTCCTTCGCCCGCTACGGCGTCCGCGTTGGCCAAGTGCTCCTCACCAGCAACGACACCAGCCGCCGCGCCCACTACCGCAACGCCTACCGCACCCTGGACCAGCTCCTGGACATGGGCGCGCTGCCGATCGTCAACGAGAACGACACCGTCGCCACCGACGAGATCCGGTTCGGCGACAACGACCGGCTCGCCGCGCTCGTCGCCCACCTGGTCCGCGCCGATCTGCTGATCCTCCTCTCGGACGTGGACGGCCTCTACGACGGCGACCCGAGCATCCCCGGCACCACCCGCATCGCCGAGATCACCGGCCCCGCCGACCTGGCCGGGGTCAGCATCGGCAGCGCGGGCAAGGCGGGCGTCGGAACCGGCGGCATGGTCACCAAGGTCGAGGCCGCCCGGATCGCCACCGCCGCCGGCATCCCGGTCGTGCTGACCTCGGCGAGCCACGCGGCGGACGCGCTGGCCGGCCGCGACACCGGTACGTACTTCCACCGCACCGGACGCCGCACCACGGACCGGCTGTTGTGGCTCGCCCACGCCTCCACCCCGCAGGGCTCGCTGACCCTGGACGACGGCGCCGTGCAGGCGGTCGTCGAGCGCCACAGCTCGCTGCTGCCGGCCGGGATCGCCGCGGTCGAGGGCGAGTTCGCCGCGGGCGACCCGGTGGAACTGCGCGATCTGCGCGGCCGGCCGGTGGCCCGCGGGCTCGTCAACTTCGACGCCAAGGAGATCCCGCAGCTCCTCGGCCGCTCCACCCGCGACCTGGCGCGCGAGCTGGGCCCCGCCTACGAGCGCGAGGTCGTACACAGGGACGATCTTGTCGTCCTGCACAGTTGACCGCCCCCTGAAACGGCTGAAAGTCCAGCCTCTGGGCAGAGACCTTCACGAAAACCGCCACACGCCGGGCCGCGGACTGGTCCACTTTGTAGCGGGGACACTGCGGGGTACACAGCACAGCAACACATTCACAGGAGGCCGCCGGTGAGACGAGCGCGCCCGGGGGCGCCGCCCCGAGGAACGGGTGGCCGCGCCCTGACCAGCGTCGGAGCAGGTACCGATTTCGACGGGAGGAGGTCCGCGGACCTCAGGGACGAGCGGCCGGCCGGGGCCGAACAGACGGCGGTGAGCCAGGAGCTGACCCAGTCGAAGCTGTGGCACATCACGCTCTGCGTCTCCGGCGGCGAGATTCCGCTGAAGGAGGTCAGACGCGGGCTCGAACAGCTCGCGCACGACCATCCCTTCCTGCTGACCAGCCGGTACGCCAACGACCACGCGGAGATCCGCTACTGGGAAGAGGCCCGCGATCTGCACGACGCGGCGGCGGTCGCCCTGCGGCTGTGGGGCGAGCACCGCTCCAGCGCCGGTCTGCCGCCGTGGGAGATCGTCGGTCTGGAGGTCATCGACCGCGAGACGTACCACCAGCGCATCGCCGAGGGCTACGGGCCGCCCCCGGCCGCCCCGGTCGGTGTGCACCCGTACTGACCCGGCGGCCGGGGGCGGCCGGCGACTGTCTCGCATCACGGGATACGTGACGGATGCCCGCAGTGTGCGCACTACTCTGCGGGCATGACCACGCTTTCGCCGTACGACAACATGTCCCCGGTCGCCCAGGCCGCCTACCGGGCACGCTCCGCGGCCGCCGACATCGCGCCGCTTCCCCGCGCGGCGAAGGACGACGCGCTGCTGGCGATCGCGGACGCGCTCGAAGTACGGACGAGCGACATCATCGCGGCCAACGCCGAGGACGTGGCGCGCGCCCGCGAGGCCGGGACCAGCGAGTCGGTCGTCGACCGGCTCACCCTGAACCCCGAGCGGATCCGCGCCATCGCCGCCGATGTCCGGGACGTGGCGGCGCTGCCCGACCCGGTCGGTGAGGTGGTGCGCGGCTCGACGCTCCCCAACGGCATCGATCTGCGCCAGGTCCGGGTACCGCTCGGCGTGGTCGGAATCATCTACGAGGCCCGGCCCAATGTGACGGTGGACGCCGCCGCCCTCTGCCTGAAGTCGGGCAACGCGGTCCTGCTGCGCGGTTCGTCCTCCGCCCACGCGTCCAACAAGGCGCTGGTCCGGGTCCTGCGTGACGCGGTCGGCGGCTCCGGCCTGCCGGCCGACGCGGTCCAGCTGGTGCCGGGCGAGAACCGCGACTCCGTACGGGAGCTCATGCGGGCCCGCGGCCTGGTCGACGTGCTCATCCCGCGCGGCGGCGCCTCCCTGATCCGCACCGTCGTCGAGGAATCCACCGTCCCGGTGATCGAGACCGGTACCGGCAACTGCCATGTGTACGTGGACGCGCAGACCGACCTCGACATGGCCGTCGCGATCCTGATCAACTCCAAGGCGCAGCGCCCCAGCGTCTGCAACGCGGCCGAGACGCTCCTGGTCCACAAGGACGTCGCCGACGCGTTCCTGCCGCGCGCCCTGGACGCCCTGGCCGAGGCCGGTGTGACCGTGCACGGCGACGAACGGGTCATGGAGCACGCCGAGGGGTCCAAGGCCACCGTGGTGGCGGCGACGCCGGAGGACTGGGAGACCGAGTACCTCTCGTACGACATCGCGGCCGCCGTCGTGGAGTCGCTGGACGCGGCCGTGGCGCACATCCGGCTCTGGTCGTCCGGCCACACCGAGGCGATCGTGACCACCTCGCAGGCGGCGGCCCGCCGTTTCACCCAGTTGGTGGATTCGACGACGGTGACCGTGAACGCCTCGACGCGTTTCACCGACGGCGGCCAGTTCGGCTTCGGCGCCGAGATCGGGATCTCCACGCAGAAGCTGCACGCCAGGGGCCCGATGGGGCTGCCGGAACTGACCTCCACGAAGTACATCGTGACCGGCGACGGACATGTGAGGTGAGCTCGGGATGCGCCGAATGTGCGGTCTCCCTGCCCAAAACGACCCTCCAGGGCTAGGCTGAAGCCGTGCCGGACGACGTGGGGGGCAGGCCGTTCCCGAACGGCTGGGAGCCCGACGACGACCGCGGGGGCGCGGACGAGGACTTCGCCTCCGTGGTGTTCGACGAGGACTTCGTACAGGCCGCCACCTTCCATGAGCCGACCGCCGTCGAGCGGCTGTCGGCGGCCGCGGAGGCGCGCGCCGACGCGGAGGCCTCCCGTGCCCGGTCCGGCGGCGGACCGCTGGACGACGACCTCTACGACGACGGCTACGGTCCGCGCGGCGGGTACGGCCGCGGGAGCGCCTACGACGACGGTCCCGGCGCCGACGGCGACGACTACGACGACGGCCCCTACGGGCGCCACGGCGGCGCCCTGCGCCCCTACCGGGGAGCCGCCCGCTGGCACCGGCCGGTGGCCTGGCTGCTCGCCCTGGTGATGGGCATCGGCATGGTCGCGCTGGCCTTCAGCGCCGTCTACCGCAACACCTCGGGCGACCGGCAGGACCAGGTCCCGCCGCCGGCCACCACCGGGGTGGACAGCGCCCCGGCGGCCTCCTCCGCGGTCCCGTCGGTCTCGGGCAGCTACCTCCGCCCGGTGGTCTCCGCGGCCCCGCGCACGCCCTGACGCGGACCCGTTCCCGTAGCCCCGTACCTCCGGATGCGCCCGGCTCTCCCTAGCCGGGCCGCCAGGGTCCGTCTGTGTCCGCTTGTGCCTGCCTGCGCCCGGCTGTGCCGGCCTGTGCTGACGTTTCCCGGCGGAGTTCGGGGGCAGTTCTCCGCCCGCCCCCGCGTTTACGTTCGTCGTAATCGACCTACTCTCAAGGTATGACCCCTCACCTGCTCGAAGAGGGGGCTCCTCACTTGCCCGGACATGCCCCCGCATGACGGGCAGGCCCTGCCCAGGCCGTCCGGCCGCGGCGGGGGCGCACCGCACCGGCCTCCGGTCGGTGACGTGGAGTCGGGAGACGTCATGGCAGACCACGGAGACCCGCCCGAAGGCCCGGCGGAGAACAATGCGAGCGGCGGCGAGGACGAGTACCGCTCGCTCGTCTTCGACGAGTCCTTCGTCCGGGCCGCCCGGCTTCAGGAGTTCTCCGCCCAGGAGCGCATGGGGGAGCACGCCCGTGCCGTACGGAGCCTGCCGAGCCGGACCCTGCGCACCGGCTCCCGGGCCGCGCTCGCCCTGGTCGTCCTGATAGCCCTCGCCTTCGGCACGGCCGTCTTCATGGGCTTCCGCCACCCCTACCAGGCCCCCGTCGGCAGGCGGGCCGAGCCGCTGCGGATGACCTTCGTCCCCCTGGCGCCGCGCGGCGCCGTACCCGCGGGCACACCGGCCGGTCTGTTCGCGAGCAGCCCCGCCGCCCTCTACCCGAAGGGCGGCGAAGGCATCAGTCCTCCGGTGGCCCGGCGGACGGACAACTTCTCGGTGAGCCAGGTGGTCGCCGCCCTGGCCACGGTCAAGAACTATCTGGTGGCCTCCTCGCTCGACCCCGACGTCCTCGGCGGCAACACGGTGCGGCCGGTGGAGTCACTGCTCGACCCGGACCAGATGGCCCAGTTCGAGCGGAGCATGAACGAGCCGTACGACGACGGGCAGCACGCCGCGACCGGCTGGCTCGTGCGCTTCGACCCGGCCCAGGTCGCCCCCGCCCCGGAGATCCGCGTCCGGGGCACGCTGCGGTACGCGGAAGTGGGCTCCGACGCGCTGGAGGTGGTGTCGGACCACACCTTCACCTACGCGCTCCGCCCGGCCGTCTCCGGCCCCCAACAGGCCGATGGCGCATCGCTTTTCACCGTGCGGCGGGAGCTGCGCTTCCGGCTCGACCGGGAGGATCTGCGGCTGGGCCGGCTGGAGGTACGGACCAGCTACGTCCAGGCCGGGCCGCAGTCCTGCACGGTCGACACCAGCGGTGCGCTGCGGCCGCTGCTCGCCGGCCGGCGAGCGGTCTCCCGGGGCCCGGCGGGCACCGACCCGTACGAGACGAGCCGGCCCGCCGCCGCGCTGTGCGGGACGCTGGAGGTCAGCTCCCTGCCGACCCGGGCTCCCGCGGCCCCTCAGGGTCCTCGGGGTTCCGGGGCTCCTGCGAGCCGTTCGTAGCGTCGCCCTTGCCGGTGCCCGCGCCGCCGCCCCCGCCGGTGAACTTGTCACGGAGCTTGCCGCCCAGATCGCCGGCGCCGCCCGCTATGTCGCCGACCAGCTTCATCAGCGGGTCCTTGCTGCCGCGCACCGAATCGGCGTAGTGCGAGGCGGATTCCCTGAAGGCGTCCGTGACCGAGGTGTCCTTGTCCTCGTCACGACGCGGGTAGTGGCCGTCCATGATCCGCTGGTAGTCGCGGGTCTCCGACCACTTCTTCAGCTCGGCCGCCCGGACCGTGGTGAACGGGTGCGAACGGGGCAGCACATTGAGGATCTTGAGCACGGAGTCGCGCAGGTCGCCGCCCTTCTCGTACTCGTCTGCCTGGGCGAGGAAGGCGTCCACGTTCATCTCGTGGAGGTGGTTGCCTCCGGCGATCTTCATGAGCCCGCGCATCGAGGCCTGCAGATCCTGGCCGACCAGCAGCCCGGCCCGGTCGGCGGACAGCTCCGACTTGCGGAACCACTCGCGCAGCGCCGTCACGATCGCCATGATCGCGACGTTGCCGAGCGGGATCCAGGCCACCTTCAGGGCGAGATTGGTGAGGAAGAGCAGGATGGTGCGGTACACGGCGTGACCGGAGAGGGCGTGTCCCACCTCGTGGCCGACGACCGCCCGCATCTCCTCCTCGTCGAGCAGCTCCACCAGGCCCGTCGTCACCACGATGATCGGCTCGTCGAGACCGATGCACATGGCGTTGGGCTGGGGGTCCTGGTTCACGTACATCGGCGGGACCTTCTCCAGGTCCAGGATGTAACAGGCGTCCCGCAGCATGCTGTTGAGATGGGTGAACTGGGCGTCACTCACCCGGACGGAGTCCGACAGGAAGAGCAGTCGCAGACTGCGCTCCGGCAGCAGGCCGCTCAGCGCCTTGAAGACGGTGTCGAAACCGCTCAGCTTCCGCAGGGCGACCAGGGCCGAGCGGTCCGCCGGGTGCTCGTACGCCCGGGACGAGATTCCCGGAAAACGCCTGCGCTGCCTGCTCGGCACGTTCTCGTGACTCTCGTGGCTGCTTTCGGTCATGAATGGGCCCCCTGTTCGTACGAGACGTCGCTCGCCCCCTGACAAATCCCAGCCTAGGTGCTGGCGCTACGGTGTGCGGGGGGCTGTGGATAACTGAGGAGACGCCCGACATGCCGCACACCGTTGCTCTGCTCGCCGCCGCATCCGAAGAGCAGGGACCGGGCAACACGCTCCGCATCGTGCTGCTCGTCTCGCTGGTCGGAGCCGCGCTGCTGGCCTGGTTCCTGCTGCGCGGATACCGCAACGACGACACCAACGACTGAGTCGGCGTGAGCGTGCCCGGGGCTCCCGCATACGATGTCCGCGACGTCTTCCCACCGACTCCCGATCGATAGGTCCTGCCGAAGATGAGCCTCACGAGCACCGCACACCAGCTGGTCACCGTCGCCGCCGAGGGCGCCGAGCACGGCGGCAACCACGAAAGCCTCAGCCCGTATCTCACCGGCGGCGGCGCGTTTGTCGCGCTTTTCCTCCTTCTGTGGATCACCACGCGCTTCAACCGCGACCGCTGAGGCCGAGGCGTACAGCTGTGCCAGTAGGCTCTGCACGCATGGGAGAGCAGGAAGTGCCTACCGGCCCCGGAAAGCGCCGAATCGGCGTGATGGGCGGGACGTTTGACCCGATTCATCATGGACACCTGGTGGCGGCCAGTGAAGTGGCCGCCCAGTTCCGCCTCGACGAGGTGGTCTTCGTCCCGACCGGGCAGCCGTGGCAGAAGAGCCACAAGCAGGTGTCCGCGGCCGAGGACCGGTATCTGATGACGGTCATCGCGACGGCGTCCAACCCGCAGTTCTCGGTCAGCCGCAGCGATATCGACCGCAACGGCCCCACGTACACGATCGACACCCTGCGGGACCTGCGCGCGGTCCACGGGGACGCGGACCTCTTCTTCATCACCGGCGCCGACGCGCTGTCCCAGATCCTCACCTGGCGGGATGCCGACGAGCTGTTCTCGCTGTCCCACTTCATCGGCGTGACGCGGCCGGGGCATGTGCTCACGGACGTCGGTCTGCCGGAGGGCGGTGTCTCTCTCGTGGAGGTTCCCGCGCTGGCGATCTCCTCCACGGACTGCCGTGGGAGGGTCGCCGAGGGCGATCCGGTCTGGTACCTGGTGCCGGACGGTGTGGTCCGCTACATCGACAAGCGCCAGCTTTACCGCGGCGAATGAGCCACGTAGAGGGGCACCGGTGAACGACCGACAGAATCCGTACGACCCGTACTACCAGCAGCCGCAGATCGTCGGCTACGACGAGTACGGGCAGCCGGTGTACCAGCAGCCCGGACAGCAGCAGTACGACCCGTACGGGCAACAGCAGCATCAGCAGGCGCAGCAACAGCAGACTCAGCAACACCCGGGGCAGCAGGCGCCCCAGACGGACCAGGGCTACGGCTACGACCCGTACGCCCAGCAGCAGCAGCAGCAGCAACAGCAGCAACAGCAACAGCAACAGCAACAGGGCCTGCCCCCGCAGCAGTACGACCCGTACGTCGCCCAGCAGCACCAGCCCCAGCAGCACCAGGCCCCGCAGCAGGGTTACGGCTACGACGGCTACGCCTACGACACCGGGCAGCAGCCGGCCGCGGTCGACACCACTCAGCAGTGGAACGTCCCGCAGCAGGCTCCGCCTCCCGCTCCCGCACCGGCTCCCGCCCCTGTCCCACCGCCGCGGGACCCCGCTCCGGCACCGGACGCGGAGCCGGAGGCAGCCGTCCCCGGGCAGCGCCGCGGCGACCGCGACTACGGTACCGAGCAGTTCTCCTTCATCGAGGAGCCCGACGAGGACTCCGAAGACGTCATCGACTGGCTCAAGTTCACCGAGAGCCGCAGCGAGCGCCGGGAGGAAGCACGGCGCCGCGGCCACAACCGGATGGTCGCGCTGATCGTCGTGGTGGCCCTGGTCGTGGTCGGCGGCGTGGGTTACCTGTGGTCCGCGGGCAAGCTCCCCGGTTTCTCCGCCTCGGAGAAGGAGGACACCGCGACGACCGGTCCGCAGCGGCGGGACGTCATCGTGGTCCACCTCCACAACACCAAGGGCGGCGGTACGTCCACGGCGCTGCTCGTCGACAACGTCACCACCAAGCAGGGAGCCACGGTCCTGCTCCCCAACTCCCTCGCCGTCTCCGACGAGGACGGCAACACGAGCACGCTCGGCAAGTCGGTCGAGGACGACGGCACCACCGGTACCCGGGAGTCCATCGATACGCTGCTCGGCACCGAGATCAGCGGCACCTGGCGGCTCGACACCCCGTACCTGGAGAACCTCGTCGACCTGGTCGGCAACATCGATGTCGACACCGACACCGATGTGCCCGATGCCAAGAAGGGGGCCTCGCCCCTGGTGAAGAAGGGCAAGGCGCAGACGCTCAGCGGCCCGATGGCCGTCGCGTACGCCACCTACCGCGGCCCCGACGAGGCCGAGGCCAAGCAGCTGACGCGGTTCGGTCAGGTCATGCGCGGAGTGCTGCGGAAGATCTCGGACGACCCGAAGGCCGCCACCGTCACCGTGCAGACGCTGGCCCAGATCCTCGACCCCTCGCTCCCCGAGAAGGACCTCGGCGTCTCCCTGGCCAAGCTCGCCGAGCACGCCAAGGTCGGTGACTACAAGACGGCACTGCTGCCGGTCCAGGAGGACGGCAGCCTCACCGACTCGGCCGCGGACAGCGTCGTCAAGGACATCCTGGGCGGCACGGTCAAGGCCCCGGCGGCGGACGCGGCGGTGCGGGTCGCCATCAGGAACGCCACCGGCAGCGAGCGCGGCACGGAGTCCGCCCGGATCAGGCTGGTCAATGGCGGCTACGCCTTCGTCAACGGCGGGAAGACCGGTGCCGTGGCCTCCTCCGAGATCCTCTACAAGGACGCCGCGGGCAAGGAGAAGGCGACCCAGGTCGCCAAGACCCTCGACCTGCCGACGAGCGCGGTGAAGAAGGGCACGCCGGCCGGGAACGCGGACGTGTCCGTCACCATCGGACAGGACTACAAGCTCGACTAGACAGGCCAGGCCGATGTGATCGGCCGGATCGGCTGTGGGGTGGCTGCGGGATGGTTCCGGAGCCGCCCCACAGCCGTTCCCGGGCCGGCCCGCAGGCCTTTCCGGCGCCGACCGCGGTGGTCCCGGGGCTGTCGCGGGCGGTGCCGGGCGGCCTCTGAACGATCTTCGGACAATGGCTGCGTGGGCTGTCGGCGGTCCGTGAGACCCTAGAGGTCGATCTGCCCGCCGACGAAAGCCTGCTTGTGACCGCCACGGACCGCTCCATCGAGCTCATCAACGCCGCCGCTCAGGCGGCCGCCGACCGGCTCGCGCACGACATCATTGCGTACGACGTCAGCGATGTGCTGTCGATCACGGACGCCTTCCTGCTGGCTTCGGCCCCCAACGACCGCCAGGTCAAGTCGATCGTCGACGAGATCGAGGAGCAGCTCCAGAAGGAGCTCGGCGTCAAGCCGGTCCGCCGCGAGGGTGACCGCGACGCCCGCTGGATCCTCCTCGACTACGTCGACATCGTCATCCACGTCCAGCACAGCGAGGAGCGCGTTTTCTACGCTCTGGAGCGCCTCTGGAAGGACTGCCCCGAGATCGCTCTGCCCGAGGATGCCGTGAAGACCCGCGGCAAGGCCGAGGAGCACGCACAGCTCACCGGTGGCACGGAAGGTGACCAGAGCTGAACGGCAGCCAAAGCGGCAGGGGCCGCAGGATCGTCCTCTGGCGACACGGCCAGACGGCGTGGAACCTGGAGCGCCGGTTCCAGGGCTCCACGGACATCGAGCTGACCGAGGCCGGCGTCGGACAGGCCCGTCGGGCCGCCCGGCTGCTCGCCTCGCTGAAGCCGGACGCGATCGTCGCCTCCGATCTGCGGAGGGCCGCGGCCACGGCCGCCGAGCTCGCCGCGATCACCGGTCTCGGCATCGAGCACGACCCCGGTCTGCGCGAGACGTACGCGGGCGCGTGGCAGGGCCTCACCCACGAGGAGATCGTGGGCCGGTTCGGCGATCAGTACGCGGCCTGGAAGCGCGGCGAGCCGGTGCGGCGCGGCGGCGGTGAGCTGGAGACCGAGGTCGCCGACCGGGCCGCTCCTGTCGTGCTCGCACACGCCGACAAGCTGCCCGACGAGGGCACGCTCGTCGTCGTCAGCCACGGGGGCACCATCCGGACCACCATCGGCCGGCTGCTGGGCCTGGAGTCACACCACTGGGAAGGGCTCGGCGGGCTGACCAACTGCTGTTGGTCGGTGCTGGGCGAGGGCGCGCGGGGCTGGCGTCTGCTGGAGCACAACGCGGGCACGCTGCCCGAACCGGTGCTCGGCGACGACGACTGACCGGGTGTCCGCACAGTGCCCGGACGGCGCCTGCGGGCGGCGTCGGCCTGATTTCACTTTCCGGCTGGTCACAGGCTAAAGTTCTTCTTGTTCGCAGCGCGGAAACGCAGGGAAACACAGCGGACAGCGGGGCTATAGCTCAGTTGGTAGAGCGCCTGCATGGCATGCAGGAGGTCAGGAGTTCAATTCTCCTTAGCTCCACAATCAAGATCCCGTCCCCGTCAGGGGGCGGGATCTTCTTGCTGGACCGGAGTGGAGTCGGGCCGTTGGGCCGGGGCGGTGCCGGAGCCTGCGGACGCCTCTCGCGGACACACTTCCCGGCGGGCGCGCAGCGCGGCCATCTGCTCCTCGCTCTCCCGGTCGGCCGGCGTGTAGGCGACGATCCGGCACTCCGGCAGCCCGTTGACGGAGAGCGACACCGATGTCATCCGTATCTCCGAGGACGCCGCGCAGTGCCGGAAGGTCTTCACCCGGGGGCCGGGCGGGGCGACGTCCCCGCTGCGCCACAGCCGGGCGAAGTACGGGCTGGCCGCGGACAGGTCCGCGACGAACGTCTCCCAGGCGGGCTCGCCCGTATGGCGTCCGTAGCCGCCCCGCAGGGTCGCCACCATGAGCGGCAGCTCCCGGGTGCGGTGAACGACCGGGCAGTCCTTCTCGGGCACCGTGAACAGCGCCCACAGGACATTGCGGATCCCGGTGGCCATCATTTCCGGCACTCCGAAGAGGTCCCGGTAGGCGGGGTTGGTGGCCAGTACGTCGTACCGCGTGTTGTAGACGACCGCCGGGCGCGGGTCGAGCGCGTCGATGATGCCCTGGACCTCCTGCCCGACCTCGATCGTGTCGCACTGCCTGCCCGGGATGTAGGCCACCTCGGCCAGGTGGTAGAGGTGCTCGCGCTCCGAAGGGTCCAGCCGGAGGGTGCGGGCCACCGCGTCCAGGACCTGCGCGGAGGCGTTGATCGGACGGCCCTGCTCCAGCCAGGTGTACCAGGTGACCCCGACGCCGGAGAGCTGGGCGACCTCCTCGCGGCGCAGGCCCGGGGTGCGGCGACGGAACCCCGGCGCCATGCCCACGTCGGCCGGTGTCACCCGGGCCCGGCGGCTGCGCAGGAAGTCGGCGAGCTCCGGCCGCCGGCCGTGCTGCGGCCCCCGCCTGTTCTGCCTCGCCCGTTCCCGAAGCACCGGTTCCTGAAGCACCGGTTCCTGAAGTAACTCTTCCTGCTGGGCCGCTTCCTGCCGGGCGGGTCGGCCCGGTCGCTCCTCTGTTACCCGATGTCGTGCCGTCACCGTCGTCACGCCCCCCATCGTCGGTGCTCCTCCCGGGTGCTGCCAGGTGCTGCCAGTACCAGCATCAGCGGGCTCTCGTTACCCGTATGCGGCTGGGACCAGCCTTGAGGGCATGACCACGACCCCAACTACGGCCACGGCCAAGACCTCAGAAGCAACTCCACGTTCCGCATCCAGTAAAACCCCCACCACCGACAATCGCCCGGGACGGCTGCTCGCCCTGGTGCTGGCGGCCCAGTTCATGGCGCTGCTCGACATCTTCATCGTCAATGTCGCCGCCCCGACGATCCGCACCGAACTCGGCGCTTCCGGAGCCGGGTTGCAGCTGGTGGTGGCCGGGTACACCATCTCCTACGCCGTCCTGCTCATCACCGGTGCCCGGCTCGGCAGCGTCTTCGGGCACGGCCGCGCCCATCTGGCGGGTCTCGCCGTCTTCACCGTCGCGTCGCTTGCCTGCGGACTCGCCACGGGCACCGGACAGTTGATCACCTTCAGGGTGATCCAGGGGATCGGCGCGGCGGTGATGATCCCGCAGGTCCTCAGCCTGATCCAGCAGCACTTCAGCGGCGAGGCCCGGGTTCGCGCGCTGGGCGCCTACGCGGCGGTCCTGGCCACCGGCGCCGCGGCCGGACAGGTGGTGGGCGGGGTGCTGGTCAGCGCGGATCTGTTCGGCACGGGCTGGCGCCCGGTCTTCCTGGTCAACGTGCCGATCGGGCTGGTTCTGCTGGTGCTAGGCGTCCGTGTGCTGCCGGGTGAGCCGCGTGCCGGGCGGGCCCGGCGCGCGGCACGGGACCGCGGGCTGGATCTGGCGGGGCTGCTGATGCTCGCGGCGGCCGTCGTCCTGTTCACCGTTCCGCTGGTGCTCGGAGAGGAGTTGGGCTGGCCGGCCTGGACCTGGATCTGCCTGCTCGCCTCCGCGGTGTTCTTCGCCGGGTTCGCGGCCTACGAGACACGGCTGGCCGCGCGAGGCGGTGCACCGCTCATCGCGCCCGGGGTGCTCCGCCTCCCCGGCATCGCGCGGGCGGCGCTGCGCATTCTCCTGGTGATGGGGACCAACGCCGGTTTCCTCTTCGTGATGACGCTGCACGTCCAGGGCGGCCTGGGGTACTCGGCGCTGCGCAGCGGGCTGATGTTCGTGCCGACCGCGGTGGCCTTCGGCGCGGTCGGGCTGACCTGGCGGCGCTGGCCTGCCGGGCTCCAGGGGGTCCTGGCCCCGGGCGGATTCGCGCTCGTGGCCGTCGGTTCGGCGGCCCTCGGCCACCTGATGCGCGACGGCGGCGACGGCGGTGCCTTGCTGTACGTGGTCTTCGTCGTCATCGGCGCGGGCATGGCGCTCGGCTTCAGCCCCACTCTTACGGGTGCCCTGGCGAACGTACGACCGGAGGACGCCGCCGATGCGAGCGGCGTCCTAGTGACCGTCACCCAGCTCGGCCAGCTCATCGGCGTCGCGGGGTTCGGCACGCTCTACCTCAACCGCCTTGATACGCCTGGGGTGCAGGGTTCGGGAGAGGCGCTGTGGGTATGCGCTCTCGCGCTGTCGGCGGCCGCCGTCACAGGTGTGCTGGTGGGTCTTGTGCGGCGTCGGCGGACGACGGGGTCTCGGCAGGGCTGACCCCCTTGCGGGGTCATGGCAGAATCGGACCGCCGGAGGGGGCGACGGACCGAACGGGAGGGAGTGCGCGATGCCTGCGAGTCGCCACGAGGTCCCGGACCTGCCCCCTGTTCACGAGGCCCGCGTCTGCGCCGGCCGCCCCGTCGGCAGTTCGCCCCCCACGGTCCGGACGCCCGGCGGGAACGGCGGAATCCTCCACTTGTGCACGGCCCGCGGCCGCAGCCGGAGCTGATCCATGGGCGCCCACAGGCGGAAGTGCGACTGGTGCGGCAGCGGTACGCCCATCGTCCGGGACATGGACCCGGTCAACCAGGACTACCAGTACTGGTGCGAGGAGTGCGCGCGGGCGCTGGTCATAAAGGGCGACCCGATCGAGACCTACCGGGAGCTGGAGGGCGAGCCGATCTACGGCCGTCTGCTGGAGGAGCACTGCACGCTCAAGCGCTTCTACTCCTTCGCCACCGCCTGACCGGGCCCCGCCGACGAGGCGGAATCGGGCAGACCGGAAACGATTTGGTGGACGGCCGGGGTGACCGGTAATGTTCTCGATGTCGCCGCGGGAGACCGGGCGGCGCGACACGGGGCTATAGCTCAGTTGGTAGAGCGCCTGCATGGCATGCAGGAGGTCAGGAGTTCAATTCTCCTTAGCTCCACAGTGAAGATCGAGCAGCGGGCCATCCGAATTCGGATGGCCCGCTGCTCGTCTGTGCAGCCGTGGTCGTGCGGTTCGCATCCCGATGTGTCCACGGATCGGCGGCGCCCGGATGGCGGCCGGGCCATTGCGGTACCCTGACGCCATGCGTGCCGTACGCCTTCTGCTTAGCGAGCCGCGCTGATCACTCCCGACCGGTGAGAATGCCTGGTCGGCATCGGCGCGGCGTCCCCTCCTGTGCGAGGGGATTTTTCGTTTCCGTAGACGCGTGTCCGTAGACGTGGGCGCCGGCAGATGACGATCGATGGAGCTTTGAGGATCATGAGCGAGACGAATTCCGCAGCCGACGTTGCTGCGCCGCACCGCTACACGGCAGCGATGGCCGCCGACATCGAGGCACGCTGGCAGGACTTCTGGGACGCCGAGGGCACCTACGAGGCACCCAATCCGACCGGCGACCTGGCGGACAATCCGGAGCTGGCCGCCAAGCCGAAGAAATTCATCATGGACATGTTCCCGTACCCCTCGGGTGCGGGCCTGCACGTCGGCCACCCGCTGGGCTACATCGCCACCGATGTCTTCGCCCGCCACCAGCGGATGACCGGCCACAACGTCCTGCACACCCTGGGCTTCGACGCCTTCGGCCTGCCCGCGGAGCAGTACGCCGTACAGACCGGTACGCACCCGCGGCTGTCCACCGAGTCCAATATCGAGAACATGACGGCGCAGCTGCGCCGGCTGGGCCTGGGCCACGACAAGCGCCGCTCGTTCGCCACCATCGAGTCCGAGTACTACAAGTGGACCCAGTGGATCTTCGTACAGATCTTCAACTCCTGGTACGACGCCGAGGCGGACCGCGCCCGGCCGATCACCGAGCTGGTCGCCCAGTTCGAGAGCGGTGAGCGCCCGACCCCGGACGGCCGCGACTGGAGCGCCCTGAGCGCGACCGAGCGTGCCGACGTGCTGAGCGGCCACCGCCTGGCCTACGCCTCCGACGCGCCGGTCAACTGGTCGCCGGGTCTGGGCACCGTGCTGGCCAATGAGGAGGTCACGGCCGACGGCCGCTCCGAGCGTGGCAACTTCCCCGTCTTCAAGGCCAAGCTGCGCCAGTGGAACATGCGCATCACCGCCTACGCCGACCGGCTGCTGAACGACCTGGACGGGCTGGACTGGCCCGAGGCCATCAAGCTGCAGCAGCGCAACTGGATCGGCCGCTCCGAGGGCGCGCGGGTCGACTTCCCGGTCGACGGCGCCGGCGACATCACCGTGTTCACCACCCGCCAGGACACCCTGTTCGGCGCCACCTACATGGTGCTGGCGCCCGAGCACGAGCTGGTCGAGCGGATCATTCCGGCCGCCTGGCCCGAGGGCACCCACCCGGTCTGGACCGGCGGACACGCCTCCCCGGCCGAGGCCGTCACGGCGTACCGCAAGCAGGCCGCCGCCAAGTCCGACGTGGAGCGGCAGGCCGAGGCCAAGGACAAGACCGGTGTCTTCACCGGCGCGTACGCGACCAACCCGGTGAGCGGCGAGCTGGTCCCCGTCTTCATCGCCGACTACGTGCTGATGGGCTACGGCACCGGCGCGATCATGGCCGTGCCGGCGCACGACGCGCGCGACTTCGCCTTCGCGCGCGCCTTCGAGCTGCCGATGCGCTGTGTCGTCGAGCCGTCGGACGACCGCGGCACGGACGCCTCGACGTGGGAGGACGCCTTCGCCTCGTACGAAGCGAAGCTGGTCAACTCCGCGAACGACGAGATCTCGCTGGACGGCCTGGGCGTCGTCGAGGCCAAGGCCCGCATCACCGACTGGCTGAAGGAGCACGGGGTCGGCGAGGGCACCGTCAACTTCCGGCTGCGCGACTGGCTGTTCAGCCGCCAGCGCTACTGGGGCGAGCCCTTCCCGATCGTGTACGACGAGGAGGGCATCGCCCACCCGCTGCCCGAGTCGATGCTGCCCCTGGAACTGCCGGAGGTCGACGACTACTCGCCGCGCACCTTCGACCCGGACGACGCCGACACCAAGCCCGAGACCCCGCTGTCCCGCAACGCCGACTGGGTCAACGTCACGCTGGACCTGGGTGACGGGTCCGGTCCGCGGAAGTACCGCCGCGAGACCAACACCATGCCCAACTGGGCGGGTTCCTGCTGGTACGAGCTGCGCTACCTGGACCCGAACAACGCCGACAAGCTGGTCGACCCGGCGATCGAGCAGTACTGGATGGGCCCGCGCGAGGGGCAGCCGACCGGTGGCGTCGACCTGTACGTGGGCGGCGCCGAGCACGCCGTACTGCACCTGCTGTACGCACGCTTCTGGTCCAAGGCCCTGCACGACCTGGGGCACATCTCCTCCGCCGAGCCGTTCCACAAGCTGTACAACCAGGGCATGATCCAGGCGTTCGTCTACCGGGACAGCCGCGGTATCGCGGTCCCGGCGGCCGAGGTCGAGGAGCGCGACGGGGCGTACTACTACGAGGGCGAGAAGGTCTCCCGAGTCCTGGGCAAGATGGGCAAGTCCCTGAAGAACGCCGTGACGCCCGACGAGATCTGCGGCGAGTACGGCGCCGACACCCTGCGTCTGTACGAGATGGCGATGGGCCCCCTGGATGTGTCGCGCCCCTGGGACACGCGCGCGGTCGTCGGCCAGTACCGGCTGCTGCAGCGTCTGTGGCGCAATGTCGTCGACGAGGAGAGCGGCGAGGTCACCGTCGTCGACACCGAGCCCGGCGAGGACACGCTGCGTGCCCTGCACAAGGCGATCGACGGTGTCGGCGGGGACATGGCGGCGATGCGCTTCAACACGGCCATCGCCAAGGTCACGGAGCTGAACAACCACCTGACCAAGGCGGGCGGCCCGCTGCCGCGCTCCGTCGCCGAGCCGCTGGTGCTGCTGGTGGCGCCGCTGGCGCCGCACATCGCCGAGGAGCTGTGGCGCCGGCTGGGCCACACCGAGTCGGTCGTGCACCAGGACTTCCCGGTGGCCGACCCGGCGTACGTCATCGACGAGACCGTGACCTGCGTGGTGCAGATCAAGGGCAAGGTCAGGGCGCGCCTGGAGATCTCCCCGTCCATCACGGACGCAGAGCTGGAGGCCCTGGCACTGGCCGACCCGGCCGTCGTCGCCGCGCTGGGCGGTTCGGGAATCCGCAAGGTGATCGTCCGGGCGCCGAAGCTGGTGAACATCGTTCCGGCCTAGGCATTCGCCTCCGGTATGACGGTGTGAGGGCTTTCCCCTACGGGCAGGTTGGGGGTTCCGATGGAACCCTCGGCCTGCCCGTTCCGTTTACGGTGGAGGGGCCGGTAAACACATGTCGGCACCCGTCACACCATCCGAGGGGCGCTCATGGAAGCCATGATCCTGATTCTGGGGTTGCTCGTCGTCGCGTTCGTGGCCCTGGGCATCTATGTGAGTGTCAAGGTCATCGGGGCGGCCAGCCGCGGGGTGGACCGTACGATCACGCAGGCGCGCCGGGCCGTGGAGGACACCACGCTGCGGGCGAAGAGCTACGGACAGATGGGCGTCGTCGGGGAGCTGGCGCAGCTGCGGCTCTCGCTGCGCATGTCCATGCGGGCCACGCAGGAGGCGCTGCAGACGGGCGTGGCGGAGGACGCCTCGCTCTCCGAGTCGCTGGGGCTGTTCCAGCGGCTGAGTGTGCACGGCCGTGAGCTGGACGACGAGCTGAGGCGGCTGGAGCGGGAGCCCGACAAGAAGACGGTGGCCTCGTTGCTGCCGGGGCTGAAGAAGCGCACCGAGGAGATCACACGCTCGGCTGAGTCGCTGCGCTGGGCCGCGCGCGACCGGGCCCGCCAGTTCGCCGACGACGATCTGGCGGCACTGAACGTACAGATCGACGTGGAGGCCGGTGCGCTGCGGCACTGGACGACGGAGGAGCCGGTGGCGGGGCAGCAGCCCGACCGCTCGGACGAGCGTGGCCCAGGGCCGGGGCAGGACCCGGCCGGAGCCCCCGGACCCGCCCAGCGGCAGGGAAACGGGCCGGAGGACGAGGGGATCGCGCAGGCCATCACGGCTGCGGACCCCCGGCAGCGGACCACGTATCCGTGGCAGAAGACGGCGCGGCCCGAGACCATGAACTGAAGATGTACCCGCCCCGTTCCCCGGCACACCTGCTGGGTGCCGGGGCCGCTCTGCGGACCTGGGCGTCGAGCGGGGCCGGGCATGGAAGGATGCGGATCGAAGCGACCGGAACTGATCATTCGGTCGGGGTCGGACTGCCGAGCCACCGCCCCGGAAGGTAACCTCCCGCTCATGTCCCGCCATGTCGCGATCGTCACCGATTCAACGGCCTACCTGCCGCCCGAGGCGATGGAACGGCACGGCATCACAGCGGTGCCGCTGACCGTCGTCCTCGGTGATCAGGCGCTGGAGGAGGGCACCGAGATCTCGGCCCGCTCCCTCGCGCTGGCGCTCCAGAAGCGCCGCCCCGTGACGACTTCCCGGCCCAGCCCCGAGGTGTTCGCCGCCACCTACCGTGCGGCCGCCGACGCCGGGGCGAGCGGCGTTGTCTCGCTACACCTGTCCGCGGAGTTCTCCGGCACGTACGACGCAGCCCTGCTCGCGGCGAAGGACGCGCCGGTGCCGGTGCGGGTACTGGACACCGGGATGGTCGCCATGGCCCTCGGCTTCTGTGCCCTGTCGGCGGCGGAGGCCGCGGACGCGGGGGGCAGCCTGGACGATGCGGTGGCGGCGGCGGAGAAGCGTGCGGCGGCCACGGCCACGTACTTCTACGTCGACACCCTGGACTACCTGCGACGCGGCGGCCGGATCGGCGCCGCACAGGCACTGCTCGGCTCGGCCCTCGCCGTGAAACCGCTCCTCCAGCTGGACGGCGGCCGGATCGAACTGCTGGAGAAGGTGCGGACGGCCTCGAAGGCCATCGCCCGGCTCGAGGAGATCGTCGCCGAGCGGGCGGGCAGTGGACGGGTGGACATCGCGGTGCATCACCTGGCGGCCCCGGAACGGGCCGAGCGACTGGCGGAGCGGCTGCGCGAGCGGGTCCCCGGACTGGTCGACCTGCATGTCAGCGAGGTGGGTGCGGTGATCGGCGCGCACACCGGTCCGGGGCTGCTGGGAGCAGTGGTCTCGCCGCGCTGACGTCACTGCCCGGAGTGGCGAAGTTATCCACAACGGGCAGGTTTTCCACCATAATTGGGCGGCCTCAGCGGGTTCCGGCGGAAGTGCCTAGCGTCGTGAGGCATGGCTTCCCGATCACATCGTGCAACCAGCGGACCCGGTGGCGGAACCGGCCGTACGGGCCGTACCGGCTCCCTCGGCGGACCCGGCAGCGGGCCCGGCCGCCTTCCCGCGTCGGACGGGCGCGCCCGGAGCGTGGCGGGCGCCGGACCCGGCCGCCGTCGCCACGCGCTGGACCGCGCCGCCACTGCCGCGGCCTCCCGCACCCGTGCCGATGCGCTCATGGCGGGCGGGTACGGGGGACGGGTGGCCCGGCAGGCGGTGGGCATCGCGCCGGGGCTGTCCCGGGCCGCGGGTCCGCCCCGAGTCGCTGATGCGTCCCGGGGTGCTGATTCGTCCCGAGCTGAGGTCCTGCCACCGGCGTCGGCCCTCGGGCCGACAGCGGCGGAAGCGGATGCGTCCACGGTGGAATCACCGTCCGGGCCGGTGGTGCGTGCGGAACCGGAAGGGTGGTGGGCGCGGGCAGTTCCCGCGCTGCGGGAGCGGCTGCCGATGTGGGTGCAGTTGAGATGCGGTCTGGAGCCGAAGGCCCTTGCCGCACTCGCCGTTGTCCTGGTCGCGGCGGCGGTCTTCGCCGCGATGCACTTCTGGTCCGCACGCCCCGAAGGCGTACGCGCCCCCGATCCCGTCAGCGAGGCCGGGCACGCCCCTGTCCCGCGGGCCGGCGCGGACCCGGTGGCCGACGGGGCCGCTGTGCCCCAGCCGTCCCCCGGGCCGCCGCCGGCCGCCGCAGGGGGGACGGCCGGGCAGATCGTGGTGGATGTGAGCGGGAAGGTGCGCCGGCCCGGGATTCACCGGCTGCCGTCCGGCGCGCGGGTCACCGACGCGCTGCGGGCGGCGGGAGGGGTCCGGCCCGGCGTGGATCTCGACGGCCTCAACCGGGCCCGGGTGCTCGTGGACGGGGAACAGATCCTGGTGGGCGCGCCGCCCGGCGCGGTTGCCACAGGCGGTACGGATGGGGGCGGCGCGGGTCCGACGGCCCCGGGTGGCACCACCGGACCGGTGAGCCTCAACAGCGCGACCGCAGAGCAGCTCGAAACCCTGCCCGGAGTGGGTCCCGTCCTCGCCCAGCACATTGTCGACTACCGCACCCAGCACGGTGGTTTCCGGTCCGTCGACGAACTCCGCGAGGTCACGGGGATCGGCGACCGCCGGTTCGCCGACCTTCAGCCACTGGTGCGACCGTGAGCGCCGGGGACGTCCACACGGAGTCCGGCCGGCGGCTCGGGGTCTCCGATCCGCGGCAGGAGGGTCCGCCCGATCTGCGACTGGTTCCCCCGGCCCTGGCCGCCTGGGCCGGTGCCGCGCTGGCCGTGGGCACGCCGGGCCGGTGGGTCGCGGTGGGAGTGGTGCTCTGTCTCGGCACGGCCATGGTCCTGCTGGCCGTGCCAGGAGCCCCACCGGCCCGTGCCGCACGCGCGGCTCCGGACGCCAACGGGGACAGTACAGACGGCGTACGACGGCGACCGCACACCACGGATGACGAACGGCGGCAACGGCACGTGGGAGGTCATGGACGGTGGCAACCGTACGTGGCAGGTGACAGACGGCGGCCGTACTCCACCGGTGACGGAAGGCTGCGCCTGCACACGACCGCCGCGGCGGCGGTGCTGCTCTGCGCGGCGGCCGGGGCGGCGTCGGCCGGACTGCACAGCGCCGACGCGCGGCAGGGGCCGGTCCCCGGGCTGGCCCGGCAGTTCGCGAGAATCGAGGCAGAGGTCACCCTCACCTCCGACGCCCGGCGGACCTTTCCCCGGGTACGCGGCGACCACAGCACACCCGTCTCCCTCCTCCTGGACGCCGAGATCACCCGGCTGACGAGGCCCGACGGCACGGCTGTCCGGCTGCGTACGCCGGTGCTGGTCATCGTCACACCCGGCGGCGCGGCGGAGCAGTGGCAGCGGCTGCTCCCCTCCACCCGCTTACGGATCGGAGGCCGGCTGGCTCCACCGCTGCACGGCGGGGAGCGGGCCGCCGCGGTTCTCCGCCCCGACGGCAAGGGCCCGCCCCGTGTCACCGGCCCGCCCACGTTTCTCCAGCGCACGGCGGGTGGGCTGCGCGTCGGGCTGCGCACGGCGAGCGAGGGGCTCGGCCCCGATGCGCGGGCGCTCCTTCCCGGACTGGTCGTCGGCGACACCACCAGGGTCACGCCGGAACTGCACGACGCGTTCCGGGCGACCGACCTCACCCATCTCATGGCCGTCTCGGGTGCCAACCTGGCGATCCTGCTCGTCCTGCTGATCGGACCACCGGGCAGTGCCCTGCGGTCCGAACGCCGAGGGCTGGCACCCGGACTGGGGCTCTCCTTGCGGATGACCGCCCTGGTGGGCGGCGGGCTCACACTCGCCTTCGTCCTCGTCTGCAGGCCCGAACCGAGTGTGCTGCGGGCCGCGGCCTGCGGCCTGATCACCCTGCTCGCCATCGGCACGGGGCGGCGCAGAACACTGATCCCCGCGCTGGCCGCCGCCGTACTGCTGCTGGTGCTCTACGACCCCTGGCTGGCGCGCAGTTACGGATTCGTCTTGTCGGTCCTGGCCACCGGCGCGCTCCTGACCATCGCCCCTCGGTGGAGCGCCGCGCTGCAACGGCGCCGGTTGCCGTTCCGGCTCGCCGAGGCACTGGCTGCCGCGGCAGCGGCTCAGGCGGTGTGCTCGCCCGTTGTGGTGCTGCTCGCCTCCCGGGTGAGCCTGGTCGCGATCCCGTGCAACCTGCTGGCCGAGCTCGCGGTGGCGCCGGCCACGATTCTCGGGTTCGCCACGCTGGCCCTGGCCCCGGTGGCCATGCCGGCGGCCGAACTGCTCGCCCGGGTGGCGGGGTGGCCGGCCGGGTGGATCGCCTCCGTGGCCCGGACCGGGGCGGCGCTGCCCGGTGCGGAGATCGACTGGCCCGACGGCCGGACGGGCGCACTCCTGCTGGCCGTGCTGACCGGGTTGGTGGTGCTGTTCGCCCGGCGCATCGGACGCCACCCCTGGGTCTGCTCGGCCGCGGCGCTGCTCCTGGTGCTCGCGGTGTTGCGCCCGGTTCCGCTGACCCGGGTGCTGACCGGATGGCCGCCGCCCGGCTGGGCGTTCGCGATGTGCGACGTGGGTCAGGGCGACGCCCTGGTGCTCGCGGCCGGGCCCGGCTCGGGTGTGGTCGTCGACGCAGGGCCGGACCCCCGCCCGGCCGACCAGTGCCTGCGCGACCTGGGGATCACGCGCGTTCCGTTGCTGGTGCTGACCCACTTTCACGCCGACCATGTCCGGGGTCTGCCCGGCGTACTGCGGGGCAGAGAGGTGGGCGCGATCCAGACGACGAGCCTGGACGAACCGCCGGAACAGGCCGCGTTCGTGGCGAGAACGGCCGCGGCGGCGCGTATCCCCGTGGTGCGGGCCGTACCCGGTGAGCGACGACGGATCGGCGCGCTCGACTGGCAGGTGCTGTGGCCGGTGGGCGGTGCGTCGGCGGGGCCGGCGGCCGGTCCCGTACCGCAGGAGCCGAACGATGCCAGCGTCACCCTGTTCGTACGGGCCGGCGGACTCACGCTGCTGCTCCCCGGCGACCTCGAACCTCCGTCCCAGCAGGGCCTGTTGCGTGACTACCCGGCGCTCCCGCGTGTGGATGTGCTCAAGGTCGCTCATCATGGCTCCGCGCATCAGGACGCCGCCCTGCTGCGGACCGCGCACCCGAGGTTCGCCCTGATCAGTGTGGGCCGGGACAACCCTTACGGGCATCCGGCCGCCCGTACCGTGGACGCGCTCAGGGCCGGGGGAGCGGTGGTGCTCCGCACCGACAGGGACGGTGCGATCACGGTGACGGGCACCGGGCCGGGACTGCGGGCGGTGGGCCGGTCGTGACCGAGTACTCAGTCCGGCCCAGGGCCTTCGGCCACCAGTTCACCGCGCGGTCGGCTCGGCCCAGGGCCTTCGGCCACCAGTTCACCGCACGGTCGGCTCGGCCAAGGGCCTTCGGCCACCAGCTCACTGTGTGGTCGGCTCGGCCAAGGGCCTTCGGCCATCAGGCAGCCGTCCAGGCAGGCCACTCAGGCCACTCAGGCCAGCCACCGGCCTTCGGCTATGAGCTCACGGCCGGACTGCTCGTTCGACTCCCGCCACGCCTTGAGGGCGGTCGGAGTGAAGCGCAGGTACACCCAGGAGGGGCGGCCCCGCAGGTCCCAGTTGAATTTGGCGGCGAAGGCGTCGCCCGACTCCGGGGCGAGGTCCGCCCCCTCGATCACCTCGGCCGTCGCCTCGACGAGGACCACGTCACGGGTGTGGCCCACGGCGATCCGGGCGTGCCCGGTCGGCGTCACGTTGACCGCGGTGGGGTTGGTGCGCCGGGTGGCCATCAGCAGCGTCCCCTGGTCCCACACGAACCACAGCGGCACCAAGGCCGGCACCCCGTCCGCCGAGGCGGTGGACACCCATGCGTCCTCGTCCTTCTCCAGGCGATCGAGTGCGTCCTGCTTGCGCTGCTCCCGGCTGCGGGCCGGCTCATGCGTCGTCATGTCCCGCACGCTAGTCAGCGCACCCGGCACCGCGCCTCAGCCGCCGGTCCTAGGACCACCGGCTCATGGCGGGCCGCAGGCCCCCGGGACAGACTGCCGGTATGGACCCGCACCTGCCGCACACCCTTGACTCCTACCTGGCACGCATCGGCGCCACCAGGCCCGGTCGCCCCGACGCGGCGGCACTGCGCGAGCTGCAACTGCGCCACCTCACCGCCGTGCCCTTCGAGAACCTCTCCGTCCATCTCGGCGAGGACATCGTGCTGGAGGAGCAGGCGCTTCTCGACAAGATCGTGGCGGGCCGCCGCGGCGGGTTCTGCTACGAACTCAACGGGGCCTTCGCCTGGTTGCTGCGGGAACTCGGCTTCGACGTCACGCTGCTCCAGGCCCGGGTCCACGGCGACGGCGGGAAGCTCGGCATTCCCTACGACCACTTGGCGCTCCGGGTGGGGACGGACGACGGCACCGGTCCGTGGCTCGCGGACGTCGGCTTCGGTGACCACGCGCAGCATCCGCTCGCACTCGACGACCGCACGGACCAGGAGGACCCGCGCGGCACCTTCCGGATCAGGCGGGCCCCCGCCACCGCCGAGGGCGGCGAGGACTACGGGGACGTCGAGGTGCTGCGGGACGGAGCGCCGCAGTTCCTGCTGGATCCCCGGCCCCGGGTGCTGGCGGACTTCCGGGCCGGCGCCTGGTACCACCGCACCTCACCCGACTCCGGCTTCACCCGGTCCACGGTCTGCTCCCGTTTCACGGCCACCGGCCGGATCACGCTCAGCGGCCGGAAGCTCGTCACGACGGCCGGGGGCGAGCGCCACGAGACACCGCTGGGGAGCGACGACGAGGTGCTCGCCGCCTACCGCGACCACTTCGGACTGCGCCTCGACCGGCTGCCCACCGTCCGCGGAGCCGGTGCGTCCACGTCGAACGGGTGACACACACAAGACGGGTGACACATACAAACGGAGCGAGCAATCCGGACCTTCGGTAACACCTCTACCCAAGCCCCGTCGAGATGCTCTGTTTGCCTCGAACGCCACAAGGGTGATCGAATGCATGCTCGTCAGCGGGCCGCTGCTCCGACTACGAAGTCCAGCCACCCGGCCCCAAGGTGAACGCGCCCCCGGGGAGTACGTGAAGATGTTCGGCCGCTGGCTGGGAAGCATAGGAAACAAGGGTGCGACGGGTGCCACGCACGGCAGCGCCCTGGCCGGAATCGCCGTACCGGAATCGGCCGGCGTCCTCAGCTGCCGGGTGCTCGACCCGTTCAACGAGGCCGTGCGGCAGGCCGAGTTCGTGGTCACGGACGTCTCGGGACGCAAGATCGTCTCTGGCGAGACGGACCCGTACGGCAATGTCCTCGCCACGGTCCCGGCGGGGGAGTACCGGCTCGCCGTCACGGCCGAGGGCTTCACCCCCTTCCACGGATCGGCCTCGATCACCGAGGGCGAGCACGCTGGTCCGGGCGACGTCACCCTTCAGGCGTCGGCGCCCCCGCAGCTGCCCGACCCGGGCGAGTGGGAGATCGAGCCGATGCACTCGCAGATCGGCTTCACGGCCCGGCACATCGGGATGGCCCGTATCCACGGCCGGTTCAACACGTTCGCGGGCGCGGTCCGGATCGCCGACCGCATGGAGAACTCGGCCATGCACGTGATCATCGACGCCGCCTCGATCGACACGAACGTCCGGATGCGCGACGACCACCTGCGCTCCGGCGACTTCCTCGACGTCGGCCGCTACCCGACGCTGGAGTTCTACAGCGACCGGTTCGTCCACCGAGGCGGCACCCGCTGGGGCGTGAGCGGCGCGCTCACCCTGCACGGCGTGAGCCGTACGGTCACGCTGGACACCCAGTACCTCGGCCTCGGCAACGGCCTGGAGGGCGAGACGCGGGCCGCCTGCCGGGCCACCACCGAACTGCACCGCGAGGACTTCACCCTCACCTGGCAGACCATGCTGGCCCGTGGGATAGCCGCCGTCGGCTCCAGCATCTCCATCGACATGGACATCCAGATCGTCCCGAAGGGCTGAGACCTTCCTGGAGGCCTTCCCGGAGGCCTTCCGAGAGCCCCTCTCGGGGGCCCGCGCCCGCCCGGGGGTGCCGCCCTACGGGGCCTCCAGCCACCCCTCGTACTCCGCGGCGAACACGTCGAGCGCCGCCGCGTCCAGTCGTCGGCCCGGGTCCTCCACGACCACCAGCCACTGGGCGTCCTCGGCGTCGTCCTCGCCGGCCAGCGCGTCGCGCACGAGTTGCGGCTCCTCGGTGACCCCGAACCGGTCGGACAGCTCGCTCGCCACCTCCTGCGCCGTGTCGCGGTCGGGCAGCACCAGTACATGTCTCACATCGCTCACGTGCCCATTCTCCGGTACGGGCAGCGGCGTCGGGGCAGCGGTGTCCGGTGGCGGTGTTCTGACAGCGGTGCCCGGACGGGTTGTCGGTGGCGCGTGGGATGCTGGACGGCGATGGCCACCAGAAGGAATTCCACCGACGACCCGCTCGCCCCGCTCACGCTCGCCGTGGGCCAGGAGGACCTGCTCCTGGACCGCGCCGTCCAGCAGGTGGTGGCGGCGGCCCGCGCCTCCGACGCCGACACGGATGTCCGCGACCTCACGTCCGACCAGGTCCAGCCGGGCACGCTTGCCGAGCTGACGAGCCCGTCGCTCTTCGCCGAGCGCAAGGTGGTGATCGTGCGCAACGCGCAGGATCTCTCCGCCGACACGGTCAAGGACGTCAAGAAGTACCTGGACGACCCGGTCGAGGAGATCACGCTCGTCCTGCTGCACGCGGGCGGCGCCAAGGGCAAGGGGCTGCTGGACGCGGCGCGCAAGGCGGGCGCGCGGGAGGTCGCCTGCCCGAAGACCACCAAGCCGGCGGAGCGGCTCTCCTTCGTACGCGGTGAGTTCCGGGTGCTGGGGCGCTCGGCGACGCCCGAGGCGTGCCAGTCGCTGGTCGATTCCATCGGCAGCGATCTGCGGGAGCTGGCGAGTGCGGTGTCGCAGCTCGTCGCGGACGTCGAGGGCACGATCGACGAGGCGGTCGTCGGGCGCTACTACACGGGGCGCGCGGAGGCATCGAGCTTCACGGTCGCCGACCGGGCGGTCGAGGGCCGGGCGGCGGAGGCGCTGGAGGCCCTGCGCTGGTCGCTGTCGACCGGAGTGGCGGCCGTCCTGATCACCAGCGCGCTCGCGCAGGGCGTGCGGGCGATCGGCAAGCTGTCCTCCGCGCGCGGGGGGCGGCCGGCGGATCTCGCCCGTGAGCTGGGGATGCCGCCCTGGAAGATCGACCGGGTGCGTCAGCAGATGCGTGGCTGGACGCCGGACGGGGTCGCGGTGGCGCTGCGGGCGGTCGCGGACGCGGACGCGGGGGTCAAGGGGGGCGGGGACGATCCGGCGTACGCGCTGGAGAAGGCCGTGGTCGCGGTGGCGCGGGCCGCGCGGGCGGGGCGGCAGCGGTGACTCTGGGCGAGGTGGCCCCGTAGACGCCGGGTGCGTCCGGTCGTCCTCCCGTCCGCGTAGTCCTCAAGCGCCGGACGGGCTTGAACCTGCGGTTCGTGGCGTCCTCAATCGCCGGACGGGCTTGATGTGGCCGGACCCGGTCGTGAAGTGCGTGCGCGCACCACGATGGCTCCTGGCGTGCGCGCGTGATGAAGGCCCTGCGCCGCCTTGGCGTGCTGCGCGCATAACGATGGCTCCTGCCGTGCGCGCGTGATGAAGGCCCTGCGTTGCCCCGGCGTCCGGCGCGCATGACGCAGGCCCCTGGCACGCGCGCATGACGAAGGCCCCTGTCGTCGCCCTGGGGAGGGCTACGGCCGGGGCCTTCGGTCTGTACTTGGTGCGCCGCACCCGCGTGGCGAACGCAGGTTCGGTGTGCGGCGCGGGTTGCCGGTCAGGAGCGGGAGAGAGGGCCCGCTGAGTCCGTTCCGGCGATCACATCGGGAATGCTCAGCCCTGGAGGGTGGCAACCTTGGTGGCCAGCGCCGACTTCTTGTTGGCGGCGGCGTTCTTGTGGATGACACCCTTCGAGACAGCCTTGTCGAGCGCACGGGAGGCGTCGCGGACGGCCAGGTTGGCCTTCTCTGCGTCTCCCGCAACGACGGCCTCGCGGGCCTTGCGGATTGCGGTCTTGAGCGACGACTTGACGGCCTTGTTGCGCAGGCGCGCCTTCTCGTTGGTCTTGTTCCGCTTGATCTGGGACTTGATGTTCGCCACGAAAGAGCCTTTTCAGGTTCGTTGGATCTTCGATGTGCGCCCTGTGGCCGGAAAGCCACGAGGCACAGCTGTCCACGGTAGCAGCCGCGCTCCGACCGGCCCAAACCGGTCTCCGCTCCGCAGGCGTGGGACGATGGGAGCTACGTACAGATCCGAGTACAGATCCGACCGACCCGACATCGACCCGAGACACGGCGTTCGGCGTCTCAAGAATCAGGACCCTGCGTGCCCGCGACTCCTCTCCACGTGCCCGAGCCGAGCCGTACCGACCCGGCGCTGATCCGCAATTTCTGCATCATCGCGCACATCGACCACGGCAAGTCGACCCTTGCCGACCGGATGCTCCAGCTGACGGGTGTGGTCGACCAGCGGCAGATGCGCGCTCAGTACCTCGACCGGATGGACATCGAGCGCGAGCGTGGCATCACCATCAAGTCCCAGGCGGTACGGCTGCCCTGGGCGCCCACCGCCGGCGAGGGCCAGGGCAGCACCCACGTCCTCAACATGATCGACACCCCGGGGCACGTCGACTTCACCTATGAGGTCTCCCGGTCGCTCGCGGCCTGTGAGGGCACGGTCCTGCTGGTCGACGCCGCGCAGGGCATCGAGGCCCAGACCCTCGCCAACCTCTACCTGGCAATGGAGAACGACCTCACCATCGTCCCGGTGCTCAACAAGATCGACCTGCCGGCCGCCCAGCCCGAGAAGTTCTCCGAGGAGCTGGCCAACCTCATCGGCTGCCAGCCCGAGGACGTGCTCAAGGTCTCCGCGAAGACCGGTGTCGGCGTGGACGCGCTGCTGAACCGCGTGGTCAGGGACGTCCCGGCGCCCGTCGGCAAGGCCGATGCCCCGGCCCGCGCGATGATCTTCGACTCGGTCTACGACTCCTACCGGGGCGTCGTGACGTACGTCCGTGTGGTCGACGGCTCACTGAACAAGCGCGAGCGCATCCGGATGATGTCCACCGGTGCCACCCACGAGCTGCTGGAGATCGGGGTCTCCTCCCCGGAGATGACCCCGTCCGACGGCATCGGCGTCGGCGAGGTCGGCTACATCATCACCGGGGTGAAGGACGTCCGGCAGTCCAAGGTCGGTGACACGATCACCTCCCTGAACAAGGGGGCGACCGAGGCGCTGGGCGGCTACAAGGACCCCAAGCCGATGGTGTTCTCGGGTCTGTACCCGCTGGACGGATCGGACTACCCGGACCTGCGCGAGGCCCTCGACAAGCTCCAGCTCAACGACGCCGCCCTGGTGTACGAGCCGGAGACCTCCGCGGCGCTGGGCTTCGGCTTCCGCGTCGGCTTCCTCGGCCTGCTCCACCTCGACGTGGTCCGGGAGCGGCTGGAGCGCGAGTTCGGCCTCGACCTCATCGCCACCGCGCCCAACGTGGTCTACCGGGTCGAGATGGAGGACGGCAGCGAGCACACCGTCACCAACCCGAGTGAATTCCCCGAGGGCAAGATCGACAAGGTGCACGAGCCGGTCGTCCGGGCCACGGTCCTGGCGCCCAGCGAGTTCATCGGCGCGATCATGGAGCTGTGCCAGCAGCGCCGCGGCACCCTCCTCGGCATGGACTACCTCTCCGAGGACCGGGTCGAGATCCGCTACACCCTGCCGCTCGCCGAGATCGTCTTCGACTTCTTCGACCAGCTGAAGTCCAAGACCCGCGGCTACGCCTCGCTCGACTACGAGCCCACCGGCGAGCAGTCCGCCGAGCTCGTCAAGGTCGACATCCTGCTGCACGGCGACAAGGTCGACGCGTTCTCCGCGGTGACGCACAAGGACAAGGCGTACGCGTACGGCGTCCGGCTCGTCGCCAAGCTGCAGAAGCTGATCCCGCGGCAGAACTTCGAGGTGCCGATCCAGGCGGCCATCGGCTCCCGGGTCATCGCCCGTGAGACCGTCCGCGCCATCCGCAAGGACGTCCTCGCCAAGTGCTACGGCGGTGACATCTCCCGTAAGCGGAAGCTGCTGGAGAAGCAGAAGGAAGGCAAGAAGCGGATGAAGATGGTCGGCAACGTGGAGGTGCCGCAGGACGCGTTCATCTCCGTGCTGTCGACGGACGAGTCCGCCGGGGAGAGCAAGGCCAAGAAGTAGTCCGTCCCCCGCATGCCGACCCTACTGATCGGTAGACCGCACGGGCCCCCGCATCGCAGAACGCTGCGCCGCGGGGGTCCGTTCGTTATGAAGCGGGGTTCGATTGCCCCTTACGCGGCGGACGCGGGCGCTCTACCCTGATCACGACTTCGTAGTTACTCGTGAGTTAAACAAGCAGGACCAAGCACACCAGACATACGCGGCGAGCACGCCGCGAACCAGCAGCCGGTCGTGAAGCACTGCCGTAGGCCCGGAGGATGTCGTGAGCGACACACAGACCATGATCGAGAACCGTCCGCCGTCCGTGGCGACCCTCTTCATCGACCGGGTGGCCGCCACCCCGGACGCGGAGGCCTACCGCTACCCCGTCCCCGCGGCCGGCGGCCAGGGTGCCGACGAATGGAAGTCGCTCAGCTGGGCGCAGGCCGCCGAGCGGGTGTACGCCATCGGAGCCGGGCTGATCTCGCTGGGGGTGCGGCCGGAGGAGCGCGTCGCGCTCGCCGCCAGTACCCGGGTCGAGTGGATCCTCGTCGACCTCGGCGTCATGTGCGCGGGCGCCGCGACCACCACGATCTACCCCTCGACCAACGCCGAGGAGTCGGCGTTCATCCTCTCCGACTCCGAGAGCCGGGTCCTGATCGCCGAGGACGCCGAACAGCTGGCCAAGGCCCGTGAGCGCCGCGCCGAGCTGCCGGAACTCACCCATGTCGTCGTCATCGACGCCGAGGGCGCCGGACCCGCGGAAGGCGACCCAGAGGGCTGGGTGCTCACGCTGGCCGACCTGGAGGCCCTGGGCACCGAGCACCTGGCGAAGAACCCGGCCGCGATCACCGAGCGGGTCGACGCCATCACCCCCGAGCAGCTCGCGACCCTCATCTACACCTCGGGCACCACCGGCCGCCCCAAGGGCGTACGGCTGCCGCACGACAACTGGTCGTACATGGCCAAGGCCACCGTCTCCACCGGGCTGATCACCAAGGACGACGTCCAGTACCTCTGGCTGCCGCTCGCGCACGTCTTCGGCAAGGTCCTCACCTCCGGCCAGATCGAGGTCGGACACGTCACCGCGGTCGACGGCCGGGTCGACAAGATCATCGAGAACCTGCCGGTCGTCCAGCCGACGTACATGGCCGCCGTTCCCCGTATCTTCGAGAAGGTCTACAACGGCGTCGCGGCCAAGGCCCGCGCCGGTGGTGCGGCCAAGTACAAGATCTTCCAGTGGGCGGCGGAGGTCGCCCGCGAGTACGCGAAGGTCTCCCAGGACAACTTCCGGCGCACCGGCACCGCCTCCGTGCCCTTCGCGCTCGGCGCCAAGCACAAGGTCGCCGACACCCTCGTCTTCGCGAAGATCCGCGAGGCCTTCGGTGGCCGGCTCCGCGCCTGTGTCTCCGGCTCCGCCGCCCTCGCACCCGACATCGGCTTCTTCTTCGCGGGCGCCGGGATCCACATCCTGGAGGGCTACGGCCTCACCGAGACCAGCGCCGCCTCCTTCGTCAACCCCGGCGAGGCGTACCGCACCGGCACGGTCGGCAAGCCGCTCCCCGGCACCGAGGTACGGATCGCGGACGACGGCGAGATCATGCTGCGCGGCCCCGGCCTGATGCAGGGCTACCAGGGGCTGCCGGAGAAGACCGCAGAGGTGCTGGAGGCCGACGGCTGGTTCCACACCGGCGACATCGGCGAACTGTCCGTGGACGGCTATCTGCGGATCACCGACCGCAAGAAGGACCTGATCAAGACGTCGGGCGGCAAGTACATCGCTCCGGCCGAGGTCGAGGGCCAGTTCAAGGCGGTCTGCCCGTTCGTCTCCAACATCCTGGTGCACGGCGCGGACCGTAACTTCTGCATCGCGCTGATCGCCCTCGACGAGCCGACCATCCTCGGCTGGGCCGCCGAGAACGGCCTGGAAGGCAAGTCGTACGCGGAGGTCGTGGCCGCCCCGCAGACCGTCGAGCTCATCGACGGCTATGTGAAGCGCCTCAACGAGGGGCTCCAGCGCTGGCAGACCGTCAAGAAGTTCCGGCTGCTCCCGCGCGACCTCGACATCGAGCACGGCGAGGTGACGCCCAGCCTCAAGCTGAAGCGGCCGGTCGTCGAGCGCGCCTACAAGAACCTGATCGAGGACATGTACGCGGGCTCCCGCGAGGCGTGACGCCGGCCCGCCGCCCGGCCCCGGCCGACCTGCCCCCGCGCTCCGGCGCGGGGGCAGGAACGTCCTTCCCGCGCCTGCTCCGCCGCCCGTTTCTCCCCTGACTTCTCCCCCCACTTCGGTAACTCGACGCGTATGGGCTGGGCCGATCTGTCACTCTGTCCCTGTCGTCAGCGGCGCAATTCGAGAACAGGCAGAGCGAGAACAGGTCAGGAGCCGCCCTGTGGGGTCCATTCCCTTGCAGCGGGACATCGTGCAGCGTCCCGGAACCAGTGCCGCGTCCACGGGCACCCAGCCCGTTGCCCGCACGAGCCTGCCCGGGAACCTGCTCGCGCCCGCCGCGGCCCGGCGGTTCGTCGCGGCCGCGCTCGCGGAGTGGAGCGGGCTCGGCCTGCCCGCGGCCGTGGGGTTCAGCGACCGGCTCTCCGACGACGCGGCGGTGATCGTCAGCGAACTGGTCACCAACGCCGTCGTGCACGCCGGGACCAACGTCGAACTGCTCTTCCGGCTGGAGGAGGCCACGGAGGACGAGGTGTCGGCGCTGGTACTGGAGGTCTCCGACCACCACCCGGCCCGCGCCGTGCGCAGCGACGGCAGCGAGAACGGCGCCGGACCCGACGGTGCGTCCGGCCTGGGAGAGCCCGCCGAGTACGGGCGCGGACTGGAACTCGTCGCCACCCTCGCCGAACGCTGGGGCATCACCTACCGCACCGGCCTCAAGACCGTCTGGGCCCGGCTCCCCGTCGACGACTGGAACCCCTTCGCCGACGCCCGCTCCGAGCCCGGCTTCCAGCACGGGCTGCGCGCGGCCGAACTCCTCGCCCCCACCGCCCGGCGCGCCCTGCGGGACGACGCGGACTGGGCCGGGCGCGGCGCGCTCTCCTTCCTCGCCGAGGCCTCCGACCTGTTGGCCGGACAGCTCGACGAGGACATCGTGGCCGCGCTCGCCGGACAGTTACTGGTACCCAGACTCGCCGACTGGTGCGCGATCTGGCTGGAGCCGGAGAGCGGCGGGCGTGCGGCCGTCCCGCGGCTCGCCAAGGTCTGGCACATCGACGAGACCCGCACGGACCCGTTGCGCGAGGTGCTGGAGGGAGACCCGCTGCGGCTCCCCGAGCGCGTCGGCACCGGACCCGTCTCGATCCCGTGGCCCGGCAGCGCGGAGGACGCCGAAGCGCCGGACGGGAGCGACGGCGTCGCCCTCGCGTACCGGATCACCTCGGGCGGCCGCACCCTCGGCGCCGTGCTCGTCGGCCGCGAGGGCATCGCCCGCGTCCCCGACGAGGTGACGGCCCTCATAGAGGACTTCGTACGGCGGGTCGGCCTCGCCGTGGGCGCGGCCCGCGCCTACACCCGGCAGGCCACCATCAGCCGCATCCTGCAGCGCGCACTGCTGCCCAGCAAGGTCGCCGACATACCGGGCGTCGCCAGCTCACTGGTGTACGAACCCAGCGACGACGGAGTGGTCGGGGGTGACTTCTACGACATCTTCCCGTGCCCGAACGACCGCTGGTGCTTCGTCCTCGGAGACGTCCAGGGCAGCGGCCCCGAGGCCGCCGTCGTCACCGGCCTCGCCCGCCCCTGGCTGCGGCTGCTGGCCCGCGAGGGCTTCCAGGTCGGCGAGGTCCTGGTCCGGCTCAACCGGCTGCTCCTCGACGACGCGATGGAGGCCGCGGAGGCGGCCGCGCTGATGGTCGCCGCCGCGGGCGGACAGCAGTCGGCGGAGAGCGGACCCCGGTTCCTCTCCCTGCTGTACGGGGAGCTCGTGCCGCTGCCCGACGGCGGCGCGCGCTGCACCCTGGCCAGCGCCGGCCACCCGCTGCCGCTGCTGCTGCGCCCCGACGGCACGGTGCGGATCGCCGCGGAACCGCAGCTGCTGCTCGGTGTCGTCGACGACGCCACGTACGAGAGCCAGAGCTTCGACCTGGCCCCCGGCGACAGCCTGCTGTGCGTCACCGACGGGGTGACCGAGCGGCGCTCCGGCCCGGTGATGTTCGACGACGACGACGGCCTGGCGCAGGCGCTGGCCGACTGCACCGGGCTGAGCGCCGAGGGGATCGCGGACCGGATCAACCAGGCGGTGCACGCCTTCGCGGAGCGCCCGCCGGACGACGACCTGGCGCTGCTGGTCCTCCAGGCCCTGTAGAGCCCGTGGGCCCGCGGCCGGAATCCGGGGTGGCGTCCGGTTGCCGGGCGGCGCGCGACAATGGACGGTATGCCTTCCGTACTGCCCGATGGTGAGCCCGTGCCCGACGACGGGGCGCTGCCCCGCCATGCCCTGGAAGGCGCCGCCGGCCGGCCGCTCGGCTTCTACCTGCATGTGCCGTACTGCGCGACCCGCTGCGGCTACTGCGACTTCAACACCTACACCGCGACCGAGCTGCGCGGCTCCGGGGGCGCACTGGCCTCCCGGGACAACTACGCCTCCCATCTGATCGGCGAGGTCCGCCAGGCCCGCAAGGTCCTCGGGGACGACCCGCGGCCGGTCCGTACGGTCTTCGTCGGCGGCGGTACGCCGACCCTGCTGGCCGCCGCCGACCTCGTTGCCATGCTGGCCGCGATCCGGGAGGAGTTCGGGCTCGCGGACGATGCGGAGATCACCACAGAGGCCAACCCGGAGTCGGTCGGCCCGGAATACCTGGCCGAGCTGCGCGAGGGCGGTTTCAACCGGATCTCCTTCGGGATGCAGAGTGCCCGGCAGCACGTACTGAAGATCCTCGACCGCACGCACACCCCCGGCCGGCCCGAGGCCTGTGTCGCGGAGGCGCGGGCGGCCGGCTTCGACCACGTCAACCTCGACCTGATCTACGGCACCCCGGGCGAGTCCGACGACGACTGGCGGGCCTCGCTGGACGCGGCGATCGGCGCCGGACCCGACCACGTGTCGGCGTACGCCCTGATCGTCGAGGAGGGCACCCAGCTGGCGCGCCGGATCAAGCGCGGCGAGATCCCGATGACGGACGACGACGCGCACGCCGACCGCTATCTGATCGCGGACGAGGCGATGGCCGCGGCGGGCTTCTCCTGGTACGAGGTGTCGAACTGGTCCCGGACGCCCGAGGGCCGCTGCCTGCACAACGAGCTGTACTGGCGCGGCGCCGACTGGTGGGGCGCCGGACCCGGCGCGCACAGCCACGTCGGCGGCGTGCGCTGGTGGAACGTGAAGCACCCGGGAGCGTACGCGCAGGCGCTGGCCGAGGGCCGCTCGCCGGGGGCGGGACGCGAGATCCTCTCCGCGGAGGACCGGCGCGTCGAGCGCATCCTGCTGGAGCTGCGGCTCTCCGACGGCTGCCCGCTGTCCCTGCTCGCCCCGGCGGGGCTCACGGCGGCACGGCGGGCCGTGGACGACGGTCTGCTGGAGTCCGGCCCGTTCGGCGACGGCAGGGCCGTGCTGACCCTGCGGGGGCGGCTGCTGGCCGACGCCGTGGTGCGCGACCTGGTGGACTGAGGACGGACCGCGGGCGGCTCACCCCACCGGGCAGCCGGCCGGGGTGATCCTGTGCGCGCCGGCCGGCCGGCCGCAGATGATCCTGCTGTGGATCCGGCCGTCCGGATACGTGATCTCGACGACGTCGAGACCGTGGCCGGACTGGGCCTCGTACGGGATGAACCCGCGGAACGTGATCGTGCCGGTGGGCATCGTCTGCAGGTGCACCGCGTACAGGTTCGCCCACGTCTCCGCGGCGCTGTTCACCTTGTCGCCGTGGCTGGCGGCGTCGTACAGGGCGTTCGTCGCGCTGTACGAGATGACCGACTGCCCGCTGGCGAACAGGCCGTCCTGATAGGGCTTGGAGGCCGGCAGCCGCGGCAGCTCGCCGCCCGCGGGCAGCAGGCCCTCCAGGGCCTGGTGCGACTCCGTGTAGAAGCCGTCGTTCCGGCCGCGGCCCATCGGGGCGAGCGCCGTGTGGTAGAGCGTGACGTCCGCGGCGAGATCCGTGCTGTCGTCGAAACGCGCCTTGGTCAGGTCGTCGCCGGTGAAGACCGTGATGGGTTTGTCCGCACACCCCTGGGCGAGCCGGCCCATCAGGTTGTTGACGTCCTCGACCCGCCCGGCGAAGTACAGGGCGTCCGGTGCCGGGTCCGCCTCGCAGATCTTCTGGACCGGCTTGTCGAGATCGGCGCTGTTACGGCGGCCGAGGCTGTACTCCGCCAGCGGGGACAGCTCGAACCCGGCCTTCTTCAGCATCGTCCGGCCCACCTTGCGCTGCTCCACCGTGTAGCGGTCCTTGTCGTTGTTGCCCAGCCTGCGCGAGAGCACGAGGGCCCGCGGGTGCGGGGACTTCCCGGCCACCTGTCGGGCCACCACGGCCAGCGCGTCCGCCTGCTCCTCGTCGGTCGCCGCGATACCGAAGTAGTTCGAGTAGTCCTTCGCCAGATAGCCGCCGGAGTTGGTCGTGTCCACCACCGGGAGACCGGCCTCCTGAAGCAGCTCGGTGGCCCGGGGACTGTCGGTGGTGTCACGCCCGAGCCCGACCACACCGACGACCGTGCGGTCCTTCCTGGCCACCTCGATGATCTTCTTCACCGCCGGTATCTGCTGGAGCATGTCCTGCCCGCCGTTGGCGGTCAGCACCTTGAGCCTGACTGAGTAGTGCAGCTTGTTGGTGCGGTGCTGGTACAGATACACACCCGTCAGCTCCTCCAGGGCCTTGCGGGTGCCCTCGGAGGACGTGGCGGTGAACGGGCCCGCGTAGATGACGGTGACGTAGTCGTCCCCGGGCATGATGGCGGCGTTCTCCTCCGCCACCGCCCGCTCGATCCGGTCGAAGGTGACGCCCTTGCCGGAGCCGCCCAGCGCCAGGGCGTTGCCCGACGCGAAACGCACCTGCGTGGTCGTCGACACGCCTATGCACTCCTTCGGCCCGCCGCCCGGACCCACGAGCTTCACCGAGTCCGTGTTCACGTCGGTGAGCGGACCGTGGCAGTACCGGTCCGCCAGCCGGCTGCTCACCAGGAAGGTCGCCAGCAGGGCGCCGACCAGGAGGCACGCCACGGTCGTCCGCGACATCACCCACCAGACCCACGTCCTGCGCACCCGCGTCGTGACCAGCTGCGCGTGCGCGTGCTCATGGGTCAGCTGCTCGGTCGAGAGCGGCAGCCGCAGCACCCAGGCGAGCGTGGCGGCGGCCGTCGGGGACTGGCCGATGCTGAGATGGCTGATCCAGTTGTCGTAACGGGCCCGCGCCGCGCCGGTGTGCGTGGGCAGCGGCTCTGCGGGCAGCGGCGGGGTGTGCCGCAGTATCTCGGCCGCCGGCAGCGAGGCCAGGAGCAGCAGCGGATCCACCTCGCTGCGCCGGGAACGGACGTTGTTGATCGCGTTGATCAGCTGGATGCCGCCGTTGCTCTGGCAGGCGCGGGGAAGGAACACCACCGGCGGCACGGTGCGCTTCCCGCGCCGCCAGTCCAGCGCGTGGGGGCGGTAGTTGTTCCGCAGGTCCTCCAGCAGCGCCTGGACCCGCAGCTCCAGGTGGAACTGGCGGGACTGCTCGTCGCCCGCCGCCGCGTCGGCCACCCGCCCGGCGACCACCGCGGCCCGGACCCGGATGACCCGCCACGACCCGCTGGGCGAGAACCGGGACCAGCCGTCGGACGGGTATCCGGTGCCGGCCGCGGCCAGCGAGGAGGTGGTGGCGAACCATCTGCTGGCCCGCCGCAGCCACAGCAGCGGCGGCGCCGACGTCGTCATCAGCCGGACGACCGCGAGGCCCAGCACCGCGCCCACGGCCACCAGCGTGGTGGGTACCCAGCCGATCTCGCCGAGCAGCACACCGAGCACCGCGATGACGACGGCCCCGAGGAACGTCTCCGGCCGCACCGACTCCCGGAACGCGCCCAGCCAGTTGCGCGGACCCCGTCGGCTGACCCGCCAGCGCAGCGTGCTCAGCTGCTCCAGGATCCGTTCGTCGCGGTCATCGGGTGAGCCGCCGTGGTCCGGCTCCCGGACCACGGCCGCGGTGGCCTGCTCGATGGCGCCGAGCAGCCGCGAGCGGGGAAAGACGAAGGGCTTGTACTGCGAGCTGCTCCGGGTCTCCCACGGCTTCTCGGTCAGCGTGCGGACCATGTCGAGGGCCGCCTCGTACGGCGTCTCGCCACGGCCGTCGAGCAGTTTCAGCGGCACGCGGCGCAGCTGGTTGGCGTGGTGGATCCGGCGCACGATCTGCTCGACCTTGGCGTCCACGGTGGGCGGGACGTCCGCTTCGGCGGCCTGGAGCACCACCAGCGGCATCACCGGCCGGTTGTCCCGGTACCTGTCGATGAGCTGCTGCACGAAGTGGAAGACGGCCGAGGCCGCCTCGTTGTCCGCACTGTCCCGCCATGTCTCGCGCGCCATCGCCCCGTGCCTTCCCTCGCGAAAAGAGCCAGGAACCACTCAATAACCGATGATGCGTGAGAGGCGCAGGCAATTGGAGGGATCAGCCCGGGATTGGCGGGAAGACCCGCGCGACATCAGGCGGGAAGCGTGACGAAATCAATCAATTCCTCGACCCGGCCCAGGAGTTCGGGCTCCAGGTCCCGGTAGGAGCGGACCGAGGACAGAATGCGCTGCCAGGCCGCGCCGGTGTTTTCCGGCCACCCCAGCGAACGGCACACGCCGGTCTTCCAGTCCTGGCCACGCGGCACCACCGGCCAGCCGCCGATTCCCACCGACGACGGCTTCACCGCCTCCCACACGTCGATGTACGGATGACCGACCACCAGGACGTTCCCGTCCGAGATCTGTGCCGCGATACGGGACTCCTTGGAACCCGGCACCAGATGGTCGACCAGCACACCGAGGCGCGCGTCCGGCCCCGGCGAGAACTCGCGCACGATCGCCGGCAGGTCGTCGATGCCCTCCAGGTACTCGACGACCACTCCCTCGATCCGGAGGTCGTCGCCCCAGACCCGCTCGACCAGCTCCGCGTCGTGCCGTCCCTCCACGTAGATCCGCCCGGCCCGCGCCACCCGCGCCCGCGCCCCGGGGACCGCCACCGAGCCGGAGGCCGTACGGGCGGGCCGGACGGGGCCACCGGCCGACGGCCGCACCAGCGTGACCACCCGGCCCTCCAGCAGGAAGCCCCGCGGCTCCATCGGGAAGACCCGGTGCTTGCCGAACCTGTCCTCCAGGGTCACCGTCGGCCCCGCGGCCGTCTTCTCGCAGCGGATCACCGCACCGCAGAAGCCGGTGGTGACCTCCTCCACGACCAGGTCGGGATCGGCGGGCACCTCGGGGGCGGGGGCGGACTTCTTCCACGGCGGGGTCAGGTCCGGCTGATAGCTGCGCATCGGACGACGATAGGACGGGACGGCCTCACGACACGCCGAAGGGCCCGGCCAACACGTCACGCTGCGCCCGGACGAACGCGGCGTCCACCACCGCTCCGTGCCCAGGCACGTACAGCGCGTCCTCACCGCCCAGCGCCAGCAGCCGGTCCAGCGCGGCCGGCCAGCGGGAGACGACCGCGTCCGGCCCCGCCTGCGGCTCACCGGACTCCTCGACCAGGTCGCCGCAGAGGACGACCGCGGGCGAGCCCGGCACCAGCACCGCCAGATCGTGGCCCGTGTGTCCCGGACCCACGTCGGCCAGCAGCACCTGGCGGCCGCCGAGGTCGACCGTCCACTCCCCGGACACCTGGTGGTGCGGGGCCACCAGCACGTCCACGGCCTCCGCCGCGTCCCGCTCCGACACCCCGTGCTCCACCGCGGAGCGGTGGAGGCCGTCGGCCCCGGCCCGCAGCAGATCCGTCAGACCGGCCGCCCCGTACACCCGGGCCCCGGCGAAGGCCGCCGTGCCCAGTACGTGGTCGAAGTGCGGATGACTCAGTGCGATATGTGTCACCCTCCGGCCGAGCAGCCGCTCGGCCCGGGTCCGCAGTTCGACTCCCTCCCGGAGCGTCGAACCGGTGTCGTAGAGCAGGGCCCCGTCCGCTCCGGCCACCAGTGCGACCGTCGCGTCCCAGCGGGGCAGCCGCCGCCGGCCCACACCGTCACCCAACCGCTCCCAGCCGAACTCTTCCCAAGCGACGTCCATACGGAGACGCTATCGGCAACGACCTGCGCGGTCTCGGGGTAGCGTGGCCGGTCGCCCTTGCTAGGGGCCCACCCCGTCGCCGTACACTGACCGGGGGATCGCTGGCACTCGAACGGACAGAGTGCCAGAGCACGTCCCGGGAACGACCCGAGATCGACCGAGGTAGACAGCTGGAGGTGTGCGCGATGCTCAGCGAACGCAGACTCGAAGTGCTGCGCGCCATCGTCCAGGACTATGTCGGCACCGAGGAGCCCGTCGGCTCCAAGGCGCTCACGGAGCGGCACAAGCTGGGGGTCTCCCCGGCCACCGTCCGCAACGACATGGCGGTGCTGGAGGACGAGGGCTTCATCGCCCAGCCCCACACCAGCGCGGGACGCATCCCTACGGACAAGGGCTACCGGCTCTTCGTCGACCGGCTCGCGGGCGTCAAGCCCCTGTCGTCGCCGGAGCGCAGGGCCATTCAGAATTTCCTCGACGGCGCGGTCGACCTCGACGATGTCGTGGGACGGACCGTACGGCTGCTCGCGCAGCTGACCCGGCAGGTCGCCGTCGTGCAGTACCCCTCGCTGACCCGCTCGACGGTGCGGCACGTGGAACTGCTCCTGCTCGCCCCCGCCCGGCTGATGCTCGTGCTGATCACGGACACCGGCCGGGTCGAACAGCGGCTGGTCGACTGCCAGACGCCGTTCGGTGAGACCTCTCTCGCCGATCTGCGGGCCCGGCTCAACAGCCGGGTGGTGGGACGCCGCTTCGCGGACGTCCCGCAACTGGTGCAGGACCTGCCGGAATCCTTCGAGAGCGAGGACCGGACGACCGTGTCCACCGTGCTCTCGATCCTGCTCGAAACCCTCGTCGAGGAGACGGAGGAGCGGCTGATGATCGGCGGCACCTCCAACCTCACCCGCTTCGGGCACGACTTCCCTGTGATGATCCGGCCGGTGCTGGAGGCATTGGAGGAGCAGGTCGTGCTGCTGAAGCTGCTCGGCGAGGCCAAGGACTCGGGCATGACCGTACGAATCGGGCACGAGAACGCCCATGAGGGCCTCAACTCCACGTCCGTCGTCGCGGTCGGCTACGGTTCGGGCGACGAGGCAGTCGCCAAACTCGGCGTGGTCGGACCGACCCGCATGGACTACCCCGGAACGATGGGAGCGGTACGCGCAGTGGCACGTTACGTCGGACAGATCCTGGCGGAGTCGTAAGTGGCCACGGACTACTACGCCGTACTCGGCGTGCGCCGCGACGCTTCTCAGGACGAGATCAAGAAGGCCTTCCGGAGGCTCGCACGCGAGCTGCACCCGGATGTGAACCCCGACCCGAAGACCCAGGAGCGGTTCAAGGAGATCAACGCCGCTTACGAGGTGCTGTCGGACGCCCAGAAGAAGCAGGTCTACGACCTCGGCGGCGACCCGCTGTCCGCCTCCGGCGGAGGAGGTGCGGGCGGCTTCGGACAGGGCGGCTTCGGCAACTTCTCCGACATCATGGACGCGTTCTTCGGCACGGCGTCGCAGCGCGGACCCCGTTCGCGCACCCGGCGCGGCCAGGACGCCATGATCCGGCTGGAGATCGACCTCTCGGAGGCGGCCTTCGGCACGACCAAGGACATCCAGGTCGACACGGCCGTCGTCTGTACGACCTGCAGCGGAGAGGGCGCCGCACCCGGCACCTCGGCCCAGACATGTGACATGTGCCGCGGCCGCGGCGAGGTCTCCCAGGTCACCCGGTCGTTCCTCGGCCAGGTCATGACCTCGCGGCCCTGCCCGCAGTGCCAGGGCTTCGGCACGGTCGTGCCGACCCCCTGCCCGGAGTGCGCCGGCGACGGCCGCATCCGCTCGCGGCGCACCCTCACCGTGAAGATCCCCGCGGGTGTCGACAACGGCACCCGCATCCAGCTCGCGGGCGAGGGCGAGGTCGGCCCCGGCGGAGGCCCGGCCGGCGATCTCTACGTCGAGATCCACGAGCTGCCGCACGCGGTGTTCCAGCGCCGCGGCGACGATCTGCACTGCACGGTCACCATCCCCATGACGGCGGCGGCCATCGGCACCAAGGTGCCGCTGGAGACGCTCGACGGCCTGGAGGAGGTCGACATCAGGCCGGGCACCCAGTCCGGCCAGTCCGTCCCGCTCCACGGGCGCGGCATCACCCACCTGCGGGGCGGGGGCCGCGGCGACCTGATCGTGCACGTCGAGGTGATGACCCCGACGAAGATGGACCCCGAACAGGAACGCCTCCTGCGGGAGCTGGCCGTACTGCGCGGCGAGGAGCGGCCCACCGGCCAGTTCCAGCCCGGTCAGCAGGGCCTGTTCTCGCGCCTGAAGGACGCGTTCAACGGGCGCTAGTCCCACGCGTCGACACCGTACGGGCCCGGGTTTCCGGGCCCGTACGGCATTGCGGACATAACGTGGCCACGGGGTGCGCATCACGGGACAGGAAGGACATGACACGATGCCGTCATGCCATCCGCGTTGACCGATCTCTGCCGGTATCCGATCGTGCAGGCCCCGATGGCGGGCGGAGTCTCCTGCCCGCAGCTCGTCGCCGCCGTGGCCGAGGCCGGCGGGCTCGGCTTCCTGGCCGCCGGGTACAAGACCGCGGACGGCATGTACAACGACATCAAGCAGGTCCGCGGACTGACCGGCCAGCCCTTCGGCGTCAACCTCTTCATGCCGCAGCCCAACCTCGCCGACCCGAGCGCCGTCGAGGTGTACCGGCACCAGCTCGCGGGCGAGGCCACCTGGTACGACACCCCGCTCGGTGAGACCGACTCCGGCGGCGACGACGGCTACGAGGCCAAGCTCGCCATCCTGCTGGAGGACCCGGTCCCGGTCGTCTCCTTCACCTTCGGCTGCCCGCCCCGCGACACCCTCGACGCGTTCGCCGCGGTGGGCACGTACACCGTTGTCACGGTCACCACGCCGGAGGAGGCCCAGGCCGCGCAGTGGGCGGGCGCCGACGCGGTCTGCGCCCAGGGCGTCGAGGCGGGCGGCCACCAGTCCACCCACCGCGACGACCCGCAGGCCGACGGCATCGGGACCGGGCTGCTCAGCCTGGTGGCCCAGGTCCGCGAGACGGTACAGATCCCGGTCATCGCCGCCGGCGGGCTCATGCGCGGCTCCCAGATCGCCGCGGTGCTCGCGGCGGGGGCCGATGCCGCGCAGCTCGGCACCGCCTTCCTGGTCTGCCCCGAGTCCGGCGCCCATCTGCTCCACAAGCAGGCCCTGACCAACCCGCTGTTCGTCCGCACCACCCTGACCCGGGCCTTCTCCGGGCGCCCGGCCCGCGGCCTGGTCAACCGCTTCGTGCGCGAGCACGGACCGTACGCCCCCGCCGCCTACCCGCAGGTCCACCAGCTGACCGCCCCGCTGCGCAAGGCGGCGGCCAAGGCCGGGGACGCACAGGGCATGGCGCTCTGGGCGGGCCAGGGGCACCGGATGGCACGCGAGCTGACGGCCGGCCGGCTCGTCGCACTGCTCGCCGAGGAACTCGACGCCGCACGGGCGGCAGTGAGCACAAGGAGCGCGCAGTGACGGCACCCGTCTTCGTCGTCGAACAGATGCCCACGGGCCCCGGGTTCGTCCTGGAAGGGCCGGAAGGGCGGCACGCCGTCTCGGTGAAACGCCTGCACGCCGGTGAGGACGTCGTCCTGACGGACGGCCGGGGCCACTGGGCACAGGGCGTGGTGACGGCCGCCGAGGGCAAGGACCGGCTGGTGCTCACCGGCCTGGAGCCCGTCCACGAGGAACCCCGCCCCGTCACCCGTATCACCGTCGTCCAGGCCCTGCCCAAGGGCGACCGCGGCGAGCTCGCCGTCGAGACGATGACGGAGACCGGCGTCGACGCGATCGTGCCGTGGCAGGCCGGGCGCTGCATCACCCAGTGGAAGGGCGACCGGGGCCTCAAGGCCCTGACGAAATGGCGCGGCACGGCCCGCGAGGCGGGCAAGCAGTCGCGCCGGGTGCGGTTCCCCGAGGTGGCGGACGTGATGACGACCAAGCAGGTCGCCGCGCTGCTGGCCACAGCCGACTTCGCGGCCGTCCTGCACGAGGACCGCGGCTACGCCAGCGAGCCGCTGGCCACCGTCGCCCTGCCGGAAGCGGGCGAGATCGTGCTGGTCGTCGGCCCGGAGGGCGGCGTCTCGCCCGACGAGCTGGCCGCGTTCGCCGCCGCCGGGGCCCGGACCTGCCGGCTCGGACGGACCGTACTGCGCACCTCGACGGCGGGCACCGCGGCAACGGCCCTGCTGCTGGGGCGCACCGGCCGCTGGTCATGAATCGGGCCGTTTCCCGCAATCTTGGCCGGTTCTGGCCGCAATCGGCCTACCGCACCGTCAGGAGCGGTGGCAAGCTGCCCGTATGGGGACATCAAGGGCATGGTGCAATCGCAGGATCCGTCGCTTTCCGGCCGTGATCTGCCTCGCGGGCGCGGTCGTCGCCGGACTCTCGGCCTGCGATCCGGTCAACGGCCTGAACTCCGCGTCCGTCGCGGTGACGACCGACCGGACCGCCACTCGCGCGCTGGAGCACGAAGGGGTGAACGTGCGGTGGCTGAGCTGCACGGCACGGACCGCCGGCGGGGGCGCGAGCGCCGCCTCCCGGACCGGTCCGTCCACCGCCGCCACCAGCCGGGTCGCCGACGTCACGTGCAACGGACGCAGCAAGGACGGCAAGGACATCAGCCTCGACGGCAAGGTCGACCGCGAGGTCAAGGGCCAGTGCGTCAGCGGTGACATGACCGCGAGGGCGGGCGGGAAGACCGTCTTCCGCGCCACGATGCTCGGCAACTGCGACGCCGCGCCTCCCACTTCCTCGCCGCCCCGGCTCCCGGCGGGCGGCAGCGGGGGAGGCGCCCGGCCGACCGCGACCGTCACGGTCACCGTGACCGCGTACCCCCAGGGCAAGTGAGGTCCGGGACGCCGCGGGCCGGGGCGGGACACCGCGGACACGGCCTACGTCGGACTCCGGCCAACCCCGTTTCCCTGGGCCCGGCCTCGGCCTAGGGTGATCGATGTGACGCAGCCTTCCTACCTCCGGTACCCCCATGTCCAGGGCGACCTGATCGCCTTCACCGCCGAGGACGACGTCTGGCTGGCACCGCTCGACGGCGGCCGAGCCTGGCGAGTCAGCGCAGACAACCGACCCGTCACCCAGCCGCGGATATCTCCCGACGGCACCCTCGTCGCCTGGACGTCAACCCGGGACGGGGTGCCCGAGGTGCACCTGGCCCCCGTCGACGGCGGCCCCTCCCGGCGGCTGACCTACTGGGGCGACGCGCAGACAGCCGTTCATGGCTGGACGCCCGAGGGCGACGTGCTGGTGCTCAGCACCCAGGGCCAGGTCTCGCTGCGCCGCACCTGGGCCCGCGCCGTACCGGTCGACGGAGGCCCCGCACGGACCCTCCCGTACGGGCCCGTCGGGTCCCTCGCGTACGGGCCCGGCGGACGGATCCTGCTGCTCTCGGCCACCATGGGGCGCGAGGCCGCCAAGTGGAAGCGCTACCGGGGCGGCACGGCCGGCAAGCTCTGGATCGCCACCGAGGAGACCCCCACGGACGGCTCCCCGCAGGAGTTCGTACGGGTCAACGAGGAGCTCGACGGCAACATCGAGTGCCCGATGTGGGTGGGCGAGCGCATCGCCTTCCTCTCCGACCACGAAGGCGTCGGAGCGCTCTACTCCGCCCTCCCCGACGGCACCGGTCTGCGCCGGCACACCGGCATCGAGGGCTTCTACGCCCGGCACGCCACCACCGACGGAACCCGGGTCACCTACGCCAGTGCCGGAGAGCTCTGGCTCCTCGACAGCCTGGACAGCGACGAGCCCCGCCGCCTCGGCATCCGGCTCGGCGGCCAGCGCGCCGACCTCCAGCCGCACCCCGTGCACGCCGGCAGCCGGCTGAGCGCCGCGTCCCCCGACCGCACCGGCCGCGGCAGCGCGATCGGGTCCCGCGGAGCCGTCCACTGGGTCACCCACCGCGAGGGCCCGGCCCGCGCACTCGCCGTCGAACCCGGCGTACGGGCCAGGCTGCCCCGCACCTTCCAGGCCGACGGCGACCAGCACGTCGTCTGGGTCACCGACGCCGAGGGCGACGACGCGCTGGAGTGCGCACCCGCCACCGGCACCTCGCCCGGCGCCACCCCGCACCGGCTCGCCGCGGGACGCATCGGGCGGGTCCTCGACCTGGCCCCCGCCCCCGACGGCAGCCGCTTCGCCGTCGCCGCCCACGACGGACGCGTCCTGATCGTCGAACGGGAGAGCGGCGAGGTCCACGAGGTGGACCGCGGCGAGCACGGCGACGCCTCCGGGCTCGTCTTCTCACCCGACTCCTCCTGGCTCGCCTGGTCGCACCCCGGCCCCGAACCGCTCAGCCAGCTCAAGCTCGCCCACCTCGCCGACCTGACGGTCGCCGAGGCCACCCCGCTGCGGTTCCGGGACTTCGCACCCGCCTTCACCGCCGACGGAAAGCACCTGGCCTTCCTCTCCGAGCGGGCCTTCGACCCGGTCTACGACGCACATGTCTTCGACCTGGCCTTCATCGGCGTCTGCCGGCCGCACCTGATGACGCTCGCCGCGACCACCCCCTCCCCGTTCGGGCCGCAGCTCCACGGCCGCCCGACCGAGCGGGAGAAGAGCGCCGAGGGCGACGACAACCCCACCGCCCTCCCGGTCACCCGCATCGACCTGGACGGCCTCGCCGACCGGATCGTGCCGCTGCCCGTCGAGGCCGCCAGCTACTCCTCGCTCCGGGCCGCGAAGGACGGGCTGCTCTGGCTGCGCCACCCGGTCACCGGAGTCCTCGGTACGAGCGGGGCCACGCCCGACGCCCGCCGCCCCGAGACCGTGCTGGAGCGGTACGACCTGGAGAAGCTGCGCTGCGAGGAACTCGCCTCCGACATCACCCGGTTCGCGGTCAGCGGCGACGGCAGGCGGCTGGTCCTGCACAGCCACGGCAAACTGCGCGTCGTACCGTCCGACAGCCGCGTGCCGGGGGGCCCGGACGACGACGACGGCGAGGGCAGCGTCACCGTCGACCTCTCCCGGATCCGCCGCACCCTGGACCCGGCCGCCGAATGGCGGCAGATGTACGACGAGGCCGGCCGCCTCATGCGGGACAACTTCTGGCACCCCGACATGGGCGGTGTCGACTGGGCCGGCGTTCTGGACCGCTACCGGCCGGTGCTGGAGCGCGTCGCCACCCACGACGACCTCATGGACCTGCTGTGGGAGGTACAGGGCGAACTCGGCACCTCCCACGCCTACGTACGGCCGTCCGGCGGATGGCACGACGACGCGGCCCGGCAGGGCCTGCTCGGCGCCGACATCTCCCGCGCCGACGACGGGAGCTGGCGCATCGACCGGATCCTGCCGTCGGAGACCTCCGACCCCGCGGCCCGCGCACCGCTCGCCGCACCGGGCGTCGCCGTCCGCACGGGGGACGCGATCGTGGCGGTCGACGGCCACCCCGTCGACCGCGTCACCGGCCCCGGACCGCTTCTCACCGGCTCGGCCGGCCACCCGGTCGAGCTGACCGTCTCCCCGGCCGACGGCGGCGACCCGCGCCATGTCGTCGTCGTCCCGATCGCCGACGAGGAGGCGCTGCGCTACCACGCGTGGGTCGCCGACCGGCGCGGCTACGTCCACGAGCACTCCGGCGGACGCCTCGGCTACGTCCACATCCCCGACATGGCCGGACCGGGCTGGGCCCAGATCCACCGCGACCTGCGCACCGAGGTCGCCCGCGAGGGGCTGGTGGTGGACGTACGGGAGAACCGCGGCGGCCACACCTCGCAGCTGATCGTGGAGAAGCTCGCCCGCCGCATCGTCGGCTGGGACCTGCCGCGCGGCAGCCGGCCCCAGAGCTACCCGGGCGACGCGCCCCGGGGGCCGGTCGTCGCCGTGGCGGACGAGTTCTCCGGTTCGGACGGCGACGTCGTGAACGCGGCGATCAAACTGCTGGGCATCGGCCCGGTGGTCGGCACCCGCACCTGGGGCGGCGTGGTGGGCATCGACAGCCGCTACCGGCTGGTGGACGGCACCCTGGTCACCCAGCCGAAGTACGCCTTCTGGCTGGAGGAGTACGGCTGGGGCGTCGAGAACCACGGCGTCGACCCGGACGTCGAGGTCGTCATGACGCCGCAGGACCGCGCCGCGGGGCGGGATCCGCAGCTGGACGAGGCGATCAGGATCGCGCTGGAGTCGCTGACCCGGACCCCGGCGAAGACGGCCCCGCCCCTGCCCGAGCCGCGGAACCAAGGCCCCTCCGCGGCACCGTGACCGGGGCTCCACCCCGGACCCCGCTCCTCGATCGCGACGAGGCCGAACATCCGAGCCGTCCGGCGGTCGAGGAGCGGGGGTACGGAGGAGCGCCCCCGAAAAGGCCCGCGCCCGTCCGGCTAGGCTGCCCCCGTAACGGATCGCCGAGACCGAGGAGTGCCCCATGGCAGGAGAACCGCAGCCCGACTGCCTGTTCTGCAAGATCGTCTCGGGTGACATCCCGGCCACCATCATCCGGGAGACCGACACCACCGTCGCCTTCCGCGACATCAACCCCCAGGCCCCCACCCACGTGCTCGTCATCCCGCGGCTCCACTACCCGGACGCCGCGTCCCTCGCCGCCGCCGAACCGCAGGTCCTCGCCGACATCCTGCGCGAGACCGGAGAGGTCGCCGCCGACGAGAAGATCGCCGCCACCGGCTACCGGGTCGTGTTCAACACCGGTGCCGGGGCCGGGCAGACCGTCTTCCACGCACACGCGCACGTCCTGGGCGGCCGCGGCCTCCAGTGGCCGCCCGGCTAGCGGCGGACCCACCCCGTGTCCGCACGTGAACTCGTCGTCCTCGGAACCGCCAGCCAGGTCCCGACCCGGCACCGCAACCACAACGGCTACCTGCTGCGCTGGGACGGCGAGGGCCTCCTCTTCGACCCCGGCGAGGGCACCCAGCGCCAGATGCTGCGGGCCGGCGTCGCCGCGCACGACATCAACCGGATCTGCGTCACGCACTTCCACGGCGACCACTCGCTCGGCCTGGCCGGGGTGATCCAGCGGATCAACCTCGACCAGGTCCCGCACCCCGTCACCGCGCACTACCCGGCGAGCGGGCAGCACTTCTTCGACCGGCTGCGGTACGCGACCGCCTACCGCGAGTCCGTCGAGCTGACCGAGGCCCCGGTCGCCGCCGACGGACCGCTGGCCACCACGGTCGCGTACACCCTCAGCGCCCACAAGCTCTCGCACCCCGTCGAGTCGTACGGCTACCGCCTCGTCGAACCCGACGGGCGCCGCATGCTGCCGGCCCGGCTCGCCGAGCACTCCATCGCCGGACCCGACATCGGCCGGATCCAGCGCGAGGGCTCCCTCGGCGGTGTCACGCTCGACGACGTCTCCGAGCGCAGGCGCGGACAGCGGTTCGCGTTCATCATGGACACCAGGCTCTGCGACGGCGTGCACGTGCTCGCCGAGGGATGCGACATGCTGGTCATCGAGTCGACCTTCCTCGACGAGGACGAGCGGCTGGCCACCGACCACGGCCACCTGACCGCCGGGCAGGCGGCCCGGGTGGCACGCGAAGCGGGCGTACGGCACCTCGTGCTCACCCACTTCTCGCAGCGCTACCCGGACCCGGAGGCCTTCGAGACCCAGGCACGGGCCGCCGGGTTCGAGGGCGAACTGACCGTCGCCCAGGACCTGATCCGCGTCCCCGTCCCCACCCGTCACCAGTAACCAACACCAGCACCACCTGCGTTAGCGAGAAACCGTGCACCTCCCCAAAGCCGAACTCCACCTCCACATCGAAGGAACCCTCGAACCCGAGCTGGCCTTCGCGCTCGCCGCACGCAACGGCGTGCACCTCCCGTACGCGGACACCGAGGCACTGCGCACCGCCTACCTCTTCGACGATCTGCAGACCTTCCTCGACCTGTACTACGCACTGATGGCGGTGCTGCGGACCGAGGACGACTTCGCCGACCTCGCCGACGCCTACCTCGCCCGCGCCGCCGCCCAGGGCGTACGGCACGCCGAGATCTTCTTCGACCCGCAGGCACACACCGCCCGGGGCGTTCCGATCGGCACCGTCGTCGAAGGACTCGGCCGGGCCCTGGAGCGCAGCGAGGAAACGCACGGAGTCTCCACCCAGCTGATCATGTGCTTCCTGCGCGACCGGTCAGCCGATTCGGCGCTGGAGACCCTGGAGGCCGCGAAGCCGTATCTGCACCGGATCAGCGCCGTCGGCCTGGACTCCGCCGAGGTCGGCCACCCGCCCGCCAAGTTCCGCGAGGTGTACGCGGCGGCCGAGGCGCTCGGACTGCGCAAGGTCGCGCACGCGGGCGAGGAGGGGCCGCCCGCGTACATCCGCGAGGCGCTCGACGTCCTCGGCGTGGAGCGCGTCGACCACGGGCTGCGCTGCATGGAGGACCCGGAACTGGTCCAGCGGCTGGTCGCAGAGCGGGTACCGCTCACCCTCTGCCCGCTGTCCAACGTACGGCTGCGGGCCATCGACACCCTGGAGGAGCACCCGCTGCGGGCCATGATGGACGCCGGGCTGCTCTGCACGGTGAACTCCGACGACCCCGCCTACTTCGGCGGGTACGTCGGGGACACCTTCCACGCCGTCCACGAGGCGCTCGGCCTGGAGCGCGAACAGCTGCGCACCCTGGCCCGCAACTCCTTCGAGGCGGCCTTCCTCGACCACGACGAGGAGCGCCGGGCGCGCTACCTGTCCGAGGTCGAGGCGTACGCGTTCGACTGAGCGGCCCCGCCGGCCGTCCGGAACGCGCTCCTCACCAGGCGCCTGCGGCGCAGCTCGGGCAGGTTGATCTCCATGACAGCCTGCTCGGGCGCGCCGAGCCTGGGCACGGCGCCGGGCACCGCGCCGGTGGTGACCGCGAGCAGGGCCGCCGGAGCACCGCCCCTGCGGCGTACCGATCCCGGCACCAGCGGGCGGCCACCGGTGTGCAGGGCGACGGCCGTCACCGGGACCGCGACCAGCAGGGTCGCGGCGCCCAGGATCAGCCCCATCACCGGGTAGCCGGATTCCTCGGACAGCACGCTGCCCAGCACCGGCCCGCAGGCCACGCCCATGGAGGAGGCCGATCCCGCGAGGACCGCCCAGCGGCCTCGTATGTCCAGTGACGCGGCCAGACCGATCAGATACGTCAGGACCACCGGGTAGAAGGTGTTCCATATGATCTCCCCGGTCGCGAACGAGCCGAGACCGCTCGCCGACGAGCTGACCACGATACCGACCGCGATGATCACGGTGCCGAGGCCGATCGGCACCGCGCGCCCGAGCCGGGCGCCCAGCATCCCGGCGCCCATCACACCGAGCAGGCCGGCGCCGAGCGCGGCGGCGAAGACCGCTCCCGTGGTGACCTCGGAGAGCCCCGCCTGAACCACGCCGATGCGGCTGCTGACACCCCACAGCGCGTTCTGCGCCATCGACCAGACGAGCATGCCGCCCGCCAGCACCAGACCGGAGCGGCGGTGCGGCAGCCGGCCGGCGGCGGGGACGGCGGGGCCGGCGGGCACCGGGGCGCCCAGCCGTGAGGTGGCGGGCCAGACGAGGAGCGCGACCAGGGCGACCGCGGCGAACGGCAGCCGGTGGCCGCCGCCCAGGTGGGGGATCGTCAGGTAGAGGAGGCCCGCGGCCGCGGAGACGCTGAGCAGCCCGAGCGACGAGGTCCGGTGCGGATCGCGCTGGGAGGCGATGCCCGCCGCGGCGACCGCGGTCGCCGTACCGGAGCCGAAGCCGCCGAGCATCACCCCCACGACCACCAGCGGTACGGAACCGGCCAGCGCCGCGCAGCCGTAGCCCAGCGCGGCCAGCACCAGCCCGATTCGCGCGGGCCGCTGCGGCCCGTACGTCTCGACGCGGCCCGCCAGGCAGAACCCGGCGGCCGCCGAACTCAGCAGCAGCGCACTGCCGACGAGGCCGGCCTGGGCGGCGCTGAGACCCAGATGGGCGGAGAGCCTCCCCACGATGGTGGGGAGCAGATATGAGGCGAGGTAACCGGCGGTGAACACGGCAACCAGCGGCCACGCGGCGCGAGGGCGCGAGGACATGGGCGTTCCTGAAGACATGCCAGAGGAGGCGGAGAAGACAGCGAGGGGTTGCGCGTCCAGCAAGAGGACGCGCCGAGGCACACATGAGAGAAATGCGGGAAATGCGATGAAGTCGACGCACTCGCCGGAAACTGGCCCCAACGGTGCTCGCGGGCCAATTTGTATCAAGTGCTTCCGGCCGGCCGAAAGTCGCCACGCTGTGATCTGAGCCACTTATATGTTTGCCACTTTAGTATGCGGGTAGCAGCGCATGTTTATGCAGGTCAGGCTCTGTGTGTACGGACTCGGCGCGGACCCCCCGGACGGGCGAGTGGATCGGGCACACTGGCCGGAACCGCCACGACCGGGGAGTGCAAGGTGAGCACTGGGATGCCAGGAATCGACCCACTGGACGGACTGCGCGCGCCGCAGGACCCGGACTGCGACGTCTTCCTCACCGGCACGGTCTTCCTCGACATCATCTTCACCGGCCTGGACAGCGCCCCCGTGCGCGGCACCGAGTCCTGGGCGCGCGGCATGGGCTCCAGCCCCGGCGGGGTCGCGAACATGGCCACGGCACTGGCCCGGCTCGGCCTGCACACCTCACTGGCCGCGGCCTTCGGCGACGACCACTACGGCGAGTACTGCTGGGACGCGCTGGAGCAGGGCGAGGGCATCGACCTCTCCATGTCGCACACCGTCCGCGGCTGGCACTCCCCGGTGACCGTCTCCATGGCGTACGAGGGCGAGCGGACGATGGTCTCGCACGGCCACGAGGCCCCGCCGCCCGCCGCTCCGGACCCGGCCGCCACCGCCTTCCCCCAGTGCCCGCCCCGGGCCCGCGCCGCCGTCGCCTCGCTCGTCCCGGGCCGCAGCGAGCCGTGGGTGGCCGCGGCGGCCCGCCGCGGCGCCATGGTCTTCGCCGACGTCGGCTGGGACGAGACCGGCCGCTGGGACCTGAACGGCCTGACCGACCTGGCGCACTGCCAGGCGTTCCTCCCCAACGCGGAGGAGGCCATGCGCTACACCCGCACCGACTGCCCCCGCGCCGCGGCGCACGCCCTCGCCGAACACGTACCGCTCGCCGTCGTCACCCTCGGCGCGGAAGGCGCCTACGCGGTCGACGCGGTCACCGGGACCGCCGCGGAGGTCCCCGCGATCGAGGTCGAGGCACTCGACCCGACCGGCGCGGGCGACGTCTTCGTCGCCGGCTTCGTCACCGGCACCCTGGCCAACTGGCCGCTCGCCGACCGGCTCGCCTTCGCCGGACTCACCGCCGCCCTCTCGGTCCAGGAGTTCGGCGGCTCGCTGTCGGCCCCCGGCTGGGCGGAGATCGCCGCCTGGTGGCAGCGGGTCCGCACCTGCGCCGACCAGGATCCGGCGGCGCTCCAGCGGTACGCGTTCCTCCAGGACCTGCTTCCGGCGGCGGCCCGCCACTGGCCGCTGCGCAGGGCCGTCCCGACCATCGGCTTCCGGCCCTGACCGGCCCGGCCGCTTCCGCCGGTGAAAACCTCTCGGCGTTGTCGGTGCGGAGTCGTAGGCTTGGTGGTCCAGAGGTTGTCGAGCAGCGAGAACCCTGCAACGGGAGGTATGTGCAGGCCCGAGGGCCGGCCCATGACTCAGACACCAACACAGCCGCAGGCGCGTGCCCACATCAGCATTCCGGCCGCACACCCCATGGTGATGCTCCTGGGATCGGGCGACTCGCTGCTGCGCGTGATCGAAGCGGCGTTCCCGGCAGCCGACATCCACGTCCGGGGCAACGAGATAAGCGCGACGGGGAACGTGGCGGAAATCGCCCTGATCCAGCGCCTGTTCGACGAGATGGTGCTGGTGCTCCGCACCGGTCAGCCGATGACGGAGGACGCTGTGGAACGTTCTATCGCGATGCTCAGGGCCAGTGACAACGGCCAGGCGGACGGCACGGAGACCCCGGCCGAGGTGCTCACCCAGAACATCCTGTCCAGCCGCGGCCGCACGATCCGCCCCAAGACGCTCAACCAGAAGCGGTACGTCGACGCGATCGACAAGCACACGATCGTCTTCGGCATCGGGCCCGCCGGCACCGGCAAGACCTACTTGGCCATGGCCAAGGCCGTCCAGGCGCTGCAGTCCAAGCAGGTCAGCCGGATCATCCTGACCCGCCCGGCGGTCGAGGCGGGCGAGCGGCTCGGCTTCCTGCCCGGCACGCTCTTCGACAAGATCGACCCGTATCTGCGCCCGCTCTACGACGCGTTGCACGACATGCTCGACCCGGACTCGATCCCGCGGCTGATGGCGGCGGGGACGATCGAGGTGGCGCCGCTGGCCTATATGCGTGGCCGTACGCTCAATGACGCCTTCATCATCCTCGACGAGGCGCAGAACACCAGCGCCGAGCAGATGAAGATGTTCCTGACCCGGCTGGGCTTCGACTCGCAGATCGTCGTCACCGGTGACGTCACCCAGGTCGACCTGCCGAACGGGACCAAGAGCGGTCTGCGCCAGGTGCAGGACATCCTGGAGGGCATCGACGACGTGCACTTCTCCCGGCTCACGTCCCAGGATGTCGTCCGGCACAAGCTGGTCGGCCGTATCGTCGACGCGTACGAGAAGTACGACAACCAAGTCGAACAGGACGGCCGGGCCGGCAAGGGCCAGGGCCGCCACAACGGGAAGCAGTAACAGCGCACCATGTCGATCGACGTCAACAACGAGTCCGGAACCGAGGTCGACGAGCAGGCGATCCTCGACATCGCCCGCTACGCACTCGCCCGGATGCGGATCCACGCGCTCTCCGAACTCTCGGTGATCGTGGTGGACACCGACGCCATGGAGCAGCTCCACATCCAGTGGATGGACCTGACGGGTCCGACGGACGTCATGTCCTTCCCGATGGACGAGCTGCGTCCGCCGGCCAAGGACGACGAGGAGCCCCCGCAGGGGCTCCTCGGTGACATCGTCCTGTGCCCGGAGGTGGCCAAGAAGCAGGGCGAGGACGCCGAGACGCAGCACTCCATGGACGAGGAGCTCCAGCTCCTCACCGTCCACGGGGTGCTGCACCTGCTCGGCTACGACCACGAGGAGCCGGACGAGAAGGCCGAGATGTTCGGCCTCCAGGCGGCGATCGTCGACGGCTGGCGCGGTGAGCGCGGGATGACCGGTCCGTCGCCCGCCCCCACCGTCTCGTGAGCCTGCCGCTCGTCTTCGGGGTCGTCGTCCTGGTCGTCGTCGGCTGGCTGGCGGCGTGTGCCGAGGCCGGTATCGCGCGCACGTCGAGCTTCCGGGCGGCCGAGGCGGTCCGCTCGGGCCGTCGCGGCAGCGACAAGCTGGAGCAGGTCGCGGCCGATCCGACGCGCTATCTCAACGTCGCCCTGCTGGTGCGGGTCGCCTGCGAGATGTCGGCCGGGGTGCTGGTCACGTACGTCTGCCTGAAGGAACTCCCGGAGACCTGGGAGGCGCTGGCCGTCGCCATGGGGGTGATGGTCCTCGTCTCCTACGTCGCCATCGGGGTCTCGCCGCGCACCATCGGCCGCCAGCACCCGCTGAACACGGCGACGGCGGCCTCGTACGTCCTGCTGCCGCTGGCCAGGATCATGGGCCCCGTCCCGCAGCTGCTGATCCTCATCGGCAACGCGCTGACGCCGGGCAAGGGGTTCCGCAAGGGGCCGTTCGCCAGTGAGGCCGAACTGCGGGCGATGGTCGACCTCGCCGAGCAGGAGTCGCTGATCGAGGACGAGGAGCGCCGCATGGTGCACTCCGTCTTCGAGCTCGGCGACACCCTCGTGCGCGAGGTGATGGTGCCGCGCACCGACCTGGTCTGCATCGAGCGCTACAAGACGATCCGGCAGGCGCTCACCCTCGCGCTGCGCTCCGGCTTCTCGCGGATCCCGGTCACCGGGGAGAACGAGGACGACATCGTCGGGATCGTCTATCTCAAGGACCTGGTCCGCAAGACGCACATCAACCGGGAGTCGGAGGCCGATCTGGTCTCCACGGCGATGCGCCCCGCCGCGTTCGTGCCCGACACGAAGAACGCCGGCGATCTGCTGCGCGAGATGCAGCAGGACCGCAGCCACGTCGCGGTCGTCATCGACGAGTACGGCGGCACGGCGGGCATCGTCACCATCGAGGACATCCTGGAGGAGATCGTCGGAGAGATCACCGACGAGTACGACCGGGAACTCCCGCCGGTCCAGGAGCTGGAGAACGGCTGCTTCCGCGTCACCGCGCGCCTCGACATCGGGGACCTCGGTGAGCTGTTCGGCCTCGACGAGTACGACGACGAGGACGTGGAGACGGTCGGCGGGCTGCTCGCCAAAGCGCTGGGCCGGGTCCCGATCGCCGGTGCCTCCTCGGAGGTCGAGCTCCCCGACGGGCGGCGGCTGCGGCTGACCGCGGAGTCCCCGGCGGGCCGCCGGAACAAGATCGTCACGGTGCTGGTGGAGCCGCTGGCTCCGCAGGAGGAGGCGGCGGCATGACACCGCAGCAGCTGAGGGCGTTCTGCCTGGGGTTCAACGCGAGCGCCGAGGAGTTTCCGTTCGGGCCGGAGGCGTCCGTCTTCAAGGTGCTCGGCAAGATGTTCGCGCTGAGCTCCCTGGACGGGCGGCCGCTGAAGGTGAACCTCAAGTGCGACCCCGACGAAGCGGTGCGGCTCCGGGAGGAGCACGAGGCCGTGGCGCCGGGGTGGCACATGAACAAGCGGCACTGGAACACCGTGACGGTGTCCGGTCTGCCGGACGCGAGAGTGCGTGAGCTGATCGAGGACAGTTATGACCTGGTCGTGGCGGGGTTGCCCCGGGCGGAGCGGCTGAAGCTCGACCGGCCGTAGCGGGTGACCGGCACGGTGCCGGTCACCCCCGTCGCCCCGCCGCGGAGCCAGTCGGGGTCTACGCGACCCTTACTTCGGTGTTCTGGCAGGCATGCGTTATGCAAGCAATACGCGTGTCCAATCCTGAGGTGTCTCACCTGAAGGGGTGTGACCGAGGGTCGCGCCAAAGGGGCAACGATAAGATCTTGAAGTCCTGAGCGCTCGGCCCCCGTACTTCAGAGGGACACGCGCACTGTTCTGCCAGCGGCATAACACCTGCCGGTCCGGGCTCGACGATCACTACAGTCCAGTCTCATGACGACGATTACGACGCGTCCGGTCGAGTACCCGGCGGACGGTTTGACGATGATCGGGCACCTCGCGCTCCCGGCCGGTGCCGACCGCCGGCCCGCGGTGCTGCTCGGACCAGAGGGCATAGGGCTCAGCGACGTCGAGCGCCGCAGGGCCGACGCTCTCGCCGAGCTGGGATATGTAGCCCTGGCCTTCGACCTTCACGGCGGGCGCTATCTGGGCGACCCCGAGGAAATGCTGGCCCGCTGCATGCCGCTGCTCGCCGACCCCGACCGGATGCGAGGCATCGGCCACGCGGCGCTCGACGTGTTGCGCACCGAACCGCGAACCGACCCCGACCGGATAGCCGCCGTCGGCTACGGCACCGGGGGCGCCATCGCGCTGGAACTCGGGCGCGACGGCGTCAACCTGCGCGCGATCGCGACAGTCAACGGGCTGATCACGGGCCGACCGGGCGAGGCGGCGCGCATTCGCTGCCCGGTATGGGCCGGGGTCGGGTCGGAAGACCCGATCATGGCGCCCGCCCAACGGGACGCGTTCACCGCAGAGATGCAGGCCGCGGGCGTCGACTGGCGCCTCGTGGTCTACGGCGGCGCCCTTCACGCCTTCCACCATCCACCGGTCGACCACATCGTGCGTCCCGGCGTCGGCTACCACCCACGGCACGCACAGCGAGCCTGGCGCGACGTCGTCGACCTGCTCGCCGAGTGTCTGCCCGTGACGGAAGATCTGCGGGCATGACGCAGGCAAACAGCCTGGCGCCAGGCCCCGTCCGCGTCGGGCACTCACAGTCCCCTCCCCTCAAGTCCCCATAGCAGAACCAACTTCGGGCGGATGATCGATCGCAGAGACGCGTTCGCAACTGCCGCAGTGAATACCGGATTTACTGCGACGGAGCCCCTGCCGTGATTCTCGCGACCGGCGGTGGTCCGTTCCGGCCGCCAGGGCGAGGTCTATGTATTTACTGCGGCCTCATTGTGCTGACCACGTGCGAGGTCGCACCAAGATCCCCTTGGCGCGTATCTCGGCTGGACCCCCTGAAGGGTGGGCTGCGGCGATCCCTGTCTGGCGTGTGTCCAAGCTGGTGCCGAGGGGTTTCCAGTACAGGGGAGGACGTAGGGCCGTGGCGCCTGCAGGGCAGATCTATCGCAACGGCCGTACGACACCGTCGGAGTGCTCGGCAAGCTGGGTGCGGAGCTTGTGTGCGTCGTCCACCAGCTCCTCATTGAGCAACGTCAGGACCTGGATCTGGTTAGCGTAGGTGGCCACGGTGTCCTTCAGCTCGCGGATCTCCGCCGCCCTGTCCGCACGGAGCGTGCGCATCTCCTTGCGAAGGCGGGTGACTTCGGTCTTGAGCTCGTCAACCTCCGGACGTTTGACCTCCGGGATGGCCAGGATTTCCTTCACGGCAGCCGCCACCGGCGAGCGGTAGTAGGAGGCTCGGGAGATGCCGGCCTCGGCGGCGATGTTCATCGCGGTGATCGACCCGTCGGTGATCTCCGGCTGGCCGTCCAGCAGTCGCTCGAAGGCCCTCATGATTTGCCGGTCGCGGTCGGTCAGGTCCGGGTTGTCGCGGGCCAGCCGGGCGAAGACGGTCTGAGTGGGCGGCGTGGTCATACGCGAGCACCGTCCTCGTCGTTGAGTTCCTCGATGGCGCCGTCCAGCATGGCGATGAACTCGCCGATGGCCGTCTGCTGGTGCGGCGGCAGGTGTTCGGTGTCCTTGAGCTCTTCGCCGGCCAAGTCGCGGCTCATGTGGTATCGGGGCAGGTGGATGGACGAGCGGCGCGAGTTCGGGCAGGTCAGGCACATGTTGAGCATGGGCAGGGGCCGTCCGACAGCTTTGGCGCGCTTGCCGCATACCGCGGTGTCGGTGTGGTGGAAGCAGTCGTTGAGGGCGCCGGGGTGCAGGGTGCGGGTCAGATGCCGCAGCATGGTCCGCAGCCGTTCCGGGCTCGCGACTACCCCGGGCAAGTCCCCGAGTTCCGCGCGGATGCGGTCGAATTCGGCTTCGACCCGCTTGACCGCGCCGCCCGCGGACCGGCCGCCCTCGTTCCAGTCGTGGTAGAGGTCCTCGACGTAGTCCAGCAGGGCGACGGCCTTGTCGGCGGCCACCTCGTCGGCGAACCCGGAAGCCGAGGTCCCTAATGGTGGAGTCGGGTATTGGAACTGTCCGAATGCCTCAGCCATTGCGGACCCAGGCGGTGAACTCGTCGGCGAGGCCAGCGGGGTTGGCAGCCTCGGTCCGGCGGGCGATTCCCTCGTAGTACTCCAGCTCGTGGAGGACCACCGGCACTCGTTCGCCGACAGCCCTTTCGATGACGCCGGTCTCGTGGAGGCTGCGGGCGAGCTGGCCGCATGCTTGGTTGAAGTGGGCCTCGATCAGCGCGGTGGTCGACCCGATGGCCGTCTGCCAGTCATCGTCCGCAGTGGGCTCGTCGTACCAAAGTCCGAGTCGGCTGATCCATTCGCGGCGTGTCATGGCTCCGATCGGGTCGCTGGCGAGGTCGCCGATCACGGTCTGTTGGTTCTGGATCCAGAAGGCGTAGTTCCAGCGGGCTTCTGCCTCGTCGGAGGCATGCTGGATGCTGTGTCGGAACTGGGTCTCCGTGTTGTAGCCGATGGTCAGGGTGGGCTGACGTGGGTCGTCGTCCTCGTTGTCGATGAAGAAGGAGACGACGTAGATGTCGCCGACCTCAGCGGCCGGGATGGATGCGAGGGCGTTCTCAGCGAGGCGCTGAAGGTGATCATGGAACGTCATGGGCGGCGGGTCCTGTCGGTCGGCTCATGAGTCCACTCGTCGCAGTACTCAATGTGGATCTCGCGCGCGTCGCCGAGAATGCCGTCGTTGGAGTGGAGCTCCGTGCAGAAGTACGGGTAGCTCGGGTGGACGGGGACGTAGTTGGGACCGTTTCGGGCAACGTCGAGGAAGTGCCGGGCGGTTTCTCTGAACACCTTCGCGCTGCCGGTCATAAACAAGGTCTCGGCGTGGAGATGCTGGTGGAACAGGTCCCGGTTCTCCCGGTAGTGCCGTGCTTCGTGGTCAATCATGGCTTCGCCTGTGTGTCCTGGGTCGGGCAGCGTCACGGTCTGCGGACGGCCCGGGCCGAGTCGCCCGCGCACCTCCTTCCAGTGTGAAGGCGCGAACTGGAGCGAGTGATGCAGCAGCACGAGGTCAAGCTGGCGCATGCCGTCTTCCGGCAGCTCGCGGGAGGGAGCCCGGTTGCCTCGCATCGGCAGGTGGACCAGTGAGCGCGGTGAAGAGGCAGCGAGTGTCCATAGACCGCCGATTCGCCGCGCGGCATCCTGATCGAGATAGGCGTCCAGGTGCCGATCGTGGTCGGCGAGCACGGCGTGTACCAATGGCTGGGCTGGTCGGATGACTTTGAACTCCACGGATCCGAGACGTGCTTGGTGGATGGTGATGGGTAGCTTCATTGGTTCTCCGGGACACGGCGGCTGACGTCTGCGGCGTAGGCGGCCCAGTCGCCGGCGGATGCCTTCTGCCACTGGACGGCGACTTGGATGTGGATGCCGAGCATGCGGGCCAGGATCGCTGCGGGGACTTCTTCGGCGAGGGCGAACAGGGCCGTTGACCGGGCCTGGCCTGGTTGGATTCCGACGGCGATTAGCCGTATGCCGAGCCGGTCGGCGCTGATGTGTTGGCCTGGGCGTTGACCTGGAAACAGCCAGGGCGTCTGGTCGGCGTGTCCGATCACTGTGTAGGGGCGGCGTGTTGCGATCAGGTCGAGGACCAACGCGGCGAGCGGTTCGGGCAGGACGGTCGGGGAGGTTCCCAGCTGGATCGAAACCCGGCCGTTCGCCTCTGCGACCTGGTCGACGGTGAGGCTGCTGATCGTGCTGAGGCGTTGGGCGTAGAAGAGCAGGAGTAGTCCGGCGACGCGGTCGGCTGTGGTCAGCGTTGCGTCGTGGAGGAGCCTGCGGGCGTCGTCCCATCGGCCTTCGGAGTTGTGGGGGCCGACCGGGCCCTGCCAGCGCTCGGCGCCGAAGGTCAGCCCCTTTGCCAGCCGGTTCTTGGTCGCCCAGCGGATGAAGTGGCCGGTCTGGTCCCGGTAGCTGAGGTTCTCGCCTGCTTTCCACTGGTCCAGATCAGGCTGGGTGCAGGTGGTGAGGGTCAGATCTCTGCTGGACAGCCAGTCCAGGAAGTTGACGGCGGCGGTGATGTGGCTGCGGACGTTGGCCATCTGCAGGTGGGTGGCGTGGCCGGCGCCGAGGCGGCCTCGTAGGCGTCGGAGGTGGTGCCAGACCGCGTAGCGGTGCAGCATCGCCCGTTCTTCGTGATCGTCACGGGATGCGACGGCCCGGGATGTCCAGCGTTCGAGTGTGACGAGGCGCTCGTCGCGTTTGGGCAGTATGCCTCCGGCGACGAGAACGGCCCGCAGATGGTCGAGGGTCTTGCCGGCCGCGAGCTCGTCGAGGATGTCGTGGGTCACCGCGCGTTGGTCGGCTGCGATCTCCTTCAGTAGCCGGGCGACGACCGGGCGCGACAGCCAGGCGACTGCGGTGACCGGCCGGTCGATGCCGATCAATGCGGCGTGCAGCGGGGCCAGTTCCTGGCGAACGGACCCGTCGGGTCCGGCGAACACCTCGTCCGCTCGTTGCGTGAGAGTGCAGCGGTGGCAGGGCCGGTGCGTGCTGGTCTGCCAGGTGGTTTTGCAGATCGGGCATCGACCCCAGAAATCGGGATCGGGGTTGAGGCACTTCGCGCACAGCGGCTCCTTGCGTGTGCCGCCGCGGATCGAGGCGATGGTGTGGCAACCGCAGCAGCGGGCCCACCAGGATTGACACCGGTCGCACCACGGTTCGCCGGTGGCGGCGGAGATCTCGCAGGGTGCCGATCGCCCGCAGATCCCACATGTCGCGGCGGTGCGAGGCCGGCAGTGCTCGCACCACGGGCCGTCCGGGGTGCGGGCCGCGACGCGTCGTCGGCGTCCGCAGCCACGGCAGTCTTCGAGGTTGATCGGATCGTTGCTGAGGCAGTTCGGACACAGTGGGCGGCCCTCGGCATCGCGGGTCGCGGGTTCGCGGACCGCTCCGCAACCAGCGCAGGGCACTGCCTGGTGGTGCGCGAAGCAGGTGCGGCAGACCCGTTGCCCGTCCAGCAGCTTGGACAGAGCCACCGTCCGACCGCAGCGTGGGCACGACGGTCGCGCGATGTTGCTCGCGCCCGCCGCGAGGAGTTCGTCGATGAAGCGGAGGACCGCCGGGGTGGGGGCGTCGCTGCCCGCGCCGGTCAGCAGGGAGGGCTGGTTCACGATCGCCCAGGCCAGTCGGCGCTGCCCGGCCGGGCGGACCGTCGCCCGGCCCAGTGCGGTCATGACGTCAGTCGCGTCGAAGCCCGGCGAGATGACGGTGACGGCTTCTGCCAGCAGCACCGTCGGGTCGCCCTGGTCGTCGGGACATTGATCGCAGCGAGGCTGGCCGTGACGGTCGCGGGTGGAAACTCGCCGCTGGTCTCCGCAGGCGGCGCAGGTCTGGGCTGTATCCCGGCAGGGCGAGCAGAGCAGGTATCCTCGCCGGCTGATCATGTAAGTCAGTGTTCGTCCGCATTCACCGCACCGTGGTGCGGCTATCGAGGTCGCGCCGGCAGCCCGCAGCCCTCGCAGGAGTTGTCCCACCGACCACGCGACCGGTGGCCGGCCGGTCGTCAGCACCTGCGGGCAGTCCGAGAGGAGCTGGGCCAGCCGGCGGCGTTTCGCGCGCCCGCCGGCGACATCGACGACGACCTGGTGGATCCGGACAGCGTCCAAACCGTGTTCGACCGTCGAGACCAGCCGCACGATCAGGCCGACCGGGTCCACCAGGGCCTCGTCGATGGTGTCGGTCACCGGTCCACCGGGGCGATCCTGGCTCGCTTGGGCCGCAGGTCGCCGATGCTCTCGGCGGCGGTGCCGCCCGCGGCGGCCTTCTTGGGCCTCTGCGCGGTGCCGGCTGCGGCGACGGGTTCGATTAGGTCGTCCATCGTGCAGTCCAGGATGTCCAGCAAGGCCATCAGGATCTTCAGACTCAGTCGCTCGGGGCGCTCGACGACGAGCCGGTAGACCTGGCTGGAGGACAGGTTGATGCCGCGTTGGGCCAGCGGCGGCAGCAGGTCGGTGGTGGAGAACATGCCGCGGTCCGCCATCAGGTGACGCAGGTGCCAGCGGTAGTCGAGCTTGGCGGCCATCATCGGTCCTTCCCGGTCGGCGCCTCGTCGAACGCCGGGTTGAGTGCGTTGCCCAGAGCAGTGTTCATGAAGTCGTCGCTGACGTGGGTGTATACGGCCGTCGAGCTGTCGCACTCGTGACCCACTTGCTGCTGTATAAAACGCCTATCAACACCGTTTTCGGTCAAATGCGTGACATATGAATGTCTGAGGGAATGGGGGACCAGAGCCTTGGGGAGCTTCAGGGCGTCGCGGTAGGTGACGAACCGGGCGTTGATCTCCGAGGGCTTGACCCGGCCGCCGCGTTCGGTCACCCACAGCGCCGGGTGGTCCTCGCAGCCGAAGCGCGGGCGGACGTTCTCCACGTAGTCCCGGGCCGCGTCCACCGCCCAGTCCATGACCGACAGCACGTTCCGGCGGCGCGGCGGCTGCCCCCGTTTCGCTTTGCCGTAGCGCACGTTGAGCGTTCCGTACCGGCCGAACTGACGAGCCTTCGGATTGCGGCCGAAGTCGACCAGGTCCAGCTTCGAGGTCTCCGTGCGCCGCAGCCCCCAGCCGTAGATGACCTTGAAGAGGGTGGCGTCGCGGTAGGCGGCGAGCGCCCCTTTGCGCGTGGACCGCACCGCGCGGTCGACTTGGTCGTCGGCGTAGTCGAGGAACCGCTGCAGTTCATCGCGGGTGAACGGCCGGGCCTCGGGGTCGCCCTCGTAGTCGTTGAGGTGGGCGATGGTGTTCCACTCGTGGCAGATTGCGACCGGGTGCGTGCCGAAGGCGTCCTCGCAGGCGGTCGCCCAGCCGTAGCGGCCGTCGATGAGGAACTCAGTGAACTGCCGTACCTCGCCCTGGTAGCTGCGGATCGTGGACGGCGCAAGGTGCCTCTCGCCGGTCAGCGACGCAGACCACTCGTCCATGTGACCTGGCAGCCACTGCCACGGATATTCGTTGGTGAACTCGTGGAAGCGCCGGATCAGCCTCTCGCGGCCGGTGATCGTGTCCTCCTTCAGGCCCCGGGACATCTGCTGGGCCCGCCATCCGCGCAGCATCGCCGCGACCATCGCGTCCTCCGGACGCAACTGGATCACCCCGGAGACCAGCTCCAGCTGAGCCGCTCCGGCCAGGGCCGCCGTTCGCTGTTGCACCACGCAGACCATCCCTTCTAGAGGGTAGATCCTGCATCAGATGGGACGGGCGTGGCAAACTGCCTGATCAGACGGCTAGTTCGTAGTAGCCTTCGAGAGCATCAGAGCGTCGCTGTGAGCTGGCGACCTGCGGCTTCTCGCCCGTCTGATGCAATTCCCGAGGGTTGGCGTATCCCTCGAAGATCACGTGGCTGGCGTGCTTGTACTGCCGGGTTCCGGCGACGACCCCGAAGGGCTGGTTGGCTATGTGCCAGGACAGCGTGCGACGGAACTGCCGTGTGTCAAACGACCAGGCCAGGGGGTCCTCGTCCGTTGCTTCGTCGTCCCCGTCGCTGTCGACATCGTCGACGAGTTCTGTGTCCAACTCCAGGTCCTCCGCCATCGGAAGCGGGATGTAGGGGCCCTCCGGCGTGCTGAACAGGAGGTTCAGGTGGTCGCGGAAGTTCTTGAGCCGGAGCGGCATCGTAGACAGGAGGACGTAGTCCGAACCCTGCCGATATCCGAACAAGTGCGTCGGGTCGTCGTTGATGAGCTTCAGCACCTCGACAGCTTCGTGGACGATGTCCAGAACCACCCAGTCGACCTCGTCACCGGAGAGCTTGCGGTTCTTGTAGACACGCCCGCGGATCTTGTACCGGGTTCTGCCGTCGGCTCCGACCTCGGCGAACGCGCAGTTGCGCCTCAGTTCCCGTACTTCCATGTCGCGCATACCCGACAGGTAGGCGATGACAATCCAGCAGGCGACGCGCAGTTGAAGGATCTCGGTGTTCATCGACGTTGCGCTCAACGAGGTTCGCCAGGGTTTGCCGGTCGCGGGCCAAAGTGCCCGGGTGGGAAGTCCACCTGGTTCCCAGCCCAGCTCGTTGCCGGCGGCCACGAGGAGGGGGCGTAGATGGTGGATGGACCGGGCTCCACTCAAGTGCTTGATCATTGCCAGGTTCGGAGCTTGGACTATCCCGTCGATGATCGGCGCGTCGGGCACGGTGTGATGACGCTCGATCGGGAGAGCCGGCAGGCCGCGGCCTTGCAGCCGCCGCTGGACGATGAACTGCTCGATCTTTCGCCGCGTCTGGCTGCCATCTCTGCCGAATGGCGCCGGCATGGGCTGAGCCTTCGTCGCTTCCTTCGAGCGGGCGAGCTCCTCGCGGGCCGCCAACAGGTCGTGGCTGGCGAACCGCACGTAGAACACGGCTGCGGCCAGGTAGGGCCGCATGATCTCCTCAGGGATACGCGGAGTGCTGTTCTCATGATCGCTCGTGGCTCCGGAGATCTGCCGGGCGGTTCGGTAGGGCCAGGGCCTGAGGGTGAGCCTGTCGTGGGACAGGTACGGGCCGAACTCGGCCAGTCGTTTGAGTACGTTGACCTGGTCCTCGACCCCGGCCGGAGTTGACGATCGCAGCAGTGGGAGCAGGGCCTCCAAGTGCTCGCGGCGCACATCCTGGAGTCTTTCCACGCCGACGGCCCGGAGATGCGTCCAGACGCGGGCCAGGGTCGTGAGCGCCTGGGGGAGGGAGGTGGGCTTCGCCGGGCGAAGCTGACTGCCTGGTGTCTCGCGCAGGAGCGCGAACGCGAACTCCTTTGCTGTGTGCCGCTGCAGGCCCTCTTCGAAGAGAAGGAAGTTCACCCGGGTGTGCCGTGAGGTCCGCGGGAGGAATTCGCGCAGGTCCCACACGTCGTCGGCGAACCGGGGGCCCCGGTTCGCCTTGCCCTTGGTGAACTTCTTCGGCAGTACGAAGTCGTCGGGTTGTGACTCGCAGCGATAACTGTCACCGGCCCTGCTTCTGACCTGGTGGTCGTGGCCGGGATCTCAGCGGCATCTGTCACCAGCTGCTCGCTCTACTTGTCACCAACGGCGCCCATTCCGAAAGGAATCGCTGGTCATCGAGTTGGTCCAGCCGTGGTGACAGATGCGGCTGCGAAGGGACGGATACCGCTGCGAGTCACACGGGTGCGGGGCCGGTCTGCACCGGGAGTGAGGTCTCGAACTTGAGAGTTTTGAGGGTCACTTGATCGCTTCCAAGAAGGAGGTGGGCAGGGCGAGCCGAGCGCCGCCGGCCTCTGCGATCGCGCGGGCGGTGGTGATCTGGCGTGCGCTGAACCGGTTCAAGACCCCGGTGGTAATGCGCTCGTACGCCAGGCCGAATCGGGCTTGCCACTCGGGGACCGAGAATTCACCGCTGACGCTCGATGGTGTCCAGAACAGACAGCACGGCCGGCAGATGTCGGGTGGTGAACACTGCGTTCGGGCACTCCAGACACACCCAGGGCGGGACCGGGCACGGTGCCCCCTTCTTCGCCGCATACGGTGAGGCGAAAAAGTCGGTGCACGAGGACAGCCACACATCCGTCGCGCCCGACAACGCGTCTTGCACGGCCTGAGGCGGCAGGGCCTCTCCCCCGTCGTCCAGCCGGCTGCCGTCGTCGCCCAGTACGACGGGGGGCGGCAGCGCGACTGCCAGCGCCTCCGCGAGTCCGGCCTCCACGGCGGAGTCATGGATCTCGTCGTGGGCGGGGATGTCTGCGTAGTGCCGGGCCGCGACCCCGGGTGAGTGCCCGCTGACGAAGTCAGGCAGGATCCCGCCCGCGCGAAGGTACTGCCGCGACTTGAACGTCTTGCGGATCCGGCGCAGGTCCAGCGAGACGCCACCACCGTCGTGGTCCTTCATCGCGTCGATCTTGTGCTCCGCCAGAAACGCCCTTCGGGGAACCGTGTCCACCGCGACAGTCCGGGTGAACCGGGGGGCCAGCAGACCCGTAGTCCCGGAGGGGAGCACCCACAGTTCCTCGGCTCCGATCATGTCCCGGGCCCGTTGGGTCAACCGCTGAGCAAGGCGGATCACGCCGCCCGGGGTGCGGAGGGTGCCGCCGTCGCGCACACGCAGCGACTTGTTCTGCTCGCCCGGGGAGCGGCGCTTCAGGTAGCTGATCGTGACGTAGCCGCGAGCCGGACTGACCAGGCAGACAGCCCGCAGTTCTCTGATGGCCTCCGGCTCCAGGCCCGTCTGGCAGGCCAGAAGGACCTGAAAGCGGACCATGTCCCTGGGCGTGAGGTACAGACGGGAGTTCAGCGCTGCCCTCCCGCCGTGCTCGGTGACTGCGCGGATTCCGCGGTGCTCCTGGGTGAGCGGGCCGCGGTTCGCCAAGTACCAGCAGATGTTCTCCAGCCGGTCCCATCCATGTACCTGCGGGTCACGGCCCTTCTCCGCGAGCCCCTCGCCTTCCAGGATCCGGTCGCGGACCGCGCCGACCCCGTCCAGAGCCGCGGCCTCCAACGCTTCGAACACCGGGAACGGGTAGGCGTTCAGCGGCGTGCTGGCGATGCTCTCCTCGGAAGTCCGCTTGGAGTTGATCCGATGGGCGAACTCCAGCTCGAACGTGCCGGGATGGGACTCATCGATCCTCCGGAGCAACCGCAGGAGCAGCAACAGTGCCGCCCTGGGGCCTCTGCTGTCCGCGGAATATCGGCTGGCCAGGGCCTGCTCGAAGCCGTCGAGTAGGCCCGGTTCCAGGTCATCCAGAGCCAGTTCTCCGTGCCCCTCCAAGGCGGCTGCGGTGAACGCGACGAATGCGCGGACCGTCTGGACGGCCTCCTGCAGCCGCGTTCGCTGCCGCACGCCACCTCTGGTGCCGAGTTCCTCGAGCAGGGCGCTGGCCAGTGGCCGGACCAGCCGAGGGTGGCCGAGATCGGACAGATCCACCACTTCGTCGGTGCCGAGCACCAGGACGGGCACGGAGAACACCACCGGCCCGATGCTCGGCACCGGATCCACCGTCGGCGGGGCCGTGGTCACCGAGAACCGAACGCGCTTCGGGCTCACAGGCCAGCCTCCGGCACCTCAATGCTGTCCAGCACCGCTGCCTGTTCGTCCCACTCGGCCAGGGCCGCGAGGACGATCTCCTGGGCCTCGTCGAGAACGTCCAGGTAGAGGTAGACCGTTCGCTCCTGGGTGTGCCCGAGCAGCAGCTGCAGCTTGCGCATCGGATCACCGATCAACATCCGCTTGATCTGGGCCAACGTGAAGCGGCGGTCCTCGGCCATTCCCATCGCCCGGATCGTCTGGCCCAGCAGCAGTCCCAACATGTGCACGGCGAACGTGTGCCGCAGGGTGTGCGGGTGCACGTCGAAGTCGAGGCCGAAGCTCGCGCACCGCTCATTCGCCCGCTGGAACGCGGACTGCCATGTAGAGCTTTTCAACGGTTGCCCGCCCTCGCCCAGCCACAACCACAGCGGCCCCAGCTCACGGCCGCGTGCATCCACCGACACCAGTCGTATTCGGTCCTCGTACCCGAGGCCCGCATAGGTCCAGGCTCGCTGACGGTCCTCAACCAGCAGCGCGTGCCGGCTCGAGCGCTGCACCCGGTGCCCGTTTTCCCAGATGTAGCCCCCGGCCTCGCGGGTGCGCTGGACCACTTCGTCGCGCTCGATCGCGAGGTAGTGGTGCAGATCGCGCACCACACGTCGGCGCGCGTAGACCGTGCGGGCCTTCTCCCGTTTCGTCGTCGACTTAGACAGGTGGAAGTCCCCTCGACCCCGGGCCAGTGGCGGAACTTCGGGAACCAGCAGGCACGACGCCTCCGTCAGGCGCATCCCGGTGCACACCAGCAAGTCAGCGAACAACGCGTTACGTTCGCCGTTGCGCCCGCGCCACTTCGGGTCGCGGCCGCCGTCCGGCAGAAAGCCGCGCAGCCCCACATCCCGCCACAGCAGGTAGTCCTCGTATGGAAGGAACCTGATCGGCCGGTCACTCTTGCCCGGCTCCGCCTCGGCGTTCACCCGCACCTGGACGGCACCGTGCGGAGTCATCACCACCTTGTCGACGTACCGGAACGGTTCTGCGGTCAGGAGTTCCGCGTCGAGCGACCACTGCAGCCACTTGTCAAGCGAAGCGACCATCCGATTCCAAGTGCCGTACTCGATCCGCTCGGCGGGGTCCGCTGCGAAGAGTCTGGCCTGCTTGAGAGCACGCAGATCCGCACCGTTCATCTCCCAGATCGTCTTGCCGCCCCGACCCTCGTGGAGAAAGCGGCACACGAGCGTCAAGTCCGAGCAGTACGCCTCTTGGCCGTTGGCTGAACGGACCCCCCAGCTCGGCAAGTCCCTGATCATGCGGTTCAGATGAACGTCGTAGGACCCGGCAGGCCCGAGGATGAATCGCTGCCCCTCCTCGACGCCAGCCCTGCGCAGAACCCCGGATACGTCCGTGCCGTCCATGACGGCGAGCCTTGCGACAGTGCGATGACTGGCGATCACTGCCTCGGCAGCCGTTTCTTCCACCGTGACGGACAACCCGAGCTCCTGACCTATGAGACACAGAGGAAGACCGCATAACCTCGCGATCTTTGAGACACCTCATAGTGCCGTCATAACGTGCAGCAGCCACCTCCCGTCATCCTGCTTCGTCATGACGTAGAGCGGAGCGCCTTCCGACTCGCCCTCCGGCGCGTGGTAGACCTGCCGGACCTTGACGGCCGCCACGTCGGGCCTCAGGAATCGCGTGTGCACGGCCTCGTACGTGATCTCGCCGTCCCAGTTGGCCGCCGGCAGCACGGCGCGGGTGAACTCGGCGATCTCGTCGAAGCCGATCAGGACCTTGCCGTGGCCGGTGGTCCAGATCGCTTCGGGGTGGAAGAGCGCGAGGAACCCCTCGACGTCCTTGGCGCGCTGGGTGTGCTCGACCGTGGTGACGACCTGCTCGATGGCCTTGATGTCCGCGCTTTCTGTGTTCATGCAGATCACTCTGATACCTCAAGTGGACTTGAGGTCAAGGCCCGGTTATCACTGCGCTGATCACCCCTGCTCCTCCTCCTACGAGGCCCGTCGCAGCCCCGCGGCCACCACACCGGCGGCGACGATCAGCAGGCCCGCGGCCACCGCGACCACGGTCCGTACGCCGTCGAACAGCGACACCTGGGTGGTCGCCACCACGCCGAGCAGCGGGATGCCGACCGTGAGCCCCACCTGCTGGGTCGTCGTGACGAGACCCGTCGCCAGGCCCTGCTCCTCGTTCGGCACACCCGAGGTGACCGTCAGGCCGTACGCGATGATCGCGCCCAGGTGGCACATGCTGGCCAGTGAGACCGCGACCGTGGCCAGCCAGATTCCCGAGTCCGCGCCGAGGCCCAGCAGCGCCGCGATGAACAGCCCCTGGCCCAGCAGGGAGACGGACAGGGTGCGCCGGGCGCCGATCCGGCCGATGACCTTCGGGGCGTACACGCCCGCCGCCACCGAGGCGATGCCCTGCACCCCGAAGACGAGCCCGGTCCCGAAGGCCGACAGGTCCAGGACCTCCTGCAGGTACAGGGTCAGGACGAAGACGACGGTGCTCATCATCGAGAAGGTGAGCAGCCCGCCCAGATTGCCGAAGGCCACCGTGCGGCGGCGCAGCATCGGCAGTGAGACCAGGGGGGCCGCCGCACGCGACTCGATGACCGCGAAGGCGACGAGCAGTGCGACTCCGACGGCCAGGGCGATCGGTACGTCCGCGCGCCCGAAGCCGTGCTCGGCCGCCGTGGAGAGGGCGTAGATCAGGGCGAGGAGCCCGCCGGTGACGGTTGCCGCACCCGGGACGTCGAGCCGCGGCCGGTCGGGCGTACGGGACTCGGTGAGCAGCGCGGGGGCCGTCGCGAGCACCGCCACGGCGGCCACCGTCAGCAGTCCCATCGTGGAGCGCCAGCCCAGGGTGTCGGTGAGGGTGCCCCCGGCCACCATGCCGACGGTGAAGCCGAGGGAGAGCAGGGTGCCGCTGATGCCGAGGGCCCGGTCGCGCAGCGGTCCCTCGGGGAAGGTGGTGGTGAGCAGGGACATCCCGGTCGGCACGATGGCCGCGGCGCCGAGTCCCTGGAGCGCCCGCCCGGTCAGGAACGCGGCCGGGCTCCAGGCGAGGGTGGCCAGCAGGGAGGCGGAGCCGAAGACGGCGAGTCCGGTGAGGAAGAGCCGGCGGCGGCCGTAGAGGTCGGCGATCCGGCCGAAGAGGAGCAGGAACCCGCCGGACGGCAGCGCGAACGCGGTGATCGCCCACTGCAGACCGGACCTGCTGAGGCCGAGGTCGTCACCGAGGACGGGCAGCGCCACGTTCAGTACGGAGAAGTCGAGCGACACCATGAACTGGGCGGCGCACAGGACGAGGAGGACCAGCCGGGCCCGGCCGGAGAGCCGGTCCGGGGCAGGGGGTGCGGGAAGGGTGACAGCTTCTTGAGCCGGGGGATGGATCGCCATGCCCATGAGCCTGCGGCCGCCGGAATATTCGTGGGGAGCGGGAACTTATCCTGTTGGCCGCACCACCAGGCAGGCGCGGGCAGGGACACCTGGGGGAGTACGTGGGCACACCGGCCCGGATCGCGGCGGACGCGGGCAAGGCGCATCGTCTCGGCGAACTGCGGGAGTTCCTGATGAGCCGGCGGGCGCGGGTCAGCCCGTCGGACGCGGGGCTCCCGGACGGCGGTGCCCGGCGCCGCACCCCGGGGCTGCGCCGCGAGGAGGTCGCCGTCCTCGCCGGGGTGGGCGTCTCCTGGTACCAGTGGCTGGAGCAGGGCCGGGACATCACCGTGTCCCCGCAGGTGCTGGACTCCGTCGCCCGGGTGCTGCGGCTCAGCAGCGCCGAACGCCGTCACCTCTACGTGCTCGCCGGGCTCAACCCGCCCGCCGCGCAGGTCGATCCGGCCCACACGGACATGTGCGACGGCCTGCAGCGGCTGCTGGACCGCTGGATGCCGTTCCCGGCGCACATCATGGACGCGTACTGGAACGTCATCCTCTACAACGACGCGGCCGCCACGGTGATGGGGATGGGGCCGGGCCGGACGCAGAACTGCGTGATCGACTTCTTCACCGACCCGGTCCACCGCGCCCGCCGCAAGGACTGGCCGGAGATCGCGGCACGGGTCGTCGCCGAGTTCCGGGCCGCCTGTTCCGAATGCCCCGACGACGAGGGGTTCCGGGCGATCGTGGCCGAGGCGCGGGAGCGCAGCCCCGAGTTCGCCGAGCTCTGGGAGCGGCGGGACATCGCGCCCGGCGGCCAGATGCGCAAGGAGCTGAACCACCCCGTGGTGGGCACGCTGGTCGTGGAGGCCACCCAGCTGCGCATCCCGGCCCGCCCTGACCTGGTGATCGTGCTGCACAACCCGTGGCCGGGCACCGGCACCGAGGAGAAGTTCCGCCTGCTGGCCTCGCCCGAGGGCCGCCGGGGCATGATGCGCCAGGTCCAGGGGTGAGACGGCCGGGCGCCCCGGTGCCGCGTCCGGCCGCGTTCTTCGTATGCTCGGCACATGACCGATAGCACCGACCTCGGCGCCGAGGACCGCAAGATCGTCACGCTGGCGCGCAGCGCCCGCGCCCGCAACGGTGTGCCGGAGGGCGCGGCCGTACGGGACGAGACCGGACGTACGTATGTGGCGGGCACGGTGCAGCTGGAGTCGCTGCGCCTCAGCGCGCTCCGGACGGCCGTCGCCATGGCCGTGGCGAGCGGCGCCACCTCGCTGGAGGCGGCCGCGGTCGTCTCCGAGGCCGGGACGCCGTCGGAGGAGGACCGTGCCGCGGTGCGGGACCTGGGAGGGGCGGACACCCCGGTGCTGCTCGCCGGGCCGGACGGGGTGCTGCGGCTCCGTGTGACGGCGGGCTGACCTCCGCAGGACCGGCACATCGTGTGCGAACGCCCCGCGTCCCACCGGCGCGGGGCGTTCGCACGCCATGTGCGGGAAGTGCGGATCTTGACAGCATCTGATGGCCCATCAGTCAGCGTGTTTCGATTCCATTGACTTCTTTTCGGCCGGAGTCATCAATGGCCCCCTGTCGGCGCGGAAGAGCCGCTGCGCCGCAATTCCGCAGGAGGGGGCTCCATGAGTCCAGCCATTCGAAGATCCGACAGTCCGGGGACGCGGCGCCGAAGCCGCCGCTGGGCCGCCGCGCTGGGTGTGGGCGCGCTCGTCGTCACGGGGGGAGGGCTGCTCGCCGGGCCCGCCCAGGCCATGGCGGCGGCCTCCGTGGCGGTGGACTTCCCGACCCACTGCATCCCGCCCGCGATCGCCGGGATCCCGCCGATCGACGGGACGACGTCGGCACAGATCAGCGTCGACAACGCGGCCCCGAAGGTCGGCGACACGGTCAAGGTGACGTACACCGTCGTCACGCCGGCCGCGAGCAACCCGGTCGATCTGGCGCTGCCCGCCGACATCATGACGCCGACCGGCAAGGTCACCGTCGCCGGTGCGCAGTCCACCGACATCACGGTGGCGGGCCCGAAGAAGAACGCCCCGGTGCCCGGCAAGGGCGCGTTCCCGTCGTTCTCCATGACCGGCTCGTTCACGGTCACCGCGCCCGGCGAGATCACCCTCTCGCCCGGCGACTACAACATCCACACCAGCTACATCATGGAGCTGGACACGCCCTGCACGGTCACCGATCCGCCCGCGCCCGTCTCCCAGACGATCATCGCGACGGACGGCGGCGGCCAGGTCAACGAGCGTGCCATCCAGCTCGGTACGGCCTCCGGCGCGGCCGGTGACCAGGTCACCGTGACCGGGTCGAAGTTCACCGCGGGCGCAGCCGTCACCCTCGCGGGCCGGGCCGGGGACACCCCGACCGGCGACACGGCGACGGCCACGGCGGACGGATCGGGCGCCTTCACCGGGCAGCTCACCGTCAACGACCCGGCGACCACCGGAATCGTCGCCTATGAGGGCGCCGCCTGGGATGCCGCCAAGGGTGCGGGCCCCCAGGCCTACACCGTCACCGGTGGCGGCGGGGAGACGCCTGACGGCAGCCAGAAGCTGACCTCGTCCGTCAAGGCGGGCACGCTCTCCATGACACAGGCCGGGGACTCCGTCGAACTGTCGGCGGTCGACTTCGGGAAGGGCGGCGCATCCACCGGCGCCCTGCGGACCGTGACGGTCAAGGACTTCCGCGGTGGCCCCGCGGGCTGGTCGCTGACCGGAAAGGTCACCGACTTCAAGGGTCCGGCCGGTGCCACCATCGGTGCCTCCGCGCTCGGCTGGAGCCCGGCCTGCACGGCGAAGGCCGGCAGCCCGAGCACTTGCGCTGCGGGTTCAGAGGGTTCGGTCGGCAGTGCGGGAGCCACCCTCGCCTCCACGCCGAACGCCGCCTTCACCGGCGGTGAGTTCACCGTCGACGCCGGGCTGTCACTGGACGTGCCGGCGTACTCCGCCACCGGCACCTACTCCGGAGTGCTCACACTCACCCTGACGTGAGCCGGTAAGCACCGATCAACCGGTGGGCCGGGCGCGCACCCGGCCGGTCCACCACCCCGCCCATGCGTGCACCCTGGGGGCCCGCCACCGTGCGCAAGCTGTCCGTCATCCTGTCGTCCCTGCTGTCCACAGCCCTGCTCCTGCTGGGCGCCCCCGCGGCCGACGCCGCCGACAACGGCAGCTGGTCGGTCTTTCCGGCCACCGCCGCCACCGGAACCCGGCCGTACTTCTACCTCTCGGCCGATCCCGGAGCCACCCTCACCGACAAGGTGACCGTCAAGAACAAGACCGGCGACCCGCTGACGTTCCGGCTGTACGCGGCCGACGCGTACAACACCGAACGCGACGGCGGATTCGCGGTCCGCGCGCAGAACGAGAAGCAGCGCTCCGTCGGCGCCTGGGCCAGGACCGACCGCGACCGGGTCACCGTGAAGCCGCACGGCTCGGTCACCGTGCCCGTCACGATCAAGGTCCCCGAGGACGCGGAACCGGGCGATCACCCCGGCGCCCTCGTCGCCCTGGACGAGCGCATCGACCCCGCCGACGCGGGCGCGGTGGCCGTCGGCATCCAGAAGGCGGTCGGCGCCCGCGTCTATCTGCGCGTCAACGGTCCGACGATGCCCGCGCTCTCCGTCGACGACGTCAGGATCGAGCACACCCAGCCGCTCGTCCCGGGCACCGGCACCTCCCGGGCCGTCATCTCGTACACGCTCCGCAACCGCGGCAACGTCACCCTCAGCCCGAAGGTCGCGCTCAAGGCCGAGGGCCTCTTCGGCCGCACCCTGCTCGCCCGCGACCTGAAACGGATCCCGTCCGAGCTGCTGCCCCGCCAGGAGGTCCGGCTCACCGAGGAGTGGAAGGGCGCGCCGCAGCTGGAGTGGGGCGAGGTCAAGCTGACGGCCCGCGCCCGCGACACCCGCGAGTCCGCCGCCGCCTCGTACTTCGCGCTGCCCTGGCTGGTCGCCGGGGTGCTGCTGGTGATCCTTGCCGGGGGCGCGGGGCTGTGGATACGGGCACGTCGGAGCCGTCGCCGCACGGCCTGAGAGGAGGGGCCCGGCGGCCCCGCCGGACGCCTTGGTGCGGCAGTGCCGCCGGGATCGGGGACAATGGGCGCCATGAGCGCTCGACCTAACCCAGAAGCTGCTGCGCAGCAGGCTGAGAACACCGCCCCGCACCGGGCCGGCTTCGCCTGCTTCGTGGGCCGTCCCAACGCGGGCAAGTCCACCCTTACGAACGCTCTGGTCGGCCAGAAGGTGGCGATCACGTCCAACCGGCCACAGACCACCCGGCACACGGTCCGCGGCATCGTGCACCGGCCGGACGCGCAGCTGATCCTGGTCGACACCCCCGGCCTCCACAAGCCGCGCACCCTGCTGGGCGAGCGTCTCAACGACGTCGTACGCACCACCTGGGCCGAGGTCGACGTCATCGGGTTCTGCCTGCCCGCCGACCAGAAGCTCGGCCCCGGTGACAAATACATCATCAAGGAACTCGCGGGCATCAAGAAGACGCCCAAGATCGCGATCATCACCAAGTCCGACCTGGTCGAGTCCAAGCAGCTCGCCGAACAGCTGCTGGCCGTCTCCCGCCTCGGCGAGGAGCTCGGCTTCGAGTGGGCGGAGATCATCCCGGTCTCGGCCGTCAAGGACGACCAGGTCGGCCTGCTGGCCGACCTGATCGCCCCGCTGCTCCCCGAGAGCCCGCCGCTCTACCCGGAGGGCGACCTCACCGACGAGCCCGAGATGGTCATGGTCGCGGAGCTGATCCGGGAGGCCGCGCTCGAAGGCGTACGCGACGAGCTGCCGCACTCCATCGCGGTCGTCGTCGAGGAGATGCTGCCGCGCGAGGACCGTCCGGCGGACAAGCCGCTGCTCGACATCCACGCCAACGTCTACATCGAGCGGCCCAGCCAGAAGGGCATCATCATCGGCCCGAAGGGCAAGCGGCTCAAGGACGTCGGCACCAAGTCGCGCAAGCACATCGAGGCGCTGCTCGGTACGCCGGTCTTCCTCGACCTGCACGTGAAGGTCGCCAAGGACTGGCAGCGGGACCCCAAGCAGCTGCGCAAGCTGGGGTTCTGAGCGGAGCCGCGACCCGGCGGCCGGAGGCCGACGCAGCCGTGCGAAGCCGCTGAGGCCCCCTGGGGCCGAGGGGTGCGAGGGGTGCGAGGGCGGCGGAGTGGGCCGGTCCCCAAGCAGCTGCGCAAGCTGGGGTTCTGACCCCCGTCACCGGTACGCCGGTCTCACGCGCCCTCCTTCAGGACGCGTGAGACCAGTGCGCGCTGGGCGTCGGTCAGCCGCGGGTCCGCGCAGTGCACGGTCCGGTCGCCGACCGTGATCCGGTAGCCGAAGCCGTCCGGAACACCGGCCGGCGGGGCGTCCCGGCCGGCGGTGAGCGCCGATTCGGCCAGGGTCTCCCATTCGCGGGCGTCGGCCCGCCCGGAGGTGTCGATCTCGCGGTGGCGTGCGATACCGGCGAAACCGCCGGTCCTGCTCACCTGGATCCGCATAAGGTGTCCTTCCTCGACGGGCGGGCCTGTTGGCTACGCGGTCGGTACGCCCACCTCCGACCAGGCCTTGAGGACCGCCTCCGCCTCGTCCCCCTCGCCGAAGCGGCTGCGTGCCGCCGCGACGGTCAGCCGGGCGAAGGCCGCGAAGTCCGCGTCCACCGCCAGTTCACCACCCGTGAGCACATCGAACCAGAGCTGTCCGGCCCGTTCCCAGGAACTGCCGCCGAGCGCGGTCGCCAGCAGATAGAACGCGCGGTTCGGGATGCCGGAGTTGAGGTGCACTCCGCCGTTGTCGTCGCCGGTGTGGATGTAGTCGTCCATCGACGCGGGCTGCGGGTCCTTGCCGAGCACGTCGTCGTCGTACGCGGTGCCGGGCGCCTTCATCGAGCGCAGCGCCACGCCCTGGACCCTGGGCGCCAGCAGGCCCGCGCCGATCAGCCAGTCGGCCTGCTCGGCGGTCTGGCCCAGCGAGTACTGCTTGACCAGGGAGCCGAACACGTCAGAGACGGACTCGTTGAGCGCGCCGGACTGGCCGTAGTAGCTCAGGTTGGCCGTGTACTGGGTGAGGCCGTGCGCCAGCTCGTGGGCGATGACGTCGATGGCGACGGTGAAGTCCAGGAAGATCTCCCCGTCCCCGTCGCCGAACACCATCTGCTCGCCGTCGAAGAAGGCGTTGTTGTACTTCTCGTCGTAGTGGACGGAGCCGATCAGCGGCAGTCCCTTGCCGTCGATCGAACGCCGCCCATAGGCCTTGAGCAGCAGTTCGAAGGTGGCTCCGAGGCCCGCGTAGGCGCGGTTGACGCTGGCGTCGCCCGTGGGGTCCTCGCCCTCGGCGCGGACCTTGGTGCCGGGCAGCCCGGTGCGGTGCCGGCAGTCGTACAGGGTGCGGTCGGGTTTGCCGGAACGGTCGTCCTCCGGTGCGGGGGCGACGCGTGGCGGGACGGGGGTCGTCACCTGGCGGCGGGTGCGCCGGGCGGCGTCGGCCTCCAGGGTGCGGCGGGCCGGGCCCGCCAGGACGGGATCGTCGGACTGCGACAGCTTGTCGAGGACGTGGGGCGGCACGATGGTGCAGAAGACGGGGTGGGACCCGTGCTGAGTTCGAGGCTGCATGCAATCGACTGTGGCACTGTGTGACCGCCGTGTCACTGGTTGCCACCAGGATTGATGAAATAGAGTGATCGGTCACTGTTCACCCGTTACCGGCACCCGGTCCCGCATACTGATACGGCACCCGCCTCTCGGGCGTTGCTCGGTTACTCTCTTCGCATCATGCGTTTCGGGCTGCTCCTTCTTAGCTGCCGCGGCGAGGGTCTGTAAGTCGTAGGCCGACCCCCCTCCCCGCGGAGTCTGGTGTTGCAGCGACACGGTCGGCCTCCCCCGAGCTCTTGAAGAGCAGGGGGGACCCCCTCCTTTGCCGGACTCCGAGGAGCCCCACGTCATGACCGCAGTGAATCCCGCTCAGGCCCCCGCCGACGACGCCGTCGGCCGTCCCACGCCGATCACCAACGCCACGGGGCTGCAGAAGCCGTCCGGGATGCCGATCGGCAAGTACGGCCACTACGAGGCGGTCGAGATCCCCGACCGCACCTGGCCGGACCAGCGCGTCACGGTCGCGCCCCGCTGGCTCTCCACGGACCTGCGCGACGGCAACCAGGCCCTGATCGACCCGATGTCGCCGGCCCGCAAGCGCGAGATGTTCGACCTGCTGGTGCGCATGGGCTACAAGGAGATCGAGGTCGGCTTCCCGTCCTCCGGCGAGACCGACTTCGCGTTCGTCCGCTCCATCATCGAAGAGGGCGCGATCCCCGAGGACGTGACGATCTCCGTCCTGACGCAGGCCCGCGAGGAGCTGATCGAGCGGACCGTCGAGTCGCTGGTCGGGGCCCACCGCGCCACCGTCCACCTGTACAACGCGACCGCCCCCACCTTCCGCCGCGTGGTCTTCCGCGGCTCCAGGGAGCAGGTCAAGCAGATCGCCGTGGACGGCACCCGGCTGGTCATGGAGTACGCCGAGAAGATTCTCGGCGAGGAGACGATCTTCGGCTACCAGTACAGCCCCGAGATCTTCACCGACACCGAGCTGGACTTCGCCCTGGAGGTCTGCGAGGCGGTGTGCGACGTCTGGCAGCCCGAGGAGGGCCGCGAGATCATCCTCAACCTGCCCGCCACCGTGGAGCGTTCGACGCCGTCCACGCACGCCGACCGCTTCGAGTGGATGTCGCGCAACCTGTCGCGCCGCGAGTTCGTCTGCCTGTCCGTCCACCCGCACAACGACCGCGGCACCGCCGTCGCCGCCGCCGAGCTGGCCCTGATGGCCGGGGCGGACCGGATCGAGGGCTGCCTGTTCGGCCAGGGCGAGCGCACCGGCAACGTCGACCTGGTGACGCTGGGCATGAACCTCTTCTCGCAGGGCGTCGACCCGCAGATCGACTTCTCGCAGATCGACGAGATCCGCCGCACCAGCGAGTACTGCAACCAGATGGAGGTCCACCCGCGCCACCCCTACGCGGGCGACCTGGTCTACACATCCTTCTCCGGCTCCCACCAGGACGCCATCAAGAAGGGCTTCGACGCCATGGAGGCCGACGCGGCCGCCCAGGGCAAGACGGTGGACGACCTCGAGTGGGCGGTGCCGTACCTGCCGATCGACCCGAAGGACGTCGGCCGCAGCTACGAGGCGGTCATCCGGGTCAACTCGCAGTCCGGCAAGGGCGGAATCGCGTATGTCCTGAAGAACGACCACAAGCTGGACCTGCCGCGCCGGATGCAGATCGAGTACTCCCGGATCATTCAGGCCAAGACCGACGCCGAGGGCGGCGAGGTCACGCCGGCGCAGATCTGGACGACGTTCCAGGACGAGTACCTGCCCAGCCCCGAGGACGCCGCGGCGCAGTGGGGGCGCGTGCAGATCCGCTCCGGCCAGACCACCACGGGCTCCGACGGCCGGGACACGATCACCGTGGACGCGACCGTGGACGGCGCGGACACCGTGCTCACCGGCACCGGCAACGGCCCGATCTCGGCGTTCTTCGATGCGCTGCAGGCCATCGGCATCGACGCCCGGCTGCTGGACTACACCGAGCACACGATGAGCGAGGGCGCGAGCGCGCAGGCCGCCTCGTACATCGAGTGCGCGATCGACGGAAAGGTCCTGTGGGGCATCGGCATCGACGCCAACACCACCCGGGCCTCGCTGAAGGCGGTCGTCTCGGCCGTCAACCGCGCCACCCGCTGATCCCCGTGCCCGAAAGGGCGTGAAGCAGGACGGTTCGTGACCCCGCCCACCCGCACCCGGGGGGCGGGGTTCGGCCATCTCCGGGCGGTTGTGACGAGCGAGGTGCTGACGTCCTCCGGCACATGTGGTTAACATCACGTCAACACGGCAATGTTGCCGTGCGGGTACCTCCCGTGTCCTCAGGGCCACGGGGGAGTTACGGAGGTGTGCGACGTGCGGTCAGCCTTGGGACAACACGCCATAAAGCTGCGTATCTGCGGCATCCGCACCATGTGGGACACCGTCGGTGACGGCGAGTTCTTCTGCACCGGCTGCGGAGGTGACCGCAACTACCGCCGCCTCAACGGACGCCGCCGGTTCGCCGTCCTCGGCGTGCCGCTGCTGCGGCGCGGCACCGTGGGCCCGGTCGTCGAATGCGCCGCGTGCCACGCCCACTTCGACACCGACACGCTCGACCACCCCACCACCACCCGGTTCTCCGCGATGCTCAAGGACGCCGTCCACACCGTGGCGCTCGGCGTCCTGGCGGCCGGCGGCACCACCTCCCGCACGGTCCTGGAGACCGCGGTCGCCACGGTGCGCGGCGCCGGGTTCGACGACTGCACGCAGGAGCAGCTCGCCACCGTCGTCGAGGTCCTCTCCGTCGACATCGGCCACGGCTCGGCGTTCGACCCGGCCGCCGAGGCCTGCGGCGCCGCCCTCGCCATCGAGCTCCACGAGGCGCTGGAGCCCCTCGCCCCGCACCTGGCCCCGGCCGGACGCGAGTCGATCCTGCTCCAGGGCGCCCGGATCGCACTTGCCGACGGCCCGTACAGCCAGGCCGAACGCGAGGTGCTGACCACGGTCGGCGGGGCGCTCCAGCTCTGCGCCGAGGACACCGCCCGGCTGCTCGCCGCGGCGGCGCGCACGCCCTCCTGAGCCGTTCCGCCGCGATGCCACCCGCCCGTCGTGGTCTCCTCGGTGACCCCCGCAGCGGGCCTCCTGTGCCTTCTGGCGGCCGATCTCACCGGTGGCCGCGGAATGGGACCCATCGCCGCCGTGGGCGTGCTGTGCGCGCTCCTGGCGATGCTGACGCCGTGGTGCTCCTCGGCCGCCGGGTGCTCCGGCTCCGGGGGCGGCCCCGGCGGGCCGGCCGCGTACCGGACAATGGAGCCATGAGCTTGTTCCGGGACGACGGCGTGGTGCTCCGCACGCAGAAGCTGGGCGAGGCCGACCGGATCATCACGATCCTGACCCGCGGCCACGGCCGGGTACGGGCCGTCGCACGCGGTGTGCGGCGCACGAAGTCGAAGTTCGGGGCCCGGCTGGAGCCGTTCTCCCACGTGGACGTGCAGTTCTTCGCACGCGGCAGCGAGCTGATCGGGCGCGGCCTGCCGCTCTGCACCCAGGGCGAGACGATCGCCCCCTACGGCAGCGGCATCGTCACCGACTACGGGCGCTACACCGCGGGCACCGCGATGCTGGAGACCGCCGAGCGCTTCACCGACCACGAGGGCGAGCCCGCGGTCCAGCAGTACCTGCTGCTGGTGGGCGGGCTGCGGACGCTGTCCCGCGGTGAGCACGAGCCGCACCTCATCCTCGACGCCTTCCTGCTGCGTTCCCTCGCCGTCAACGGCTACGCACCGAGCTTCGACGACTGCGCCCGGTGCGGAATGTCCGGACCGAACCGGTTCTTCTCCGTCGCGGCGGGCGGCGTCATATGCGGCGACTGCCGGGTACCCGGCAGCGTCGTACCCTCGGCGGAGGCCGTCACCCTGCTGAGCGCACTGCTCACCGGCGACTGGGAGACGGCGGACGCGTGCGAGGCGCGGCATGCCAGGGAGGGGAGCGGGCTGGTGTCCGCCTATCTGCACTGGCATCTGGAGCGCGGACTGCGCTCACTGCGGTACGTAGAGAAGTGACACAGGCAGTCAGGCAGAGGGAGCGAGACAGTTCATGGCAGTACGCGGGATTCTCGGCGGCCGTAACCGGCGCGACCACAAGACCCCGGAGCCGCACCCGTCCGGTGCCGTGCCCCCGAAGATCCCCGGTGAGCTCGTGCCCAAGCACGTCGCCGTGGTGATGGACGGCAACGGCCGCTGGGCCAAGGAGCGCGGTCTGCCGCGCACCGAGGGCCACAAGGTCGGCGAGGGCGTCGTCATGGACGTGCTCAAGGGCTGTATCGAGATGGGCGTCAAGAACCTCTCGCTGTACGCCTTCTCGACCGAGAACTGGAAGCGGTCCCCGGAGGAGGTGAAGTTCCTGATGAACTTCAACCGGGACGTCATCCGCCGCCGCCGTGACGAGATGGACGAGCTCGGCATCCGGATCCGCTGGGTCGGCCGCATGCCGAAGCTGTGGAAGTCCGTCGTCCAGGAGCTCCAGGTCGCCCAGGAGCAGACCGAGGACAACGACAAGATGACGCTGTACTTCTGCGTCAACTACGGCGGCCGGGCCGAGATCGCCGACGCCGCGCAGCGGATCGCGCAGGATGTCGCGGCCGGAAAGCTCGACCCGTCGAAGGTCAACGAGAAGACCTTCGCGAAGTACACCTACTACCCGGACATGCCGGACGTCGACCTCTTCGTCCGCCCGAGCGGCGAGCAGCGCACGTCCAACTACCTGATCTGGCAGAGCGCGTACGCCGAGATGGTCTTCCAGGACGTGCTGTGGCCGGACTTCGACCGCCGTGACCTGTGGCGGGCCTGTCTGGAATTCGCCCAGCGCGACCGGCGCTTCGGCGGTGCGGTGGAGGCCGCGGCCTCCGGCAGCTGAGCAGCGGGCCCGCGGAGGCATCGGCCCCCGCGGGCCCGGATCACTTCCCCGCGCTCGCGCACTCCGCGCAGGTACCGAAGACCTCCACCGTGTGCGCCACGTTCACGTAGCCGTGCTGCGCCGCGATCGTCTCCGCCCACTGCTCCACGGCCGGGCCCTCGACCTCGACGGCCTTGCCGCACATCCGGCACACCAGATGGTGGTGGTGGTCGCCGGTCGAGCACCGCCGGTAGACGGACTCACCCTCGGTGGTGCGCAGCACATCGACCTCGCCCGCGTCCGCGAGGGACTGCAGGGTGCGGTAGACCGTGGTCAGCCCGACCGAGTCGCCGCGGTGCTTGAGCACGTCGTGCAGCTCCTGCGCGCTGCGGAACTCGTCCACCTCGTCGAGCGCGGCGGCCACGGCCGTCCGCTGCCGGGTCGAGCGGCCTCGTACCGGTGCCGCGTTGGTTCCGCTGATCGGCGCCGTCGCCACAGGAGCCTCCTCGTGTCGCCCGTACGTTTGTCGGGCCATTGTGCCAGTCCTGCCCGGCCCCGGGGTCAGACGTGGACGTCGTCCGTGGCCCGGCGGGTGGCCGGTACCTCCAGAGTGCACCGTTGCGGGGCCGATTCGCTCCTGCGCGCGCGGCTTCTGGCCAGGGGAGCGGCGAGCAGGGTCAGTGCGACGAAGACGCCGATGGCCAGCAGCACGATCGTCGCGCCGGGCGGTACGTCCTGGTAGTACGAGGTCACGGTGCCGGCCAGGGTCACCGCCACCCCGATGACGACCGAGAGTACGAACGTCACCTTGAAGGACCGGGTGATCTGCTGCGCGGCGGCGACCGGGACCACCATCAGGGCACTGACCAGCAGCAGCCCGACGACCCGCATCGCGACGGTGACGGTGACGGCCGCGGTGACCGCGACCAGCAGGTTCAGCACCCGCACCGGCAGCCCGGTGACCCGGGCGAACTCCTCGTCCTGGCTGACCGCGAACAGCTGCCTGCGCAGCCCCACCGTCACCAGCAGCACGAAGGCCGCCAGCAGGCCGATCGCGGTGATGTCCTCGGAGGAGACCGTGGCGAGCGAGCCGAAGAGGTAGGAGGTGAGGTTGGCGTTGGAGCCGGTGTCGGAGAGGTTGATCAGCAGGACACCGCCCGCCATGCCGCCGTAGAAGAGCATCGCCAGCGCGATGTCGCCGCGGGTACGTCCGTACCAGCGGATCAGCTCCATGACGACGGCGCCCACGACGGCGACGGCGGTGGCCATCCAGACCGGGCTGGTGGAGAGCAGGAAGCCGAGGCCGACACCGGTCATCGCGATGTGGCCGATGCCGTCGCCCATCAGTGCCTGCCGGCGCTGCACCAGGTAGATGCCGACGGCGGGGGCGATGACGCCGACCAGCACGGCGGCGATCAGTGCCCGCTGCATGAAGGGAGGGGTGAGGAATTCCATGATCAGCTCAGCAGTCCCGTCCGGACGGGCTCGGAGGCCGCGTGGGGGTGTACGTGGTCGTGGCCGGGCAGGGCGTGCTGCCCGAGCGCCTTGGGGGGCGGTCCGTCGTGCATCACGCAGCCGTCGCGCAGGACGACCGCGCGGTCGATCAGCGGCTCCAGCGGGCCCAGCTCGTGCAGGACGAGCAGCACGGTGGTGCCGGCCGCGACCTGTTCGCGCAGGGTCGCGGCGAGGATCTCCTGGCTGGCCAGGTCGACGCCTGCCATCGGCTCGTCCATGATCAGCAGCTCGGGCTCCGCGGCGAGCGCGCGGGCGATCAGGACGCGCTGGTGCTGGCCGCCGGAGAGGGCGTTCACCGAGTCCTTGGCGCGGTCGGCGAGGCCGACGAGCTCGATGGCCCGGTCGACGGCGGCGCGGTCGGCCTTGCGGGGCAGGCCCAGCCGGGTCCGGGACAGCCGCCCGGAGGAGACGACCTCGCGGATGGTGGCCGGTACGCCGCCGGCCGCCGTGGTGCGCTGCGGTACGTAGCCCACCCGCGCCCAGTCGCGGAACCTGCGCAGCGGGGTGCCGAAGAGCTCGACGGCGCCGCCGGTGAGCGGGACCTGGCCGATGGCGGAGCGTACGGCGGTCGACTTGCCGGAGCCGTTGGCGCCGAGCAGTGCGACGACCTCGCCGCGGTGCACGGTCAGGTCGACGCCGCGCAGCACGGGGCGTGCTCCGAGGGTGGCCGTGGCGTCGCGCAGGACGATCACGGGTTCTGGGGTGGAGCTCGCGGGCTCGGGCATGAGCGCCTCCGGTGCTGCTGCGGGGTTCGGGCGGATCGGATCGGGCGGTTCGGCCGCGTCGCTCGTGTCGGTCGTGTCGCTCACTTCGCGCCGAGTGCCTTCTGCAGCGCGGCGAGGTTGGACTCCATGACCTCGATGTAGTCATCGCCCTCGGACTTGTCGGTAATTCCCTCCAGCGGGTCCAGGACGTCGGTCCGCAGGCCGGTGTCCCGGGCGACGGTCTTCGCGGTCTTGTCGCTGGCGAGCGTCTCGAAGAAGACGGTGGTGACCTTCTTCTTCTCCGCGATGGAGTGCAGGGCGCTGATCCGGGCGGGGCTGGGCTCGGCCTCGGGGTCGATGCCGGCGATGCCCTCCTGGGTGAGGCCGTAGCGCTCGGCCAGGTATCCGAAGGCGGAGTGGGTGGTGATGAAGGTCTTGGTGGCGGTCTTCCTCAGCCCCGTCTTGTACGCGGTGTCGAGCGCGCCGAGCTCCTTGACCAGGGTGGCGGTGTTCTTGCGGTAGTCCGCGGCGTGGTCCGGGTCGGTCTTCTCCAGGGACTTCCCGACCCCCTTGGCGACCTCGGCGTACTTCACCGGGTCCAGCCAGATGTGCGGGTCGGCGCCGGGCTCCTCGCCCTCGTGCTCGTGGCCGTGCTCCTCGCCGCCGGCCTCGGTGCCGTGGTCCTCCAGCGTGGTCAGCTTCGCGGCGTCGACGGTGTGCTCCGACTCGGAGAGCTTGATCGCGTCGTCCACGGCGGGCTGGATGCCCTTGAGGTAGAGGATGTAGTCGGCGTCGCTGAGCCCGCCGATCTGCCGGGGGCTGAGCTCCAGGTCGTGCGGCTCGACCCCGGGCTTGGTGAGGGTGGAGACGGAGACGTGGCCGCCGCCTATTCGCTCGGCCAGGAACTGCATCGGGTAGAACGACGCCACCACGTTCAGTTTGTCGCCGCTCCTGTGGTCGGCGGCGTCGGATGTCGAGCAGGCGGAGAGCACGGTGAGGCCGAGGACGACTGCTCCGGCGACGGCTGCGGTGGGTATGAGGCGGCGTTCGTTCATGACAGTCATTTTCAACAAAAGTGGAAACGATTGTCAACAAGGCTGATGAGATGCCTCCGGATGTGACTGACCCGATACCGATTTGATCGAAGGGGCGTGCCCGCCGGTAATCTGAGGCATCCGCGCACCCGTCTCCTGACCACCACCCCCCACTGAGGCGCTTCGCGCAGGCCCTGTCCAATTTCGTCGTCGTAATGAAGAGAGCACCGTGGCCGCCGACAAGATCGACTCCATCGTCAGCCTGAGCAAGCGCCGTGGCTTCGTTTTCCCCTCCAGTGAGATCTACGGTGGTCAGCGCGCCGCCTGGGACTACGGGCCGCTGGGCGTTGAGCTCAAGGAGAACCTCAAGCGCCAGTGGTGGCGCTACATGGTCACTTCGCGCGAGGACGTGGTCGGACTCGACTCGTCGGTCATCCTGGCCCCCGAGGTGTGGGTGGCCTCGGGCCACGTCGCCACGTTCTCCGACCCGCTGACCGAGTGCACCTCCTGCCACAAGCGCTACCGCGCGGACCACCTGGAGGAGGCGTACGAGGAGAAGCACGGCAAGCCGCCGGTCAACGGCCTCGCCGACCTCAACTGCCCCAACTGCGGCAACAAGGGCACCTTCACCGAGCCCAAGGAGTTCTCCGGCCTGCTCTCCACGCACCTCGGCCCGACCCAGGACTCCGGCTCGGTCGCCTACCTGCGCCCCGAGACCGCCCAGGGCATCTTCACCAACTTCGGCCAGGTGCAGCAGACCTCGCGCAAGAAGCCGCCGTTCGGCATCGCGCAGATGGGCAAGTCCTTCCGGAACGAGATCACTCCGGGCAACTTCATCTTCCGCACCCGCGAGTTCGAGCAGATGGAGATGGAGTTCTTCGTCAAGCCGGGCGAGGACGAGCAGTGGCAGGAGTACTGGATGGAGCAGCGCTGGAACTGGTACACCGGCCTGGGCCTCCGCGAGGAGAACATGCGCTGGTTCGAGCACCCGGCGGAGAAGCTCTCCCACTACTCCAAGCGCACCGCTGACATCGAGTACCGCTTCCGCTTCGGCGGCAGCGAGTGGGGCGAGCTGGAGGGCGTCGCCAACCGCACGGACTACGACCTGAAGGCACACTCCAAGGCCTCGGGCACCGACCTGTCCTTCTTCGACCAGGAGGCCGGCGAGCGCTGGACCCCCTACGTCATCGAGCCGGCGGCCGGTGTCGGCCGCTCGGTCCTGGCCTTCCTGCTGGACGCCTACATCGAGGACGAGGCGCCCAACGCCAAGGGCGTCATGGAGAAGCGCACCGTGATGCGCCTCGACCCGCGCCTGGCGCCGGTCAAGGTCGCGGTCCTGCCGCTGTCCCGCAACCCGCAGCTCTCGCCGAAGGCCAAGGGCCTCGCGGCCGACCTGCGGCAGAACTGGAACATCGAGTTCGACGACGCGGGGGCCATCGGCCGCCGTTACCGTCGTCAGGACGAGATCGGTACGCCGTTCTGCGTCACCGTCGACTTCGACACCCTCGACGACAACGCGGTGACGGTGCGCGAGCGCGACACGATGAAGCAGGAGCGCGTCTCGCTGGACCAGATCCAGGCGTACCTCGGCGCGCGGCTGCTCGGCTGCTGATCCGCCGCATCCGCTGCACGAGGCCCCCGGTTCCCCGAACGGAACCGGGGGCCTCGTGCACACTGGGCACAATCGTCCACAGGAGGCTCGGATGCCGTCCATGACCACGAGCAAGGTCAGCAGATGGGACCAGCACGGCCGTGAACACATAGTCCACGTGAGGAAGTCGGGGATGCAGCGGCAGTTGAGCTGCGACACCTGCGACTGGCGCAAGGGGGCGCAGTTCCTGCCCTGGCTCAAGGCCGAGGAACATCTCGCCGAGGCACACCAGGCGACGGTCGACCCCACGGCGACGTAGCCGACGGCCCAGTCGAGTCGACGTCGCAGCCGAGGTCACAGCCGAAGCCGCGGCCGAAACCACCGTCGACGCCCGCCCTCAGGCGCGCAGGCCGCGCAGCAGCAGGTCCGAGACGGCGGTGAACTCGGCGACGATGGCGGGTTTCCGCCACTCGGCGGCATACGCCGGGTCGTGGAACCGCGCCGTCGCGTCGAAGACCGCCTGCGCGGCCGCCGCGGGGTCGTCCACGGCGAACTGCCCGTCGGCCGCCCCTTCCTCGATCATCTCCCGCAGCTGGCCCACCAGTTCGCGGATGTGCTCCTCGACCACGGTGCTCTCGCCCGTCAGCACCTCATAGGTGGCGAACAGCTCCGGATCGTCACCCGCCTTGTGCCGCTTGGCCTCGAACAGCGCCTCCAGCCACTGCCGCAGCCTCTCCGGGGCCGGCTGGGCCGAGGCGTGCAGGATCTCGGTGAGCGCGAGCTCCGTGCGCGTCAGCCAGCGACCGGTCACGGCCTCGCGGAGGGCGGCCTTCGTGCGGAAGTGGCGGTACACGCTGCCGTGGCTGACGCCGAGCACCCGGGCCACGTCGACCACGGTCGCCTTGGCGGGGCCGTAGCGGCGCAGCACGTCCTCGGTGGCTTCGAGGATGCGCTCGGGAGTCAGCGGGTCGGGCGGCGTCATCGCGGGTGTGCTGCCTTTCGGGGGCGTCGAGCGGCTTCGGGCGGCTGCGGGCCGCTTCGGGCGGTGTTTCGGGACCGGCCGCCGGGCGGGGTCTCACGTGCGGCTTGCCGGCGGTGCCGCCGAACCCTGCTGACCGTACCCGGAGGTCAGCGCTCGCTGTCCAGGTGGGCCATCTGGCTGTCGGGGTAGCGGGCGCCCGCCGCCGCTCCGGCCGGGACCGCCTCCTCGATCGCGGCGAGGTCGGACGCGGTCAGCTCCACGTCCAGGGAGCCGAGGGCCTCGGCCAGCCGGTCACGCCTGCGGGCGCCGACCAGCGGCACGATGTCCTCCCCCTGGGCGAGGACCCAGGCGATGGCGATCTGCGCGACCGTGACGCCCTTCCGCTCCGCGATCTTGCGGAGCGCGTCGACCAGGTCGAGGTTGTGCTGGAGGTTCTCGTCCTGGAAGCGGGGGCTCATGGTCCGGAAGTCACCGGCGGTCAGCTCGCGGTCGCGGGCGAAGTGGCCGCTGATCAGCCCGCGGGAGAGCACCCCGTACGCCGTGACGCCGATGCCCAGCTCGCGGCAGACGGGCAGGATCTCCGCCTCGATGGACCGGGAGAGCAGCGAGTACTCGATCTGCAGATCGGAGATCGGGGCGACGGACGCTGCCCGCCGGATGTTCTCCGCGCCGACTTCGGAGAGGCCGATGTGGCGGACGTGTCCGGCCTCGACCAGCTCGGCGATGGCGCCGACGGTCTCCTCGATCGGGACGTCGGGGTCGAGGCGGGCGATCCGGTAGATGTCGATGTGGTCGAGGCCCAGCCGCTGGAGTGAGTAGGCCGCGAAGTTCTTGACCGCTGCCGGGCGGCCGTCGTAGCCGTTGAAGCCGCCCTCGACGGTCCGCAGCGCGCCGAACTTCACACTGGTCAGGGCCTGTTCCCGGGCGGCGGCGGGGGCGGTGCGCAGGGCCTCGTTGATCAGCAGCTCGTTGTGTCCCATGCCGTAGAAGTCGCCGGTGTCGAGCAGGTTGATACCGGCTTCGAGCGCGGCATGAATGGTGGCGACCGACTCGGCGCGGTCCGTCTCGCCGTACAGCGCGGACATCCCCATGCAGCCGAGGCCGAGCGCGGAGACCTGTGGGCCGGTGGAGCCGAGGGCGTGGGTGCGGAGGGCGGTCATGAGGAAACTCCCGGGTGGTGGAGGAGGGCGGAGGGGGAGAAGACGGAGGTGGCGTGGAGGGGGACAGGAGAGAAGGGCAGGGCGTTGTGCGCGCATATCGACCTTGGCATACGTGATGACAGATTTCAATATCTGTCAGCCCATGTTCCCTCTTCGGGGTGATCCGGCCGGGCGGAAATCCGGTGCTGCGCCCGCCCCGGGCGCGGTACCGTTCCGGCATGTCTTCGTTCTTCCAGATCTACGAGTGAGTGCGCGGCGGGTCCGACCACCCGCCGCCCACCGGATCGATCCAGGGTCGTTTCAGACCTCACTTTCACCACGAATGGGAGAACCCCGTGGCCAAGAGCCGTAACAACCTTCTCGGCGTCGGCGGACAGCGGAAGAAGCTGTCCCGCGCCGAGCAGCAGGGCGCAGGTCCCGAGCGCGACGCCGACCGGAAGACTGCGGCCGAGCAGAAGCAGGAGCTGCTGCGCAAGATGCGGGAGCGTGCCGGCCACCCCGCGCCCGCGGACGACGCCGCCGAGCAGGACGCCCCGGCGCAGGACGCCGCAGAGCAGGGCACCCCGGCGCAGAGCTGACGCTCGTTCGTGGGGGTCAGGTCGCATGACACGTACGACCGGTGGCCCGGCCGCATGACACGTGAGACCGGTGACCCGTTTGCACGACACGTATGACCGGTGGCCCGGAACACCTCAGGTGTGCCGGGCCACCGCCGTTACCGCTCGGGCGCTACGTTTCCTGGCCTGCTCCGGATGCGACGTGTTGAACCGGTGTACCTGGTGGCGAGGAACCAGTTCTCGATCCACTGCGGGTGGCCGTTGTTGATCATCATGCTCCGGCCGTGGAGGTCTTTCCGCTTGCGGCACAGGATCGTCGCGCCGCAGGTGATGTCCGCGGCGTAGTCCAGGGCGACGGCTTCCTGCGTGGACGGCGGCAGTGCCATCTCGCCCTCTTTGGTGGTCGTTTCTACTTCTGGTGCGGTTGTGCGGGGCGGACAGGGCACCGGTCTCGCCCCGACTGCCTACCTGACTGAGCGACCGCCCGTCCGGCCACCGGACGGACCGCGCCCCGTGCCCGTCGCCGAATCCGTACTCGTACCCGTCCCCGAATCCGCGGCCGAAGAGCCTCCCGCCGAAGGCCCGTGCGCCGTCGCGGCCCCCTCCAGGAGTTCCGCGGTCCGGCGCGCGGTACCCCGTGCCCAGCGCCCGCTGCTCAGCGCCCCGACCACCAGAACGCACACCCCGCAGCCGGTGATGATCCACCAGGCGGGCTTGCTCGCCGCCACGAAGCCGTCGGCCGGCCCGATGCCGCCCGAGGAGCCGGCGCCGGTCACCCCCGCCGCCAGCACCGCCCCGATCACGGCGACGCCCAGCGTCTGCCCGATCTGGCGGCTGGTCGAGGCGACCGCGGCGGCAACGCCCGCCTGGGACCGCGGCATACCGGAGACGGCGGTGTTGGTGATGGGCGCGTTCACCGAGCCGAAGCCCAGCCCGAACAGCACATAGCCGGTGAACATCAGCAGGTTGTCGGTCTCCGCGTCGAACAGCGCGAACATGAGCCCGCTCGCCGCCATCGCGACCCCCGCGACCAGGAGCGGGATACGTGGCCCCCGGCTGGCGACGATACGCCCCGAGATCGGTGGCAGGACACAGACCACCGCCGCCATCGGAAGCATGTACAGACCGGCGCCCAGTGCGCTCAGCCCCCGTACGTCCTGCAGGTAGAGCGTGTTGACGAAGAGGAAGCCGCCGAGCGCGGCGAAGGCGCTGACCGCGATGACGGTGGCCCCGCTGAACGGGGCGCTGTGGAAGAACCGCAGATCGATCAGCGGATCGGCGCGCCGGGGTTCGTACACCAGCAGGCCGGTCAGCGACGCCGCCGCGACCGCGGCGAACAGCAGGATCTCCGCGGAGGCCCACCCCTTCTGCGGCGCCTCGATGATCGCGTACGTCAGCGAGCCCAGCAGCGCGATCACCAGCAGCTGGCCCACCGGGTCGGGGCGGCGGGCCTTCGCGGCGCGCGACTCGGGGACGTACTTCCAGGTCAGCAGCAGTGCGGCGATACCGACCGGCAGATTGATCCAGAAGATCGACCGCCAGCCGACCGAATCGACCAGGCTGCCGCCGATCACCGGACCCGCGGCCATCGAGATACCGACGACACCGCCCCAGGCGCCGATCGCCCGCGCGCGTTCGCGCGGTTCGGTGAACGTATTGGTGATGATCGACATCGCGACCGGGGTGAGCATGGAGCCGCCGACGGCCTGCACCATCCGGAACACGATCAGTGTCTCCAGGCTGGGCGCGATCGAGCAGAGCGCCGAGCCCAGGGTGAACAGGACGAGCCCGGCCTTGAAGACCTTGCGCCGGCCGATCCGGTCGGCGGTGGAACCCGCGAGCATGAGAAGGGAGGCGAGGACGAGTGTGTACGCGTCGATCGTCCACTGCATCCCCGCGACGCTCGCGTGCAGGTCCTGGCGCATGGACGGGAGGGCGACGTTCAGGACGGTGCTGTCCAGGCTGACGATCAGCAGACTCATGCAGCAGATCGCCAGCACCAGCATCCGTCGCCGGTGGCTGAGCTCGGGCATGCATGGATAGTACGACTAACTAACGACCCCTGCCGCCGCTGCCACCGTGTACACCGGAGCAGTTCTCCGCGTACGCGACAATGGGGGAATGACCACGCTCGCCCCCTCGCCCCAGCTGCTCCGCATCGGCCCGCACACCGTGCAGCCGCCGGTGGTCCTCGCCCCCATGGCCGGCATCACCAACGCGCCCTTCCGCACGCTGTGCCGGGAGTTCTCCGGCGGCAAGGGGCTGTTCGTCAGCGAGATGATCACGACGCGGGCGCTGGTCGAACGCAACGAGAAGACCATGCAGCTCATCCGCTTCGACGCGAGTGAGACGCCGCGCTCCATCCAGCTGTACGGAGTGGACCCGGTCACGGTCGGCAAGGCCGTCCGCATGATCGTCGACGAGAACCTCGCCGACCACATCGACCTGAACTTCGGCTGCCCGGTCCCCAAGGTCACCCGCAAGGGCGGCGGCTCGGCGCTCCCGTACAAGCGGCCGCTGCTGCGCGCGATCCTCCACCAGGCCGTCTCCCACGCGGGCGATCTGCCGGTCACCATGAAGATGCGCAAGGGCATCGACGACGACCACCTCACCTACCTCGACGCCGGCCGGATCGCCGTGGAGGAGGGCGTCACGGCGATGGCCCTGCACGGCAGGACCGCTGCCCAGCACTACGGCGGCACCGCCGACTGGGACGCCATCGCCCGCCTCAAGGAGCACGTCCCGGAGATCCCCGTCCTCGGCAACGGCGACATCTGGTGCGCGGACGACGCCCTGCGGATGATGCGCGAGACCGGCTGCGACGGCGTGGTCGTGGGCCGCGGCTGCCTGGGCCGCCCCTGGCTCTTCGGTGACCTGGTGAGCGCCTTCGAAGGTACGGCGACGAGGCAGACGCCCTCCCTGCGCACCGTCGCGGACGTCATGCTGCGGCACGCGACGCTGCTCGGGGAGTGGATCGGCGACGAGAGCCGGGGCGTGATCGACTTCCGTAAGCACGTGGCCTGGTACCTCAAGGGCTTCGCGGTCGGCTCCGAGATGCGCAGGAACCTGGCGGTCACCTCCTCGCTGGAGGAGCTGGGCTCCCAGCTGAACGAACTGCGGCTGGACCAGCCGTGGCCGGACGGCGCCGACGGCCCGCGCGGACGCACCTCGGGCAACAACCGGGTGGTTCTCCCGGACGGCTGGCTGAAGGACCCCTACGACTGCTCCGGCGTCAGCGCCGACGCGGAACTGGACACCTCCGGCGGCTGAGGCGGTACGGAAAAGGCCCCGGCCCCCGGACTCATCCCCGGCCCCCGGACTCGGCCCCCGGCCCCCGCGTCAGCCCTTGACGTCCAGGCCCGCCCGCCGCTCCAGCGGGGCCGCGGCCGCGGAGTTCATCACGTTGAAGACCATGCTCCCCGCCCGGTAGCGGTCGTCCGTCCACTCGATGGCCCGGCCCGCCGCCGTGTACGTCAGGTGCCGCTGCCGCAGCAGCGGGCTGGCCCGGCGCACCCGCAGCAACCGGGCGTCCTCGCTGCCCGCCGCGACCGCGTCGATCAGGTGCTCGCCGTAGTGCGCGACGATGTCGGCGCGTTCCGCGATGCTGTTCATGATCGAGACGCAGTCCTCCGGCAGCGCCAGGACGGCCGGGGCCACCCAGTCCGCGTACACGGTCCGCTCGACCATCACCGGCTCCCCGTCGAGCCACCGCAGCCGCAGCACGTACAGCACGTCGCTGCCCGGTTCCGCGTCCAGGCGTTCGGCCTCCTCGGCGGTCGCGGTCCGCGTGGTGCGGGTCAGGATGCGGCTGGAGACCTCGCACCCCATCGCGCATGCTGCCGCTGGTCGTGCCGCCGATCGCCCTGGTCACGGGCATCACCACGGTGCTGCGCTGGGGGCCCGACCACTTCTCGCGCACCCCGCTCTACCAGACGTTCCTCGCGGTGCAGGACGAGTCGTTCCCGGTGGTATTGGTCCTCGCCTACACCGTGCTCGCGCTGCCGTTCGTGCACCGTTCGCTGGACGCCGGGCTGCGCGCGGTCGACGTACCCACGCTGGTGGAGGCGGCCCGCAACTGCGGGGCGAGCCGGACGCAGGTGATCCTGTGACCCCGGTCCACCGCCCGGTGCTCGTCGTGCCCGTACGGGGGACGACGGCACCGGCCGCGCCGGCAGCCGGGGCACCGGCGTCCGACGGCCGGGTGGACGCGTGAAGGCCCCCGCCGCCGTCCTCTTCGACATGGACGGCACCCTGGTCGACACCGAGGTGCTGTGGTGGGAGACGGTCCGCGAGGTCGCGGCCGGACTCGGCCACCGGCTGACCGACGCCGACGCGCCGGAGGTCGTCGGCCGGGCCGTCGCGGACACCGCCGCCCATCTGATCGCGGTGACCGGCGGGGCAGCCGGCGCACGGGACCGGACCGCGGAGCCGGACGGCAGCGCCGAGCCGGATCGCGGCGCCGAGCCGGATCGCGGCGCAGAGCCGGATCGTGGCGCCGCACTCGAACGGACCGCCGCCGAGCTGACCGGCTCCTTCTTCCGGAAGGTTGACGCGGGCGTGCCGCTGCGCCCGGGGGCCGCCGCGCTGCTGGCCTCGGTGGAAGCCGCCGGAGTGCCGTTCGCCCTGGTCAGCGCCTCACCGAGGAGCGTGGTGGACGCGGTGGTGGCAGGGTCGCTGGCCGGGGTGGGCTTCGCCTTCACGCTGTCCGCCGACGACACCGTACGGACCAAGCCGCATCCCGACCCGTACCGGGCGGCGGCGGAGCGGTTCGCGGCCGCGCCCTCGGCCTGTGTCGCGGTGGAGGACTCCCCGGACGGCACCGCGTCGGCCGACGCGGCGGGGTGCGCGGTGCTGGTGGTCCCGTCGTTGCTGCCCGTGGCCCCCGGGCGGGGGCGGACGTTCGCCCGTAGCCTGGAGGAAGTCGACCTCGGGGTGCTGAGCGACTGCCTGAGGCGTCCGGATCCTGAAACGCGGGGTCCGACATCAGCGTGATTCGCGCCACCTTTGATCGAGGGTGCGCTCAGGTGAGCGTATGAGTGGTGGCTGCACTTCTGGAAGACCTGGCACTCAGTGCCAGGTGGCAGTCTTCGGGAAGTGTACTCAAATGCGAAGAGGTCCGCTCATGTGAGTGTCGAGGCTCAAGAACTGGCCATGCCGCCTTCACGTTCTGAAGGAGAGGCCTCGGCTTGATCGCCGGAGAGATTCTTTGGATCTGCTGGCGGACAGGTGGTTACGGCAGCAAGACGGCCAGGTGGACGTACCCAGACACCTTCGATCTGGGTATGTTCCTCGCCGTCAGGGCAGCCACCGCGTCCTCGAGGAGTCGAGACCCGTGTCGGAAAACAGAGACCCCCACGTATCCACCCCGGAGTCCCGGGAGCCTGCGGGTCAGAAGTTCGTTTATGACTTCACCGAGGGCAACAAGGATCTGAAGGACCTGCTCGGCGGGAAGGGTGCCAACCTCGCCGAGATGACCAATCTCGGGCTCCCCGTCCCTCCGGGCTTCACCATCACCACCGAGGCGTGCAAGGTCTACCTCGGCAGCGGGGAGGAGCCGGCCGCGCTGCGCGACGAGGTGAGTGCGCACCTCGACGCCCTTGAGGCGCGGATGACCAAGAAGCTCGGCCAGTCCGACGACCCGCTGCTGGTCTCCGTCCGCTCCGGCGCCAAGTTCTCGATGCCCGGAATGATGGACACGGTCCTCAACATCGGCCTCTCCGACGCGTCCGTCGTCGGTCTCGCCACCCAGAGCGGTGACGAGCGGTTCGCGTGGGACTCCTACCGCCGGCTCATCCAGATGTTCGGCAAGACCGTCCTCGGCGTCGACGGCGACCTCTTCGAGGAGGCCCTGGAGGCCGCGAAGGAGGCCAAGGGCGTCAGCGTCGACGTCGATCTCGACGCGGCCGACCTGAAGAAGCTGGTCAAGCAGTTCAAGAAGATCGTCACGCGGGACGCCGGACGCGACTTCCCGCAGGACCCGCGCGAGCAGATGGACCTGGCCATAAAGGCCGTCTTCGACTCGTGGAACACCGACCGGGCCAAGCTCTACCGCCGCCAGGAGCGCATCCCCGGCGACCTCGGCACGGCCGTCAACATCTGCTCCATGGTCTTCGGCAACCTCGGCCCCGACTCCGGTACCGGCGTCGCCTTCACCCGCGACCCGGCCAGCGGACACCAGGGCGTCTACGGCGACTACCTGCAGAACGCGCAGGGCGAGGACGTCGTCGCCGGAATCCGCAACACCGTGGTACTCGCGGACCTGGAGTCCATCGACAAGAAGTCGTACGACCAGCTGATCACGATCATGGAGACGCTGGAGACCCACTACCGGGACCTCTGCGACATCGAGTTCACCATCGAGCGCGGCCGGCTGTGGATGCTCCAGACCCGGGTCGGCAAGCGCACCGCCGGCGCCGCCTTCCGGATCGCCACCCAGCTCGTCGACCAGGGCCTCATCGACGAGGCGGAGGCCCTCCAGCGGGTCAACGGCGCGCAGTTGGCGCAGCTGATGTTCCCGCGCTTCGACGACGACGCCGAGGTGCGGCTGCTCGGGCGCGGCATCGCGGCGTCCCCGGGCGCGGCGGTCGGCAAGGCCGTCTTCGACTCGTACACCGCGATCAAGTGGTCCCGTTCCGGCGAGAAGGTCATCTTGATCCGCCGCGAGACCAACCCGGACGACCTCGACGGCATGATCGCCGCCGAGGGCATTCTGACCTCGCGCGGCGGCAAGACCTCGCACGCCGCCGTCGTCGCCCGGGGCATGGGCAAGACCTGTGTCTGCGGTGCCGAGGAGATCGAGGTCGACACCAAGCGGCGCCGGCTGACGGCCGGGACCACGGTCGTGGAGGAGGGCGACCTCGTCTCCGTCGACGGATCGACCGGCAAGGTGTACCTCGGTGAGGTGCCCGTCGTACCGTCTCCGGTCGTCGAGTACTTCGAGGGCCGGATGCACGCGGGCGCCGACGACGCCGACGAACTGGTCGCCGCCGTGCACCGGATCATGGCGTACGCGGACCGGGTGCGCCGGCTGCGGGTGCGGGCCAACGCGGACAACGCAGAGGACGCCCTGCGGGCCCGTCGCTTCGGCGCCCAGGGCATCGGGCTGTGCCGCACCGAGCACATGTTCCTCGGTGAACGCCGCGAGATGGTCGAGAAGCTGATCCTGGCCGACACCGACCAGGAGCGCGAGACGGCGTTGGCCGCGCTGCTGCCGCTCCAGAAGGCCGACTTCATCGAGCTGTTCGAGGCGATGGACGGACTGCCCGTCACCGTGCGGCTGCTCGACCCGCCGCTGCACGAGTTCCTGCCGGACATCACGGAACTGTCGGTCCGGGTGGCGCTCGCCGAGTCCCGCAAGGACGCCAACGAGAACGACCTCCGCCTGCTTCAGGCCGTGCACAAGCTGCACGAGCAGAACCCCATGCTCGGCCTGCGCGGGGTCCGGCTCGGTCTTGTCATCCCCGGTCTGTTCGCCATGCAGGTACGGGCCATCGCCGAGGCCGCCGCCGAGCGCAAGAACGCCAAGGGCGACCCGCGCGCGGAGATCATGATCCCGCTCGTGGGCACGGTCCAGGAGCTGGAGATCGTCCGCGAGGAGGCGGACCGGGTCATCGCCGAGGTCCAGGCCGCCACCGGCACGGACCTCAGGCTGAAGATCGGCACGATGATCGAGCTGCCGCGTGCCGCGCTGACCGCAGGTCAGATCGCCGAGGCGGCGGAGTTCTTCTCCTTCGGCACCAACGACCTGACCCAGACGGTGTGGGGCTTCTCCCGCGACGACGTGGAGGCCTCGTTCTTCACCGCGTACCTGGAGAAGGGCATCTTCGGGGTGTCGCCGTTCGAGACGATCGACAGGGACGGCGTCGGTGCGCTGGTCCGCAGTGCCGTCGAGGCAGGCCGGGCCACCCGTCCCGACCTGAAGCTCGGCATCTGCGGCGAGCACGGCGGCGACCCGGAGTCGGTGCACTTCTTCCACGAGGTGGGCCTGGACTACGTCTCCTGTTCACCGTTCCGCATCCCGGTGGCCCGTCTGGAGGCGGGCCGGGCGGCGGCCGAGCCGCGCGGCAGCGACAGCCGCTGACGCGGCGGAAGTCACGGATACCGGGGCCGTCGCCGGCTCACCGGACCCTCACCGGGACGTATGCGGCGGCCGCGAGTGAGCGCTTTCCATGATTCCGGGCGCTCCATTGCTTCGTTTAATGCGCAAAGAGATGTGCCGGACCGGAACCGGGTGGTCCGGAGCGGACCGGGGTGCGGCCCATGGATCCCCATCCATGGGCCGCACCCGGCTTACCCCCGCCGGGTGCGGAGCCGCACCATTGCCAACCGCCGCCGAGCGAGCAAAACCCCCCACGGCCTTCACTCGCTCTTCCGGTGGCTCTGGAATCGCAACCCGACGTCGTACAGCCTTTCGGGTGACACCAGGGCGAGGCGAGACGTTTCACCTCTGGCCGAAACCCCGTGGTGACGTGGTGTGACGACTCGCATACTCTTACGCGGGGGTAATTGCAGGTGCAAGCAGGTGGGGGTTCGGTGCTGCGTATCCATATATCCGGATGGGACCTTTCCAGAGTGCGGATGGCCACCGGGCCGGACGCATTGTGGGAGACCATTCTCAGTCTTCATCGGCTGAGGGACCGGCGTGCTTCCACGGTGTTCGGGAAATGGCGCACGGAAACCCGTCCGCGGTTGAATGGTGAAGTACATCTGCTGTCCGCCGTGGTGCCGTCGCGCGGCTATTTCCCGGACTTCCTGACGCCTTCTCAGGAGGGTTCCGAACCACTGGATTTCACCACCGGAACCGAGGCCCTGCGCGACACCCCGCCCGAGCGGCTGCGCGCCGAACTGGCGATGCTGGGCACCGGGGGAGCAGCCGGCGGCCGCACCGCCACGGCCCGGCGGGCGGTCCGGCCGGTACGGCTGGACGCGCTGCGGGAAGGGCGCTCCGAGCCGCTGGGCCGGCTCATCGGGGCGCTGCGCGGCTACCACCGCGCCGCGGTCGAACCGTACTGGCCGCATATCCAGGCGGGCATCGAGGCCGACCGCGCGGTCCGGGGACGCGCGCTCCTGGACGGTGGCGCGGACGAGCTGCTCGCCTCGCTCCCGCCGGTGATCCGCTGGCGGGCGCCGGTGCTGGAGGCGGATTACCCGGTCGACCGCGAACTGCACCTGGACGGCCGCGGACTGCTCCTCCAGCCGTCGTTCTTCTGCCGCGGCGCCCCGGTCGTCCTCCGCGACCCGATGCTGCCGCCGGTGCTCGTCTATCCGGTCGGCCACACCGGCGCCCCGGTCTTCGCCGAACCGGGCCCCTGGCTCGGTCGGCTCCTCGGCCACACCCGCTCCACGGTGCTGCGGACCATCGGTGACGGCTGCACGACCAGCGAGCTCGCCCGCCGGGCCGGGGTCTCCCTCGCGTCGGCGAGCCAGCACGCCTGTGTGCTGCGGGAAGCGGGCCTGGTGCACACCCTGCGCCACGGCAGCTCGGTCCTGCACACGCTGACTCCGCTGGGCGGCTCGCTCCTGCGGGGCGGTGCGCCGCTCGCCGTGTCGTGATCCGTACGGGGCCCGCCGGACGTGGGAACGGCCGACGGGTTTTCCGTCCGGCACCGATGAGTTTCCGGCGGCCCCGGCGTCTACCTCTCGTATCGCGTTCGCAGAGAACGCACAGGATTCGCCCACCGAACGCACCCATCGCGTTCGCCCAGCGAATTCGCCCACTGAGAGAGCGAGACGGCCATGCCTCAGATGATCTTCGTGAACCTGCCGGTCAAGGACCTGGAGACGACCAAGGGCTTCTTCGGGAAGCTGGGGTTCTCCTTCAACCCGCAGTTCAGCGACGAGAACACCGCCTGTCTCGTCATCAGCGACACGATCTTCGCCATGCTGATGGCCGAGCCGCGCTTCAAGGACTTCACCAAGAAGGAGATCGCGGACGCCTCGAAGACCACCGAAGTGCTCCTGGCGCTGAGCGCGGAGAGCCGCGAGAAGGTGGACGAGCTGGCCGACGCGGCGCTCGCCGCCGGCGGCTCACCCGCCAACGAGCCCCAGGACCTCGGCTTCATGTACGGCCGGTCCTTCCAGGACCCGGACCACCACATCTGGGAGGTCATCTGGATGGACCCGGCCGCCGTGGACGGCCAGGGCTGAGCCCACCGGGGCGAGGGCCCCTCGTTTGACTCAGGCCGGGCTCGCGGGCCCCGGGGAATCAGACCCCGAGGCCCGCGAAGGTGACCCCGGTCAGCTGCTCCGACGCCACCCACAGCCGTTCGCTCGCCACATCGTTGAGCGTCCAGCCCGCCCGCCGGGACGGCGCCGGCGCACCGCGCCAGCCCAGCAGCCGCGGACCGGTGAACGAGTCAGGCCGCACGCCGGGCGCGGTGGCCGCGTACAGGCTGGGCAGGGCGCCCGCGGACGCGGGCTGGGCGATGATCCGGTTGCCGAACTCGATGACCCGCTCCGCCGCCCTGCGGTTCTCCATCCGGACGCCCGCCGTCGCCAGGTTGGTCGACGCGTAGCCCGGGTGCGCGGCGGCGGCCACCAGCCCGCTGCCGATGGCGGCGGTCCGCCGGGCCAGCTCGTGGACGAACAGCAGGTTGGCCGTCTTCGAGCGGCCGTAGGCGATCCAGCGGCGGTAGTTCCGCTCACTGTTGAGATCGCCCATGTCGATGTCGGACAGGGCGTGCAGAGCGCTGGACACGCTCACCACCCGCGCGCCCGGGGTGTCGAGCAGCTTCGGCAGCAGCAGCCCGGTGAGGGCGAAGTGCCCGAGGTGGTTGACGCCGAACTGGGTCTCGAAACCGTCGGCGGTCCTCCCGTACGGAAGGGCCATCACACCGGCGTTGTTGATCAGCAGATCGAGCCGGTCCGGGGTGTAGGCCGCGGCGAACTCCCGTACCGACGACAGATCGGCCAGATCCAGCGCGGCGAACTCCACGTCCGCGTCCGGCACCGCACCGCGGATGCGGGCCGCCGCCTCCTTGCCGCGCCGCTCGTCGCGGCAGGCGAGCAGTACCCGGGCACCGCGTCGGGCCAGCTCCCGTGCGGTGATCAGCCCGATACCGCTGTTGGCTCCCGTCACCACGGCCGTGCGGCCGCTCTGGTCGGGAAGGTCACTCGCGTACCGGCGCCGGTTCATGGATCAAGCGTACGACCGGACGGCCCCATGGCCGGAAACGTGCTGCTCGGTCCGCGCGGACCTCGAAGACCGCAACGGTGCCCCCGTCTTCGTCCGGGCAGGCACCCGTCGCCAGGTCGAAGCGCTGCTTCGGCAGGGGGAGACGATGAACGGCCGCCCTCCGAACAGCGTGCCGTACGGGTGGGCGTCCGGCGTCCCTGCCGCGGACCAGCCCTGCGGGACGAACGGGTAGGAGCCAGTGGCCCACGGCAGGCTCGGGGTTCGCTCAACTCTTCCGCCGGGGCGGCAGGACGGTTGGACGCGACACGTGCCGTTTCCTTAGGGTCGCGATCATGCCTGACATAACCCTGACCACCCTCGTCGTGCTGTGCCTCGCCGCGGGAGCGGCCGGCTGGATCGACGCGGTGGTCGGCGGCGGCGGACTGCTCCTGCTGCCCGCACTGCTGCTGGGGCTGCCGCACGTCCCCGCCGCGCACATCCTCGGCACCAACAAGGCCGTCGCCATCGTCGGCACGTCCGGCGCCGCCGTCGCCTACGCGCGCAAGGCGCCGGTGAAGGTCGGCACCGCGCTGCGGATCGGTCTCGCGGCGCTGGCCGGATCGATGACCGGTGCCTTCTTCGCCGCCGGGATCAGCAGCGAGGTCCTGCGCCCGGTGATCATGGTGGTGCTGCTGGCGGTCGCGGGGTTCGTCATGCTGCGGCCCCGGTTCGGCAGGGCGCCCGAGGACGGCACGGCACCCCGGGTCACCCGGGCCCGCACCGTCACCGCGATCGTCCTGGTGGGCGGCGGCATCGGCCTGTACGACGGGCTGTTCGGACCGGGGACCGGCACCTTCCTGGTGCTGGCGCTGACCGCGGTGCTCCACCTCGATCTGGTGACGGCCTCCGCCAACGCGAAGATCGTCAATGTCTGCACCAACGGCGGCGCGCTGGCGATGTTCGCGTACCAGGGCAACGTGATGTGGCAGCTCGCTGCTCTGATGGCGGTGTTCAATCTGGCGGGCGGCCTGGTCGGGGCGCGGATGGCGCTGAGCAGGGGCAGCGAGTTCGTCCGCGGGGTGCTGCTCGTCGTGGTGTTCTCGCTGGTCGCGAAGCTCGCCTTCGACCAGTGGAACGGGTGAGTGCGTCGGGCCTGTCCGCGAAGTCCCGCCAGGCGTCCGGGCGCTGACGTCAGCGCACTGAGGTGAGGTGTGCGTACGCCACCACGTTGCCCTCGTACCCCGTCGACTTGGAGAACCCGCCGCCACACGTGATCAGCCGCAGCGAGGCGTGTTCCGAGGACCCGTACACCCGCTTGTCGGGGAAGTCCTCGCTGTCGTAGACCTCGATGCCGTCGAGCGCGAAGACGGCGGTGCGGCCGTCCTGCCGGAGCACCTCGACGGTGCTGCCCTTCTTCAGCGTGCCCAGGTTGTAGAAGACGGACGGGCCCTGGGCGTTGTCGACATGGCCGGCGACGATCGCACTGCCCTTGGCGCCCGGTGGGGTGCCGTCCCTGTACCAGCCGACGATGTCGGTGTTCCCGGCCGGAGGCACGTCGAGGCTGCCGTCCGGCCCGAGCCCGAGCCGCATCATCGGGGCGTCCACCCGGATGCTGGGGATCCGGATGCGGACGGGGGCCGAGGGCCGCAGCGGTTCGGCGACCGGCGATCCCGGCAGCAGTTCCGGTCCGGCGGCGAAGGCCTCGGCGGAGGCCGGGCCCGGCGGGGTCAGCCGGGTGTCCGCGCCGTTCCGGATCAGCCAGACACCGGCCAGCGCCGCGACGACGAGCAGCCAGCCCTTGGCCTTCTGGGACACGGTCGTCCTCCGGGTGACGAAGAGGGATGTGCGGTCCCGTCCCGGTGGCGCTGGGCCACCGGGACGGAAACCAGGCGGTACGGAGAGGTGGAAGTCTCCGTCAGCTGTCGTCCTGCGTGCCGCTCGCCCGGCGACGCAGGAGCCAGGCTCCGCCGACGGCGGTCGCGGCGAGAACGCCGGCGCCCGCCGCGATCTGGGTGGTGTCCGGTCCGACGCTGCCGCCGACACCGGTCCTCACGTGCCCCGTGGGGGCGGTGGGTGCGGCCGAGGAACGGTGGCCGGAGGGGGTCTCCTGGTCCGACGAGCTGTCGTGCGCCGAGGAGTTCTCGCGCGCGGCGGAACTCTCGTGCCCGGACGGGCTCGGCCGCTCGCTGGAGGTGCCGCGGCCCGGGGACACCGGGGAGTCCGGCACGAGGGCGGAACCGGCGGCCTCGGCCTCGTCGAGCCCCGAGGAGCCGTAGTCCGACGCGTCGTCACCCGAGGCGTCGTAGGCCGAGGCATCGTCGGTGTCCGCGGGGGAGTCCCTCCCGGAGCCGTCCGGAGCCCTGTCCGTGCCGGCGGTGGCGGTGGCGTCCGTGCCGGCGGTGCCGGCCGGGTCCGCGCTGTCCTTGCCCGCGGTGCCGGCGGCCTTCACCTCGATCTCGCCGGTGGCCTCCTTGCCGTTCTCGCAGGCCACGTCGATGCTGTACGGGCCGGGCTCGACGTTGCCCGGCACCCGGAACGAACCGGCCAGCACCTCCTTGAGGGTGGCCGGTGCCAGCGCGAAGCGGGACGCCTCCAGGGAGCTCGCGTCACCGGTCGCGCCGGTGTCGCTCCCGCAGGCGGTGGTGTTCACGGTGACCGTGGTTCCCGGAGCCGCGCTCGCCGGGGTGATCTCCAGCGGGCCCAGTTCGTCCCCGTACGCCGACGGGGCGGCGGTGCAGAGGCCGAGCGCGGCGGCGGCGAGGGCCGCGGCAGCGGTGCCGGTCACGAGGCGAGCAGGACTGCGCATGGGGGGTTCCTCCGAGCAAGGGGCGCTGGCGGGTGTGTCCTGGCTCCGAGCTAACGGCCGGGGGGCCGCCCACGCCTGCTGACACCAAGTCAGCTGTCACCCGTTCGGACCGGCGCAGCCTCCTTGCCACGCGGAATGCGTGCAGGTCAGGGTGCTGGTGGTGGGGGACGGGTGGCACTCTGCGGGGGCCGGTGCCGATCGGGTGACGACGCCCGAGGCGGATGTGGCGCACGTCACACGCATGACCTTGTGGTCGGGGGGCACACGCATCACACCCCCCACGGGACGGCGTCCACTCGCCGCCTCCGGCCGTCGCCCTCATCGGACCCACCCCCCCTGGGCCCGATGAGGGCGGCTCCGCGTCCGCGGCACCGTTTCAGGAGACGGCAGGCCTTAGGGCCTGTATGGGGTTGTCCCGCGGCGTCACGGGGCTGGGCACGCACGCTCGCAGCGTTGCCGAAACGCCCTGGTAGCTCCGCTACAAGAGCGTTTCTGCGCCTTGCGACCGCACGCACCCAGCCCCGCTCCTCCTTCCGCGTGACAACCCCATACAGGCCCTAGTCCGGAGCGGCGGCGGACCACTCGACGACCGGCGGCCGGACCCGCGCGCAGAGTGGCTGGCCCTTGCCGTCGGAGAGCGGCAGCCGCGCCGTGAGGTGCCCGGAGTGTGCGGCCGCTTCGAGGACGTCCGCCCCGATGTCGGCGAACATCAGCTTGGCCCGCCGGAACATCGAGAAGAGGCCGTTCTCGTCGACCGTCCCCCATGACAGGTAGACGAAGCGCCCGCCGAGCCTGTCCTGCACGTACGGCCCGCTGATCTCGACACCGCCCGCACCGTCCGTGGAGGCGGAGGCGGCAACGACGGTGGCGGTGCAGTCCAGCGTCCAGGAGGCGGACGCGGCGTCACCCGGATGCGGCCCGAGGAGTTCGCCCGGCTGGTCCTTGCGCTGCACGCCCACGTGGATGTTCTCGTGGCCGGCGAAGTCGCCGCCGGGCCCGCAGGAGCGGCCGGGCAGGCGTGAGCCCTCGATGTGGATCTGCATGCGCGACTGCGGGCCTTCGGTGGGGATCTCCATGCGCTCCATGGTCCCCTCTCGGGGCCCCGCCCCCGACCGGCCGGGCCCGCCGAGACGCCTCCCGCCCACCGGGGCCGGAGGTCTCAGACGGTGTCCCAGGATGCCTTCCCGTAGGCCGCGTCCAGCCGCTCCATCAGCTCCGCGTCCACCGTGAACGCGGTGTCATCGATCCGCCGGACCGGTGCGATGCCCTGCGAGTTGGTGACGAACGCCGACCGGTAGGCCCTCAGCCCGTCCAGCGTCACCGGACTCCGCCGCGACCGGACCCCCGCGCCGGGGAACTCCTGTTCCAGCAGCGCCATGGTGGTACCGAGCAGCGCGGGCGCCTGTGGCCAGACGACCGAATCGCCGTCCCAGAAACCGATGTTGGTGAACGCCCCCTCGGTCACCGAGCCGTCCGGCAGGGTCAGCACCGCATCGTCGTAGCCCGCGCGGGAGGCGAGATTCCCGTAGTACGTCTGGCCGAACTCGCCGGGACGCTTGAGGTGCGGCACGGCGCGGGCATACGGGACGGACATCATGCTCCTCGGCTCCGTGGACATCCGCGCAGGGGCGCGCACCGTGACCATGACCGTCGTCCCGGTGGCGCCCGGCGGCAGGAATCCGTGCACCCGCACCGAGCCGTCGACGGCCCCCGCACCCTGGAGCGCGTGCCGGATCAGCTCGCGCACCCGCCCGCCGTCCAGCGGGAGTTCGAAGATCGCCCGGTTCGCGCTGTCCAGCCGGTCCAGGTGCAGCCCGAGGCCGCGCACCCGGCAACCCCTGACCTGCATGGCGGTGAAATGGCCGTAGTCGAAGAAGGCGGCCGTCCGCAGGTCGTCCTCGGTGGCCGGATGTCCGTCGAACTCGGCGTACGGGACCGGTGCGGCTGCTGGAGTCGTCATGCGTTCCACGGTATGCCGACACGCGCGGCGGGGGGTCGGATGCCCGGCGCTTGACCTCAACCATGGTTGAGGCGTGAGCCTCTTCGCATGGACCTCAACACCGCTGACTCCACAGCCACCGCCACAGCGACCATCTCCGCCACCTCGTCCGGCGAGGCCCCTCTGAAGGTCGCCGTCATTCTCGCCAGCAACCGCGAGGGCCGCTTCGCCCCCGTCGTCGCCGACTGGTTCCTCTCCCGCACCGACGGCCACCCCGCCGTCGTGACCGACCTGGTCGATGTCGCCGGACTCGACCTCCCGACCGTGCACTCGTACCGCCCCGCACCCGAGACGGCGGACCGGCTGGCCGAGGTCGCGGGCCGGCTGGCGGCGGCCGACGCCTTCGTCGTCATCACGCCCGAGTACAACCACTCCTACCCGGCCCCGCTCAAGAACCTCATCGACTGGCACCACGCCGAATGGCAGGCCAAACCCGTCGCCTTCGTCTCCTACGGCGGGGTCTCCGGCGGGCTGCGCGCCGTCGAGCACCTGCGCCAGGTCTTCGCCGAACTGCACGCCGTCTCGATCCGCGACACCGTCTCCTTCCACAACGCCGGCGCGCTCTTCGACGACGAGGGCAGGCACCGGGACCCCGCCGGTGCCGACGCCGCCGCGAAGTCGCTGCTCGACCAGCTGGTGTGGTGGGGCCGGGCGCTGCGGGACGCGAAGGAGGTACGGCCGTACGGTGGTTGACCGACGGCAGCGGCTCCGGCCCCCGCAATGGAGGAGGACCGCTGCCGGATCCGAGGACCCCGAAGAGGAGGCCGAAGGCGACCTTCGCCCGCATGGCTGACCGTGCTGACCACGACGGACAGCGAGGAGAAGGCCCGGCTGCCGGCGCAGGGCGTGGTGGAGGCGCGGCTCGCCGCCTGCGTACAGATCTCCGCGCCCGTCCTCGCGGTCTACCGGTGGCAGAACGCCATCGAGACCACGGAGGAGTGGCAGCTGCTCCTCAAGACGACGGCCGAGCGGTACGACGAACTGGAGGCCCGTCTCCAGGAGGCGCACGGCTACGACACCCCGGAGATCATCGCGATCCCGGTGGTACGGGGCAGCGCCGGCTACCTCGGCCGGGTGCCGGCGGAGACCGCACCGGCCACCTCGGGAGGGAGCCCGGGGCCCCGGCTCCCGTGAGGAGGCGCGCTCACCGTCCCTCCGCCGCGAGGGCCGATTCCACACCGGGCTCCCGGGGGCCCAGGAAGTGCGGGTCGGGCCTGAACAGCGCCTCCAGGGCCGCCTTCCCCGACGCGGCGAGCTCCCGCGTCCCGCCGTAGTACCAGGTCGCATCGTGTGTGGCGTCGACCCCGACGCCGTACACGTCGATCCCCGCCGCCCGGCACAGGGCGATCGCCCGCCGGATGTGGAAGCCCTGGGTCACCAGCACGGCCCGCTCCACCCCGAAGACCTTCCTGGCCCGCACGCACGAGTCCCAGGTGTCGAAGCCGGCGTAGTCGCTGACGATCCTGCTGTCCGGCACCCCGTGCTCGACCAGGAACGTGCGCATCGCGTCCGGCTCGTCGTACTCCACCCGGCTGTTGTCACCGGTCACCAGCACGACCTTCACCTTCTTCGCCCGGTACAGCTCGGCCGCCGCCCGCAGCCGGTTCGCGAGATACGGGGACGGCTTCCCGTCCCACAGCCCCGCACCGAACACCACGGCGACCTGCCGCGCGGGCACGTCCGCCGTCGTCCTGACCCGGGCGTCGGCCACCGAGTGCATCCAGGTGGCGGGTGCCAGGCCCAGCACACAGGCGACCATCACCCCCTGCACGGCCCGGCGCCGCCCCTGCCTGGTCCGTGGCAGCCGGGGCCGCAGCCGGGCCGCCGTTCTCCTCAGCCGGCCCCGGCCCACCCCTGCACCCCGCCGCTTCAGCCGCATGAGAGCCCCTCGTTCCTGTCTTTGCCCTGTGCCGTGCCGAACTGTCCCCCTATGGCTTGACGACAGGACGGCCCAAAGGGTTCTGCGTGATCGCCACCACCCGCCCGGATTCGCCGGCCGGAGCGCGGCCGCCGCCGTCCGACAGCGCCCGGGGCCGTGCGGTGGGGCCGCGGCAAACACCGGTGACCGGCCCGCAACGACGCGGCAACCTGCGCCCGGCACCATCGGTCCATGACGGAGCCGGCACCGGAACACCCTCAGGAGTCCCCGCCCCTCGACAGCACCGCCCAACTGCTGACCCGCATCACCGCACAGCTCGGGTCCCAGCTCAGCCTCGTCTCACCGAACGGAACCCGACGGCCCGTGCACCGCACCCGGCACCAGCCCGCACCCGGCGACACGAGCCCCCTGGCCCCCGCCCTCGTCGCCGTCGTTCCCGCCTACGCCTCCGCCGCGACGCCCACCGTACGGGCCGCCCTGCGCGCACTGGCCGCCCGCGGCCGCCGACGGGTCGCCGTCGCCTCGTACTTCACCGCCCCCGGACGCTTCGCCTCGGCCGTGGCCCAGGCCGCTCCGTGGATCGCCGCGGCCCCGCTCGGCGCGCACCCGGCGATGGCCCGGCTGCTGCTGCACCGCTACGACCAGGCGCGGACGACCGGTGTCCCGGCACACGAAAATCGGATGAACGTACATTTCCTGGCGTCCGCCTGAGCCCTCTTGTCAGCCCGGCCGATTAATGTCGACCCCATGGAAGGCACGCACCACACGCAGGAATCAGACACGGCTCCCTACGGCGCCGCCGACGCCGAGCGCTGGGACACCGAACCCGACAAACGGCCCGGCCGCACCGCCTTCCAGCGCGACCGCGCCCGCGTGCTCCACTCCGCCGCGCTGCGCCGGCTCGCCGGAAAGACCCAGGTGGTCACCCCCGGCACCCGCAGCTACGCCTGGGACGCCAGCCCCCGTACCCGCCTCACCCACTCCCTGGAATGCGCCCAGGTCGGCCGGGAGCTCGGCGCCGCGCTCGGCTGCGACCCCGACCTGGTCGAGACGGCCTGCCTCTCCCACGACATGGGCCACCCGCCCTTCGGCCACAACGGCGAGCAGGCGCTCAACGACTTCGCCTCGGACTGCGGCGGCTTCGAGGGGAACGCCCAGTCGCTGCGCCTGCTGACCCGGCTCGAACCGAAGCGGTTCGTCCCCGACCCCCGCACCGGCGAGCTGGTCAGCGTCGGACTCAACCTGACCCGCGCCGCGCTCGACGCCGCCACCAAGTACCCCTGGCCCCGGGGCGCGCACCCCACCGACCCCGGCTCGCCGAAGTTCGGGGTCTACGAGGACGACCTGCCGGTCTTCGACTGGTTCCGCGAGGGCGCCCCGCGGGACCGCAAGTGCTTCGAGGCCCAGGTGATGGACTGGTCCGACGACGTGGCGTACTCCGTCCACGACTTCGAGGACGGGCTGCACGCCGGGCACATCGACCCCAACTGCCTGGACGCCGAACCGGAGCGGCAGGAGATCTGGCAGGTCGCCATCGGACGGTACGTCCCGGCGGACACCGACCCCGAGGAGCTGTCCGAGGCCCTGGACCGGCTCATCGGCCAGGACTGGTGGCCGCACGGCTACGACGGCTCGGCCGTCGCCCAGGCCCGGCTGAAGGACGCCACGAGCCAGCTGATCGGCCGGTTCTGCCTCGCCGCGGAGAGCGGTACCCGCCTGGCGTACGGCACCGGCCGCCTCGGCAGGTACGGTGCCGAGCTCGTCGTGCCCCGCGAGGCGCGCAACGAATGCGCGTTGCTCAAGGCGGTCGCCGACCGCTACGTCATGCAGCGCGCCGAACAGGAGGCGATCCGCGCCGAGCAGCGGATCGTCATCGCCGAACTGGCCGCGGCGCTCACCGCCCGCGCGCCCGAGGGCCTTGAGCCGCAGCTGCGGGCGCTCTACGAGGCCGCGCCCGACGACCGGTCCCGCAAGCGCGTCCTGGTCGACCAGATCGCCGCCCTGACCGACGCGTCGGCCCGCACCCTGCACCACTCGCTCACCGCGCCCGGCCGATGACCCCGCACCGGACCCCTCCCACGCGGTTCCCGCTCCGGCGAAGACCGGCCCGGCCCGCACCGGAGGTCACCGCGTACGGGTCCCGCCCGCGCATGTCCCGCCGCGGCGGGGCGCGGCGGCGACGTCCGGCCATGTGACAGGTGGTGTGCTGGGTACGCGTACCGCGTCGCCCCGCCGCGTACCTGCCACCCTGGTCCCCGTGGTGCGGCACCGGTCCGCGGACCGGCCCATGACCACGGGGTGTGACCTGATCGGGTCACACCCTCTTTCGCCATCACGCTGCGTGCGGGACGCTCGCAGTTGGCGCCGCGCAGCAAGCACCGAGGAGGCATCAAGTGGTCGACGCACATCGGACGTTCGTCATTGTCGGCGGAGGACTGGCCGGAGCGAAGGCGGCGGAGACGCTCCGCTCCGCGGGTTTCAGCGGCCGGGTCATCCTCATCGGAGATGAGCGCGACCATCCCTACGAACGCCCGCCGCTCTCCAAGGCGTACCTGGCCGGAAAGGAGGAACGCGACAGCGTCTTCGTCCACGAGACGGCCTGGTACGCGGGTGCCGACATCGAGCTCCACCTCGGCCAGCCCGTCACCGTACTGAACCGCGACGCCCGCTCCGTGGAGCTCGGCGACGGCACCGTCATCCACTACGACAAGCTGCTGCTGGCCACCGGCGCGGAGCCGCACCGCCTCGACATCCCCGGCACCGGACTGGCGGGCGTCCACCACCTGCGCCGCCTCGCCCACTCCGACCGGCTGCGCAACGTCCTGGCCGCGCTCGGCCGCGACAACGGCCATCTGGTGATCGCCGGAGCCGGCTGGATCGGCCTGGAGGTCGCGGCGGCGGCCCGCGGATACGGCGCGGAGGTCACCGTCGTCGAACCGGAGGCGACCCCGCTGCACCGGGTCATCGGTCCCGAGCTCGGCCAGCTCTTCACCGATCTGCACAGTGACCACGGCGTCCGCTTCCACTTCGGCGGCCGGCTCACCGAGATCGTCGGCCAGGACGGCATGGTGCTCGCGGTCCGCACCGACGACGGCGAGGAGCACCCCGCCCACGACGTGCTCGCCGCGATCGGGGCCGCCCCCCGCTCCGCCCTCGCCGAGGCCGCGGGCCTCGACATCGCACCGCGCGCCCAGGGCGGCGGCATCGCCGTGGACGCCTCCCTGCGCACCAGCGACCCGCACATCTACGCCGCCGGTGACGTCGCCAACGTGGCCCATCCGCTGCTCGGCACCCGGCTGCGGGTGGAGCACTGGGCCAACGCGCTGAACGGCGGCCCGGCGGCGGCCCGCGCCATGCTCGGCCAGGACGTCTCCTACGACCGGGTGCCGTACTTCTTCTCCGACCAGTACGACCTCGGCCTGGAGTACTCGGGCTGGGCACCGCCCGGCAGCTACGACCAGGTGGTGATCCGCGGCGACGCGGGCAAGCGCGAGTTCATCGCCTTCTGGCTGAAGGACGGCAGGGTGCTCGCCGGGATGAACGTGAACGTGTGGGACGTCACCGACACCGTGCAGGAGCTGATCAAGGCCGGTCAGCCGGTCGACCCGGACGCGCTGGCCGATCCCTCCGTGCCGCTGGAATCACTGATCTGAGCGGTCCGGACCGCCCCGTGCCGGAGCCCGCCGGGCCCCGGCACGGGCGGACCCGGGCACCGCGGGCGGCCCGCGTCACACCCCGCCCGCGCCATGGCTGTCCCTGCCCACCCGTAGACTTCACCCGTGGCAGGCAGGATCAATGACGACGACGTGAAGGCGGTCCGGGACGCGGTCCCGATCGACGCCGTCGTTTCCGAGTACCTCCAGCTGCGCAACGCGGGCGGTGGGAACCTCAAGGGCCTGTGCCCCTTCCACGACGAGAAGTCCCCCTCCTTCCAGGTCAGTCCGAGCAAGGGTCTCTTCCACTGCTTCGGCTGCCAGGAAGGCGGCGACACGATCGCCTTCGTGATGAAGATCGACCACCTCCAGTTCTCCGAGGTGGTCGAGCGGCTCGCCGCCCAGGCCGGCATCACCCTGCGGTACGAGGAGGGCGGGTACAACCCCTCCCACCAGCGCGGTGAGCGGATCAGGCTGGTCGAGGCACACAAGGCGGCCGCCCAGTTCTACGTCGAGCAGCTGGACGGCCCCGAGGCGGAGATCGGCCGCAAGTTCCTCGCCGAGCGCGGCTTCGACCAGGCCGCGGCCACCCACTTCGGCGTCGGCTACAGCCCGGCCGGCTGGGACCACCTCACCCGCTATCTGCGCGGCAAGGGCTTCAGCGACAAGGAGCTGATCGCCTCCGGCATCTCCCAGGACGGCAGGCGCGGCCCCATCGACCGCTTCCGCGGCCGGCTGATGTGGCCGATCAGCGACACCGCGGGCGACATCGTCGGCTTCGGCGCCCGCAAACTGCGCGACGACGACAACGGCCCGAAGTACCTCAACACCCCCGAGACCGCGATCTACAAGAAGTCCCAGGTGCTGTACGGCATCGACCTGGCCAAGAAGGACATCGCGAAGGCCAGCCGGGCCGTCGTCGTCGAGGGCTACACCGACGTGATGGCCTGCCACCTCGCCGGGATCACCACCGCCATCGCCACCTGCGGCACCGCGTTCGGCGGCGACCACATCAAGATCCTGCGCCGGCTCCTCATGGACAACGGCAGCGCCCGGGTGATCTTCACCTTCGACGGTGACGCGGCAGGCCAGAAGGCCGCCCTGCGCGCCTTCGAGGACGACCAGAAGTTCGCCGCCGAGACCTACATCGCGATCGCCCCGGACAACATGGACCCGTGCGATCTGCGGCTCGCCAAGGGCGACGAGGCCGTCCGCGACCTGGTCGAACCCCGCACCCCGCTCTTCGAGTTCGCCCTCCGCCAGATCGTCGGCCGCTACGACCTGGAGACCCCGGCGGGCCGCGCCGCCGCGCTCGACGAGGCCGCCCCCGTCGTCGCCAAGATCAAGACGGGCAGCGTGCAGCGCGAGGTCGCCGTCCAGCTGGCCGGCTTCGTCGGCATCCTGGACCAGGAGTACGTCGTGCACCGGGTCAACCAGCTCGCCCAGTGGGCCCGCGGCCGGGGCGGCGACCAGCGAGGACCCACGCGCTCCTCCTCCCGCTCCGGCGCCCCGCACCAGCAGGCCCAGCCCTCCGCCTCGCCCTCAGGCCCCTCCGGACCCGCGCTCAACCTCCGCAGCCCGGCCCACCGCACCGAGCGCGAGCTCCTCAAGCTCGCCCTGCAGAAGCCCGCCCTGGTCTCCCCGGCCTTCGACGCCTACGGGACGGACGAGTTCACCGCCCCGCCCTACGCGGCCGTCCGCGAGTGCATCGCGGAGGTCGGCGGCGCCGAGCTGGGCGTCGCGGAGACCCGCGAATACCTCGTCCAGGTGCTCGACGCGACCCCCAACGAAACCGTGCGCAAGCTGGTCACCGAGCTGGCGGTCGAGGTCTTCCGCGGCAAGTCCATCGACGAGGCCTACGCGGGCGAGCAGCTCGTCCAGGTCCGGCTGCGCGCCGTCGACCGCCGGATCAACGACGTCCAGGGCAGCCTCGCCCGGCTCGGCAGCAATGTCGCCCCGGACCACCTGGCCGCCGCGCAGAACGAGGTCTGGGTCCTCCAGCAGTACGCCCAGTCCCTGCGCAGCAACGGAGCCGACGCGCTCTGAGGCCCCCGGGCCGCCCCCCGGTGACCGTCCGGTCACCGGGTGGACTCAGAAAGTCCCCGCACGCCCCTCGTGGCAGCTGTGTGTCGTACCCCACACTGGGTGGCGGTGCCTGAGTCATCGGAGCGCGGCCGGTCCACCGAACGGTGGTCCTCCATCCCCGCGGTCCGGCAGCGATCACCTGGAGGTCGCCCCCGTGCAGACCCGGACCGTGACCACAACCGAGCATGTCTCGGCGATCCCCGCGCAGCACCGGGCCGTACGTCATCCCGAGGCCGCGGCGGACCCGCCGCCGCACGTGCCCGAACCGCGGCAACGGCCCGGGGAGCCGCCGGACCCGCAGGACACCCCCGACCCGCCCGAGGCGGTCATGGAGGAGTCGGCGGAGCTGCCCGAACCCCCGGCGCGGCGCGGCCGGCCGGACACCGGCGGGCCCTCGTCCGATCTGTTCCGGCAGTATCTGCGGGAGATCGGCCGCATCCCGCTGCTCACCGCCGCCGACGAGGTGGAGCTCGCCCGCAGCGTCGAGGCCGGCCTGTTCGCCGAGGAGCGCCTCGCCCGCACCCCGGACCCCGACACCCGCCTCGCCGTCGATCTGGACCGCCTCGTCGTCATGGGCCGGATGGCCAAACGCCGCCTCATCGAGGCCAACCTGCGCCTGGTCGTCTCCGTGGCCAAACGCTACGTCGGCCGCGGACTGACCATGCTCGACCTGGTCCAGGAGGGAAACCTCGGACTGATCCGGGCGGTCGAGAAGTTCGACTACGCCCGCGGCTACAAGTTCTCGACGTACGCGACCTGGTGGATCCGCCAGGCCATGTCCCGCGCGCTGGCCGACCAGGCGCGGACCATACGGGTCCCGGTCCATGTCGTCGAACTGATCAACCGCGTCGTGCGGGTCCAGCGCCGGATGCTCCAGGAGCGCGGCTACGAGCCGACTCCCGAGGAGGTCGCCGCCCAGCTCGACCTGACCCCGGAGCGGGTGGGCGAGGTGCTGCGCCTCGCCCAGGAACCCGTGTCCCTGCACGCCCCGGTCGGTGAGGAGGACGACGTCTCCCTCGGCGATCTGATCGAGGACGGGGACGCCGCCTCCCCGGTCGAGTCCGCCGCCTTCCTGCTGCTGCGCGAACACCTGGAGGTGGTGCTCTCCACGCTCAACGAGCGCGAGCGCAAGGTGGTCCAGCTGCGGTACGGGCTGGCCGACGGGCGGCCCCGCACGCTGGAGGAGATCGGCCGGATCTTCGGCGTGACCCGTGAGCGCATCCGCCAGATCGAGTCCAAGACCCTCAGCAAACTGCGGGACCACGCCTTCGCCGACCAGCTCCGCGGCTACCTCGACTGAGTACGCGTATCCGCGCACGCGCCGGGGCAGCCGCGGAAACGGCGCCGTCAACAGAGGGTGGCTAGTCGACCTCTGCGACCGCCTGCGCGAACTGGGCCGCGTACAGCCGCGCGTACGCGCCCTGCGCCGCCAGCAGCTCGTCGTGCGTGCCCTGCTCGACGATCGAGCCGTTCTCCATCACCAGGATCACGTCGGCGTCCCGGATGGTGGAGAGCCGGTGTGCGATCACGAAGCTCGTACGACCGTGCGCCAGGCGCGCCATCGCCTTCTGGATCAGCACCTCGGTACGGGTGTCGACCGAGCTGGTCGCCTCGTCGAGCACCAGTATCACCGGGTCGGACAGGAACGCCCGCGCGATGGTGATCAGCTGCTTCTCGCCCGCGCTGACGCCGGTGCCCTCGTCGTCGATCACCGTGTCGTAGCCGTCCGGCAGGGTACGGATGAAGCGGTCGGCGTGGGCCGCCCGCGCCGCCTCCTCGACCTCCTCCCGGGTGACCTCGCCCGACGCGCCGTACGCGATGTTCTCCGCGATGGTGCCGCCGAACAGCCAGGTGTCCTGGAGGACCATGCCGATCCCGGACCGCAGGTCGTCGCGCGACATCGTCGCGACGTCCACCCCGTCCAGGGCGATCCGGCCGCCCGTCACCTCGTAGAACCGCATCAGCAGGTTGACCAGCGTCGTCTTGCCGGCGCCGGTCGGGCCGACGATCGCGACCGTGTGACCCGGTTCGACACTCAGCGACAGGTCCTCGATGAGCGGCTTCTCCGGGTCGTAGCGGAACGACACGTGCTCCAGCGAGACGCTGCCGCGCAGCTCCTGCGGGTGCGCGCCCTTGCCCGGTGCGGGATCGGCGTCCTGCTCCTCGGCGTCCAGCAGCTCGAAGATCCGCTCGGCGGAGGCCACCCCGGACTGCACCAGGTTCGCCATGGAGGCGACCTGGGTCAGCGGCATGGAGAACTGCCGCGAGTACTGGATGAAGGCCTGCACATCACCGATCGACAGCGAACCGGAGGCGACGCGCAGCCCGCCGATCACGGCGATCAGCACATAGTTCAGGTTCGACACGAACATCATCAGCGGCTGCATGATCCCGCTGTTGAACTGCGCCTTGAACCCGGCCTCGTACAGCGCGTCGTTCTGCTCGGCGAAGTCCCGCGCGGACTCGTCCTGCCGGCCGAAGACCTTCACCAGGGTGTGCCCGGTGTACATCTCCTCGATGTGGGCGTTGAGCTTGCCCGTCACCTTCCACTGCTGGACGAACTGCGGCTGCGAGCGCTTGCCCACCTTGGTCGCCACGACCACCGACAGCGGCACCGTCACCAGCGCGACGAGCGCCAGCAGCGGCGAGATCCAGAACATCATGATCAGCACACCGACGATGGTCAGCAGCGAGTTGATGAGCTGGCCCATCGTCTGCTGCATCGTCTGCGAGATGTTGTCTATGTCGTTCGTCGCCCGGCTGAGCACCTCGCCGCGCTTCTGCTGGTCGAAGTACGACAGCGGCAGCCGCGACAGCTTCGTCTGGATGTCCTCGCGCATCTGGAACACGACCCGGTTGATCACCCGGATCGACAGCCGCGTCGACACCAGCATCAGCAGCCCGGCACCGACGTACACGGCCAGCGCCGCCAGCAGCACCCGGCCGATCGCGTCGAAGTCCATGCCCTGCCCGGGGACGAAGTCCACCTTGGAGAGCATGTCGGCCAGGCCGCTGTTGGACCTGTGCAGGCCCTCGATGGCCTGCTCCTTGGTCGTCCCCGCCCGCATCTGCCGCCCGATGACCCCGGCGAACACCAGGTCGGTGGCCTTGCCGAGGATCTTCGGGCCGACCACGGAGAACGCCACGCTCAGCGCACCGGCCGCCAGCATCACGTACAGCGTGGCCCGCTCCGCGGCGAAGCGCTTCAGCAGCCGCTTCGTGGAGCCCTTGAAGTCCATGGACCGCTGGGTCGGTGCCCCGCCCGCCATCATGCGTCCGCCAGGCCCGGCCATTACGCGGCCTCCGCTTCCGTCAGCTGGGAGAGCACGATCTCCCGGTATGTTTCATTGCCGTCCATCAGCTCGTGATGACTGCCGGAGCCGACGACCCGGCCCTCGTCCATCACCAGGATCCGGTCGGCGTCGCGGATGGTGGACACCCGCTGCGCGACGATCACCACGGTCGCGGCGGCGGTCTCCCGCAGCAGTGCCGCGCGCAGCGCGGCGTCCGTGGCGTAGTCCAGCGCGGAGAACGAGTCGTCGAAGAGGTAGATCTCCGGCTGCTGGACCAGCGTCCGGGCGATCGACAGCCGCTGTCTCTGCCCGCCGGAGACATTGGTGCCGCCCTGCGCGATCGGTGCGTCGAGTCCGTGCTCCAGACCCTCGACGAACTCCTTGGCCTGCGCGACCTCCAGCGCGTGCCACAGCTCCTCGTCGGTCGCGTCCGGGTTCCCGTACCGCAGGTTGGTCGCGACCGTTCCGGAGAACAGGTACGGCTTCTGCGGGACCAGGCTCACGGTCTTCGCCAGCAGCGCCGGAGCCAGCGTCCGTACGTCCGTCCCGTCGACCAGCACCTGGCCGTCCGTCACGTCGAACAGCCGGGGCACGAGACCGAGCAGCGTCGACTTGCCGCTGCCCGTCGACCCGATGATCGCGGTCGTCTCGCCCGGCCGGGCCACCAGATCCACCGACCGCAGCACCGACGCCTCCGCGCCGGGGTAGCGGAAGTTCGCCCCCCGGACCTCCAGATGCCCGTGGGCACGCAGTTCGGTCACCGGATCGACCGGCGGCACCACGCTGGACTCGGTCTCCAGGACCTCCTGGATGCGCTCGGCACAGACCTCGGCGCGCGGCACCATCATGAACATGAAGGTGGCCATCATGACCGACATGACGATCTGCATCAGATAGGAGAGGAACGCGGTCAGCGCCCCGATCTGCATCCCGCCGCTGTCGATCCGGTGCGCGCCGAACCAGACGACGGCGATCGACGACACGTTCACGACCGTCATCACGGTCGGGAACATCAGTGCCATCAGCCGGCCGGTGGACAGTGCCACGTCCGTCAGCTCGGTGTTCGCGCCGCGGAACCGCTTCTCCTCGTAGCCGTCGCGGACGAAGGCGCGGATGACCCGGTTGCCGGTGATCTGCTCACGCAGCACCCGGTTCACCGTGTCGAGCCGCTCCTGCATCGTGCGGAACAGCGGACGCATCCGCTTCACGATCAGGCTCACCGCGATCCCGAGGACCGGCACCACCGCGAGGAGCACCGCGGACAGCGGGACGTCCTGGCCGAGCGCCATGATGATGCCGCCGACACACATGATCGGTGCCGAGACCATCAGCGTGAACGTCATCAGGACCAGCATCTGGACCTGCTGGACGTCATTGGTCGTACGGGTGATCAGTGACGGCGCGCCGAACCGGCCGAGCTCACGCGCGGAGAACGACTGGACCCGGTCGAAGACCGACGCCCGGACGTCTCGGCCCAGTGCGGACGCGGTACGGGCACCGATGTAGACGGCCCCGATGTTGCAGACCACCTGGGCGATGCTGACGACGATCATGGCGCCGCCGTACTGAAGGATGTAGCCCGTGTCCCCCTTGACGACACCGTTGTCGATGATGTCGGCGTTCAGGGTGGGCAGATAGAGGGCGGCGGAGGTCTGGAGCAGCTGGAAGACCACCAGCAGCGCGATCGGCTTCTTGTACGGACCGAGACAGGTCCGCAGGAGTTTTATGAGCACGCGTGTCTCTCGGAGTCGGCATAGGTCGGGAGTCGACCCATTTTCCGGCACCGCCCACCGGGACCGCGAACGTTTTTATTCAAGTCCAGGTCAAAAAAAAGACCGGGTCCATAATTCTTCCACCGAACTCCGCTCCGCCCCCCGGCGGTGTCACCGGAGATAGGCACCCCGGCGCGCGGCATGGAGCGCCCCGCGCATCAGCGCCCCGTACGTCAGCGCGCGGCGTCGAACGCCCCGGGGTGGATCTGGTCCCGCGTCGCCACGTACTGCTGGCGCACCGCCTGACCGACCGCCAACTCCTCGCCGGGATCCAGTACCTGCGCCGCGGCGTCCTGCCAGACCGGGGGAGTGCGCGGATCGAGCGTCCCCTGCGAGACCCCCAGCGCCCAGGCCGCCTGCCGGGCCGCACCCAGCGCTGCGTACTGGGCCGGCTCCGGCACGACCACCTGTGTCCCCAGCAGCATGGGCGCGAGCGCCCGCACGGCCGGCAGCTCGGCGGCGGCGCCCAGCAGGAACACCCGCCGCACCTCGACCCCGCGGCCGCGCAGCACGTCCAGTGCGTCGGCCAGCGAGCAGAGCATCCCCTCGAACGCGGCCCGCGCGAGGTGCTCCGGCTTCATCGACTCCCGCCGCAGCCCGCTCAACGTCCCCGCGGTGTGCGGCAGATGCGGGGTCCGCTCACCCTCCAGATACGGCAGGAGCACCAGCCCGGAGGCGCCCGGCGTCGACTTCAGCGCCAGCGCCGACAGCTCCTCCAGCCCCTCCACGTCCAGCATCTCGGCGGTGCCGCGCAGCGCGCGTACCGCGTTCGACGTGTGCACCACCGGCAGGTGCATCCCGGTGGCGTCCGCGAACGAGGTGATCATCCCGGTCGGATCGGCCAGCGCCTCGTGGTGCACCGCCATCACCGAGCCCGAGGCCCCCAGCGACACCACGGCATCGCCGACCCCGACCCCGAGGCCGAACGCCGCCGCCATCGTCTCGCCGGTACCCGCCGAGATCAGCAGCCCCTCGGGCGTCGTCCCGGCCGCCTCGCAGGGACCGAGCACCTCCGGCAGCGCCGCCCCCCGGCCGAGCGCCAGCTCCACCAGGTCCGGCCGGTAGGACTCACTGCCCGCCGACCAGTAGCCGGTCCCGGACGCGGCACCCCGGTCGGTCGTCCGCCGGGCCGGGCGGCCCAGCAGCTGCCACACCAGCCAGTCGTGCGGCTGGAGCACGGCGGCGACCCGCTGCGCCGTCTCAGGCTCGGTCCGCGCCAGCCAGCGCAGCTTCGCCACCGGCTGGGCGGACTGCGGCACCGCCCCGACCGCCTCGGCCCAGGCCTGCCGCCCGCCCAGCCCGTCGATCAGATCGGCCGCGGCGACCTGCGCCCGCTTGTCGTTGCCGAGCAGCGCGGGGCGCACGAGATTGCCCTGCCGGTCCAGCGGTACGAGCCCGTGCTGCTGCGCGGACACCCCGATGGCCTGCACGCCTTCGAGCAGCCCGCCGGTGGCCGCCTCACCGAGTGAGAGCAGCCACACCTGTGGATCGACCTCGGTGGCCTTCGCCTCCACCGGGTGTGCGGCGTACCCCTGGCGCAGTACGGCACCCGTGTCCGTATCGCAGACCACGATGTGCGTGAAGGCGGATGAACTGTCCAAGCCGGCGACTATGCCCATACACAGATTCTGCCGCACCGCCGGACCATTCCCGTACCGGCGGTGCGGCAGACCTGACGACGGGGCCTCAGGTGTTGGTCGTTCCCCAGTCGTCCTCGCCGTTCGCACCGCGCCCGCGCATCGACCGGACCCGGTCCGTGACGGACGCCGGCACCTTCTCGCCGACCTTGTCGCCCACCGCGTGGTACGCCTTCCCGGCGAACTCGCGGCCGCTCTGGGCGGCCGACTCGCAGGTGTTGCGCACGGCCGGGTTCTGGGCGAACTGGCGTGCGGACTTCTTCAGCTGTTCGTAGCGCTCGCGCCCGGCACGTGTGCCGAGTACGTAACCGAGGGCCACTCCGGCGATGAACGTGAGCCGGTACCGCATGGCTGCCACCCTTCCTTCACTCCGTGCGACGTGTGCTGCCCGCCTACCCGCGGACACCGGAGATCACCCCGGCCGATACCGATTGGCAAAGCACCCCCCTGCTTGCGCTAATGTATGTGTCGCAGCGAACGTCCGCCGCCCGGCAGCCGCCAGGCAGGTGTCGTTCGAGGCGACGCAGCAATCCCCTGTAGCTCAATTGGCAGAGCAGCCGGCTGTTAACCGGCAGGTTACTGGTTCGAGTCCAGTCGGGGGAGCGCGATCCCCTGTAGCTCAATTGGCAGAGCATTCGGCTGTTAACCGGAGGGTTACTGGTTCGAGTCCAGTCGGGGGAGCGGAACGGAAGAGGGCCCTGCGGGGTCCTTTTTCGCGTGCCCCGAACCGGCCCTCCGGCGGTCCGGTCCGGATGGTGCGCGTGGGGCCGGCGTGACTCTTTCGCGTCAACTTCACGTCGCCCGGAACCAGGCACGGAGCAGCGCAGTCTTCATGGTCACGAGTACCCGGGCATCCGGAGCGAGAGATCGTATGACCGGCTATGCTGCGGCAGACGGCGCGCACACATGTACGCGCCAGGCCGAAAAGGGGCGGTAGCTCAGCCGGTTAGAGCAGCGGACTCATAATCCGTCGGCCGTGGGTTCGAGTCCCACCCGCCCCACCACAGCAGAAACGTTGTGACCTGCAGGTTCACCCGATTGATGAGCCGTCGGGCAGGCGCGGTACCGCACGAGTACCGCACGGGGCCCTCGTACGCTTGTCTTCATGGCCTACATCAAGACAAAGACTCTGAGCTCCGGAGGGGCCTCGCACATCGTCTATTGGCGGGCCGGAGGCGGCCGCGCTGGCGCGTGGTGCAACGAGACCTTCGATGATCCCGACCCGGCGGAACGCTTTCGAGACTTGGTGAACGGTCACGGACAGCAATGGCCTCCGGGGTGGATCAAGGGCAAGGGCTTCGTCAAGCCTGACGAACCGGCGGTGCCTGATGCCGAGATGTTCGCCGTGTATGCACACGCCTACGTAGGTCTGCTCACCGATATATCGGACCACACGCGTACAAACTACACCAGATTCATCGATAACCACCTGATTCCGTGGTTCGCGGAGTTGTCGGTCTCCGACCGGGGCCCGCGGTTCACCCGCGCCCACATCAGTCAGTGGATCCTCGACCTGCAAGGTGGCAAGCCTGGTCCGCTGCATCCTGCCGGAACCGAACGCCGACCGTATGCCGCGAAGACGATCGCGAACCTGCACGGCCTGCTGTTCAGCATTCTCGAGTCGGCCGTGACCTCCGATCCGCCGCTGCGCGACTCGAATCCCTGCGCGCACACCCGGCTGCCCAAGGGAAACGACACGGAGGACGACGAGGTCTTCCTTGAACCCGACGAGTACGCCGTCCTTCGGCAGCATGTACGGGCGGACGCTCTGGACATCGTCGATGCTCTGGTGAGCACCGGGCTCCGCTGGGGCGAGATCACGGCGCTCCAGCCCCGCGACTTCACGCTGGTGGGGAAGAGGTCGACGCTCCGCGTGCAGCGGGCCTGGAAGAGGCGCGGCGAGGGCGGAACGTTCCTCGGCGGCCCCCAAGACGAAGAAGTCACGTCGCACCCTCGTGCTCACGCCAGAGCAGGTAAAGCTGTTCCAGAGGCGATGTCAGGGGAAGAAGCCGACCGACCTGATATTCACCGCCCCCGAAGGGGGAGCGTGGCACTCCGGCGTGTTCCACGCGCACCGCTGGAAGCCCGCCCTGGACGGGGCCAACTCCGCCGGCCTCACCAAGCGCCCGCGGATCCACGACCTTCGCCACACCCACGCTTCCTGGCTCATAGCCGGCAAGGTCCCGCTGCCCGTGATTCAGGCCCGCCTCGGCCACGAGTCGATCACGACGACGGTCGACCGGTACGGGCACCTGCTGGAGGCTTCGGACGACGAGGTCGTGGCTGCCGTTGAATGGGCGATGAGTGCTGCCGCAGTCTGATGTTCGTCCCCAGGCCTCGTGACCTTGGCGTGGGCGCCCGGGCGGTGGGAACTTGCCTCTGGGCCGCTACGACCGTCGTTGACCTGGGGCGCGATCAAGCAATGTCGGAAGGTCAGTGAGCACGAAGCCGTGCTCATGGAAGCGGACCTGCCGCAGGAGAACAAGACCGCACGCTTTCAGCGAGCCCAGAACAAGGACGAACAGGCAGCCAAGCAGCTACGGGCCGAAGCCGCCAAGGCGCGCAGCACGTCTAACGGCGCCGCCTACCGTGTAACCGAACTACGGGATGAGTTGTCAGCGCGGGCCGAAGGGAAGGTGTCGCCGTCGAGTGACGAGCCCCGTCGCCAGCATGGACGGGATGGCGTTTCTGCCTACCCCTGTGCCGGGCAAGGTGATGTGTATGTGCAGGAGGCGCACGATGGGCTGAACGAGCCATCCGTTGAGCCTCTCCCGTGAGGAGTTCGCCGCGTCCGCCATAGCCCATCTCACCGTTCCCCCTCCTGCCGTGACATCCTCGTTTGGTCTGCTACGAACGCGTCAATCTCTCGGGCCTTGAGGATGGCCGAGGAGGCTGCGGGCAGTGGCCGGTCGCGGACCGCCGCCCCTAGGCAGTCGAGGCCGTATCGACAAACCTCCGACGGCAACATCAGTGACCCGCCATGCACGCGGTAATCGGTCAGCTCGTAGATCATGTCCATGTAGCCGAGCACCTCTTCGATCCGCCCACGCAGCTCGTCATCGCGGAGGCGAAGAACGGCGGGCTCCATTTCTGCCGCGAGCCGACCCAGCTCCCTTTGCCATGCGTCCCACCCTTCGCGATCCTGCGGGAAGTCACGTGCCCGCTGCCTGATCACGTAGAGCTGAGTGATCGCGTCGTTCGCAGAGGCTTCGGACTTCTCCTCGAAACGGAGGTCTCGCGCTGCCTTCATCTGACGGTTCTGGGTTCCCACCGAGGCCCAGATCGACAGTCCACCACCGATCGTGGTGCCCACCAAGGTGCCTGCGAGGCCCACCCACACCGATCCGTCCATGGTGAGCATCATGCCGACGGGACCAGCCTGCGTGGGGCTGATCCCGTCAAGTGCTCCTGCGTCGGCTCACCGGTTGACCGACGCCATCACGCCGCTCATCCGAACGGATTGCCGCCTTGGGCTTGGACTCCAGCGGTAACCGCTGCCAGGTAGGCGGCGTAAGTCTCCCGCTGGTTCCACGTGAAGAGGACGGTCCGCGAGTTGTTCGCGATGGCCTTCTGAGCCTCGGCGGTCGCGATCCTGAGCTGTCCCCGGTCCTCCTCGGTGTCGAGCTGTACGTACCCGTTCACGAGACGGGTCGGCACCTTGGACTGGACCTTGATGACGTCGCCAAGGGGGATCACGGAGTCCTTGGCGCCGGACACCTTCCCCATGAGCTTGCGCTTGATATCGGCTCGATCCAGGTGGAGCGTCACGGTCGCGACGTACCCCTTGAAGACCTGCGCTTCGGGCTTGGGTGCAGGTGCACCCTTCGAGAGGTCGTATGCCATCGGATCAGTGTTGCGGCCTCGCCTGCAGAGCCGGGGGAGGTATGCCCGAAGCCCGCAGGCTACTCGCCGTTCAGCCGGTCCAGGAGCGGTCAGTTCTGGTGCCGGCCCACAACTCCGGGGGCGAGAAGTTCGGCGCCCGAAGCGCGACCACTTCGCGAGCGTGCCACTCCATGGCCGTGCGTCCAACACGGCGGCGCCAGCCGCTGACGATTCAAACTGAGTGGCTACGCAGTGGGCCAGTCGTCCTCGACGATCGCGTGCACCACCGAGTCGCGCCACTTTCCGGCTCTCTCGATGTGTTGCCGGATGATGCCCTCCTCCACCATGCCCGCCTTCGCCATGGTCCTTGCCGACGCCTCGTTCAGAGGCGATCGTGCTCCCCAAACGCGGTGGAGGTTCAGGTCCTCGAAGCCGAGCCCGAGGAGGAGGCGCACCGACTCAACGCCGTATCCGAATCCCCACACCTTGGAGTTCAGCGCGAAGCCGAAGGTGGCGCCGCGGGGCTGGTGAGGATCGGTGGCTATGCGGCCGAACCCGATCAGTTCGTCGCTGTGACTCTCGACGATCGCGAGGGCGTACTCACTACGGGGTGACGCACTGGCCGAGGCGACGGAGCGAGCAACGATCTGGCCTACCTGCGCTCGCGTCCGCGGCTCGAACGACATGTGCTTCGTCGTCTCGTGGTCTCCGTAGATCGCGAGAATCGCGTCTACGTCATCGATGGTGAGTTCGCGAAGTTCCAGGCGCTCGCTGGAACGGCTGATCGGGTACATGCAGGGACTGTATCCCGCGCCTACCGAGGCAGAGCAGGGCGAGACGGCTCATACATGCCGATCTCAGTGCGCAGGTCGCCTGCCAGCGCTGTCGCGCTCATCGAGTTGCGGCCGAGCGCACTCCTCACCCGCTCGGCGGACCTGACGATCCCGTTGTTCCTCATGCCCGGGGCCAGGTCGAGGACAGGCCGGATTGCCGCTGCCGCGCCGTCCAGGTCCTCGGCGTACAGCCGGACGAGAGCCAAGTTGCACTGCGAGCCGGCGAGATCGCCGAAGGCCCAGTGCGACTGCTCACGATCGCTGAAGCCGCGCACTGCCTCCTCCGCGCGCCCTGCGAGTTGGGCGTCGCCGTGACCGAGAAGCACCTCCGACTCGACTACGTAGTAGAGCTGCTTCAGCTCCGGGTAGGTGAGCAGGCCACCCAGCGCGTCCAGGTCATCGGGCACCACCAGTTCGCGAAGCGACTCCGCCCTCTGATTGGCTGCGCGTACGGCCCCTTCGTCGCCGAGGAGCGCCGCGGCGCGGGCCTCGAGTCCGGGGAGCCAGACGCTGACCGTTCCCCTCTGGTTGGGGGCGTAGGTCGCCCCCTGCCGTGCGTAGTGCAGGGCGTCGTCGGGCCGGCCCGCCCAGTAGGAGATGAGGGACTTGAGCCCGTCAACCACGGCCATCAGGCCCGTGTGCTCTGCCTCCTTCGCGCAGAACGCGGCGACGCGGGCCTGCTGCAGGGCGACCTTGGACTCGCCCATGTCATGGGAGCCCTTCGCCATCAGGAAGGTGAGCACCGTGGCCATGAAGTGCAGGTCCCTGAGCTGGGACGGGCGGGCTCGTCCACCTTCGAGGATCCGGAACGTGTCCTCCTGGGCGTTGGCCAGGTCCTCCCAGATCTCCGACAGAGAGATGCGGGGGTACAGCTCCACGATCCGGGCGACCTCGTCCTGGAGGAAGCCGAGAGCTTCGTCGCCGACCTGGTTGCGTTCCGCACCCAGGGCGAAATCCATTGCGCGTCGTGCTGCCATTACGCCCGTCCTTTTCATCTCGTGCACGGCCAAGCCGGGTTCGACCGGACCTTCTGCGCGTGACGTGCTGAACAGTGAGGGAAGCTCCGGCACCGTGCCAGCCTCAACTTCAGTCCACAGCTGGTCGATGCTGTAGCCCAGGAGGCGCACCAACACCCTCCGGGCCTCCCGCTGGGGTCTGCGGGTGCCGTAGTACCAGCCCTCGAAGGTCGCCTTCGCCGGGGCGAGAGTCGCGATGGCTGGGTTCCCTTCGAACTCCGCCAGCTCGCGCGCAGCCTTCTTGAAGTAGGGCAGAAACGCTGCGAGGTCGCGGAGCTCACGCTGGTCAAGCAGGTACCGGAGCAGCGTTGGCATGGTCTCCCTCATCTCCTACACGTTTTGCATGTCACTGGCGTCGACGGTAGAGCCTCGCCCCCAACAAGTTGCCCTGGAACCAACGTACTTATCGGCACCGAGGTAAGTCCGAGGAAAGTACGAGGTTCGGCGTCAACCTGCGTGCGCGTTCCGAGGGAGAGACGGGGCTAGGTCTGGAAGGTGAGCGTCGTCAGGCTCGTACTTGCCCTTGCTGACAGTGCCGGTACGAACCATTCGCGTAATCAGGGAGTCCCTGTGTCCATCGAGACCGCACGGCCGCCAGCGCACCCGGACGGTGCGGCGGATCACTGCTTACCGCTCGGCAGGCGGGCGACGCCTTCGTCGGATTCCTTGCCGGGCTCCCCAGTCGATCGCCAGTGGGGCAGGGTGTTTCAGCTCGAATCCAGTGCCGCGCAGCTGGCGCGTTTACACGCCCGGACCCGGCTGGCGATGCTCCGATGGCCGGGGAACCGTGAGTCCGCCACGCAGGTCGTCGGCATCCTCATCGGCAATGCCGTCACGCATGCCGATCCGGGCCCGCAGCATGACGAGCAGCTCCTGCGCCTCCGGCTCGCCGTCACGGAAGATCACGCCCTTCTGATCGATGTCGAAGACCCGATCCCCGAGTTCCGTCACTTTGAGCAAGCTCAGGCTGGCGAGATCGGCTGCGGCCTCTGGACCGTGCGCCGTCTCGGCGGTGCTCTTTCCTGGCACCTGCGCGAGCACGGTGGCAAGGCTGTCCGTGCACGCCTCATCCCGGGCCCGGTACAGCCGTGATTACCTCGACCGCGCCGCCGGCCCAGATCGCCGTCGAGATGATGCAGCACCTGGTCGAGTCCAGCGCACCGGCTCGCGAGCCGGCCGCCGACATGGCGGACCTCGCCGACGTGATCCGGACGCTCCTGGCGGTCGAGGCCAGACGCGATGCGCGCGTGCGTCTCGGCGGCAACCTGTTCGATGTCGTCATCACCAGCTTCAGCCCGCAGGCCAGCGAGGTCGTTTCGCGCATGGACGAGCAGCAGAACGGCTGTGGGCCGGTCATCGAGGACCCCGAGGCCGAGTGGCTGTACTGGCTGGTTCCGCCCGGTTCCTCCGCCCGTTGGGAGCCCCACGAGTACGCCGTATGCCTCGGTGCACCCCACACGATCACCCTGCCTTCCCTGAACCGCGCCGCGCCCCCGGGGCCGTACTGGCTCCGTCCGTCCGCGAGCGACCGCCTTGTGCCTGTCCAGCCCCTCCGGAACGCCCTCGACGCGTGCCGCCCCGAGCCAACACCGCACGCCGCCCTCGCGGCGCAACTCGGATTGACCCCCTGAACTCCGTGCTCGCCGACGCCGTCCCCCCGGACGTGGGCGAGCACGGCCCCCCCGCCCTGGTGCCGGTTCCCGAAACGGCTCCGACACCGGGGCCCACCCTGTGCAGAGCTGCACCGGAGGATGCTGTGCTGGAGATCGTCCCCGCCGACGAGATCGACGACGACTGGCCGTACTACGACCGCGAGGTACCGCGTCGACGGTTGAGTGCCGGCAGCAGACTCGCAGCCCTGCGACGCAGCTTCTTCGAGAGCGCCGTCTCCACGATCGCACCGCACCGTCCCATCAGGGTCTCCACGTACGTGCTGGCCGGGCCCGGCGTCGACGTCGATGCCGAGCACGCTCTCCTCGGTGAGTTCGCCGAGGGCCGGAACTGGCGTGTGCACCGCGAACGCTTCACCGACCAAACACCCGGCGGCCCGACGCCGACCGACATACGGCCCGAGTTCAACCGGGCCTGCCGCCACGCGGGAGCCGGCTTCGTGGACGGCATTCTGACGACCAGCCGCCAGGCCATGCCCACCGCCGACGACGCCTACGAGCGCTTCCTGCACTGGTTGCACGACCGGCGCGCCTTCATCGCCTACGGACAGCTGACACCCGGAAGGAACCGTGAACATGCCAGCAACGGCTGACGGCGTGCTTCTGGCCCGGGACCGGGTTCAGTACAACTGGAGCGGCCTGCACGTCCCGTTCATTGCCACGTGGAGCCATGAAACGGTCCTCCGCACCCAGATGATCCGCGCCTCCTACCGCGGGGTGTGGGGCATCAGTTACACCGACGAGCTGGAAGTCGCAGACCGGCGGCACGGTGCCCTGTGGGTGCGTCGAGCAGTCGCGCGCGGGAAGGGGACTCCAGCGCTCGCCGGTGTGCACCCGATGCGGCAACGCCAGGCGATGGCCCACCTGCTGTGCCAGGTCTGCGGCAACAGCACGTTTGACGAGCACTGGAAGTCCTGGGGCGAACGGCACCTGTTCCTCATGCGTGCTCTCAACCCTGGTCACGTCATATTGGATGGGGAAACGACAGACTCACCCCCCGTCTGTCTCCCGTGCGCACTTGAGTCCGTCGAAGCGTGCTCACATATCCGGCAGGGGTGGACCGCCGCGCTGGTCAAGGACGCGCGACCGTGGGGTGTAGCCGGTGTCCTGCACGATCCGTCAACGCTCGCACCGAAGCTCGGCCCCGGCAAACGGCTGATCGAGCGGCCGTTCGGCCACAAGGAATACGCGTGGATCAACGCCGCCCGCGAGCTTGTCCAGCTCGAAGGCGTGACCCCCGTCGACCTCCACAAGCTGGCTGCCGAGACGACGTCCGCAGGGTTCGAAATCGCAGACGCGAGCACGGACGCAGGCTGAGTAGCCCATGTTCCGGCGCGTGTGCCAACTAGCGGTGTTCCTGATCGCCGTTGTTCTCGTCGTCACCGCAGCCTCCATCAAGCCCATGTAGCTCTTGGCATTTTCGAGTCACCTGGAGAATGAATGCTCACAGCTGATCTCACGGTCCTTGCCAGGCGGGTGGCCGCGCTCTACGGACAGAACGAAGCTGAGAGCCTGGCGCACACGACGGCGCCAGTGCTGGCCCTGGGTACCTTCGAGCGCGTCGGGTCGAACTGGTTGTCCGACTCGTTGCGCGCAGAAATGCCCCAGCACAACGAACCGTTCCGTCAGCAGCTCAGCAGAAAGCACCCGACGTCCCCGCACAACCGCGTTCCGCTCGAACTGACGGGGGGCGCCTGGCTCGGTGAGCTGGAGCAGCACCACCTGGCCTGTGCACTGAGCGATCTCTATGGGCATCCGCGACACCTGGTCAAGGAGACGAACCTCTTCTTCTCCACGGACACCACGCTCACGCTCTTGCCGTACTCTCCCGTGCTGGTCCTCACTCGTGCTCCGGTCGGGGTGGCCTCCAGTTTTGCCCGCGGACGCCTCTGGAAGCGCTGGGGCTACGGCGAGCGGTACGCCCAGGTCGCAGTGACCGCACGCTCTGCGCGGTGGCGCGACGAGTTCGAACTGCTGCTGCCGCAGGACGACCCCGAGGAACCCGTCGCGCTGGGGCGTCTGATGGCTGTGAACGCGCTGCTGCTGGCCCGCGCCCTCAAGGGACGCGCCCACACCATCGTTTCGTACGAGCAGCACGTCACGGACCCCACGGGGACTCTGGGCCCAATCGCTGCCCTGCTGAACGTCGACCTGCCGGCCAAGGTGCAGCCGCGGCCCAGCAGCCCCATCGCCGCTGACTCCACATTTGCCACCAACAGGCACAAGAGCGAACTCATCGCCGGCCTGGACTGTCGTACAGCGGAACTGGTGAGCGAACACGCCAACGACACCCTTGGTCGCGCTGCGCAGACACTCGATCCGCAGGTCACCGCGACTGCTGCCGGATGGCTGGCCGGAGACGACCTGTACGAGTTGCACGAACCAGTCGCACGCCCGCGCCGGGCCGGGCGGCCAGCCGCAGCCGGGCAGAAGGTACCGCTGCTCGGCTACTGCCCGATGGCTGGTGTGTCCTGGCGGAACACGCTGGTCACCAACAGTGAAATGGCCGACCTCCTGACCATGCTGCACGTAGCCGGAATGCCGAATACCCAGTGCGGCACGAACCTCCTGCTGTGCCCGATGCCGCACGAACGTGGCGGCCGGTTGCACTTCGATGCCAAGGAGCGGCGATGGGGGGTGAGTCCTGGCTTCGAGGCGCACCCGGCGTACTGGGTCACGTGGGTGGGAGCAGCTGTCATGGCCGCATGGTCGGGGGCACGTCTGCCCACACGAGCAGAAGCGCTGGAAGCCAGTCTCGGAGCGCCGCCGGCGCGCAACTGCGACTACGCGATAGGGGACGCATCCTGTGTCGTCGAGCCAGGCCTCGGTGCCGGTCAGGTCCACCACCTGGTGGGGAACCTCCAGGTCTGGTGCAGCGACGGCCCCGCCCAGGGCGCGGAGCGTCCCGAGCAGCGCTTCCTGTTCGGTGCGGCATGGAACACCCCGGGCACCAGGGTGGCGATCCAGGCTGAGCGGTCGCGGTATCTGCTGGGCTCCTCGCGCGGCGTCGGTATCCGCCTTGTCCGCGACCCCGACACCACTCAGGCGACCGGGCTCGGCGCCTGGGAGCTGGCGCACCGCCTCAACGGCTGGATTGATGACCTCGCCGGTCCAGCCCGCTCACTGGGCGAACTGGACCGTCGTTTGGTCACCGCACTGACGGCGGCCGAGCCGAGCTCATAGGCCGATCGCGGACTTGGGGCCCATGTACGAGCCGGCCCCAGGAAAGTTCTCCTGACAGAGCTTCACGAACGTCTCGCTGAAACCCAAGCCGGGCAGGTCGTCGAGCTTGACGAACGCGACCTGCCGGATCGGGCGTGTATCCGCGCCCTCGGTGACGGCCCCGATCTGCCCGCCGATCCGCCGGGCCTCGAAGGTGACGTGAACGACATGAGCCTTGACGTTGTCGCACAGGTACAGCAAGCGCCCGACCTCGACCTCGACGCCGGTTTCCTCTCGCATCTCGCGAACCAGGGCCTCGGCCAGAGTCTCGCCGTTCTCGACCTTGCCTCCCGGCAGGCTCCACGACCGCTTGCTGTCCGTGTCCTGGTCGAGAAGCAGGAGCGCGCCGTCCTCGATGACGACGCCCGTCACACGTGTATGCATCCCCAGACCGTAGCGCCCACCCACTCAGCAAGGGGGAACACCGATGAATGAGCGGCCCACTGCGGTTGTCGTCGCAGCCGGAGGACTCGGCACCCGCGTAGCAGACTGGTCCCCGTTCCTGCCCAAGGAACTCCGCCCGGTCCAGGGGCGCCCCGGCCTACTTCACGTGCTCGAGGAGGCAGCCACGATGGGGGCTGATCGCGCCGTAGTTGTGCACCACCCCTACTACGCCCCGCTCATCGAATGGACCCGGCAGGTCCTCGCCCCCGGCGCCCAGGCCCGATACCGACAGCTCGCGCACCAGCCTGGCGGCCATCGCCCGCTGACCGACCTCATGCAGGTCGACTTCATTGCCCAGCACGGCCGCTACGCCGACATCACCTCCGCGCTGAACGGTGCCGAACACCTGAACACCGGGGACATCTGTCTGGCCTTCGCTGACAACGTCGACCCCAGCCACACAGCCCTCTCCGAACTCATGGCCACCGCGCCCCGGGGCGCCCCGGCAGTTCTCGCGGGACCGTTCACCCTGCAAGGTGCCAGCAGCCACGGGGTGATTATCTGCGCCGGCACAGGACCGGATCGCACCATGGCGGCGCTGGTCGAGAAGCCTGATCCAGTCCACGCTGCGCTACTGGTTGACGAGCATGGGCCAGACAGCCTTCGCCTGCTCCAGGGGCGCGCCCGGCTCACTCCCGAGCTACTGCGCTACCTGACCGCATCCGTACGGGACACGGCCTCGGAGCCGAAGCTGGCCCTCGCTCTCGCCGACTACGCCCGCCACCACGCGGTGGGTGTAGTCACCAATACCAAAACCATGATCGACCTCGGTATCCCTGACGCCGTCGAACTGACCCGTAGCGAGTAGGCCGGAGGCCCTGGCCCTAAGCGATACCGCTCGGCTTTCCGCAGCCGCGCACACCGATTGCGCGTGACGCGAGAGGCTACGGCGCAACAACCGCACAACACGAGGAGCACCACCATGACCGTCCTGACGACCGATCACCCCGCCTGGGTCGAGACCGAGGCCGGTGGCCGCGCGCGAGCCGTACGCTCCGCGACCGGCATCTGGGTCCTGTCGTGGGATCGAAACGGCCTGCACACGGTCTGTGTGGAAGGAACCGAGGACGTGAAGCCAAGGTTCGTTACCACTGATCCCGCGTGCCTTCCTGAGACCGTCGAAGCCAGCCTCAGGGTCGGCCTCGACGCGCTTGGCGTCTCCCAGCGCCTCGCCAACCCGTGGCTCTGGGATGCGATCACCACGGCGATTCTGCGCCAGGTGGTCCGCGCCGGGCAGGCCCGCAAGCTCTACCGGGCATGGTGCAAGGCCTACGGAACCGCCGTCGCCACCGCTCCCACACCCAAGGAAGTCCTCGCGCTGCAGGACGAGCAGTTCGAGACCATCGGAGCGAAGTTCCACCGCAGCGCGCTGCGAGCGGCCGCTGAGCACTACGAAAAGCACGCCGCCGACTGGCTCACTCTGAACGCGCAGGATCTCGCGGCCGCGCTCACCACTATTCCCCGAATCGGCCCGTGGACCGCAGCGGCAGCCGCAACGGACTTCACCGGCGACTTCAGCATCTACCCGCACGACGACCTCGCCGTGCGCACCTGGGCCGCGCAGATCGCGCCCACTCATGACTGGCCGGACAAGAAGGACAAGGCGTTCGGCCCGATGTGGACCGGCATGGCCGGCTCTGACCGCACTGCCCTGCACACCCTGACCCTTTCCACGCTCACCTGGGGCTCCCATGCCCGCTGAACTGGAGGATCGATGCAGCCGTTACCCCTTCTTTCCGGCGCTGACCCGACACGCGCCCTCGATGCCATCTTCGTGAACGCGCCGCTGCGCGACTACGGCCAGCGCGCCCGCACGAACGACTACACCCTGCCGGTGCTGGGCATGGCGTACATCGCCACGTACTCCCAGCGGGCCGGCTTCAACGTGGCGGTGCTCGACGCGGAGGCGCACGGGCTGGGCATCGTCGAGACCGCCGAACTCGTCAACGCGGCCCGGCCCCGGTGGGCGGCCATGAACCTGCTCGCCCCCACCTACGAGATGTCCGCACGCATCGCGGCCCACCTCGCCCCCGACATCGCCCTGATGGTCGGCGGACACCACGCCAAGGCCATGCCCGACCGCATCCTGGCCGACCCCCGCATGGCCAACCTACGGGCCCTCGTACTCGGCGAGGGGGAGCTTCGCGTCGCGGCGCTCCTGGAGGACGAGCAGCGCCGCCGTGAACTGCCCGGCGTGCTCTGGCGTGACCCGCTGCTCGGCACCCGGGCCGCCGGCATCCCGTCTGGGAAGCCGAACCCGCAGATACTCGGCCCGGACATCAACGCCCTGCCGTATGTGAACCGCGCCTTCCTCCCGCAGGACCCCTACCAGGCCGCGCCGACGGAGACGGACCGCCGCCTGGCCCGGAACCGCGGCACGGACCTGCTGAAGAACGCCGCCCGTACCGGCCATAGGGAGGCAAACATCGTCGGTAGCCGCGGCTGCCCGTACAACTGCACCTTCTGCGGCGCCGCGGTCAGCGCCAACCCGGACCTCAGCATCCGCGTGCGCTCTCCCGAGAACATCATCGGCGAGCTCGACCAGCTGCACGCCGAGTACGGCGTGACGGCCTTCCGCTTCGTCGACGACCTGTTCCTCGGCGCGGGCCGGGTTATCGACGAACAGATGGCCGCCTTCACCCAGAAACGGATCGGCGAGCGCTACGTGTGGGACGCCACCGGTCGAATCAATGTCCTGAACCGGCTCAGCGACAGCGAGCTCGACCGCTTGGTCCAGAACGGCCTGCGTGAAGTCGCTCTCGGCATCGAGTCCGGCAGCGACCGCATCCTCGAGGCCATGGACAAGCGGATCGACGCCGAGATGACCGAACGCGTCGCCCACCGCCTGGTCAAGCACGGCATCGGCGTGAAGGGCTACTTCATCCTCGGCTTCCCCGGCGAGTCCCACGATGACATCGAGGCGACTGTCCGCCACATCCGAAATCTCTGGGCCTTGGCCGACAACAGCCCGGGAGACATACGCGCCAGCGTGTTCGAGTTCCGGCCCTATCCCGGCACTCCCATCTGGACGACCCTCACAGACGCCGGCCATAGCCCTGACGCTCTGCTGGCCTACGGGGACGTCGACCTCACCAGCGACGGCGCCGACGAGACCATGCGCCAACGCGACGAGTTCAACTTCTCGGTGGACATTCAGTTCGGCGATGTCCCCCTGGCCCGGGTCCGCTCCACCCTCGCCACGCTCACCCGCGAGCAGCACCAGCGCAACCAGGCTACGGAAGGAGCTGCAGCGTGATGACGGGACACGGGGCGTTCATCACGGTCGACGGCCCCAGCGGGGTCGGAAAGTCCACCACTATTGCGGCGCTGCACGCCGAGCTGGCCGGCCAGGGCGTTCCCGTGCACCGGACCGTGGAGCCCACCACCAGTGAGCTCGGCAGCTTCATCAGCGCGCACTTCAGTCACATCCGGGGGCATGCCCTGGCCTGCCTGGTCGCGGCCGACCGGTACGAGCACGTCGAGCACGAGATCAGGCCCCGACTGGCTGCAGGCGACACCGTCATCACAGACCGGTATCTCGCCTCGACGCTCGTCATGCAGCAGCTCGACGGTGTACCGCTGAAGTTCCTGCTGGACCTGAACGCGAACGTACTGATGCCGGACCTGGCGGTCATCCTGACAGCGGGCCCTGGTCTCATTGCCGCACGGATTGCCGCGCGCGGCCCGCACAACCGATTCCACCGCGATCCGACCGCGCCCCGCCGCGAGGTCGTCCTCTACGAAGCGGCAGCCCAGACCCTGATGACGGCCAACGTGAAGGTGCTCGTGGTGAATACCGGCGAAGCCACCCCATCGGAGGTTGCGGCCACAATCGCCGACGCCGTGTCCGGTTCCTCGATAGCGTCGACGGGCTCACCGACGACGACAACATCCCAGGGACCATGACACCGGAACTACTCGCAGAACCCGTCATCGACACTCACGTCATCCTGCGCGCAGGCGACAAACTGCTGTTCTCCCAGCGCGGCGGACCCTACGGCTACGGCCGATGGCACATGCCCTCGGGCAAGCTCGACCAGGGCGAGCCCTTGCGCGTCGGGGCTGCCCGCGAACTGCAGGAGGAGACCGGCGTGACGGTCGACCCCGCGCACCTGCGGATGGTGCACGTCGTGCACCACCGGCAGAGCGCTGAAGTCGAAAGAATCGGCTTCTTCTTCGAAGCCACCCAGTGGAGCGGAGAGCCCGTTAACCGGGAACCAGAGAAGTGCCTCGGGCTGGAGTGGTTCAGCGTCCACGAACTGCCCGAGGACATCATCGAGTACCCGGAGAAGGGGCTCCTCGCCTACCTGGAAGGTGACGGAGCGCTCACCGAGCACGGGTGGGAGTAGCCGATGCTGGCCGGCTGAATCCGCCAGCGCGCCCCACGATCTTTGCCGCAGCCGAGAGTCCGCACTCACCAGCCTCGGGCCACGCACGCGACCAGTAAGGCCGGCGCCTGGCCCGGGGCCCGGTCGCCCATTCTTACCAACGACGAGAAGGAAGGAGCACGGGGCCCAGAACCCAGAGCCCAGGCGCTCGATGCAGCGGTGCAGGTATGACAGAACTGGCCCGTTGGGAGCCCGTGCTAGAACGCCGGATGGCTCGGAGGTAATCGTGGTGGTCTCAGCCCTTTCTAGGGCCGCCGCATCACCGTAGGTCGACCGAGGTTCTGCCAGTGCTCGGCCCGGCTCGGTCGCAGCAGATTCCCGAGCGGTGACATTCGTGAACACCTGCTCCGCGCGACCCAGGGTCAATCGCATCGTGCCGTAAGGCCCCACGGCATATCCGGTTCGGTGCCCGTGCAGGTGCAGTTCCTCCACTGCCTGAAGGCCGGCGTCGACTTCCGGCACGTCGTTCGGTGGGACGAGGGCGTGCAGGTCCTCTGCCCACTCCCAACCGAGATCACGAAGCACGGTCCGGGCTTCCTCCTGCTCCCAGCCGCTTCGCGCCACCAGCCCATGATGGGGGTCCGTCGAGAAGACCATGTTCGGGTCCGTCATCATCCGGCCATCTCCTCGACTCGTCCCGCAGATCCCGTCTCCTCGCCCGTGGCCGTGGGCCAGGCCGCGAGCTGGAAACGCGCCGGACGGTCGTCGTGCCTGCCGACGCGGCATTCGTCGCCTGCCTTGCCCAATGTCTTGTTCATGCGGGTGAGGAAGCGGTCGTACTGTTCGTGCCAGATCACGGACGAGCCCGCTTCCGTATACGCGTCTCCCCGGGCGAAGGCCAGGGCCGCGATCTCGTATGCCAGGCACTCGTGCTTCGCCCAGCACGGCGGGATGACGTCCTGCGGCTGCCAGGCGTACGTCCGGTTCAGCCAGCGGCACACGGAATCGAGCCACGCGGGCATGGGCTTGATCAGCTCTGCTGACAGGGCGCCGATGTCCCACGGGACGGGACCGTCGGCAGCCACGGACGCCTCCGTGCTCCGCTCCGCGATGTACTCCAGGATCAGTGGGGGCGGCTCGGGAAAGGGCCCGAAGCGGGTCAGGGTCTCGATCATGCGGCAGTCGCTCCTGCACGGCCGGCCCACGCCACCGCGTGGGCCTTGGCCTGGTTCCTCTTCTCGGTGGCCCGCCGGTTCCGCTCGGCTTCATTGGCGGCTCGAAGGTCACGGACGTGACCCTCGATCTCGGCCCAGGAATCCCAGGTCCACATGCCGTCGAGCCGGGTGACGATCGGCGGGAGGTTGTCCGCGAGGACCAGAGCGTGCCCCGCGGGCAGGCCCCTGATCTCGTCTCCTCGAAGGACGGGTTCGAGCGCCATGTGCGTGGCCGTCGAGTGGCCGCCGCGGTCCCCACCGGACGTGGTCTTCGTCGTGCGCTCTCGCTCGACCTGACCGCACAGGTCGGACATGTCCTTCAGGAAGTCGGGGTCCTTGTCCCCGGGCAGGACGACGACGTTGTTGGTGAAGGCCGCCAGCTCCTTGGCGGTGTCCTCGCCGAAGCGGGCACGCGCAGACGCCCACGCCTGGAGGCCGTAGACGACCGTGATGCCACGGCCCTGGCCGTCGGCGACGCGTTGGCGCAGGGAGGGGATCGGCGCAATGTTCGGCGCCTCGTCCAGGGCCGCGAGGAGAGCGGGGTCGAGCCGCCCGGCCGGGGAGGCGAGGGCGTGCCCTTCCGCGAGATCCAGAAGGTCTTCGGCTATCGCGGTGGTCAGCGGCGCGACGCTGTTCACCTCCGAGTCCTTGCCGAGGAGGTAGAGGGTGCCCCCGGCGTCGAGGAAAGCGCCGAAATCCGTGGGGTTCTCTCGGTCTCCCTGAAGGGCGTTGATCACCGACTGGTGCATGAAGGGTTCGAGAGCCGCGTCGAGGGTCGAAGCGGTGTTGCCGACGGTGCGGCTGTCGCCGGTGGTGGCCGTGCGGAGCATGTCCGCCCAGCCGGGGCCGGCGCCCGGATGAGCGTTGAGGATGCCGAGCGGTGCCGGGTCGGTCAGCTTGCGGGCCCACCGCAGCACCCAGTCGAGGGAGGCGCCGTCGAGAGCGGCGGCGTGGAAGATAGCAGCGAGGATCTTGGAAGCCTGCCCCTTGTAGAAGGCGCTGCCCTCGCTGGACTGTGCTGCGCCGTTGGGGGTGCGTGAGCCCGCGACGAACGCCTTCCCGCGCATCATCGCCACCTCTGTGTCGGCTGCGCCGTTGATCGGCGTCCACCGGAAGCGGGGGAGGCTGGGAGCGATGTTCTGCGGGTCGAAGACCGCGACGGGGCGGCCGTCCCGCTGCCTCGCGTCGAGGGTCAGTTCGACCAGATCCGGCTTGGTCGAGGTGGCCAGGACGGGCCCGGCCCAGTTGCGGACGAGCGGGGCGAAGAACCTCATCGTTTTTCCGCTGCCCATCGGGCCGATGACCCGGCATGCCTTGTCGGCGCGGGACCAGAGATCGACGCCCTTCGGGCGCTGCGAGGTGCCCAGCGAGTAGCCGAAATCGTGAGTATCGAGGGGGTTGTGCATGACGTACTCCGGAGCGAAGTGGGCGACGAGGAGAGAGGGTCAACGAGCGGCGGGGCGGTTCTTCGCGAAGCTCACCCCGGCTGCGCGGCTGGGGTGGCCGTCGTCGCTGGTGAGGGAGGGCCGGATCTCGGTGGCCTTCAAGACTGCTTTGGCCGACATCTGGCGCTTGAGCTGTGCCTTGCTCGCGAATCCGGCGTTGCGCCGTCCGCGGTTCAGCAGGAACCAGAGCGTCACCAGGGCCACCGCGCACACGGCCGTCACGGCGTACAGGGCCAGGGAGATCCCGCCGGGCATGATGTCCATTACTCGGCCCTCCGGGCGACGCGGGCCGCCAGGTAGCGCATCCGCCGGCCGCACAGCCGCGACATTGACGCATCGGGCCCGGCACAGCGCCTGGGCGCGGTGTGGAAGGCGCTGTGCAAATCCTCGGCGGCTCGCCAGATGTGGGCGCCGGCCGTACGTACGCGTCCTCCAGCGGCGGAGTAGTCGCCGTGATCCAGCACGAGGGCCAGTTCCTTCATACGCCGTGCGAGGTCGAGCGCTTCGGCGTGCAGCTGGTCGATCTCCTGCCGCACCGCGCGCTCGTCGGCGGGAAGCGTGGTGTGGTCAGTGGTCACGGTCATGGCGAGGGCTCGTTCCGAGTCTGCGTGGAAGGGGTCGGCGGTCGAGGGGCGGCGGTATCCGCTCATTCGGCGTCCGGGGAGGTGCTGGTCAGGTCGGTCATCGACCCGGAGGAGAAGCACAGGTGCTGCTCGGCCTCCACCAAGAGGTGCTGGACGCCGGGGTAGATCACCTCGCCGACCTTCCACAGCGCGATTCCGCGGCGCAGGCGCATGATGTGCTCGGCCGTCCAGGACGGCAGACCCAGCCGGGCCACCGTCGCTTCCGCCTCCGCCTTCTTCTGGCTGTAGATCACGATGGTGTCGGCCATCTTCAACGCCGCTTGGGTCTCTGGGCTGTCGTCAATGTCGGACAGGTGATGGACGATGAAGATGCAGCTCAGCCCGTATCCCCGCGCGAATTTCAGGAACTTCTCAAGCAACGAGGCGAGTTGGGGGGTTCCGAGGATGTGCCAGGCTTCCTCGCAGACGAGGATGCGCTTGCGCTGCGTGTAGCGGCGGCAGCCGGAGCCGGGGTTCGGCCCCAGCTCCCAGGCCCCGGAGTTCGCGTCGACCACGACGCGGTTGTGCTGCCCCGGCTCCGTCCCGCATTCGCACAGTGGGCGCAGCCAGACCTCTTCGAGGAAGACCGAGATGACGGCGACGAGGATGGTCATGGCGACGCCGCCGGACGGGACCTTGGTCAGGTCGAACACGATCATGTCGGCGTCGAGATCTACGCCCAGGCTGGTCGGGCCGTCGAGCATGCCCGTCAGGTCGCCGGTGTCGTCCTGTTCGCTGCCGCACAGCCGGTCCAGGACGTAGGACGCCTCCAGGCCGTCACCGAGAAGTTCGTCCCGCGTACGCTTCTTGGCCGTCGCGTCGGACTCCTCCGGGGACCGCAGCGCGGCGGAGACGTCGGCCAGGACCGGGGTGCGGCCGAGTTCTCCCGCCCGCTGGTGGGCCCTGCGGATCGCGATCCGCAGGGCAGAACCGGCGAACTCGTCCAGGGCCTTGCCGAGGCCGAGTTCAACGATGGTGCGCACCAGCTCGACTTGCCGCTTGCCCGCGATGGCCGGGTCCATCGGGTTGATGCACGAGGCGCCACGGCCGCCGCCGGGCGCGAACTTCACGGGGGCCTTGCCGGTCAGCGAGCGGCCGAGTGCGGCCCACTCGCCTTCTTCGCGCTCCTTCTGCTCCTTGGTGTCGAGGACGACGACCTGACGCCCGAGGCGGATCTGCCGGGCCGCGTATGTCTTGGTCAGGGCCGACTTGCCCCGGCCCGTGTCCCCCATGACGATCATGTTGCCGCCGGGCAGGCCGTCACCGAACGCCGAGAACGGGCAGTAGATGAACGCCTTGCCCGAGTACAGCTCCCGGCCGATGATCGCGCCCGCCGTGCCGAGGGTCGGCGGGGCGATCGGAAGGTACAGGGCCTGGCTGGTGGTCGTCTCGGTGTAGAGGGGACGGCGCACCGTCTCGTGCATCGGCGACAGCGGGGCAAGGTCGAGCAGGTCTGTCACTTGATGCCTCCGGCGAGGGGCAGGGTCGTGGCGAAGGCGCGGGCGTGTTCGAGGTCGAGCCATTCGATCCGCAGGTGCGCGTTGCGGGCACGGGAGGCGGTGGTGCGCTTGGTGCGCTCCAGCTCTTCGGCGCTGCGCGAGGAGATGGTGATGTAGCCGACGACGGCGGAGCCGGCCGCGCCGGAGGAGGCCAGGGTCATGCCGCGCGATCCGGTGGCGCTGGCGGCGATCTGGTCGCGCGGGTCGATGTTCTTGCCGCGCTTACGGTCGCGGTCGATCTCGGCCTGGTTGTTCGTGTCCTCCGCGAGCATTCGCTCCACGGCCTTGTCGTTGGGTTCGAGCTGCTGCGTGATCGAGATGGTGCGGATGACATCGGGCATCCCGATCAGCAGCGGCGAGAGAAAGTCGGGGCCGACAGGGGTCGTGGGCCATCCGACGACGGCGGCCGTGGCGTGGTACCAGCTGTCCGTGGAACCTGCCGCGCGAGTGGCGACGTGGGCGCCGTCGCGGACGTCGACGTTGCGGGGGAAGGCGTGCGCCTGTCGGAGGTCGGTGTCCCAAATGGCTTGGTCTGGGTCGTAGGAGTTGCGGATGAACGCGGTCATCCGTCCTTCGTCCAGGGGTGCGATCACGGAGAGGTCGGCGTCCTCCGCGCGGGACCACAGCTCATCCAGGTACGCGGCCATGGCGGCGGCGACTCCTTCGTCACCGGTACCGCGGGCGGCACCCTCGGCCGCCAGGTCGCGGGTGAACCGGGCGTGGATGGTGATGTAGTAGCGGTGCTCCTCAGCAGAAGTCGAAACGGCGTTGGCCAGTACGTCGTACGAGTCCTTCAGCCACTGCGGGGCGTCCGTCGTCGCGGCCGACTCGTCACGCTGCGCGATGTAGCGCTGGTGGGCGTAGGGGTCCGACTTCATCTGCCGGGCCAGGGCCTGGATGCGCTTCACCGGGTGTTCTTCGACGTTCCCGAAGGCGTCGAGGAGTTCGCCCCAGCGCTCCAGGGCCACGATCTGCTCACCGACTTCCTTGCCGCCGAGGCCGGGCGAGGCGATCTCCAGAGTGGCTGTGACGCACCCGGCCTCCGGCTGGAGGACCACCACGGCCTGCTGACCGCGGACCGTGACCGGCACCCACGTCATGCCCGTGGCGCCTTCCGGCTCCACAAGTGCGGCGTCCGGGGGCGTGCCGTTGGCACGCACGCCGGCCTCGACAGCCGGGGACACCCATACGCCGCCGGTACGGCGGAGCGCCTTGCGGTGGTAGCGGTTGATCCGCCACCAGCGGTAGAGGGTGCGCCGCTGGGACGTGCCCTTGGGCCGGTACGGGGCGTACACGATGACCAGGGCGAGCAGGATCGGCAGGACCAGGCACGTTGCGGCGATGGCCGTCACGCCGTTGAAGAGGTAGCCGAAGAGGATGCCGGTGACGGCGCCGCCGCCGAGGACGACCTGTTCGCCGAGGTCTCGGCGGCCGACCAGCCCTGTGGGGCGGTGCTTTCCGAACTGATACGTACGAGTCGACATGGAGGGTCACTGATCCTTGCTGGGGTTCGGTCGTCCGGGTGCCTGGCCGCCCGAGGGCCGCGACGGCGGCGGGGGCGTGACGGAGGGCCCGGTGCCCGAGGTGGTTCCTGATGCGGAGGAGGGGGAGGCGGGTGGTGTCGGGCCCGAGGTTCCCGTGCCGGTTGACGGCGGGGATGGCGACTGTGCTGTGCTCGGTGCCCCGTTGGCTTCCGGTGCGCGTCCGGCCGAGGCGTGGCCACCGGCCGAGGACCAGTCCGGAGAAGAGCTGACGACCGGGTCGGAGGTCGCTCCCTGGGGACGAGCGGCGTCCGGTGCACCGGACGTACCGGCGGCTTCGTCGCCGCCCTGCTGGCCTTCGGGCTGTTCGGGATTGCCGCCGCCTGCGGCGTCGGTGCCCTGCGCGCCCGGGGAACTGGCGGCCTTGTTCTTCGCCATGTCGACGCCGGCCTTGGCAACGGCGAGCCCGGCCGCGACCGGTCCGGCCACAGCAGTTCCGCCGCCCATCTTGGCGCCAGCGGTCTTGGCGCCAGCGGTCTTGGAGCCGCCGACCAAGGAGTCCTGGACACGAGCGCCCATCGCCCTGTTGGCGTGCTGGGCGGGGCCGTCGACCGCGGCGGCCGGGCCGGAGGACTGTGCACTCTTCCGGTCGTGGTGGAGGCTGGCCATCTCGTCGCCGAAGGCGGGCACCCACTTGTAGAGCGTGGCGGACGCGAAGACGGCAAGCAGGAGGATCAACGCGCCGACCAGGGTCTTGGAGACCGAGTCGGACATGCTCCCCGAGGTGTCGCTGAGGATCGCGCCGCCGAGGCCCAGCAGAGCGAACAAGATCGGCTTACTCAGGCCGATGGCGAAGATGGCCCCGAACCACTTCTTAGACTTGCCCCACAGGTCGCGGTCGACCAGCCCGGCGTTGACGATCGGCCCGAGCGCGACGGCCACGTAGATGGCCGCGCTGCGGATCAGGAGCTCGATCCACATCAGCAGGGCGCCGCACATCATGATGAGGTTGACGACCAGCAGCTGTCCCACGCCCTCGGTGGGGTTGGCTGCCATGACCTTGAGGATGTTCTCCAGGAAGGGCTTGAAATTCGATGTCGCGTACGGCTCGAAGATGGCCGTGACTTCGTCAATGGCCTTCATCAGCAGTGCGATTGCGCCCGGCGTCATGGCGTTGACCACGAACTGGAGGAGAAGGAAGCCGATCGCCTCGGACACGGCGGTGGTCAGGGCGACTCCGCGGACCGCCCGTTTGGCCACGGCGATCAACCAGAGAGCCACAGTGAGCAGGCTGGAGGCCGCGAAGATGATCGCGTACTGCTTCAGGAAGCCGGTGCTCGTCAGGTCGATCTTCGTGGTGTTCTGGATCAGCTCCAGCATCTTGCGCAAGAACCAGATGTTGGCCTCGGTCAGCTTCTGGAGCAGGAATCCCAACGGGTCCTTGACGAAGTCGATGGCCGCCTTCGCCTCGCAGACCATCGGTATGTAGCAAAAGGGGTTGGCCACCGCCGAGGGCACGAAAACGGACCCGATGATTACGTTGATCATGGCCACCGCCTGGAGACGGCGGCGCCAGCGGCCTGGGGTTCCCCGCTCGATGGTCAGCAGGCCGGGGGCGTCATCACGCAGTCGCAGGCGCATTGCTGGCACCTCCCACGTCCGCGAAGCTGTCGGCCGGGTCGGCTTCCTGCATGGCCGGCGGCGACGGAACGAGCGGTTCGGACGGCGTAACGGCCGTCGTCTTCCAGGTGCCGTCCTCCCAGACGAGGTCCACGGTCATTCGCAGGAAGGCGACCTGCGGGCGCTGCGTCTCGTCGTTCCCGGCGACGCCGCCCACGGACGCCGCCCACAACTCGATGCTCGCGGCCTGGTCGGAGTAGGAGATCGAGCGGGTGGCGAGCGCCGCGGTCCGCGTGATCAGCTCGCTGCCGTCGCCGGTCGTCCCGTCCGCGCCGACCCCGCGGTTCTCCATGACCAGGCGAGCTGTCGAGTCGGTCTCCTCGGTGACCGAGCGCAGCACGCTCGACGCGGCGGTAGCCGCCAGCATCCGGTGCCGCCAGTCCTCATGGGTGAAGAACCGGGGGTCGCCGTAGAGCATGGTGGCGCTGACGGCGGCGGTACGAGCGCCGTGCTCGTTATGTCCGTACGGTGCTGGGAATCCACTTCGGTCTTCGGCGCCGCTCAGCACGGGGTCTTCTGCAGCGGCCGGGACGTAGTCCGAGAAGTCGCCCGGTACGTTGGATGCCTGCCGCACGTCAATCGGAGCGACCAGTCCCGTCGAGGCCGAACTGTCCTTCAGCTTCCAGTCGTCGGACTCCCAGGTGAGGGTGACCGTCACCGACTGGAAGCCCGTCTTCGGTGTCGCGTGCCCGGCCGTGCTGCCGCGAACCGTCGTCGTCCACAGCCGCACCATCGCCCCGTGGGTGTCGAAGCCCAGGACATGCGCCGAGAGGACACCGGTACGCGCGACGGTCTTCTTGACGGAGACCTTGGAGGTGTCGCCCCGCAGGGAGCCGACCGCTTCCTCGGCAGCGTGGTCGGCCTTCTTCACCGCCGCATCAGCCGAGCCCTTGGCTGCCATAACTGCCACCGCACGGTGCCGCGCGTCCTTGTCCGTGAGGAACTGCGGGCTCCCGCTGACCGTCGTGTAGTTGGCCGCTGCCGCCTTGGCGCCGGATCGAGTGTGCGGGTAGCCGACCGGGACGCCGTGCAGCTCGCGCACGCCTTCGCCGTTCGCCTGCGGAGCCGAGTGGGCCGGTGCTGACGCGGAGGGAGCCGTGGCGGGAGGGGTGCCCGTCGACATGCTGACGACCACCCCGGCCGCGGTGACCACTGCCGCACCGCTGGCCGCGATGCCCCAGAGCTTGGCCGACGAGCGGCGCGCCCCGCTGGCCTTTGAAGAGGAAACGTTCCTCCGGGATCGTGAAGCCATGGGTCACACACCCATGCCGTACGTGATGGCGAAGATGGTGCCGAAGCTGGCCACGAGGAAGACGCAGGTCAGGCCGCCGACCATCATGCCCTTGCCGCGCGAGCTGTCCATCGTGGAGTGGCCCTCGCCGAACCACCCCTTCGACTTGCCGACACCGGCGAGGAAGGCACCGGCGCCGACGACGAGGACGACGGCGGCGATGACACCCAGGATGACCTTCGCCGTGCCGCCGAGCTTCCCGAAGGGTCCCCAGTCCGGCTTCACACCGGACACGACATCGGCTCCGGCGGCGAGGGTCGTGTGCAGGGAGGGATCGGCAGCGGCAGAAAGGAGGTTGTGCATGGTTCAGCCCCTTGGTGCTGTGAGGGATGGTTTGGGATATTTTGAGGTGATTAGTCGACGTGCCGCATCGCGATGATCTGCGGTTTCCAGTAGCTGAGCGGCTTGATCCGCACCTGAGCCCCGGTGTGCGGGGCGTCGATGACCTGGCCGTCGCCGATGTACATGCCGACGTGCTCAGGCCCGGCGCCGCCAGGGACGCTGAACAGCAGGTCGCCCGGGACGAGTTGGGAGACGGCCTTGACGGCGGTCCCCGCGTGGACCTGGTCGTATGTGGTTCGCGGCAGGTTCACCCCCGCCGCTGACCAGGCCATCTTGGTGAGCGAGGAGCAGTCGCAGCCGCCCACGCCCTCGTACGGCATGACACAACTGCCGCCCCACCGATACCAGGTGCCCAGAGCTGTCTTTGCGGCCGAGATCGCACGAGCAGCGCCCTTGCCGGCCGGGGCGCCAGGGCTGACGGCGTCGGCCCACTTCGAGGCCAGCGCACGGATGTTGCGTACGTAGTCGCGGGTCTCGGGGTACGGAGGGATGCCGCCGTACTTGATCACCGCGCCGCCGCCTGCGTTGTACGCGGCCAGCATGTTGTCCGTTGAGTCGCCCGGTACCTTCTTGGCCTCTTTGGCCAAGGTGCAGTCGTACGCGGCCTGTGCGGCGATGGCATCGGCAGGATTTCGGATGCCCTTGACCCCGTCGCCGTCGTCGTCCTTGCCGTGCTGTGCCCAGGTCCCCGGCATGAACTGAGCGATGCCGAGGGCGCCGACGGGTGAGGTCGCACCGGAGTTGAAGTTGCTCTCCGTGTACAGCTGAGCCGCCAGGAGGGAAGCTGTGACCTGCGGGCACTCGCCCGCGTGCTTGTTGATCAGCTCACGGACCCAGCCCGGTACAGGCGCGTCCGTCGTGATGCCGCCCCCAGGTCCGGCTTCCTGCGCGGAGGCGCTGTCGGCGCCTCCAAACGTGGTCAGCACGGCGACGCCGGTGATGAGCCCGGCCGTGACGAGTCCCAGACCAGCTTGTGTGCCCTTGTTCATCGCGGCCCCGTCACGCCCAGGGCAAGGCGGTGACGCGCCAGCCCTCGGTGGTGTGCTCCAGGCGGAGTGCGAGCTGTTCGTTACTGCTGCGCGCGTGGCCGGACTTCGGGGTGGTCGTGAGGGTGTAGCTCACGCGGACGAGGGCGGAGGAGGCCGTTGCCGCAGGCGCACCGTCGGGGATGACGGCGGACGTGATCTTGGCCGTCTGGTGTGCCTTCTCGGCCCGCAGGGCGGCCCATGCGGCGTCTTGGCTCGGTCGCTTCTGGGCGAGGACGCCCGCCAGTTCGCCCGAGGCGAGCCGGGCGGCCCGAGCGCCGGCATCCGCGTATGAGCTGTCGGCGCCGTCGCGGGCGTCGTGTTCTGCGTAGGCCGTTGCGAAGGCGCGCGCTGTCCGCTCAACGTCTGTCGGGAGGCGGGTTGCTGCCGGGGAGGCGGTGCTGCCGCTGTGCGACGGGGCGGTGTCGGGGATGCCCGCCGAGACCGAGGGCGGCTGCGTGGACGCGGTCGAGGCGGCGGATGTGCCGCTGTCCGAGCTGGAGCAGCCGGCCGACAGGAGAACCAGGGAACCAGCTACGCCTATTGCGGCTGATATATGTATGAAACGGGTGGATCGAGGCATGCGGGAACCACAACCTTGGTGCAAGAGATTTCGGAAGTGCGAGCGGCGCGGCCCCGCGGGGGCTGGGAGCCGCGCCGCTCCTTCGCAGGAAGAGGGGGATTCCTCCTGCGGGCTTTACCGGCGAATGCCGGAGAAATTGAGAAGCAGGCCGGAGCGTGTAGCTCTATCTGCCTGTCTCATCTGTCGAAGAGTTCGATCGTGTTTCGCGTCTGTGAGACGGTTGAGCTGCCGGGACGTCACTCATATCAAGGCCATCAGTCCCTTGCGTGATTCGAAGGAGATCCCAAACGGATCTCAAAGGCCAGAAAAGTCTTGTGGCGTTGGCCGTGCCTGAATCCTTGCAGGGGTTTGCGGACAACTCGAATCAACAAAAAAGCCGGAACTTAATTCCAGGAATTAAGTTCCGGCTTTCGGCGGAGCGGCTTACGGTCCTATAAATACCACGTCGTGAAGTAATGCGAGTGGTGAGTGCGTCGTCCTTCTGGATTTCGGTGGTGCGGCTTTGGCTCCGACCGGAGCCAGGACGGCACCGCTGAAATCCAGAAGGACAGTGGCCGTCTCGGGGCAGTGCTCTGTAATCGGACCCGTAATCCAGCCGCACTTCGTGATGTGACGACTGATGTGACGGGATGCTGGGTGGTGACGGGAGCGCGCCGAGCTCGCACACGGCAGCGGGATCTGGCGGATCGGTTGGCCAAACCGCTCCCGATTCCGGGAAGCGATCTTCAGCGGGTTGAACCCGGCGACGTACGACTACGCGGGCGCGGTCCTGTTCAACGCCCACGCCGGAGCCCTGTGGGCCCGCTTCACCACCTACCTGCGCCGCGAACTCGCCGCCGGGCTCGGCATGTCGCAGAAGACCGCTCATGCGGTCCTGCGGATCTCTTTCGCGAAGGTCGCCGAGTACCAGCAGCGCGGGCTGGTCCACTTCCACGCCGTCATTCGGCTCGACGGCCCGGACGGCAACAGCCAGTCCCCGCCGCCCTACGCCACCGTCGCCGTGCTCAGTGACGCCGTATGCACCGCCCACGCCCGAGTCCGTGTCACGGTCACCTCGGACGCGGTCGGAGAACGCGAACTCGCCTGGGGCAAGCAGCTCGACGTATCCGAGATCACGGCCTTCGGCACCGACGCCGAATTCACCGATCAGGCCGTGGCCGCCTACGTGGCCAAGTACGCCACCAAGTCCGCCGACGACTCCGGCACCCTCGACCGCGCCCTGTTCTGCCGCCCCTGCCACGGGCGCGGAACCACTCTCCTGCCCCACGGCACCCCGCTCCCCTGCGCCCGCCTGCGACGGTACCGGACAGGCTAGGCCACTGCCCCGCCTCGCCGTCGCCCGCCACGTCCGACAGATGATCCGCACCTGCTGGGAACTCGGCAGGCTGCCCGAGTTCGCCGAACTCAAGCTCTGGAAGTGGGCGCACATGCTCGGCTTCCGAGGCCACTTCTCCACCAAGTCCCGCAGCTACTCCACCACCCTCGGCGCGCTGCGCGACGCCCGCCGCACCTGGCGCACCGAACAGGCCCACGCCCACGCCGGCCTCCCCGAACCCGACCCGACGACCACGCTCGTCATCGGCCACTGGGACTACCTCGGCGCGGGCTACAGCCCCGGCGCGAGCCTCCTCGCCGCCTCCGTAAGGCACCGCAGGGAAATGGAACGGCAGTTCACGACCGAAGGGGGCAGCTGATGTCCACGCCTCCGCTCACCGCCCTCCACAAGCAGGCGGCACCGGCGCTGGACCTGCTCACGGTGCCCCAGGTTATGGCCCGCCTCCAGCTCGGCCGCTCCGCCGTCTACGACCTCCTCCGCACCGGCCAACTCGCCTCAATCACCCTCGGCCGCGCCCGCCGCATCCCCACCCACGCCCTCACCGACTTCATCCGCACCCGCCTCGAACAGGAAGCCGCCTGATGACCACACCCCGCGACGCCCCCGCTTCCCGCCGTGTCCGCGCCAACGGCGACGGATCCGTCTACCAGCGCAAGGACCGCCGTTGGGAAGCCGCCGGATACGTCCTTGCACCCGGCAACACCCGCCGCCGCGTCCGCGTCTACGGCACCACCCGCAAGGAAGCCCTGGCCAAGCTCACCGAGAAGATCGCCGCCAGCAACCGCGGCCTCCCCGCCCCCTCCGCGCAGGGCAGCCTGGCCGCGTACCTGACGTACTGGCTGGAGAACGTCGCCGTCCACCACCTCCGCGAGACCACCCACACCCGATACACCGCCTGCATCGACCGCTACCTCATCCCCGGTCTCGGCAAGAAGAAGCTCGCCAAGCTCACTGCCAAGGACGTCCGCACCTGGCTCAACGAACTCCGTACCACCTGCCAGTGCTGCGCACGCGGCATCGACGTCGGTCGCGATCAGCCCCGATGCTGCGCCACCGGAGCGTGCTGCTCCAAGCGTCTCTCCCCGCTGACGCTCGCGTACATCCATTCCGTCCTCAAGTCCGCCCTGGAGCAAGCCGTCCGAGAAGAGGAGATCCCCCGTAACGTGGCCCGAAACGTCCGCACTGGTACACCCCGCCCCCGCCGCTTCGAACCACTCACCGCCGACGAAGCCCACCAGTTTCTCGCCGCCGTCAAGGGCACCCGTCTGCACGCACTGTACGAACTCGCCCTCCACACTGGCCTACGCAAGGGTGAGCTCCTCGGCCTCCGCTGGGAAGACCTCGACCTCAACGCGGGCACCGCATCCATCCGCCGGACGCTGCAGCGCACCAACGCAGGCGGCCTCACCACGCTGCCCACCAAGACCCGGGCCTCCGAGCGTCGCATCGCACTCCCCGCCCGCTGCCTCCAGTCGCTGAAACACCACCGCGAACAGCAGCAGGAACAGAACACTGCGGGCGCCGAGTGGCAGCAGAGCGCGTACGTGTTCACCACCCCTCAGGGCAGACCGATCGACCCGACCAACCTCACCCGGACCTTCACCACGCTCCTCCGCAAGGCAGGCCTCCGCCGCATCCGCTTCCACGACCTTCGACACTCGACCGCGACCCTCCTGCTGGAACAGGGAGTCGAACTCGTCGTCATCAAGGAACTTCTCGGCCACGCCCACATCGGCGTCACCGCCACCGTTTATGCCCACGTAAGGCTCCGCCTCCAGCGAAACGCCATCGACCTCCTCGGCCACGCCCTCCGCGACTCCGCCGACCGCGACGACCCACCGCTCTGCGCAGTCCCCGTCCCCTGACGTTGCCGTCAACTACTGCCGTCAGACACCTCTGAGGCCCCATCAGTCACAACCGATGGGGCCTCAGAGGTGCGATTGGAAATTCATGCGGCTCGAATGGAGATCCCATTTTCGATAGGACCAGGCTGCCGGATTGCTCAGCAGGGGAATCTACCCGCCTCCAGCAATCTGGCAGTGAATCCTTTCCATCGCGATCAGCAAATCACGAAATGAAGGAACTATTGACACTCGACCAATAACTGCGAGCTGCCTGGACAATCGGATCATACTCGGCAGATGCCACGACGGCGACCAGCGTAGGGCCCATCAAAGATCCATCCTCGTCACCTCGCGCCACCACAACTACGTTCCCCTTGTATACGTATCCGTGGATCAACCAGTCGTCCAACGACTCGGCGATAGACAGGGTTGTGCGGTCGTGGAGCTCCTCCTCAGTCAGCAACGCCGAGAGTACGGCATCCCTGTCCGAGAACAAGAGACTAAGCCGATCGTCCTCCAGATGCGTCAGGTCACCCAGCCTGGCCATGGCTGTGCCCAGAATGCACGGTTCGGTGTCACCGATCAAATGACTGTCGATGATGAGCTGGAACCGGAACATTCCGCGGCCCTTCAAAGGGGCGACAAGAATTCCGAATCGACCGTCGTCGGTCAAGAACTTCACGTCTAGCCTCTCTTGACCTGAATGGGAACACGACTCATTGGAATCGGAACCGGAGTACCCGACTTCGTCACACCGCTGGTACTGCCACTCCAGTGCCACTTACCGTTGCCGTCATCGAAGTAACGGTAGTACTCGGCACTCTTGCCGGAACCGACCTTAGTCCACCTGGTGCCGTCGACGAGAACGCTCTTGCCGAATTGCTCCCCAGCGTCACCCGGCAGCACTGCCTTCTTCGGAACATACGGGTTCGGGCCACCCGTCGGATCATGGTGCCCCGGGTTCTCATACTCAGGGCATGTGCTGTTGTGAACGAGCACCGGCGTCTTACCCGCGAGTACATAGTACGTGTGCCACCCGGACCCTCTCTATCTGCGTATTCGCAGATCAGCGGCGGTTTCGGGTTCCGCTGGTGTCCGTGGTTGTGCGGGGAAATCCGTGGGTGTTGCCGTCGCTACTGCCGTCAGCGGCTCGGGCCGCACGGGTCGCGTTGCCGCTGCCGTGCTGTCGGCGCGGGGGACTCTACTGCCACGCGCCGGGCTCGGCGCGGACGAGGGCGCGGACAGCATGTTCGTACAGCTCGTGGCCGCTCTGGGCACAGTGTTCGGCGATCCAGCGGGTCAGCTCGTCCGAGGTGTGCAGCGTGCCTGACGTGGCACCGCAGTTGCGCTCTTCGCCGGTGACGCAGACCGCCTCGATGGTCGGCAGCGCCAGGGGGTCGGGGCCGGTGGTCACGTGGTACTCGCGGAAGCGGTAGCGCCCCCGAGCGGCATTGCGTACTGGTGCGCCTGCGTTCGGGGAGTCAGGCACCTTCGGTCGCCTCTTCGTGATCCGTGATGCGCTGTCCGCGTGAGTCCGCGACCCTGAGCGCGTCCGTCAGGGCTTCTGTCAACCGGCGGGCCAGCCAGCGGTATTCGGTCGCCGACAGGCTTTTCGCGCCGGGCGCCGTGGCGTCGCGGGCGTACTCCAGCAGTTCCTGGCCCATGCTGAGCTGTGCCGTCTCGATGCTGTCGGCGAGGGTGGAGAGGTAGCCCCGGCCGTCGGTGCTCAGGTAGCAGGGCTTCCCCTCCGGGCTGGTCCACGGCAGTAAGCGGGGACCTCCCCCGCCCGACGCGGCGTCGTACAGCTCTCTGCGACGCGTGCGGTTGGCATCGCTCCTGGGCTGGCTCACTGGGCACCCCCGGCCTGGGTCACTGATGGTGGACACACTGAACCGTAGGCACTGACTGATCGTCACCCCAGCCAGAAGTCATGGCAGTTCGCGACTCTTGGTTCACGAACTGCCACGCTGCGTGGCAGCTACCCGACTACGCCCAGGTAGTCGGCCATTTCGCGCATCTCTGTCGTGAGGGTGCGCTTGCGCTTGCCGAGGATTTCCTGCATGGTCTCGGCGGCCCCGTTCTGGTGCCGCAGCCATTGCGGGGCGGCTTCCCTGGCACGGGTCAACTCGTCCATGGCGGCGGACAGGTCGCCGGTCCGGGTGTGGGCGCGCGCCACATCGAGGGTGAAGCGGTTCCCGTCGTTGGTGCTGGGCCTGCCCAGACGCTTCCACGCCTTGGGCGACAACTCCTCCTGCTCGCCTGCCCTGCGCACCACCGCGCGGGCGTCGCCAATGACCAGGGAGTCTTCGAGTGCCTTGACCGCGACGGTGACCGGCCCGAAGACGGACCAGTGCCGGGAGACGTTGCGATGCGCTGTCCCAACCGCGGTTGCCGCGACCCGGGCGGCCTGACGGTACTCCTTCGCCTCGTCGGGACGGTTATTCCTCGCGGCTGCGGCGGCGGCCTCCATCGCCAGACCGCCCCACACCGCGTAGTGGTCCGACTCGGCCCCGGTGATCTTCGGCTCCACCGCGTCCATGCTCCGGGCGGCGACCTGTTCCGCCTCGTCCAACCTTCCCTGCCTCACCAGCAGCCAGCACATGCAGCCGACACCGGAGCCCGCCGCAAGCATGTCTCCGGCCTGACGCGCGTCCATGATGGCGCCGCGCACAGCGGCGTACGCGATGTCGTACTGCCGGACCTGGGTGAGGTAGGTGCCGGCCAGACGCAGCGCCTCGGCGCGGGCCAACAGGGCCTGCCGGTGCTCGTCCCCGCTGTCGTAGAAGGCGACAGCTTGTGCGGCATCACGCAGCAGGCCCGGTAGTTGAGCCGCGACGCTCTTGTAGCTGTCGGAGAAGTACAGCACCCGTGCGTCTTGCAGCGTCCGCCGGAAGGTGCGCAGGTTCGGTTCCTCGCCCACGGCTTCGGCTTCCTGGTCCACGAGCCCGACGGCTGGGGTGAGGGCGGCGCGGAGCTGAATCAGGTTGACGCGGTTGGGCTCCTCGCTCCGCCCGACGGGCTCCGGGGCATCGGACGCCATCAAGGCGGCGGTGGTCACCCCCAGCGCTCGGGCGAGCATGTGCAAGGTTTCCATGCGGAGAGTGCCGCCCTGCTCGGCCTTGCGTACGGTGCCCGGTGATACGCCTGCAGCGTGGGCCAGTTCCTCCTGGCTCATCCCCGCGCGGCGTCGGTACTTGCGGACGTTGTCGGCCAGCTCGGTCGTCATCAACTCACCACCTCCCATTCCACGGTACGCCCGGCCGGTACCTCAGCCGGGTGCGATCCGGCAGACGTCCACCCACGGGCGGTAGTTGACCATGTGCCGGTCCGGCACTCCGGCAGGATCGCGGCCTGAGTGGGAGGGGGTCCCTCGTCGGTCGGGCAGCTTTGCCGTGCCAGGGTTCCTCGGGGGCCGCCAAGGCTCACTTCGTGACGCGTGCGCTCGGCCTTGGCGGCCCCCGGGGGTTCCTGGTACGCCTCCGGTGACCGGGCGGCGAGGGACCCCCTCCCGCGACCCCCGAACCCCACACCACGACGAAGCCGCACCCGACCCACATGCCCCACCCCCTCGGAGGGAGGGCCGGGGTCTGGGGCGGAGCCCCTGGAAAGGTTCGTTGTGCTCACTGTTGCGCGCCCGGTCCGGCGGGGTCGTCGGCAAGCGGGGCGGAGACAGGAGCGGGCGGCGGCCCCGAGGGGCCGGGCGCGCGCGGGCCGCGCCAGCGGGCCGCCTTGAACCAGTAAAGAAACTCTGAACAGCTCACCCGCTGACCGAGCACGGACGGCCCCCGCCACCCCGGAACGTGCGTTTCAGTGTCGATGCCTTCGCTTTGGGCGGCGTCGGGCATGGCGCAGACGCTCGGTGCCATCGCGCGTGGGCGCCGCACCATGCTCGGCAAACAGTCCGCCGACGTTGCCGTCACCCATTGCCGTCAACGGCCTGCCAGACACAAGAAGATCAATCTTTCTCCACCCGCTCAAGAATGAGGTCGATTTCAGATTCGATCTCTTGATCCGCCGTTAGGTGAATATGAGAACCTTCATGAACACCTTGCTGAGCAAGGGTCAATAGGTGACGTGCCAGTGAAGTCAATCCGGCGCGATTCGCCTTGATGATCACCTCCGCCGATCTGACCGTCAATTCAATTTCAAAATCATCGTCCCAGACGAAGTGCAGTCCTTCGCCAACCCGGTATTCTGGAACATCGATCACACGATCCATCGCTACTATCACTTCCTGTGGCGACGCAGTGGGGAGCCGTCAAGGTCTCGTTCGACGGCCCCCCGGCCTGCAGGTTCTATTCGAGGTAGATGTGTCGATTTTCTACAACCATTGACTTGCCTGGCTTCCTTGGATTCGGCACCATTCGCTCAAAGTTCATGTGAGGACCACCGCCGTGCTGTCCTGTGATATCCGATTCACCCATCCTGGCAACGCGCGTGCCGTCCTTTGAGACGTATCGCCCACTGCCCTTCACGGGTTCGGAATAGCCGGGCCCAACCCACCTCTCCGCCGCGTCGAGAGCTTCATTCGTTGGCACTCGGGTTCCATCCACCGGATGACCGGCGTCATCGAATTTCCGGTAAGAGGTCCAGGGCCCGCAGTTTGAGTTGTGAACTAGGACCGGAGTCTCGCCCGCCAGCACATAGTACGTGTGCAAGTCGTCGATCGTTAGATTGTAAGTTCGCGCATGACTACCATAGGCGCGATTGTCAGCAACCCTGACGGTGGTACCCCCGGCCGTCAGCAGGGTCATCCCTTCCGTCAACTCGCCAGCAGGCACCCAACCTTTCGCGGACGGCGACCAGAACGGATGCTCATATGTTGCCGTGAGCTTCTTGTCGCCATCAGGCGTCGATACGACAAGTTCGTTGAACCACTTATCATTTTCAGTGACGATGGTACGCGTGACGCGTTCGGCCTTCGTCTCGCCCGTTTCCGGATCCGTAGCGAGTACCTTGTCACCGATTTTGATTTTATCTATGTCTTTTGTTGTGCCATCCGCCATGAGTACGCCCGTGCCGGCCAAAAAGCACTTGGTGCACCCACCACGCAGCCCTGCGCCACGCAACCCTGCGGCCAACACCAAAGCGAATCCAGGGTTCGAACAGATTGGGCATGTGTCGAGCGCAGGTATGTTGTCTACGTGCTGCCAGGATCCGTAGAACTTCCGGAATTCTGCACAACCGTCGACGAAGCTTTGGCTGCATCGCTCCCGAAGATAGAGTTCAACATTTAGCTCGTCGGAAAGCCCTGGGATGTAGGTGTCCCACCCCTTGGCCTGCTTGAGAAGGGTTGTAACGTCTCCCTTTTTTCCAACAAACAGCTTTACGGCTTCAGGTTCCGGGAAACCGTCTGGTGCCCCATCGCCAATATCCGTTATCGTTCCGCTGCTGTCGCCACTGTCCTGACCACAGGTGTAATAGCAGCCGTTCTCACCGGTGCCTCCGCGGACCTTTCCGACGTCTTTGCGCTGCTTGCCCGTGCGTTGCTCGCTGTGGCCAGTGCCGTCATCGAGATACAAGCCGGTGGGATCGGAGAAGGTGGCAGGGTTGTTGTTGCTGTAGGTGTAGCCGTTCATCTGCTGGGGATCGGCCACGTCCAGGACCGGGTCGACCGAGATGAAGCGGCCCAGGTCGGCGTCGTATTCGCGTGCGCCGAGGTGGGTGAGGCCGGTGGTCCTGGTGTCGTCGGTGCCGCCAACAAATCCCTTGGTGCCCGGCCAGGTTGTCGGTGGTGTTGTGCCTCGTTCTCCGCCGAAGGGGAGCGTGCGGCGCTGCGAGATGGCGAGGCTGGACGCCTGGATCGCCAGTTCACCGGTGCCGTGCTGGTCTGCGACGGTGAAGGCGAAAGTGCCGTCGTCGCTGCGGATGGCCATCTGGCCGCCGCCAAGGTCGAAGTAACGTGTGGCCTTTGCCTTGGTGGCGCCGGTGGGAAGGGTGACTTCCGTGTTCCCCAGGTACAGGGTGGTCTCGGTCGGGGTCCGGCCTATGAGCCGGTTGCCGGAGGCGTCGTAGAGGTAGTTGGTGGTCTTGCCGCTCTTGGTGACGCTTGCCAGGTGGCCCTCGGCGTCCCAGGTGAGCGACTGTCCCGGGCGGGTGACCGTGTTTCCGCTTGGGTCGTACGTGTAGGTGTCGGTGCTGGGGCCGGCGGGCCCGGTTGTCGTCCGGGAGGTCAGGCTGTGAGCCTGGGGCGAGCCAGGCGATGGGTAGGAGTAGGTCTCCTTGATGTCCTTTGCAGCGTCACCCGTTACATCGTGCCGGGTCTGTGTGGCACGGTTGCCGGCCTTGTCGTAGGTGAACGTCTGCCAGTACGGGGCGGGGCCCCCGACCGTCGAAGCCGCAGGTGCAGCCGCACAGGTCGTAGTCGGCTGTGCCCAGGCCTCGGTCAGTCGGCCGAGGTAGTCGTACGTGAAGCACTGGTTGTCTGTACCGGTCCGGGACGCGTCCGAGATCGAGCGGATGTCGCCCACCTCGTCGTAGTGGTACGTGGCGTAGCGGTCGGCTCCGGTTTGGTCCTGGCGGTCGACGCGGGAGGTGGCCAGGCGCTGGGTGCCCCACTCGTAGGAGTTGGTGACCTCTGTCTTCTTGCCGCCGGTGGTCAGGCTCATCTGGTACTGCAGCGGCTTGCCGGTCAGGCTGTAGCTGACGCTGGAGGTCATGCCCTCGCCGTAGACCGTCGCAGGGCGGAGTGTCGCGTTGTCGTAGGTGTAGTTGGCGGAACCGCCCGGCAGCGAGCCAGCCGCGGAGTAGCTCACGGTTGCGGTCAGCCCGGAGGGGTGGAACGTGGTCCCGGTCTGGTAGGTGCTCTGGAGAGCACCTTCGGCAGCGGGGATGACGACCGCGGTCCGGGTCGGGCGGTAGAGCTTGTCGTAGGCGGTGACCTTGGAGGTATATGCCTGGCTGTCCACGTATCGGGTGGACTCTGCGAGCTGTCCCTTGGCAAGTGCGACCGTGTCGTAGACCTGCTTGGTCCGCAGGGTTCCGGTGGCAGACTTCTCGCGCACCTCGGTCTGGCGACCGAGGTTGTCGTAGAGGTAAGCCAGTCCAGGAACGTCAGCGCGTGACCCCTTGGTGAACGTCACTTGGCCACGGTCGTCGTAGGTGGTGTTCGTGGTGCCCTGGTCGGGATCGGTCGCGGAGGTGTTGCGGCCGAGCTGGTCGTATGTGTACGTCCAGTGATTTCCGGCGGGGTCGGTGACCTTGTCCAGTTCGTTGCGCGGTGTGTAGTGGTAGGTGGTGCTGTCGTAGGCGGCATCGGCGGACCGAGTGTGGTGCTGACGCAGTTCCGTGGTGTTGCCGCGGGCGTCGCTCAGGGTCGTGGTGGCTGTGCCGCCGACCGGAGGGATGACCGTGGTGCGGTCGCCGCCGTAGATGGTCTTGGTTGTGTTGAGGACTTGGCCTTCACCGCTGTTGCCGGCTACCTGCTGGGTTTGCACAGCGCGGTTCAGTCCGTCGTACGTGGCACGGATCTGGGTCTCGACAGAGAGTGCGTCATTCGGTTTGAAGAGCTGGATGCTGGGCGCGTCCGTTATGTAGTACGGGGCGAACGTCCTGGTGGCGAGGCCGCGTTCGTCGTAGAAGGTGTCCGTGATGATGCTGCCGCTATCGGGCCCGGGTCCCTGGGTCTGGCGGCTTCGCAGGAATCCGTCGAACAGTTCGTAGGACGTGATCTGCCCGCCGGTGTTGTTCAGCGACTTGGATGCGACCGCGACCGGCTTGCCTTCATCGATCGTGTAGACGAACTCCTTGGTGGGAGTTTGACTGTTGCGGCGATCGGCAGCCCAGACCTTGGTTGTCCGTCCCAGCGCGTCGTACGCGTACTCGGTGACGTTGTTGTTCGTGTCGGTCTGCTTGGCGACAAGACCTCGGGCCGGATCGATGCTCGTGGTGCTTACCTGGGCCGTTGTGGCGTCGGACGCCTGGGCCGGGGGTGTGGTCACCTTCGTCTGGGTGGCGAATCCGGTGGCGGGCGTGTACTCGGTTGTGTTGGTGCGACCGTCTGTACGGGCGGTGCGGACAGGGGTGCCGTCGTCCGTGACCGTCACGTTGGCGGTCAGGTCCGTCGCGGTCAGCGGCCTGCCGTATATGTCGAAGGTCACCCCGGCTTCGAGGTAGGTCGCCTTCGTACCGTCATGGCTCTTCAGGGTGGCGGCGGCGGTCACATTTCCCTTCGTGGGGACGGCACCATAGGCGCCGCCGTCATAGACCGAGCGGACGTCGCTCAGGACGTCCTTCTTTCGATCGACGGTTGCGTCACAGGCTTTTGCGACCGTCTCCACGCGGGCCGGCATGCTGAGGATCGCGGCAGTCGCATCGCCCGCGTAGGTGGTACGCGTACATGTGTTGTCCGTCGAGGTCGAGTCGTCGCCGAAGTCGTCGGCCTCGATCACACGGCCCGCGTTAGTGTCGTGCTTGGTAGCCGTTGCGGTGGTGCGCCACTTGACGCCTGCGCCCGCGTCCAGCGACGTCCAGGTCTTGGCGCTGGAGATCCCGGTGAAGTTGGAGGTTACGGTGCCCCAGTCCCGGACCTTCTCCGCGGTCTGGTGGTACCAGGGGCGACTGATGGTCTTGCCGAGAACCTTGCCACCGGGCTTGTCGAAGGTCACCGTCTTGTAGCCGAAGCCTGAAACAGCTTCGTGGTCGGTGATGGCTTCGCCCTCGTCCGCATCAAGTGCGACGGAGACGGACTTGGTACCTCCAGCAGCGTTCTTGCGGTCGCCGTTCATACCACGCAGGAAGTAGCTGTCCTGCTGGGTCTTCATCTCACCGGCGCCACCCTGCCCACCGGTCCTGACCCTGACCTGGCCGTAGCCACGCCATTGGGACCAAGTCTTCTCCTTCTCCTTGGTCAGCCCGTCGTCATCGTCGTAATGCCAAGCAGCATCGCCGATGTAGTCGTATTGGGTGACTTGGTCAGGAGACTTCCCCGTACGGTCCGTCCTGGTCACCGAATGGGTGACGTACTTGTTGAACCACTGCAGATCCGCGTCATCGGTGCTGTCACCACCGATGTACTGCGGGAAGCACCTCGTCGTATTCGTCTCAGGAGTCGGCAGATCGCTCCAGTTGCACGTCGCCTCGGTGTAGTTGGCACCGACCTCGCCACCCGACTCATCGGAGATCGTGAAGAGGCGGTCCTTGACGAAGGGGGCGTAGCCGTCCCCGATCTTGTCGAGGCGGTTTTGAAGCTGTGTATAGGTGAACGTGGTCTTCGGTAGCGTGATGGCCGGCGTTGCCGATTCACCGGTGTGCTGGATGCTGTCCAGCAGAAGCTGGTAGTCGACATCCGCTGTGCCCCAGTGGTGTTCGAACTTCCAGGAGTCGACCTTGCCGTAGGTCCCGTCCGCCTTGAGTACCTGAGTTGTGATGCCGGTCAGCCGCTTGCGGGTCCAGAAAGACGGGGAAAGCCGTCCGTTGTCGCAGCTGGTGGTTGCCTTGCAGTTCAGGTCCCACGGTGTGTCGTACCAGTAGGCGGACTTGGAGTCGATCGTGTCGGACTCACAGCTCACACCCGTCTGGGGCAGGCACCGTTCCCGGTTGTCGAATGTCACCTGTGCCAGCGGCTTCGGGGTGTAGGTGTTGGTGTTCCTCATCCCGTAGTCAATGCGCTTGAGGTAGCCGCCACGGTCGTACTGTGTGTCGTCGTCGGCCTTGAGGTTACGGCCGTAGGAGTTCTTCTCCTTGCCGTAGTGGTAGGTCATGGTGTTGCCGTGGGTGTCGATGACCATATCGAGATTCCACCGCCAGCCCTGCTGGCACCAGGATTCCGCGAACGTCGCACCATGGCACTTCTCGCCGCTGTCGTTCCCGAAGACAGGGACCGTCCAGGCCGAGTCCGTGGTTGCCGCGCCTTCGGTCCAGCCCGTGGGCCGGTTGTAGCCGAAGTAGTACCGGGTTCCGTCCGGGGTGGTCACCCGCCAGTACTCACCGTCGTCATCACCATTGCCACGCTCGGTGCTGAAGAGACGAGCGATCTTCGTGCCGTTGTCATTCTTGAGCTTGAACGTGTTGGCACCGGCCTGTACCAGTTCGCCACTTGAGCCGTTGAACGAGATGTACGCGTTGTCGTATGCCCAGCACAGGTCGCCGGGCTTGCTGCCGTCGGCGTTCTTCACACCGTCATCCGCGCAGGGCTTGTAGCGGCGCTCGATGGAACCCGGCCACAGGTCGAACCCGTCACCGACCCAGGAGCCTTGGTTGTTCGTCCCTCCGGTACGCCCGTCGATGGCACCCGAAGAGTAGGAGAGGCCGACGCTCGGCTTCAGGCCACCGGGTACTTCGGGGGCCTGGAAGTCATAGGACCAATTGAAGTCACCCGAGTTGAGGCTGGTGCTCCACGTGGAGGAGGGCGAGAGAGAGGTGGCCTTGTAGTCGCCCTTGTCCCCCTCTGCTGCTGCCGTTGCCGCCAGGACCGTAGGCGCGTCGGCTTGAAGTTCGACGGCGCTGGCGGTCAGCGTCTCCTGAGCGGTGTCGTTAACGTCAGCGACCGGCTTCCCGTCGCGGCACTTTTCCATCTCGGGGGTTGTCAGCGCACAGGCCGGCAGTTCGACCAGGTGCATGCGGGACGCGTATGAGCCGCCGAAGGACTGAGCGAAGGAGGAGTAGTCGACGGAGACATCGACCGGTGCTTCGGCTTTGCCGGCGGAATCTGCGGCCTTCGGGGCGAGAGTGAAGAGCAATCCCTTCACCCCTGCACGCTTGGCGTGCTGGGAATCGAGTATTCGCGAAGTGACACCATTCAGAGCAAGCATCTCGCTCGCTCCGCTGCTCTTCGCCGCGCTCTTGCCCGCCGCACGCGCAATGCCGATCGGCTGCCCCTTGAGCGAGGCGAACCGATTTGCGCCCTTGGCGCCCTGAGCCGGAAGCGCTGTGGTGACCTCGGTAGGCTGCGGCAGCGTGAGGCGAGGGATAGCTGCCGGGACGCGCGATCCCTTGTGCTGCGCCCGCGGCTTGACCTTCGCATTCTTGCTACCCGCGACAGGCTTCTCCGATGCGGGCAGACCGGGCAGCCCTGCTGCCGCAGCCGCGACGGGGGCCGCCACCCCCTGCAGCAGGGACGCGATGAGGACGGTGGATAGCGCGAGTGACGTTCTGCGGAGCAACCGTGCCCCAGGAGTGGCCTTCATACGTGACGTGTCCATCACTGTCGGGCGCTTGACCACTCATGTGAGCCAAACGCAGAGAATGAAGCAAAGAAACGAAAGGAAATGCTCGTGTCGGGTGTGCGGACCCCTCGGCGGGTCCGCACACCCGACACGTATGGATCAGCTGCGGTTGCCGCTGGGGACCTCAGTGGGGATATCGAAGAAGGAACCGGCCAGCTGCTGGACCTGGCTGTCGTCCAGCGCCCCCTGGAACGCCCACACGTCGTCCACTGAACCGGCGAAGTAGGTGCCGGACGCATCGCCCTTGGCTCGACCGATCTGCAGTGACTTCGAAGCCTTGAAGCTGAGCGCGTCATCGGCCCAGGACGCGAGATCCTTGCAGGCGGGATCATCCGGCTGCTCGTCACCGTCCGCGTCACCGCAAGCGGCATCCTGGAGATGGCCGTTGACGTAGAGACGGATCTCCTTCGCGAACCCGTCGTAGACCACCGCGAGATGGTTCCAGGTGGCGACATCGTTGAACTCGGTGTTGCCCACCGTGGCCACCGTGACTCCCGTGGCCGCGTCCTTGTTGGGAAGGGACAGCTCCCATCGCCCCAGCCCCTGAGGATCTGCTGGATCGGGCTGGAAGCGGACTTCGAACGCGCTGCGGTTGGTGCCCTCGGCGCTCATGACCGCCATGTCGTGGTCGGGCGTGGCAGCCGCCCGGGCCCAGGCAGTCACGGTGAAGCTCGCACTCGTGTCAACCGGCATCGTCGAGGTCGTCGCGTAGGCGCCCACACCATCGAGGTCAAGACCGTTCATGTCGATCTGGCCCGGCCCCAACTGCGTATTCCCGTACAGGCTCATGGGACGGTGTTCCGGGGTGGCATCGGCTACGGTCGGAGGTGTGCCGCTGGTGGTCTCCTCGAACTGCCAGCGTCCCTTGATCACCGGACTCTGCCGGAACAACTGCTGCACTTCCTCGGCCGACACCGGTCGGTCATAGAGACGAACGTCGTCGATGGAGCCGGGGAAGTTGTTTCCGATACTGTCGCTGTAGCTGCCCGCTCCGATGAACATCGACTGGTCCGCGTTGAAGGCACCGTGGAGGACCGTTGTTCCCACAAGTGCACCGTTGACGTACAGAGTGAGCGTGTCGGCGACTGTGTCGTGCACTCCGACCAGGTGCGTCCACTCCCCCGTACGGGCTGTGCTGCCCTCCGGTTGAACTGCCCGGATGACACTGGCGTCCACCGTGTCCGACTCGTACTGGTTGAAGGCCCACCGGTTGAAGGACGAGGAGTAGTACAGCTCGAAGCCGGGCCGTTCATGCCCGGCCTGGGCGGCGATGATCGCCGCCTGGTTCGGCTTGGAGTCGAGCTTCGCCCACGCCGACACGGTGAAGCTGCGCTGGGTGTTGACGTGCGGGCCGCTCGTCCGCCCGACCCGTGCGTAGCCGTTGGCCGTACCGTCGAAGTGAGCCGCGGTGCCCGAGACACCGGAGACACCGGTGGTGACACCACCCTTGAAAACCGCCGGAAGGACTCCGGCGCGCCCCTTGATCACTGCGGTGTCAGTGGTTCCGTCATCTTCAACGGCATCGTCCATGGAGAAGGTCGTGCGGGCCGGCGAACCTGGATCGCCGACAACGGCGTGGGTGTGGAGCCGTGTCACCTCGGACGCCGTGACGCCCCGGTCGAACAGCTGGACGTCATCGATCGCGCCTGGGAAGAAGTTGTCGGTGAGCCCGCTGTAGGAGCCGGCACCGAGAATCAGCCCCCGGCGCGCGTTCCACGCGGAGGGCAGAGCCGTCTGCCCGACCATTTGGCCATCCACATACAACTCAATGCGCATAGCCGTCTCGTTGTAGAGGCCCACCAGGTGCGTCCACTTGCCGACCTGCACGCCTCCGGCAGCGGGCGCCATCACGCGGGTCAGGCCGGCACCCTCCGTGTCCGCAGCATATTGGTTGAACACCCACCGCCCGTACGAGGCGGAGTAGTACAGCTCGAACCCCGGGCTCTTGTTGCCCGGCTGAGCGGCGATGATCGCGGCCTTGGTCGGCAGCTGGGACAGCTTCACCCAAGCCGATACGGCGAAGCCGTGATCGGTGTCGAGCACCGGCACACCGGTCTCGGCGTAGTCGTCCACACCGTCGAACTCGATGGCCTCACCCTGCACGCCTGTCACTCCACGCGTCGGACCGCCGTGCAGGGCTGCGGTGCGCTCGGGTGTCGAACCGGCCGCCTGCGTCGCACCACTGCTCTCATCGAACTGCCAACTGGCTCGCTCAGGCTGCCCGGCACTCACCTTGAAGTAGTAGGTGAAGGGCGCACTGACATTTCCCGCCGCGTCCAGTGCCTGGGCCGTAACAGAGTTCAAGCCCACCTTCGGCGGCAGAATCTTGATCGACTTCGCGGCGCCGGCTGATGTCGTCAGGGTGTTCTTCGACGAAGGATCGGTGTTGATGCCGTACCAGTACTTGGTCACATCGGTCTTCGCGCCCTTGATCTGAAACGTCCCATACTTTCCTACGCCATCGAACCAAGGGTCGTTGTCTCCCATGCCATCCGTCGACCTCGGGTAGTCGGTGGATGTGATCGTGGGGGTGGCGGGAGCATCCGGGTCATAGGTGAAGTAGCAACCGGTCGCGCTGCCCGCATGGGACCAGGGTGAATACTGGGAACCGTCGTACGTGCGCACATACCAGTTGATCTCCTGATTCTTCGGCAGTACGGACGCCGGAAGAGAGATATGGAACTGATCGCCCGACGCCTTGTAGCTGGTCATGGCAGGCTTCCACCATGTGGTGTTGCCGTTGCCGTTGCCTCCCCAGCCCGCCTGGAACTGGACTGCGACCTTGTCGCCGTCGGGGTCCGTAACATTATTGGCGTAGATCTTGCCCAGGTCTCTCACGTGAGGCGGCGAAGCGTCGTATTTTTTGCAGGCGCCGCCGTACTCCATCTTCAGCTGCGACATCTTGACCTGGTTGGGCGGCAGGTTGTATTTCACCCGCAGGTGGGCCTTGTCCGAGAACCGCTTCCACGCGTTCCCGTCCGTCTCACTGCCGGCGCGCAGCCCGAAGGTCATCGTGGACCACTTGCCGTTCGCCGCCTCCTGCACGGCCGACTTCACGTCGAACTCCGCGTCCTTCGCCGCACAGCCGTCGTACCCGTACGCGAAGGACTGGGCCTTCAGCATCTTGATCCAGAAGCCCGAAGCGTTCTGGGAGTTCCAGGTCGTGGAGTTCGAGATGTCCTTGGTTCGCCACAGCTCGACACTCCGCGCAGAGCACGAGGCGGACCAGGTGTTCCGGACCACGAACTCCGCGGAGAGGATCGTCTTGCCCGCGAACTTCGAGGTGGGAATCCGGTAGAAGAGCCGCTTGGTGTCATACGGCGCGCAGTAACTCCAGTTGCAGTAACCCATGCCTGCTGTCGACTCGCCGTTGAACTTCCACTGCGGTGAGGACGCCCAGTACTTGGAAGCCATCGTCCACGCTGTGCGAAGTGGCGAGTCGAAGTGCGGATCGATGAAGACCGGATACGTGGTGTCTTCGCCGCGCAGAACGTCCGGGTCAGGTGTCAGCACCAGTTCGTCGCCGTCGGCGGGAATGTCCACGCCGACCTCGGCCAGCTTGCCCGACTCGGTGGCCGCCGGTTCGCCGTCCTCGGGGGACGCCACTGCGGCCGCTCGTGAGGTGACGCCTTCGGGCGGAGCGTCGGCAGCCGTGCTGGAATCCCACATCATCGGCGTCGGCGCTTCGAAGATCGTTCCTTTGGCGCCCTTGTCCACTGCCTGGAGGCCACCCTCATCAGTGCGGACAACATCCATGCCCTCGGCCGACAGCTTCAGACGAAGCTCGGACAGCTTGGGGTTCGCCGCCGCCTCGGCGGAGTTGACCACCAGGAGCTGTGTGTATCCGGTCTCCTGCGCCTCCATCCGCAGGTCGACGCCCGGCAGCACGTCCGGGTACGTCGCGGTCGCTCTGTCAAGGACCGGTTTCGGCAACGCATCCGGCCATGTCAGCGCAAGCTCACGGCCCGCTTTGGTCATCTGTACCAGCGGAGCACCGCCGCCACCGGAGAACTCAAGCCCCACGGCAGCCACCTTCGGAGCTACCGCGCCATCGGCATCGACGGCCAAGTCCGTGTCAATGGGCTTCCATTGCCCATCGACACGGGCACGGACAGGGCGGAGGTACTCGCGTGCTTCCAGGTTTCCGTCGGCCGTCGCGTAGACGTCACTGGACTCCCCGCGCATGGACGTCACCTCGACAGACCTGCCCGTATGCCGAGCCTCAGCGCGCGCAGCGGCAGCGCTCGCCTCACCCGTGGAGGAGTCGCTGCCTTCCTGAGTAACAGCACTTGCCTCGAACTTCGTTGCGGGAGCCGCCACGGCAACCGCCGGAGCAAGTGCGGCGACCACAGCCAGGCTCAAGGCCCCCGACAACAAACCGGCACCACCGCGCGTTCGTATGCGCGCCCACATATCCCCACCCCAGAGAAGTCACATTGTGAAAATTCCCTGAAGACGGGAACTGGGCAAAACCTTAGACAGGAAGGGCACAGGTCAACAGGAGGAAGAACCTTGGACTCAGGGGCCAAATCACCCATCTCACCCGTGTTCTGCATCACAGTTGTACTGAGGCATGTACATGTTCTAGGAAAGATTTGACCTACCAATTGCCAAGTGGCGTCTGACTACGAGGCAGCCAACACCTCGTCCGGGAAGGCCAGTTCCGCTACATCAACGAGCGGGCCAAAGACCACCAGGCCACCGGGGATCCGGTGGTCGGTGTCGACACGAAGAAGAAGGAACTCGTCGGCAACTACAAGAATGCCGGCGGTGAGTGGCACCGCGAGGGCCAACCGGTCCGGGTACGGACGCACTTCCCGGACCCGGAGCTGGGCAAGGCCATCCCGTACGGGATCCACGATGGCCGCGAACACCGGATGGGTCAGCGTCGGCACCAACCACGACACCGCCGCATTTGCCGTGGAGTCCATCCGCCGCTGGTGGAACAGCCAAGGACGCAGCGCCTATTGATCCGAAACGCTTTGGGTTCAGGCTCGTTGATGGTGTGTGAGTGATCTGGTGGGGGATGCGCGGACTTGGTCGCCGGACGCGCAGGAGGCTGTGCGGTTGCTGGCGGTGTCGGCGCTGGTGGAGGGCCGGGACCGGGTGGAGGTTGCCGCTCTGTTCAGGGTGTCGGTCAGGGCCGTGGACAACTGGTGGGCGAGGCGGCAGGCCGACGGGCGGGACGCGCTGCTGTCCCGGCCGCGGGGCCGGCGCGTGGGTGAGCATCAGGTTCTGTCCGAGGCCGAGCAGGCCGCCGTGCGGCAGGCTGTCCTCGATCACACGCCGTCCGGCCTGGGGCTTTCGGGCCAGCTGTGGACGCGGGGGCAGATAGGCCGGCTGATCTTCAAGCTGTACGGAGTCCGCTTCACCGATCCCGGGGTCGGCAAGTACCTCAAGCGCTGGGGACTGACCTTCCAGCGGCCCGACAAGCGGGCCGTCGAGCAGGATCCGGAAGCGGTCCGGACGTGGCACGAGGAGACCTTGCCGGCTATCCGGGCCCGGGCGAAGGCCGATGACGGCGAGATCCTGTTCGCCGACCAGGTCGGGATCCGCTCGGACCAGGTCACCGGCCGCACCTGGGGTATGAAGGGGGAGGAACCGGTGGTTCGCCGCACCGGGAACCGGTTCTCCGTGAACGCGATGTCCGCGATCAGCACCAAGGGCCGGATGCACTTCATGGTCTTCACGAGTCGTTCGACGCGACGGTCATGTGCCGCTTCCTTGCCCGCATCGTCGGTCACTTCGACCGGAAGGTCCACCTGATCGTCGACCGGCACTCGGCCCACCGCTCGAAGACCGTCCGAGCCTGGCTCGCCGACCACCAGGACGAGATCGAACTGCACTTCCTGCCCTCGTACTCACCCGAGCTCAACCCGGACGAGCTCGTCAACGCCGACCTCAAACGCAGCCTGACGCACACCCACCGGGCCAGGAACCGGACCGAACTCGCCGCCGAGACCCGCAGGTTCTTCCACCGCCTGCAACGCCAACCCCACGCCATCACCGGCTACTTCAAAGCCCCGCACGTCCGCTGCACCCTCGACGAGTGAACCCAATGAGTTTCTGATCAATATGCGGAGCTGTGGTGCAGGTGCTCGACCGCCACGCCGAGCCACGGGGCGGCTGGGCCGCTCAGGAGCAGGGGCGCGCACGTGCTGTACGAGAGCACGACGGCGGGCGGTTCATTGGCGACTCCGGTCAGGAGGACGTGGTCGAACGGCATCCACTCACGAGCCCCCACCGGGAGGAGCCGTACGCCAGCCGACGTGAGCACCACTCGGGCAGCGGTGTGATCGCGCCACTGCGGACGGGCGGCGTCCTCCGCTTCCTGACGCCGACGGGAGTCGAGACGACCGTTGCTCACCCACCGCCGGCCGAAGGTCGGGTGGTCCTCGAAGTAGCCACTCGCAGGGGTCGGGTAGTCGACCCCTGTCCCGTAGAAGCGGGCGGCGGAGCACGCCACGTCCGCGAAGGCGACCTCATCAACCACAAGGGCAAGACCATCCGCCTGGACTGGCACAAGACTGCCCCCGCCCTGGAGGTGAACCGCGAGGGCGGACGCTGCCTGTACGGCATCGGCACGGGCGGCGTCCTCAGCCCGGTCGCGTCGGCGAGACCACATCGTCGTTCCTTCCTGATCAAGCTGACCGGCCGGGGCCTGTACGGCGCGAGCCACACAGGCCCCGAGCCCGTCATGAGATGACATCACCAGAGGGCGCTGGAGGCAGCGGCGGGTGTCCTTGCCCCCTCGGCGTCCTCTTCCTTCAGCCGGGCCAGCAGCACACCAAGCCGGTCGTTGCTGATCGCCTGATGCTTGCGGACGGCGTCCCCTACAACCTCGCGACTGGTCCGTCCGGCTCGCTCGGCAGCCGATCGCGCAATCGGCAGCAGCTCGGCCAACCAGTCGTCATCTGCCTCCCGGTCCTGTGGGCATTCCGCGTCGTCCGGGACGGACGGCGTCTCTCCGTCCGCCGAGGTGCGGACCGCCGTGGGCGCGGAGGATTCCGTGTCCTCCGGAAGTGCTGTGGTCGGCGCGTGGCCCGTAGGTCCACCGTCCGGTCCGTCCGCGCTCTTGCCCTCCGCCTCTTCTTCGTCCGCTTCGGCGGACGGATGGGTTGCGGTGTTCTCCGTACGTTCTTCTTCTGCGGGCGGGGGCTCGGCTTTCCGCAGGTCAACTGCTGCTGCGGCGGCGTCCTGCGGCGCGGACGGACCGTTTGTCAACGGCAGTGGAGGCATCGGCGCCGGTGCTTCCAGCGGACGAGGGCGCTGCTGGACAGCGACGCGTTCGAGCGTCGGAGACGTCTCGCGGACCGGTCCGGGACCGGAGTCAGCCCCGTCCGGGACCGCCCGCTCCGCCGTCCGCGCCATCAAAATGTAGAGGTGGACCGATCCCGCCAGCGCGAGGGGCGCGAGCATCGACAGCACACCCACGACGCTGTCCGTGAGGTGCAGCGCGGACCGTCCGGCCTGCGGAGAATCGTTCAGCGTGATGGCGTGCAGAGCGTTCGCGCCGAGGCTCGCCCCGGTCGCCGCGAGGAACAAGAACCAGGCGTAGAGCCGCGCGGCGAACCGCTGGTGCCTAAGAAGCACGATCGCCCGCACGCCGTAGGCAATGAACCCGTCGATGAACACCGGGAACAGGTAGGACAAGGTCTCCCTGGCGTGGATCGCGAGGGCGATCTGACGCAGTGCGTCGTACGAGAAGGCGAAGCCGGCCGCGCCGAGCAGGATGATCGCACTGCGGTCCCAGGCCGTCATTCCGCGAAGGCTGTAGCTCTCCTGCCGTTCGGTTCCGGCCGCCATGTCTATGTGCGTGTGTGACATCAGTGGTTCCCCCCGTCGCGCGGGCTGATGTCCTGCCAGGCCGGGGTCTGCGAGAGGAGCTGTCCGAGCTGTTCCAACGAGGTGACCTCGTGCACGTGCTGACTTGGGCAGCTCACGGACGACACCCGCAGCGAGATTCGTTCTGTGCCGCCCTGATCGGTGTAGTACAGCTCCAGGTGCTGGCCCCCGGTCGTGTCGAGCGACGCGAAAGCTTGCAGGTGTTCTTCGAAGCTGAGAAGTCCCAGCACCTCCCAGTCGAGCGTGACTGCGGCGGCCCCCAGGAGGGTGCGTGCGTATTTGGACGCTGCGGTGATCGACCTCGGGCCCCAGGAGCGGAACGCGGCCTCCCGAGCGGTCTTACGCCGCTCCTCTGCGGTCGTGAGGTGCTTGGCCGCAGCGAACATGATCGGGTGACTCATCGGGGGCCTTCCAGAAGATCGGTGGTGCGAGGTGCGGTGCCGTCGCCGGGCTCATTGGCGAGGCGAAGGAGAACGTCCGCGTGGCACGGAGCGTCAAGGGGACATGTGCACATCAGGTCGAGCCCGCGCAGCGCTCGGGCGAAGCGAGCGGCGTAGTGGCGTCCGACCGGGCCCCGGAGCGTGGCGGTGAAGAGGTCTACCGACTCAGCAGCGTCCATCGGGGGACCGAGCGGGGACCGAGCCCCGACTGTGAACGGGTTGGCGTACCGGCTGCTCGGTCCGACGTATGCAGAGGCTGTGGAAAGCGTTGTGGCGTCGTGGAACGCGCCGCGAAGGCGGACGGGCATCACGCCGCCCTCCCGCCGCGGCGCCGGTCAGCGCCGATCATCGGCACAAGGGTCGTGACCATCTCGGCCAGACGGCTCGCCACGCGGGCCCCGACGAAGTCGGTCAGGTCAGGCCCGGTCTCATCGCGGGCGGGCAGGTTGGAGGTGATGATCGTCGGCAAGCAGTGGTTGTACCTGTAGTTGATCAGTCGGTACGTGACCTCCTCGGTCCATTCCGAGGTCTTCGCCGTACCGAGATCATCGAGGAGTAGATACTGAACCCTGCTGAGCCGTTGCAGCTCGTGTTCAGCGGCGCCCATGACCTGTGACGGGCGCAGGTTGCCGTACATGTCCGCAGAGTTCACGGCGATCAGCTCGAACCGGTCCGGCCCGCCGGCCGCGATCCTTCGCAAGGCCCCGTATGCCTGATGCGTCTTGCCCGTCCCCGTGAGGCCGGTGAGGAGCAGAGCGCCAGCCCCGGCGTTGTTCGTGAGTGCCCGGTCGGCCCAGCCGATGACCTCCGGCAGCGTGGCCTCCGCGTCACGGAACCGGGGAGGGGTGGCGCTCTGCCAGCGGCTCAGGGCGTAGTCGGCCCGAGCCCGAGAGTGCCACTCGCGATCTCCGGGGTTCTCTTCCGATGCTTCGTCGGCGGGGTCGGCATCCGGCACGGCCTGAAGTCCTTTCGCAGCGAGTATTCGTTCCATTGCGCGCATCGACCTGGCGCTGCCCGCGCGTTCCGGCTCAGCCATGATCAAAATCAGTTCTGGTAAGCGCTGGGGGCAGCGGTGTTCTGAAAGGGAACCCAGCCTCCGGACTGCCGACGCAACGGCACGACATTCCCCTGAGAGGCTGCTGCGGGGGGAGCGTGCGAGGGCAGATCCGCCCAGATGCGCAGCAGATAGCGGGCGGACTGTGGCGGGCGGTCGGCGTTCCATCGCCGCGCCACCATCTCGACCAGCCGTTCATTTCCCCAAAGTGCTGCGAGAGCTGTTACCCGATCCCATTCCGATTCGGTCAGTCGCCAACCAACGAGCATTCCGGCGCCTGTTATGGCTGTTACCAGGTCTTTGGCACCGTCAGGAACCGTCACCGAGCCTTGCTCGCCAGCGTTGTTCTCTCGGCGCGACCTCGGCAGGCTAGCTTGCTCTTTGGTGGTGGTAATACTCCCGTAGGGAGTATTACCACCACGTACGCGCGAGGAAGAAACTTCCGAATCTGCGTGCCGAAACTTCCCACTTCCGACTTCGCCAGCGAGGTTCTGGGAAGGAACTTCCTGGTCCTTCTCTCCCACTTCTGGCCCGCCAGGGCGGGGAGTAGGAAGATCCTTCACCGTGCTGGCGGCTTCCTCGGCGGTCCCGCTACACAGCAATATGGAGTAGGAATTCGGGTTGGAGGCGCCCCCTCCGCGTTCGCGGCTCAGTTCTCCGAGCTTTGCCAGCTCTCCGAGACATTTCGTTATCGAACGAGGCGTAAGGCGGGTAACAGCGGATATCTCATCAAGGGTTAGCGTCGCCTTGCCGTCGTCGTCCGCCTCGCGGGCCAGCGCCAGCATGACGAGGCGCGAGCCCCTGCACGACTTCGAGTGTGACCAGACCAGTTCGGTCGCTATGGCGCTCATCAGTGGTCACCGTCGCCTATGGCTATGCGACGGCTGAGGGAAAGACCGAAAGACTGGTCGTCCTCCGGGACGTAGCCGTTCTGATATGGCTCCGGGGTGAGATAGAGCGTTTCGGTGGGGAGATAGAAATCGTGGGCGCGACGCCAGTCGGCAGCCTTTCCGAAACCGCGCCTGACCATGCGCGCAACTTCCTCTTCGGTCCTGCGGTCGATAAGTATGCGGTAAAAGTCCGATTCGAAGAGGTGGGTAACAGGCCGGCGCACGGGGTAGACCCGCACGAGCACTGCCGTAGGTGCAATTTCTCGAATCTCGGCACCGATAGTCCTGCGCCGAAATCCGGAAAGGTTGTTCTGAAGCATGGGGGAAACTCCCGTAAACGCAGGGTCCGCCGTGCGGAAGAATCGTTTCCTCGGGGGCGGCGTCAGGCGGCGACGACGTGGAGCGGGGGCGTACCCCGCCCGGCCTGCGACTTTCGATAGCGACGGGCGAGTTTCAGCAGATACTCGTGCGTCACGCCAAGCCCGCGGGCGACGGCAGCAGCGTCCAGTGCTGGATCAGTGGCGAAGCGCGCAATCACGGCGTCCCGGGCGGGCTTGGTCAAGGCTGCGGTGCAACCTCGAAGCGCGCCTTCTACTGCTTTCTCGATGTCCCGGTCTTGCCATGCACGCCGCAGCTCTGCACGCTCGGAAGCCAGAAGACCGCCCCGGATTCCGTATTCGTCGTCATCCTTCAGGGACTCCACCAGGCAACGGGCAGCGACGGCCACCGGGCATGACGCGCACAGATTGCGAGGACGGTTGAGGGAGATTCCCAGCTTGGCTTTCACGGTGTCGGGTTCTTCCCTGGGGCCGTCTGCGAGAGGGACGAAGATATTGATGTCCTGGTTAGCGCATCGGGCGTATTCAGCCCAGTGCTTACCAGGAGCCCTCTTCGACTCTTCTATGAGGGGCAGCCAATTTCCCCGGTGCGCAGCCTCGATGAGGCCGGATATGTCAGTGCTCATTTGTTTCTCGCGATGTTCGCAGCGCCGCGAAGTATTGAAATCGGGCGCGAGGGGAGATCAGGAACGCTTACGAGAGCGCTTGGAAGGCTGAAGTGCCATCAGTACCGACTCGTCATCCCTCTGGGTCTTTTCGCCAGGGCCGACGAAATGCATATCGGAAATCGCGTGGAGGTCATCCTCCGTGAACTGCACGAACTTGCCGAACTTCCGGTGAGGGAGCGTGGATATACGCTCGCGGAGCCACTTTTCCGGAATGTTCAGCCGTTCGGCGGCTTCGCTGTACCCGATGTGCAGACGCTTATCGCGGGAGTCAGTAGCTTGGCTGCCCAACAAGGCGTCCAGGCCGCCGGCCTGAGCCAGGAGGCCGACCACGGTCGCGAGTCCCTGCAAGTCCACGGCCGGACCCGCGTTCGCCGGTGCCACGGCCGCCATCACGCTTCCAGCCCGCGCAGTTCCGCGGTCCGCAGGTCGAAGGCGTGCCCGCCGGAGGCCGCCCATCCGGCTTGGGGGAATGAGCGGATGATCCACCGGGCGATGGTGACCGCCTTCGCCCGAGGGACACGAAGGGTCCGTCCACTGGCGTTCACGGCGGTCAGCCCGAGGTGGGGCCACAGGGTCCGAGGCCCCTGAAGGCGCACCTGTACGACGGCGACTTCCGGCAGCATGGACGACAGTTGCGCCGCCAGACGTTCGGTCGGGCCCGAAGGGATCTCCACCTTCGGGTTGCAGTCCGTAGTGGGGGACATGCGACACTCCTTTATGTGGTACGCCGCTCCGTCGTGCCGTGCGAAAGGACACGGAGTGGCCGTGCGAGTGATCAGCGCCCCTGTTGAGGGCCACGGATCACGAGCTGTCTGGCGTCCGAGAGGTGCGAACTCTCGGGCGCCGATGGCGTTTTGAGGGGAGGGGCCGCGCCCGAGTGCTGCGCGGAATCCCCTCTTCACTGAGTCGGTCCACGATGGGAACCGCAGGTGGGCGAAGGCCGAGAGGGGTGCGAACCCCCTCGTTTTTCGCTAAGATGAAGCTATCTTGGTTCGCATCAAAAGTCAACAGTCCGAGGTTTCCTCGGTTCACCCAAAAGACGAGGTCCGATGCCAGCTCGCCGTTTCGACAGAGAACGTGTGCGCGCGGTACGTCGAGCCGCCGATGTCTCGCAGGCCGACGTCGCGTCCGCCCTCGGTGCTGCGGACTCGACCGTGGCGGGATGGGAGTCGGGAGCGACGACGCCCGATCAAGAGAAGCTGCCTGCTCTGGCCAGGGTGCTGAACCGGGATCTGGACGACCTGTTCCCGCGCGACGGCTTGCCCGACCTGATTGACCTGCGATGCGACGCCGGCCTGTACCGATACGAGACACGGACGGTCATCGGTACCAAGAGCGACGGGCCGGTGGCTGGAGCCGAAGGGGGTGTCCGCCGCCTCAAGGACCGGTACGTACCTCTCCTGGCGGCTGCATACGGGGTGACCGAGGACGAGCTGAAGCGCGCCCAGGACCGGTCTTTCGGAGAGGCTGACGAGGAGACCGCCGAGGCCGAGAAGGTGCCGGAGACGCTGGCTGAGAAGATCGCTCTCTTGCTGGAACGCTCCTACCCGGGCCGAACCGCTCCGGGTGATCAGGAGATCGCGGACTCGGTGAACGCCTACGCGGGCTCCCAGGTCACCTCAGCCGAGGACATCGAGGCCCTGCGGACGGGCGGAGATGACGCACCGGTGCCCGTGGTCCTCGAAGGTCTGGCCAAGTTCTTCGACGTCTCGAAGCTGTACTTCGAGCCGAACGAGTCCGTCGCCCGGCAGGTCTACGAAGGACTCCGCATCATGTCTGCTGCCAAGCAGGGCAAGGTGGGCCGTGTCCGGGCCCGCGGGATGGGCGACGAGGGCCTGCCGGCCGATGTCCTCTCGATCCTGAACGACCTCGCCAGCGAGCTGGACAAGAAGGCCGGTCCCAGCACCAACAACTAGGCCGTGTATCGAAAGTGCTGACTGCGAGTACAAGAGCGGCTGCTAGCGTTCGGGCACGTGAATGACAGCGTGTATGTGGGCAATGCGGGCAAGGATGCGGCACTGGACCGAGGATGGCTTCTGGGGCATTTCAAGGACGTTGGCGACCCGCGCCACAGCGAGGCCCTGGAGATCAAATGGGGCGTGCACCCCCGCGCCGATGAGCGGTCGCAGTGGGTGAGGGGCGAGAAACGCACGGCTCTCCTGGTTCTCATCAGCGGCCGGTTCCGCGTCGAACTGCCCGGCCGCAGCGTTCTACTGGAGGAGCAGGGTGATTACGTCGTGTGGGGGTGCGGAGTCGATCACTCATGGTTCGCGGAGGAAGAGTCGGTGGTACTGACTGTTCGATGGCCGTCCGTGCCCGGCTATGCAGCGCCGGAGAAGGACCAGGCGTAACTGCGGACCTGACACGAACGGGCGATGTTCACAGCCACTCGTTGATGGCCGCGACGAGGACGGTCGCCTCATAGCGGACCGCGAGTTTGTCGTATCGCGTGGCGACAGCGCGGTGCCTCTTGAGGCGGTTAATTCCGCACTCGACCGCGTGGCGCTCGCGGTAGTCGACCGGGTCGAAATGTGGCGGCCGGCCACCGCGGGAGCCGAGCTTCTGGCGGTTGCGCGCCTGGTCCGCCTTGTCCGGGATGGTGCAGCGGATCCCCCGGCGACGCAGGTATGCGCGGTTCTTGCGGGAGGCGTACGCCTTGTCAGCCCGCACGCGATCGGGACGGACGCGCGGCCGGCCCGGCCCGAGGCGGGGCACGCGGACTTTCTCCAGCACGGGTTCGAACTGTGGCGAGTCCCCGCGCTGACCTGCCGTTACCACGATCGACATGGGCTTCTGGCCCTGCTCGACGGCCAGGTGCAGCTTGGTGGTGAACCCACCGCGCGAGCGCCCCAGTCCATGATCAAGGGGTTCGGTGAAGACACCGCCCGGCGGTTCCTTTTGCAGGTCACCCTGCCTCCGGGCCCCGGCGGCATGCTGATGGGCACGGCACACCGTGGAATCGACGCTCAGGTCCCACACGATCGCACCCTTTTCATCGGCCAGGGACTGGAGTCGGCTGAAGACCCTGTGCCAGGTGCCGTTCCGCTGCCATCGGCGGAACAGGTCATAGATCCGGCCCCACGGCCCGTACTCGGCGGGCACGTCTCGCCACGGAACGCCCGTTCGGACCCGGAACCGTATGCCGTCGATCAGCTGCCGCCGGGACCAGATGACAGGTCGCCCCGCCTTCGCACCCTTGGGCAGCAACGGCTCCAACACCACCCACTGTTCGTCCGTGAGATCTCCCCGCCCCATGAACCGCGATCATTCATCGCCCAAGATCGACTTTCGATACACGGCCTAGTGCCGCATCAGGCGGCGTTCGCCCTGGACTCTGGTGATCGTCAGGGCGTATGGATGAGCGGGATCAACTGCACGCCGAGCTGATGTTCTGGCTCACCGTGCGGGACACCGTCCGGGCCGAGGAACAGGTAGAAGTACTGCGTCGTCAGCGGCCTCGACGTCGAGGTCCCGCCCGCAGTGGAGCCGCTCAGGGCCCCAGCAGAGTAAAAGTGCGGCAGCCACTTGGGGCCCACGATCGCTTCCACCCAGGCCCGCGCCTCCCCCGGGTCAACTGCCTGGCGAGTGCCGAGCTGCTTGTGCCGTGCGGTGACCGACAGTGTCAGCACAGCCCCTTCCCGGCCAGGACGGTCCAGGAGTACGGCCTGGTCGATGATGTCCCCGACGATGGTGAGGACAGCATGCCGGTCGGTCACCGAGCGCACCGGTCCGAAGCGGTGCGGCACCGTCTTTCCCTCCGCCCGCAACTGCTCCAGCACGTCTTTGGGCAGTACAGAGGCCAGGCCGCTATCAGCCGGCTCCGTAGAGAACAGGTTCCGGCGAAAGCGCCGCAGCTCTTCCTCCTGCTTACGCAATACAGTACGAATATCCACAGACATGCCGCCTACGGTACAAGCCGCCCTAATACACATCGAATCACCGGTTGTGTCTGAAGCGGTACTGGTGCCCTGTTCCCCGGACCCGCGGGGGTCAGGAAACAGGGCACCAGGGTGAGGTTCTTACTGTCCCGTGCTGTTCGGTTCGTGGCGCAGACCGGAGGCGAACACGGTTTGGACTCCGCTCAGTGCGGAGAGATCCGCGAGCGGGTCACCGTCCACCAGGAGGAGATCCGCTCGGTAGCCGGGAGCGACCTTCCCTGTGATCTCGCCCAGGCCCAGGGCAGCAGCCGCTTGCGACGTCGCCATGTCGATGATCGAGGCGTTCGACAGCCCCAGGTGCGAGTAGAACGACAGGGCCTGAGCAAGCCCGTCGAAGCCGGCACGCTGCACGCCTGCATCTGTCCCCGCGATCAGGCGGACTCCGGCGTCGGCCATCTGCCGCACCAGGTCGAACATCGCGTTGGCGCGCTCCTCGCCGAAGAAGCGCGGGAGCATCTGCCAGTGCGGGCTTACAGCCGGGCAGACGGTGATGTCCTTCGCGATGATCTGCTGAACCACGTCGGGCCGGAAGTCCAGGCCATCGCTCGACATCCACGTGCAGTGCTCGATGGTGTCGACGCCGGCCTCTACGGCTGAGGCGATGCCGTCGGCACCGTGCGCGTGGGCCGCGACAGGAACGCCCGCTTTGTGGGCTTCCTCCACCAGGGCGGCCAGTTCCTCCGCCGTGAACTGCGACTGGTGGCTCCTGGGGCCGTCCTTCGTGAGACCGCCGCCGGTGACCATCGCCTTGATGACGCCTGCCCCGGCCGCGAGGTTGCGCCGTACGAGCTCGCGGATCTCGGTCTCGCCGGAGACTTCGCCGCCGAGGAAGTGGCAGTGCCCGCCCACGGTGGTGGCCGGGGTGCCTGCGGAGACGATCCTCGGTCCTGGTGTACGCCGATTGCTGATTTCCACAGCCAGACGAAGCGCCAGTCCGCCGCGGTCGCCGAGGTCGCGGACGGTGGTAACGCCACTGCGCAGGAGCTGTTCGCTGCGCCGCCGCATGTCCTCGAACAGGGCTTCATCCGTCGAGCCCTGGAGGGTGGACACCGGGTCAGGCCCGCCATCGAAGGCCAGGTGAACGTGAGCGTCGATGAGCCCCGGCAGCACGGTTCCGCCGAACTCGAATCGAGGCACGTCGGCCCCGGCCCGCTCTTCGATTTCCTTGCGCGGCCCGACGGCAGAGATCGAGTCGCCCTCGATGAGAACGGCACCGTCTTCCAGGTAGGTCCCCGAGTCGACGAGCACTCGTCCACCGGTAATCAGCATCGTGACTCCTTGATCTTGCGAGGTCATGCGGCTGCGCGCAGTTCGTCGGATACCGCAATCAGTTGTTTCACATCCGACTCGCGGTCGCTCCCCAGCGCCATTGCGAGCGGGACCGCGCGGCGGGGCGCGGGGACCCCCTTCTCGATCCGAGCGGAGGCCCGGCGGAGCCGGGCGGCGAGCTCGGCGGAGTCGATGTTGAGGACTGTGCTGTCGTCACCCTCGTCCAGCAGGTACGGGCTGATGTCCACCAGGCCGTCGCGGCACTCCACGATGCGGCGGTGGTAGCGCCGGTGCACGCCACGGGCCCGCCATCGGTCCAGTGCAGCAGAGGATGCCGGTCTCAGCACGTTGTCCGGATACGCCTCCGCCAACAACTCCCACAGAGGCGAGAGGCGACGGTGATCACGCCGGTGTTGCAGCCAGAGTCGTAGGGAGGAGATTCGCGCTCGGGCTCCGGAGTAGGTGACACCCGCGGCGAACAGCAGGATTGATGCGACCAAGAGGAAGGCCACGGCCGCCATAAGGAGATGTGGCACGTCCACGTCTGCTGAGCGAACCGCGACGATGACGGCTCGAATCGCGCACGCTACGGCCATCGCTCCCAGACCGATGGCGGTCATCCAGAGCCCGGTGGAGTGCGGGCGTCGGGACATGCGGGCGTATCGGCGAGTCCACCGAAACGCCATGCCGAGGGCATACATGAGGTAGAGGCCAGCGCCGCCGTAGAAGAAGGCGATCTGGGGAATCGTCATGTCGGCTGTGCTGAAGCTGCCGGCAAAGACCTCGTGCGGCACCGACAGCGCAGCCACGGTGATCGCGACTGCGACGACCCCGATGAGCACGGCTTCCCTGCGTGCCCGCCGACGCCCCGCTTCTTCGTCAGCGGCGGAGTAGAGGTAGAAGCACATGAGGAAGTAGACCGTCAGGAGCAACAGGACGTTCTGGATCAGCTTCGCCGTCCCGTGGCCGGCGACGGTGTCGACTCCGGACGCGCCGCCCGGCATCGCTACGGGGTACGAGAGCGCAGCGCAGAACAGGCAGAGGGTGACCGAGCGAAGAGGTGCGTCATGCGGGCTTCGCTTCCACTGGTAGAGCTTCCAGACCAGTGCGGCCAGGAGCCCCAAGAGCAGGAGTTCCACGAGTTACAGCCATCCTCGCCGGTCGCCGAGAGCCGCCTCGACCCGGCGCAGGGCGGGATCATCAGCCGGAGGAGTGGAGTTTGCGAGCAGGGCCGACCACTCCAGGATGATCGTGGCCACGAGTTCGACGGAGCACTCCTCGCCGTCGTCATACGAGCAACGCTGGGCAACGCGCTTGACCGCCTCGGTCCCGAAGACCGGCAGCAGGGTGGCCCACCCCTCCACATCGACGGCCGCCGCGTCCTCATCAGGGGCTGCATCGGGCGTGTCTGTCTCCACCCCGCAGGCGGAGTCCTCGGCTGCCTTCTCGTTCTCCGCGACGAGGATGTGTCCGACCTCGTGCAGGATGATCCCGTCCTGGTGCAGGTCGGTCGTCTCCTGCTGGTACAGGATCACGTCGTAGGTGTCGTACTCCGCCCACATGCCCGAGGGGCCGGGCTTGGGCAGCGGAGCTGCACGCAGAAACAGAGGGCGTCTGCGCCGTCGGCTCAGCTTCTCGCAGAGGTCGTGAACGTCGAGCGGGGGAGTGACCCCGAGATCTTGCAGCTCACGCCGAATCAGCCGCTGCAGATCCTTCTCCACCGTTCGGGCCGTGGCTGTACGCCAGCGTCCAAGGCGTCGACGGTTGGCTCGGTCTTGAGCGGGAACCTTGGGCTCCGCCGCGTCTCGGCCACTCTTATCCGACCACACTGAGTAATCCCTCCAACCGGCTGTGATGGCTCCCCGAGCCGGGCGACACCGCGCCCATGTCGATGACGTCCGGTTCCCGGCGCCGGAAACGACCGCAGTCGGCTGCACCTGCGCCCCGACTGACCCCCCTCGCAGAGGGAGGGATGCTAGAAATCCAGGGCTCGCCGTCTGCTCGGATGTCACGTACGCGAACGCGCCCTGACGCCCCGGGCGGGGCTGCCCCGCGGAGCTCTCGGGAACCTCGTTGGACAGTACGTGAAGCATCCGACAAGACATGGCCTAAAAGTCATGATCGATTCGTGTAGGTGGCAGGTAATTTCAACCAGTCAAAGCGACCTAAAACAACCTTGTTGAATCTCGTACGGAGCTTTGAGCTGCTGTTTTAAGGTCTGGCGTGAACGGATCAACTTTCGCGAGTTGATAGATGACTCCGTTATTAACCTGAGACTTTCGATGAGTCTGACGCTCTCGTAAACGCCCGCGAAGTGGACAAAATGGCAGATCGGAAGGGGTGTGGTGACGGTCACGCTGGGGCAGTTCGGGCAACTGTGGCGTTTACGCTTTCAGTCATGTCGAACGCGATATCCGCCCAGTCGGACAGCTACCTGGAGTTCTGGAGCGAGTACCACCTGTGCACGCTGACCACGCTGCGGCCCAACGGGCGACCGCATGTTGTGCCAGTCGGTGTGACGGTGGAAGCCGCCGCTGGCGTGGCCCGAATTATCACCCGCAAATCGAGTCGTAAAGTGGTCAACATTCTCGCGAGTGGAGGCGAAGCCCGCGTAGCCGTGTGCCAGGTCGACGGCGGCCGGTGGGCCACGCTCGAAGGGGTCGCGGAGGTGTGCACCGACGAGGCTGTGGTCGAAGACGCGGTGGCCCGTTACGGAAAGCGATACGGTCGCACGCCGGCCCCGGACCCCGAGCGGGTGGTCATCCTGATTTCGGTCGAACGGGCACTGGGTCAGACCTTGGGCGTCCGACCCCAGGCAGCCCAGACCGCTGCGTAGCGTCAAGCGCCCCGCGGGATCGCTGTGGGCGTAGGCACCGAAGATGCGATGTCACTTGTCCGCTCGCGCTACCCGCTGGGCGTCTCACGAGGCGTTGGGGTTCGCTTGGTGCGCAGCCCCCACACCATCGAGGCCGCCCGGGCTTGGAGCTTGGGAGCTGGTGCGCCTGCTCAATCAGCGGGTCGATGCAGTCGACGAGTCCGCCCAGACCACGCCAGGCGGGCTCGACCGGTTGCTGCTCAGTCCGCTGGGCTTATGGGTCGATCGCGACCTTCGGCCGCATGTATGAACCCATGCCTGGGAACGGCTTAGCCTCAATACCGGTAACTTAGTGCTTTGGTGTGCGTTTGACTCGTTTTGGTTTGGTGGCGCCAACGAGTTTGATGGTCGCGGTGGTTGGGCGGTCTGCAGTTCGGTGGGCGGCGCGTTTGAGGGGCCAGCCGGCGACTTTGCGTTTGATGACGCGAGGATTGGTCCGGCGGCGTCGTGGTGGCAGGAGACGTTCGAGGAGTTCAGTGTGGGTGGCTTTGACCGCGCGAGCGAGTCTGCCGGGGGGAAAATGCCGCCTGGTTGGTGACCTGGCGGCGCACGACGCGCAGTGAGCGGGTGAAGGAGATCCTGTCGGGGTCCTGGTTGGCTTGTTGTGCGGCTTGGTGCATCAGATGTCGGATGGCGTGGTGGACGAGCAAGAAGCCGTAGAGTTCCTGCTCGGCTCCGTCAGGGTGTTGCGAACGCAGTACCAGGTGCGGCCCGCCGAGATGGGTCTTGATTTCGTCGAGGGTGGACTCGAACTCCCATCGCTGGGCGTAGAGGGCGGCCAGTTCCGCGGCTGGGGCCTTGTCCGGGTCGAGGATTGTGGTGATGAGCCGGTAGACGCCCTCGTGCCCGGCGATGGAGTACTCCACCGCGCGGACCGGCACCCCGCGGCGGGTGTGGTGGATGTCGCTGCGGTCGAAGATCTCGGTGAGGTAGGAGCCGTCTGACAACTGCTCGACCACCGGCAGCACGAGGTCCTTGCGGACTCGCCACAGCAGGTCCGCCCCAGTGGCCGCGGCGTTGAGCCACAGGTCCACGCCGTAGAAACCGCGGTCGGCCAGCAGTAGCATCCCCGGCCGCAGGGACACCAGTACCGCCCGGGCCAGAGTCTGCTCTCCAGCGCGCAGAGCTCCGACCGCAGCCTCGAAGATGGCGTGGGTGCCACATTCGACCAGGCCGACCATGCGCAACTGCGGGTAGCCGAGGTTCTGTTCACCCCGACCGGAACGCGGCGGGCGGCCGAACGCCTCCACGTTCGCCTTCGTGTCGGGCAGGTCGAACGTGGTGCCGTCGATCGCGGTCAGCCGCCAGCCGCGGTAGAAGGCGCCCTGAGTGCCCGCCGTGGCAACCGGACGGCACACCCGCACAATCAGCTGCCGCAGCGGTGCCACCCCCAACCGGGACCTGGCCTTCCAGATCGCCGCCGTACTCGGCACCACCCACGACGCACGCCAACACCGCGCACCCTGCAAACCCGCGGTCAGCAGCCGGGCGACCTCCGCAGAGGACGTTCGTGTCATTTATGTGATGGTTTGCGCCGGTTCTGTCGCGCCAGGATTAGCCGCATACTGGCAGAACGGGCGATTTGCGGCAGCAGCTTCGGTAGGCATGACCTTACGTTTCGCCCCGGTTCCAGCCAGTAGCTCCTGTCCGGTTCGAAGAACCTACTGAGAGCGGCTTTTGCCTCGCTCGATCGAGCGATATGCCCGGGTAGAGACCTTGTGCATGAGTATCCCCATGACTTCTTCGCAGCCGCGCCTGCCATACCTGAGTGACCTCTCCGATGCCCGCTGGGCGTTGATGGAACCGACCTTGACAGCCTGGCGGGCCGAGCGCCAGAAGACCTCGCTCAACCTCGGCGGCAAGGTCACTGACCTGCGGGAAGTCATGAACGCGATCCTCTTCCTCAATCGGACCGGCGTCCCGTGGCGCTACCTTCCGCACGACTTCCCGCCTCACACCACCGTGTTCGGCTACTTCAGCGCCTGGAGTGCCGACGGCACCATCGAGAATCTCGGCGTCCACCTGCACAGGATGGTCCGTGAACAGGCAGGACGCACCGCCGAACCCACCGCCTGCGTGATCGACGCCCAGAGCGTCAAGACCGCCTCCAGCGTCCCTATCGACACCCAGGGAACCGATGCCGGCAAGAAGATCGTGGGCCGCAAACGCAGCATCGTTGTCGACACTCTCGGCCTGTTACTGCTGGTCATCGTGACCGCCGCCAGCGTCTCGGACAACGAGGCCGGCAAACAGCTCCTCACCCAGCTCGCCGCGGACTACCCCACGATCACCAAGGCGTGGGTCGACACCGGCTACAAGACCAAGGCCATCGAGCATGGTGCCGCCCTCGGCATCGACGTCGACGTGGTCCCACGAAACGAGCAGGTCAAAGGCTTCTCCGTGGTACCGAGGCGCTGGGTTGTCGAGCGAAGTTTCGGGTGGATCATGATGCACCGCCGCCTCGCCCGCGACTACGAGACCAAACCAGCACACTCCGAAAGCATGATCCGCATCGCGATGATCTCGAACCTTGCGAAGCGAGTAACCGGCGAAACGCCCATAACCTGGCACAACCCATGAACTATCCGGTTTTCAACCGGAACGTCCTCTCAGTGACGTAAGGGATCCGGACGATGATGTGACCGGCCTGGACGACGACGTGGTAGCCGTCGTCGAGGAGGCGCGAGAGGTCGGGGTCACGAGCGAGAAGTGCGGTAGACATCGAAGACCATCTCCTTCTTCACTCGGACGTCGTGGCCAGCGGGGCACGAGAACCAGCCCAAGGTCGAGGCCGCGTTCGCTCGTGGACATTAAACGACGAGCGAAGAGTCGGCTGTTTGAGGAGGAGTGGCCTTTGTTTGGGCCGATGACAACCAATCTTGTCATCCTGTCTGACGGTGGTTGCCGTGGTTCGGTCTGCACCCCTGAGGCTTGTTGCGCAGGAACTGACACCTCGTCCGGCTCGCCCGCGAACCTCGACGCGGGAGTGCCCCTGACCAGGTATCGAGCGGTCGACATTGGGTCGCTGCCAGCCACCGCCGGGCCGCGCCTGACGCCACACACGGCCCGCAGGACGACGGCCATGCGAGATCGAAGGCAGCGTGGTGCCACAAGGCCCCCGTGCGGCGCTTCTGTTGCAGAGTGACTCTCAGGGGGCCCCGCAATTCCCTCAAGTCCCTCTCAGTCCGCCACAAGTAGAGATAAGATCGTTCATCTTCTGATCAACTCGCCTCATGTCGCATTTGTGATCATGAAAATCGTTGACCGCACCCAGAAGCACGGAGACACCGCCACCACATGATCGCGATCGATGAATCTCGGGACGGTGGCCACCACGCCCTCAAGGGATTCGTGTTTCAGTTCGATTCATCCCTTCTGAGGATCTACGAGAACCCAAGTGCCGATGTCCAAATTGAAGGAATTCAGGATCTAAGCGTCGACGAGTATTACATCCAAATCAAACATCGGACTAGGAATTTCTCCCTTTCCTTAATTAAAGATGCAGTAAATCAGATGATAAAGCAATATTCGCTTGATCGATCGCGACGGTTTCTGCTCTACGGATATTTTTTGGATACCGTTCCCGGGGATGAACGATGGCTAGAACTAGAGGAGCTTAGGAAACTCAGTAAAGAGTACTCCGACGAGTACTCCGAAGATCTTTTGATGGAATTCTCGAAGAACTTCCATATTCAATTCTCCGCCAACTACCAGTCTCAATTTGGGCACGTTCTCGATACTCTCATGCAAGCTTATCATCTATCCACGAAAGTTGAGGCGCTCAAATATCACGCGATCATCCATCGGTTCCTCGTGGACCTAGTCCTTAACAATCCTTCGGGGCGCCGCGTAGTCTCAACAAATATTTTGGACGACGTGGTAAAGGAAGCGCAATCGACACTATTTCTTTCCGCGTATCAGAGGATCTATGGAAACGCGAAATATGTGCGCCTGCTCCGAGAGGAATTTAGACAACGGCGCATCAACGTCCCGAAGCGAGAGCGATTGATCATTGTCCAAAGTGGAAAGAATTCCAACCTGCATGACCTGGTGGACATTGCGCTACACGTCAAAAGCAGGTATCACCGGAAATCTGACTCGGTCCCCGCGTATCTAATATTTCGCGGAACGGACAGAATGCCTATCCTGAAGAAGATGATCCTGGACTCAGGAGTCCTGATTTTCGACGGTACACATTTTGATGGCGACAAACAGCAACTCGGAAACCTCCTTAATCCTAATGGGATGCGCAGGGTGGAACTGAAAGTCACGGGAGAGGAGAACCTTCACGGTCTACTACAACAGGTTGGTTTCTCCGACGTCTACGACTTCTTCCTTGATATTCCGGCGGTTACGCCTAAAACTGGAGCCTACGGCTGCCGGATTCATAGCTGGTACGTAGAAAAACCATCCGACGTTGCTCAAATCTTGAGGTAGGAAATCGTGCCTGGTGCCGAAGTGGTCGCCGTATTCCCAAACCGCATTAAAATCGCCGTTAGCGATATTTCAGACCTGAAGGGGCAAGAACCCGTAGAAGTCGGCTCATACCTCAGGGTTTATGACGGCAATGAATCATCAATCATTGCCGTCATCGAGAATTACTCGATTGAGATTCGCGGAAGCGAAACCGAGGATGAAGAGCGCAAAAAAGTCTACATGATCGAAGCTGTTCCTCTTGGGTATATCGGCGCGGATGGAAAATTCAAACGCGGGGGTGGGGGAATCACCATTCCGCCGAAGGACGTGGTGGTAGCCAGCCATCTAGAGATTCAGAGTATCTACGATGCACTGGGCAGCGACATCCGAAGGTTTCACTTTGCACAGCTATCTCAAGATCCTGCGGTGAAAGTTCCCGTTGATGGCGATAAGTTCTTTAATCGCCATATTGCCATCGTTGGATCAACTGGCTCGGGAAAATCTCACGCCATGGCGAGAATTATCCAATCCGCAACTGAGATCAGGGATCCCAGCCGTGATTCCTATTCCCTAAACAACTCCCATATCGTTATCTTCGACATCCACTCAGAATATCTTTCGGCCTTCCCTGAGGCCAACTATCTAAATGTTGAAAGCCTTTCCCTTCCCTATTGGCTTCTGAATTCAGAAGAGCTTCAATCGCTCTTCATTGAAACCGTAGAAGAGCAATCTCAAAACCAGATCGCCATCTTGAAGCGCGGGATTACCGAAAATCGAAAGGAGCACTTCTCTGGGCCGGATGAGCGGCGAGACATTATTCACTATGACTCTCCTCTCTATTTTGACCTCGGTGGGGTCATTGATTTTATCCGCGCCAAAAACGAGGAAATGATTCCAGGGGCTACCGGCAAGCTCGTGAATGGCTCCCTAAAGGGTAAGTTCGAGAATTTCCTCACGCGCCTGGAAAATAAGTATACGGATCGCAGGCTTGACTTTTTACTAGGTGATCAGACGAGGAACATGACCCTAGAAGGCGTGTTGAGGCAATTTATTGGGTACGACGAGGATCGGAAATCCAACGTCACAATCATCGATTTGAGCGGTGTGCCATTTGAGGTACTAAGTATCAGCGTCTCTTTGATTTCACGGCTCCTCTTCGACTACGCGTACTACTACAAGAAAGCTCACGCTGAGGGCAAGAGCGAAACTCCCCTCCTCGTTGTTTACGAAGAGGCCCACAAATATGTCCCGAAGAGTGAGCTCTCCAAATACAGCGCCTCACGTTCCGCCATCGAAAGAATCGCGAAAGAGGGAAGGAAGTACGGCATCACGGCAGCCATCGTAAGCCAGCGACCCGCCGAAATCTCCGAGACTATTTTCTCGCAGTGCAGCAACTTTTTGGCTATGCGTCTCACAAATCCCGAAGATCAGCGTTATGTTCGCAGATTGATTCCAGATTCATTGGGTCCTCTTACCGACTCATTGCCCATGCTTCAGTCAGGCGAGGCCTTGCTCCTGGGAGATGCCGCGGTGATGCCTTCAATCATCAAATTGAAACAGGCAAACCCGGCGCCTTCCTCTAACGACATCTGCTACATGCAGGAGTGGATTCGACCGTGGCACGACGTTCTCTTCGAGCCCCTTTTGAAGGATTGGCAGAAATAGCTATTGATCCGAAACGCTCGTGATTCGCGGTCGTTGAGCTGGGTGTGAGTGATCTGGTGTGGGACGCGCGGCACTTGTCGCCGGCGGCGCAGGAGGTTCTGCGGTTGCGGGCGGCGGCCGCGCTGGTGGCGGGCCGGGACCGTGAGGACGTTGCGTCGGTGTTCGGGGTGTCGCTGAGGGCCGTGAACAACTGGTGGGCGAAGTGGCAGACCGGAGGCCGGGAGGCATTGCTCGCCCGGACGAAGGGCCGTCCGGTGGGAGTTCATCAGGTGCTGGGCGAGGCGGAGCAGGCCGCGGTGCGTCAGGCGGTGCTCGATCACCGTCTGTGTGATGCGGGACTGGTCGGCCACCGCCAGCAGGGGTGCTTACGGATGAACCACCACAGCGCTGTCGTCTCGCTGTCCTTCACCTTGTTCAGGAACGGGACGAGATGGGCGGCAGTGATCTGCTCGGCCGCGGCCCAGTCGGTAACTCGACGTAGAACTGAGCCCACTCGGTGCGCCGGTCCTGGCGGCGCAGGGCTTCGGTGCCAGCCTGGGTGAAGACGTGGACTGCGTCGATGAGGGCCGTGGGATGCATACCGATCCGGCCTGCGGCGTTGTCGATGAGTTCACCGGCGAGTACGGCCCGGACCGCCCGGCTCACCTCGTCGCTCGGGGGGAGGGATGTGGTTGTCAGGACCATGCGCCTGTGGGGATCATTCCGCGATCACCTGTTCCGGGCGGAGGGAGAGTGCGTCGGTACCGGAGGGGCCGTCGACCCCGCGTCTGTGTGGACCGTCCAACGACGTTCGGCGAACCGTTACTGGTAGTGATGTTGGACGGCCGTCGATGCGATGTCTGAGTATCTCGGGCCGGACTGCCGACCGCAGGCGGGGCCTCTGCTCAGTACTGTTGAGTGGTGCGTGATCGGATGACTTGGATGCGTCCGCATGGGGCCCTCGTGTCGGTGCAGCGAACGCTGCACCGGATCCGCTGGAGCCGGATCGAGGGGGACTCAGCGGGATGGAAACAGGGCGATATATCCGTTTCTCTGAGAAAACCGCAGGTGAGACGCCTCACCGTTTTGGGTTCGAGTCCCACCCGCCCCACCACAGCAGAAACGTTGTGACCAGTGGGAACGCCGGTTTCACGGTAGCGCAGGTGTCGCGTTCGCCACACAGACGCCACACCGAAGCCCCGTGCGATTTCTCCCTGGCTTCGATCAAGACTGATTTCCGGCTGTCCGGAGATCCCTCGCACACCATCGTCTGGTGGATCCCGAACAGGGGACTGGTGCTGCTGGACCTTCGATGACGAGGATCAGACGAAACGTTTCCGCGACCTGGTCAACGGTCACGGACGGCAATGGCCGCCGGGGTGGGTCAAGGGGAAGGGGTTCGTCGAGGCGGACGAGCCGCCGATGCCGGACTCGGGGGAACCCGCCCATCGTCGCTCGACCGGGTGTTCTTCGACGTTCCCGAAGGCGTCGAGACGCAGGTCGGGCCGCCGACCATCATGCCCTTGCCGCGCGAGCTGTCCATCGCGGAGTGGCCCTCACCGAACCACCCCTTCGACTTGCCGACACCGCGACGGCCTCCAGGGCCGTGGACGACCACCGGGAGAGAGTGGTGCCCTCCGGGAAGTACTGACGCGGCAGTCCGTTCGTGTTCTCGTTCGTCGGTCGCTTCCCCTGTCCGTGTGAAAGATGACGCACTCGACGTGGCCGCCACGGGTGGCGATCGCCCTTTGCGGCGCGGAACTGACTGTCTTCCGTGGGTCTGCTGCGTCAATCGCCGCTTATGGCCGGGGAGTTGCGGTGGTCATGGTGCAGGTGACCGGGTGCTGCTGTCCGTGGCGTCCTGCTCCAGGGGGTGCCACTTGCCGTCGGTGGTCAGGGCGGTGGCCTCTGTGGGGCCCCAGCTTCCGGGGGTGTAGGTGAGCGGGGGCCCGGGTGGGGTCAGGAGGCGGCCGATGATGCGCCAGCACTCCTCGACCATGTCCATGCGGGTGAAACGACGTGGGTCGCCGGTGATCGAATCGGCCAGGATGTGCTCGTAGGCGCCGATGTCCGTGCCGGTGAGGTGGGTGAAGTCGGCGGTCGCGGCGACGTCGTCGACGGTAGTGGTGCTTCCGTGCTGGGCGAGCAGGTCGAAGGTGACACCCGTGCTCGGGCTGATGCGGAAGCGTACGAGGTTGCCGCGGACCTCCTGGGCGTAGGCGGTGTGGAAGTAGCCGGGGATCGGCCGGTCGAGTTCGGCGACGATCTCGATGGCGGTGGTGGCCAGGGCCTTGCCCGCGCGGATGACGAAGGGGACGCCGGACCAGCGTTCGTTGTCGACCCAGGTGCGCAGTGCCACGTACGTCTCGGTGGTGGAGTCCGCCTCGACGCCCGGCACGTCGAGGTAGCCGGTGTACTGGCCGCGGACACAGTCGTCGGGGCGGACGGTGCGGGTGGCGCGCAGGGCGCGGTCGCGTTCGTCGAGGATGTCGGTGGCCGAGCCGGTGCGGGGTGCGTCCATGACGAGGTAGGCGAACATCTGCAGGAGGTGGTTCTGCACGACGTCGCGCAGGCAGCCGGTGGCGTCGTAGAAGCCGCCGCGGCCGGCCACGTCGAAGTCCTCGGCCATGGTGATCTGGACGCCACGCACATGGCGGCGGCTCAGGAGGTCCGTGAGCATGGTGTTGGCGTACCGGAAGGTGAGCAGGTTCTCCACGGCGTCCTTGCCGAGGAAGTGGTCGACGCGGCGCAGCTGTTCCTCGGAGAAGTACTGCGTCAGCTCGGCCTGCAGGGCGCGAGCGGAGTCGAGGTCGTGACCGAAGGGCTTCTCCACGATCAGGCGGGCATTGTCGGCGAGCCCGGCCGCGGCCAGGCGCTGGGCGATCGTGACGTACGTGGACGGGGGGACGGCCACATAGTGGGCGAGGCGGCCGTGGCCGCGGACCTTGGTGGCCAGGGCGTCGAAGGTGGCCTGGTCGCCGTAGTCGATGCGGGTGTAGTCGAGCAGGCCGGTGAGCTTTGTGAACATGACTTCGTCGATGGGGAGTTGGGCGGCCAACAGTGCGTCGCGGGCGTGCTGGTGGAGCTTGGTGCGGCTCCAGTCCTTGCGGCCGATGCCGATGACGGGGGTGTCGAGGGCACCCCGGGCGGTGAGGTTGTACAGGGCGGGCAGCAGCATCTTCTTGGCGAGGTCGCCGGTGATGCCGAACAGGGTGAGGGCGTCGGCGCGTTCAGGGATGGTGGTCATGGTGTCGCGTCCTTTCGGGGCACCCGGCGCTGCCCGCCCGGCGTCGGTGTGTGTGGCCTCAGGCGGACTTCTTCGGCCGGCTGTGACCGAAGCGGGACTGCAGGGCCGCCTCGATCTGTTCGGGGCTCCGGTCGCGGGTCTCGGGGAGGTAGCGGCTGACGAAGAAGAACGCGAGTACGCAGATCCCCGCGAAGATCCAGAACGTCTCCCCTTCCCCGAGGGCGTTCGCCAGCGGGAGGAAGGCAAGGCTGACGATGAAGTTGGACATCCAGTTGACAGCTGTCGACGCGCTCGACCCCTTGGCGCGGACGGTCGGCGGGAAGATTTCACCGATCAGCGTCCAGAACACCGGGCCGAGACCGCCCGCGTAGGCCGCGATGTAGACGACCATGCACAGCAGCATGAGCACCGAGCTCGTGTCGAGTACGAATGCCAGGCCCAGCATGAAGACCGAGATCGCCATGAGTCCCAGTGAGGCAAGGATCAGGATGCGGCGGCCCGCCCGGTCGACCAGCCGGATCGCGACCAGCGTCATGGCCAGGTTGATCACGCCGATGACCACCGAGTAGAAGATGGAGTTCGAGGCGGTGAGGCCGGTCTCCTCGATGATGGTCGGCGCGTAATAGATGATGGTGTTGATACCGCCGAACTGCTGTACGGCGGCGAGGGTGAGTCCCATGATGAGGGCGGGCCGCACATCGGGGGCGAGGAGCTTGGTGCTCCCGTCGGATGTCCCGGCGGCCGCTTCCCGCTTCGCGCGCTCCTCGGCGAGCTGCTGACGGGCCTGGGTGAGCAGCGAGTGTGCGGTGGTCTCGTCGGTCGCGGAGGTGAGGCGCCTGCGGGCTTCGTCCTCCTTGCCGTGGCTGATGAGCCACTGCGGTGACTCGGGCAGGAACCACAGGGTGGCCACGATCATGAGCCCGGCAGGAACCGCACCCACGGAGAACATGCCCCGCCAGCTCTCGATGCCGGAGAAGGCGAGGTTGACCAGGTAGGCGACCAGGATTCCGGTCGTGATCATGAGCTGGTTCATCGTGAGCAGGCGCCCGCGGATGCTCGGCGGGGAGATCTCCGCCAGGTACACCGGTACGGTCGCCGACGCGGCTCCGACCGCGAGGCCGAGGACCACCCGGCCCACCATGAGTAGGGGATAGCCGTTCGCCGCCGCGACGAGGGCGGTGCCGACGAGGAACACCGCGCCGATCCCGCCGAGGGCCTTGCGGCGGCCGATGCTGTCGGCCAGCCGGCCGCCCGACATGGCGCCGATCATCGCGCCGATGAGCAGCACGCTGACCACGCTGCCCTGCTCGAAGGAGTTCAGGTCGAAGTCCTTCTTGACGTAGAGGAGGGCGCCTGAGACGACTCCGGTGTCGAAACCGAAGAGGAAACCGCCCAAGGCGATCGCGGCCGCCCAGCGGGTGATCTTCCGCCGTCCCTTCGGGGAGACCTCGAGCGGTGGTCCTTGAGGGCCCGGTTCCTTGGAGAACCCTGCAGGCATGTCTTTCCCTCATTCCTGGAGGTCCCGGCTGACGTCGCCACTCTTCAGTAGGTATAGACGCTTATATCGGGTAATTCTGGCGTCGCGTGCGGTCGAGCGTGCTGCGCCGGACCGCACTCGGGTGACGCGGGTCCGGGGTACAGGGCAGGCGGTGAGGAGGAGGGGGCAGGTCGAGCTGGTCCATACCGCGCTTGCCCGCGCTCTTGTCGAAGGAGTGCGGCGTGGTGTCGTAGCCGTAGTCGCTGATCCAGATCTTCGTCCGGACGAACACCTCCTCGCGGGCGACACCGGAGCGTCGGATGCCCTCGCGGACCTCGCGCTCGTTGCCGTACGCGGCGGCGGTGTCGACGTTGCGGTAACCGGCCCGCGGCGCTTCGGCGACCGCGTCGGTCGTCACGCCGGGCGGGGTCCGGAAGACACCGAATCCGAGGGCGGGCAGGTCGACGCCGTTGTTCGAAGTGATCGTGTGGTGAGTCATCCCGCGACCGTAGGCGCGCGAAATGGCTGCGGGAGAGTCATCGAGTTTCCACACGCCTGGCCTCCCCCGGACGGCGGGTACCCGCCCTGGGACTGCCGGGACATCCGCCCGCACGGTCTGCTGCATGCTGCGCTCCACCGACGAGAACTTCCGGCACAACCTGCGTATCGTCGACGAGGTGAAAGCCGCCGCGGCCGAAGTCGTGGCGGCCGAAGCCGGTGCCCGGCCGATGCTCGAACGCAGAAGAGCAGAAGGAAGGTACAGACATGACGACCTGGGACGGCCCGGCCCTGGACAAGATCAGTGCCGCCGAAGAACTGGACCTGCGGTCGGAGCGGAGCGACGGCACGCTGCGCGCCCCGGTGACCATGTGGGTGGTCCGGGCCGGCGACCGTGTGTACGTCCGGTCGGTCAAAGGCACCAACGGCCCCTGGTACCGGGGGGCACAGACCCGCCACCGAGGGCGCATCGACGCGGGCGGCGTGCAGCAGGACGTGACCTTCCGCGAGGCCGACCCCGGCGAGTACGCGAGCGTGGACGCCGCCTACCGGGAGAAGTACGGGCGCTACACCGACATCGTCGAGCACGTCCTGACCGAGCAGGCCCGCTCCTCCACACTCCGTCTCGAACCGCGCTGAACCCGTCTCGGGCCGTGCTGAATCCAACTCGGGTGCGTGACCCCGCGACCGAGGACATCGCCGAGGGCTGCCGGGCGATGGACGACCGCGATGGACATGGTCGGCGAGCTGACCACGCGGAGTGACGACTACGCACGTCGCTGGGCCCGGCACGACGTGAAGTTCCACCGCGCCTGGGTGAAGAACTCCACCACCCGCTCGTCGGCGACCTCGCGCTCCCCTACGAGGCGATGGAACTGCCGTCCGACCCCGGATTGCGCCTGAACTTCTACGCCCCGGAACTCGGACTCCCGGGAGCGGGAAGCGCTCGGCCTCCTGGCAGCTGGGCCGGCACGGGCACCACCGTCCCCGCGGCGAACGACTGAACCACCACACGAGCGAGGAGAACCGTTCCATCCGCTCCCTGGACGCGGGCGTCAGCGTCGTCGACACCGCCGACGTCCGGCGAGGAGCTCGTCGGCAAGGTCCGGCTCACACAGCACCCCAGCGGTAACGAAAGGCAAGACTCCTATGCGTGCCACCTTCATGTACGGCCCCGGCGACGTCCGAGTCGAGAACATCCCCGACCCGCAGATCGTCGATCCCACGGACGCGATCGTCCGGATCACCCTCGCCTGTGTCTGCGGCTCCGACCTGCACCCTTACCACTCGATGGAGAAGACCGACGAGGGTGCGCCGATGGGACACGAGTTCCTCGGCGTCGTCGAGGAGACCGGCTCCGAGGTCCGCGGCCTCAAGCGCGGTGACTTCGTGGTCTCCCCGTTCGCGTTCGCCGACAACACCTGCCCGATCTGCCGCGACGGCTTCCACACCGCCTGCCCGCACGGCGGCTGGTACGGCGTCGGGGGCGTCGGGGGCGCGCAGGCCGAGGCCATTCGCGTACCTCAGGCCGAGGGCACCCTGGTCAAGATCCCCGCCGACGTGGACACGGCGCTGCTGCCCTCGCTGCTGGCGCTGAGCGACGTGTACCTCACCGGCTACCACGCCGCTCACATGGGACGAGTCGAGCCCGGCAAGACCGTGACCGTGATCGGTGACGGTGCGGTGGGCCTGTCCGCCGTGCTGGCCTCGCGCCGCATGGGTGCGGAGAAGATCATCCTCATGGGGCGGCACACCTCCCGCACCGACCTCGGCAAGGAGTGGGGTGCCACCGACGTCGTGGCCGAGCGCGGCGAGGAGGGCATTGCCAAGGTGATGGACCTGACCGGCGGTGCGGGCTCCCACGTCGTCCTGGAGGCCGTCGGCCTGATGCCCGCCTACGAGCAGGCGTACGGCGTCGTGCGCCCCGGCGGGATCATCTCCCGCGTCGGCGTCCCCCAGTACGAAGAAGCACCGGTCGGCTTCGGGTCGCTGTTCGGGAAGAACGCCCAGTTGGCCGGCGGTCCCGCCCCGGTCCGCGCCTACCTGGAGCCCGCGATCGAGGACGTGCTCGCCGGACGCATCGACCCGGGCCGGGTGTTCGACGCCGAGGTCTCCCTGGACCGGGTCGCCGATGCCTACAAGGCCATGGACGACCGCAGCAACCTCAAGGTCGTGGTGCGCCCGTGACCGCCCGCAAGCCCAACGCCGCGGCCGGCGCCGCGCACGAGCGGCTCTTCCCCGGCCACGTCTCCAACGAGGTGCTCACCGACCGCGGTGTCGAGCTGCCCCTGGAGGGCCGGTCCACCACCGGTCCGGACACCCGAATGGAGCAGGGACTGGCGGTGCATTGGATGTGGAGCATGTTGCCCTTGACGGCTGCCAGGCGTGTGTTGGCGTCGTGGTCGTGCCCGCGGTCGGCGACGAGCGAGTCTGATGTGCGCTGTGGCTGACTCCGCACGCACCACCAACACCGGAGTCTGACGCGAACATCTCCATCAAGCCCGGGGCCGGGCCATCTCGTTGTGCCGGCCTTCGTTTCAGCCGAGGTAGTGCTGGTCCAGGCTCTTCGGCGCGATGGCGGGATGGGCGAGGACGTGCGGCCGGGGAGAGGGGTGGCAGGGAGGAGCGCCGGCGGCGGGCACGAGTTCACGCACAGCGGGATCGGCCGTCATCAGCGTCGGGCTGAAGGAGACGTGGTACTTCCGCGCCGCGGCATCGAGGCGGTAGACCACGCCCTCGTGGACGACGCTCTCCGGGCGTGTGGCGAGGTAGACGAATCCGGGGTCGATCTCGCGCAGCAGCGGCTTGGGTACGCGAGCGGGCAGGGTGAGCGTGTAGTACCGCGGCCACTTCGCCAGCCGGTGCCTTTCCAGCCAGGAGCGTCCGAACGGCCGGAGGCTGGTGAACATGGCAAAGCTCCACTCGAGCTTGACCCCGGTCACGACCAACAGGAAGTTCACCACGAACGCGAAGGCGAACAGCCAGTGCGTGAGCTCACTTCGCTGAGGGACAGGTGCCGCCGCACCTCGGGAAAGCGACAACGCGACTGCGCCCATCGCGCCGTAGACAGCGCCCTCCCACCAGTCCTTGGCCAGCCATCGGCCGGAGCGGCGGCCGGCGGCGGACCTTCCCAGGAGCAGCGCGACCACTCCCACGAGGAGCGCAGCGCACCCGACAGACCTCAGGTCGCCGGAGACCTCGATGCGGCCGGACGAGGAGAACGCGGTCACCCACAGGGCCATGGCGACCACGGAGAACGGGAAGTTGCCCGACACTCCGAAAGCCAGATGCATCAGGATCGCGAGCCAGAGGCTCCAGCGGTCGCCGCCGGGGACCAACAGCAGTGCACCGACAGCGAACTCGAAGAGGACCACCGCGAACGGTACGGTCCTCAGGATCCTGGGGCGCAGCGGCCAGCCGAGCAGCCTGAGGTAGTGAGCGGTGACCACCCTGCTCGCACTCCGCTCGGTCAGCAGGTGTTCGTCACTGACCTTCAGCAGCGCCGCGGTCAGGTAGACGCCCACCAGCAGGTCGTGCGCGACCACCGCGTGCAGACCGGGAGAAGCGCACGAAATGGCGGCTATTGCCACTGTCCCGAGCCATGAATGGTTCGAAAGGCGCCGGTTGGTCGCGAGTACCCAGCAGGCGACGAGAGCGAACGGGATGAACAGGGTTTCCGGGGAGTGCATGAACAAAGCCGTCAGGACGGCCAGGGGCAGAGCCGCCGCTTGGCCGAAAATGGCCGCCATGCGCGGGAGCCTGATCGCGAAGACTGGCGCGTAGTGATGCCCAACGCCAGAGAGTCCGTATTCCCAGTATCTATTGATCTGATGGAATAGGAGGGACGCTGCGAGGAGCGCGACAGGCGTGACCTGGAAATTCATGCAGCCCCCAGCGGTCGATGAGCATGCAGAAGTGAAGGGCATTTCGGACGCCGGTCGATTGCACGTCCCCAAAGGGCGCGCATGCGTCGAAATGACTCTGCGTCCGGCGCGTGCTTCAAAATCTTGCACGCACTTCAGGGGCTCGTCAAGGTCCTGCCAGCGTCCTCGGTGACCTGCCGTGTCGGCTGCTGTTCACATTGCCAACAGCTGGCGGTACTGCTCTGAACAGGTGCTTTGTGGTGATCTTGGCCGTCTCGGGGCGTCAGGTTCACCACGGGATGGCAAATTCCAGGCCAAGGGATTCCGCTGTCGCGGCCATGGCACTCCGGCGGAGACTAAATATTGGCAATGTGCTGGTCTTTTATTCGGGCGCACGATAAAGCGTGCGTTCGGGGCGTTGCGGGAGAGGTGATCCGGAGAAACCTTCTAGACGGGGAACGGGGGGTTCGTGTAGCTTGCACTCAGTGCCAATATGGCGCTGATATTTCCCTCTGTTGGCGAAGGGAGAACAGCATGGCCGAGGTCGTGGCAGACATCAGCGAGGTTGAAGAGCTCACCGGTGAGGACTTCGAAGGCCTGTTCGCCGGCACTCCGCTCATCATCACGGACAGCGAAGTCAAGGACTGACGCGCAGAACCACGATGTTCTGGCGGCTGGACTGAATGTGTAGTCCTGTTCGTGCGCTGCTGAAATGGGGAAGGGCATGACGGTTCATGTGTTCGTCGGGCCGTCGTGCCCTGAGCCTCTCATACTCAAGAAATATCCAGGATTCTCCGTGCGCGGTCCTGTCGGGCACGGAGATCTCTTCTCCCGGGACATCTCCTCGGGAGACGTGGTCGTTGTCGTGGACGGGCTTTACCAGCATCGTCTGGCGCTGCGCCACAAAGAGATCCTCGACGCCCTGTCGCGCAACATCACGGTCCTCGGCGCGTCCAGCATCGGTGCGCTCCGCGCGGCGGAGCTCCATCCGTTCGGCATGATCGGCGTCGGCCGGGTCTACCACTGGTACCGCGGTGGAGTCTTCCACGGAGACGACGCCGTGAGCGTGGCTCACGGCGAGACCGGTCCGCTGGCCGGTATCAACATCCCGCTGGTGAACCTCTACAGCGCCATCCTGGCCGCACTGGACGCCGGCGCCCTCCGGAGGGACGACGGGCAGGGCCTGAAGGCGCGTTGGGAGCAGGAGTACTACCCGCTGCGCACCTCGGAGCGGGTTCTCCTTCTGGCCGAGGAGGCGGGTGCGAGCGCGTTCGCCGACTGGTATCGCGAACGGATTCGCCATGCGCCCGACGTGTTCGACCAGAAACAGGCCGATCCGCTGGAGGCCTTCGCGCTCGCCGACCAGCTCCACGCGCTGCCCCTCGCGGAGCGTCCCGCAGCCGGAGGCACTGGCCAGGACTGGCGTACCGAATTCCACCGGCGCTGGCGCAACAGGTTCGCGACGGCTCCCGACCTTCACCACCGGCTCGCATATCAGCAGATCTTCGATGCTGGTTTCCCCGATGTCTGGTGGGACTACCTTGACAAATCCTCAGGTTCGTCACTTATCGGGACTCCGGACGGATTTCGAGGGCGGGTGCATGAAGACAGCACAGGATCAGGCCGAGGAGTACGCAGTGTCCGACGTGACGGTCATCCTCTCGACCCCGCTTGCCAGGTTCGCCGGCGGCGAGACCAAGTTCACTGTGCCCGCCGGCACCTTCCAAGAGGTGATCGGGGAAGTGTACGAACGCCATCCGGCGCTGCGTGTGCGTGTGGCGGACGGCGCTGGTGCGCTGCTCCCCTTCGTGAGCGTCTATGTCGGCGAGGACAACATTCGCGATCTTGGCTCATTCGATGTCGAGGTGGCGCCGAGCAGCACCGTGATGATCATGTCGGCGGTGGCTGGTGGCTAGCGTGGAACCGCTGCGGACGATCCGAGAAGCGACCGCTGCCGATGCGAGAGCCATTCGTGAGCTCTACGGGACAGGCGGCGTCGAGGAGTTCAGTGAGCGGCTGACCGATCGCCACGGGGCGCCCGGCACCACACACTACGTCGCCGAATCCGATCAACAGGTCGTGGCGGCGTTCGCACTCACATCACTTGGCCGGCTCCGGCCGGGGGGCAACCCCCGGCTGATGCTTCACGAAATCAAGCTCCGGCCGAACTCCCGGGGTTCCGGGGTCGTCGAGGACATCTTCGGCTGGCTGGCCACAGCACTCGCCGTAGGTACCGGGACCGAGCTGCTGGCCCTGGCCCCTCTTGGCCAACGCCCCTCCAGCTTCGCTCGGTTCGGTCTCTCCGAGTCGCACCAGGCCTTCAAGTGGTCGGTTCAGGAAGGAGGCGCACGGACATGACGGAGTACACGGCGTCCGTACGAGGTGCCGAGTTCGCCCACTGGCTGTCCAGCCTGCGAGGCTGGGCCCGCAAGAGCCCGGACCAGGCCACCGCATGGAGTGAAGGAGCTGCTCAGGGACTGCTGTCCCTGGCCGTTCCCGAATCCGCAGGCGGCTCCGGCGCCGGCTACGAGGCTGCCTGTCTCGCCCTGGAGGCGGTCGCCGAGGAGAGCGGACTGAGTGGCCTGGCCTTCTCCACGGCCGCCCAGATGTGGGCGTGCCAGGATCCGATCCTCGAGTTCGGCAGCCCTGCGCAGCACGCCGGATATCTGACACCACTCCTGACCGGAGCGGCGGTCGGCGCCTTCGCGGCAACCGAGTACGACTCGGGTTCGGATCTGCTCTCCTTGAAGACCCGAGCCGAGCAGGGTGGCGACGGCCGGTGGCGGCTGAACGGCTCCAAGACCTTCATCACCAACGGACCGATCGCCGATGTTTTCCTGATCCTCGCCCGTACCGCTGAGGGCAGCGCCCTTTCCGGTCTCACGGCCTTCCTCGTCCCCCGGGACACTCCGGGTCTACAGGTCGGCACGGTCATCGACAAGACCGGTCTGGAGGGTGCAGAACTCGGTTCCCTGCTCCTGGACGACTGCGCCGTCGAGAACGCGGACCTGCTGGGCGGCGCCGGCAGTGGATTTGCCGTGCTGATGCACGCGATGCGGTACGAGCGGGCCTTCATCCTCGCTCCCGCGTTGGGTCTCATGGCCAGGGCGCTGCGCCAGGCGCTCGACCACACGCGCTCCCGCAGCCAGTTCGGGCAGCCTCTCAGCTCGTACGACACGATCCGGCAGCGCCTGGTCCGGATGCACCTGAGTCTGACCAGCGCACGGGAGTTGCTGTACACCACGGCGCGGGCGGCCGATGCGAACTCCCTCGACCACCGCCGGTCATCCCTGACGAAACTGCACGTAAGCACCGAGTTCAACCGGTTCTGCCAGGAACTCCCCGATCTCTACGGCGGCTACGCGCTGCTGCCGGAGACGGGGGCGCTCGCGCTGATGGCCGACGCGGTGGCAAGCCGGTACTACTCCGGGACATCCGACATGCAGATGAAAATTATTGCTGAAGGGCTGGGTTTGTGATGGCCGAAGACTCCGTGCTCCGGGCTGTAGTCGCCGCAGTCCGGGAGACAGCGCCGGGAGCCGAGATATCCGACGACATCCCACTCATCGCCCGCCGGATCGTCGACTCCCTGTCACTGCTGAGCCTGGTCGCGCTGTTGGAGAAGGAGTTTTCCGTCACCATCCGGGACTCGGAGATTCTTCCCGCGAACTTCGAGACCCCGCTCGCGATCTGCGGTTTCCTGAAGACCAAGGGCTGCTGATGGCCTCCGGACGTTCTCTCGCGGACGATCTGCGGACAACCGCAGCACACCACGGCGACCGCACCGCAGTCATCGACGGGGCGACCACATTCACCTACGCCGAGCTGGACGGCATGGCGGAACGTGTCGCCCAGGCGCTCCGGTCTCTGGGCGTCAGTCCCGGAGACTGTGTCGTCTGGCACGGAGCGAAGTCCTGCCTTGCCGTGGCAGCCGTCCACGGCATCCTCCGCTCGGAGGCCGGCTACGTGCCGGTCGATCCCGACGGGCCGATTGCCCGCGCCGATCTCATAGCCGGGCGCAGCCGTCCCAGGGTGCTGCTCGCCGACACCGACACCCGCGACCAATGGCTCGCCGTCGCCCCCGAGCTCTCCTGGCGACCGCTGCTCGACGGCTCCGACGCGGACGCCGCACTGTGGTGCGCGATTCCCAAGGACCCACCGCGGGAACCCCTGGCAGACCTCGCGTACGTCCTCCACACCTCTGGCAGCACCGGTCTCCCCAAGGGCGTCGTGCACACCCACGCCAGTGCCTCGGCGTTCGTCGACTGGGCGGTCCGGGAACTCGGACTCACGCAGGACGACGTCATCATCAACTCCGCGCCGCTCCATTTCGATCCCACCACGCTCCATCTTTTCGGAGCTGCCCGAGTGGGCGCTGCCGTCGCCCTGATGCCTGCCGCGGCGGGCCCCTTCCCCGCTGCCTACGTGGACTTCTGCCGTCAGGCCGGCGGCACCGTCTGGTACGCCGTCACCTCGACGCCGGCCTGGCTGACACACCGGGGCAAGGACCATCTGCCGGGACTCAAGTCCCAGCGAGCGGCCGTGGTCGGGGGTGAGATCCTCCAGCCGGGCGATGTGAACACCTTGCTCGCGGCCCTCCCCGGCGTTCGGCTGCTCAACGTGTACGGACCGACCGAGAGCAATGTCTGCACGTTCCACGAGATCGACGGCCCCCAGCCCGCCGACGCGGTGATCCCCATAGGACGGGCGTTGCCCGGAGCCGAGATCGCCGTGGTGGACGAGAACCTCGCGCCGGTGGAACGCGGCAGACCCGGACAACTGCTGGTCCGCGGATCCATGCTGATGGAGGGGTACCTCGACCCCGAGCAGACTGCTCGGGCCTTCGTCCGCACGGCCGACCAGCGACCGTGGTATGCCACCGGGGATCTGGTTCAGGAGAACGCGGCGGGCGAGCTCCAGTTCATCGGACGCGATGACTCCCAGGTCAAGTCGCGCGGCTTCCGGGTCGAGCTCGGCGAGATCGAACGGCAGCTTCAGGGGCTCGAAAGCGTCCATGAATGCGTGGCCGTGGCGGTGCCCGACGCGGTCTTCTCCAACCTGATCACCGCCTTCGTGACCGCCGACCCCATCGACGAGGTAAAGGCGCTGCCGGATCTGCTGCGCTCCCGGCTGCCGCACTACATGGTCCCGCAACGCATCATCCTGGTCGCGGACCAGCTCCCCAAGAACTCCAACGGCAAGGTCGACCGGAAGGCGCTGGCGGAGCTGGCCGCACATCCGGCGCTGGGCGAAACCCCCGGCCTGCTCGTCATCCACTGACGGAAGGCAGAACTGTGACGCTTCCCTCCGCCCCCGCGGACGACGACACCACTGAGGTCCTCAAGGTCCCGGACTTCCGGCGGCTCTGGGCTGCCAACGGTTTCCGCTACGCCGCCTCCGAGGTCGCCGGGTTCGCGTTGCCGATCACGGCCCTGCTTCTGCTGCACGCCCCCCCGCTGGCGATGAGCCTGATCTTCGCCTGCAGCCGGGCCGGATTCCTGACGATAGGGCTTCCGGCCGGCGTCTGGATCGACCGGTGGCGGAAGAAGCCCGTGCTGATCTGGGCCGACGTCGTCTACATGGTCGCTTTCGGCAGCGTCCCCGTCGCCTACTTCCTGGATGTTCTCACCGTTGCGCAACTGGTCGTGGTAGCGCTGGTGGTCAGCCTGGCCGGTGTCTTCTTCGACGTGGCACACAGCAGCGTGCTGCCGTACGTACTGCCCAGGCGGCGGGTGGCGGACGGCAACGCACGGCTGCAAACCTCCGAGACCACGATCCAGGCGATCTCTCCCAGTGTCGCCGGTGTCCTGACGCAGAGCATCGCCGCTCCCGTCCTCTACTGCTTTGCCGCGCTCTTTCATCTGACTTCGGTCCTGACGCTGTGCCGCATCCATCCGCAAGGGGACGACACCAGGGCGGAAGCCAGAACCGAGAAGAGGTTCCGCCGCGAGATCACGGACGGCGTACGAGTCCTCCTGCGGCAGCCCCTCCTGCGCCTGCTGCTCAATCAGGCCGCTCTGAACAACATCGGTGCGGGCATTATCCTGGCGATGCTGCCGGTCTTCCTCCTCGACGAGATCGGCATTTCACCCTGGATGTTCGGCCTGTTGTCAACGCTCGGCGCTCTGGCCGGGCTCGCCACCTCGCTGGTGGCTCCCAGGCTGCGCCGTCGCTTCGGCGAGATCCGGATGACGTTGATCTTTTCCGCACTGGCCCCGTTTGCCGTTGTGGCGGCACCGGTCGGTGGCATCTTCCGAAGCGCCGCGGTGCCGCTGGTCGCTCTTGCGGAGATCCTCATCGGCATCGCCATCGTGGGCCGCTCGGTGTCCACGGCGGGGTTGCGCGCCCGGGTGACGCCCAACGAGTACATGGGCCGGGTCACCGCGGCGTACAGCGTCGTGGTGCAGGGCGCCACCCCCTTGGGGGCACTCGCGGGCGGGGCGATCGCCGGCCACTGGTCCACCAGTACCGCCTTGTGGGTGGGAGGGGCGGCCATGGCTACTCCGCTGGTCCTGTTGTTGCTCTCCCCTCTTCGCCGGTTCCGCACACTCCCCGCCGAATGGGAGGTCTGATTCCAGGCGCCCACAAGCCACCTCGCGAGTCGAAACACCACAGTTCACCTGGAGGCGCACATGTCCGTACTGGAGCAGGCCGCTGCCGCATACGAAGAGCACGGCTTCGCCATTATTCGCAACGTGATCCCCGAGGGCCTGCTCAACGAGGCACGAGCGCACGTCGCATGGCTTACCGCCAAATACCCTGAGCTGCGCCCCGAGCACTTCCACCATCCTCTGATCCGCAATGACGCATTCTGGGTCCGTCTCATATCGGACCCGCGGCTCGTCGACGTCGCCGAGTACTTTCTCGGCCCCGACCTCGCCTGCTTCACGGCTCACTACATCTGCAAACCGCCGTACGACGGCCAGCCGGTGCTCTGGCACCAGGACGGCGCCTACTGGAAACTGGCGCCGATGAATGCCCTGACGGTATGGCTGGCCGTGGACGAGAGCACCGCTGAGAACGGCTGCCTGCGCATGATCCCCGGTAGCCACAGGCTCCCCCTGTACCAACCGAATCTGCGCACGGATCGCCCCAACATGCTCTTCTCGGAGGCCGACGGTGGGCTGGTGCGGGACTGGGCCGCCGAGCGGGGCGTCGTTGACATCGAGCTGAACCCCGGAGACGTCTCGATCCACCACCCGCACCTGCTGCACTGCTCGGAGGCGAACACATCCCCGAAGCGACGCTGTGGGCTCGACATCGGGTACATCAACACCGCCACCCGTATCGAGAGCCAGGGGCTCTACTTGGACCCCGTACTGGTGCGCGGTGTACCCGTCGAAGGTGTGAACACCTATCGGTCCTTGCCGCGCTACGTGCCCAGCGAGACCATTCCGTTCGTCGGTGACGAAGCCTGGAACAGCCGGCCTGGCGTCACCGCGGAGGGCGTCCCCGCCGGTGAGGCTCCGCTCGCCACGACTGAGCGCATGATCGAGCGCCTGCAGGAAGGCACGGTGGCCCGGTAGGCAGCCCAGGCGTTGATCCTTGGTGCTTTGGCTCTGGTTCGCTCTTGCGAGACGGGCGGTGCGGCGCGCGGTGCACCGCCGCGCGCGCCACCGGGGGACCGGGGGAGCGCCGAGCTCAAGTACGTGATCCTCCGGGCGAGCGGAGGTCGGAAACCCGGCGGGCCCGCGTTGTTGGCGAAGTCGATCTCGTCGATCTTCGTGCCGGTGATGCTGCCCAGCCGCACCCGGATCGCGCCGCTCACACCGGCGGGCACCGACATGGACAGTCGCACCGGCGCCGGCGTTCTGCTACCAGGGCAGCCGTGATCCTGGCCGTCAAGCCTGTAAGCGAAGGAAACCCCGTGTGTCGCGCCCTGCTGTCGCTCGCCTGCGCGAGCTGTTCCCGCCGCCCGGCTCCGGTGGCGACCCGGTGGACCGAGAGCAGATCGAGCGGACGACGGGCCTGGCGTTCTTCTGCGTGCACGGGGCCGCCGGGACCGGTCGATACCATCCTTCGTGACCGAATCCCTGACCGAATCGACGGGCGAGGCAGATGAGCCCGCCCTCCGCTCCCGCATATTCGCCGACCTGACCCCGCTGCGGACCTCACCCGACTACCGGCGGCTCTGGTTCGGGAACACGGTCTCCTGGGTGGGGCAGGGGATGACCGCGCTCGCCGTCTCGCTCCAGGTGTACGACCTCACCGGGTCCGCCTTCTCCGTCGGGCTGATCGGATTCTGCTCGCTCGTGCCCCTGGTCGTCTTCGGGCTGTACGGCGGTGCCATCGCCGATACCGTCGACCGGCGGAAGCTGGGACTGGCCAGTGCCTTCGGGTCGTTCGTCCTCTCCGTCGGGCTGGTGGTGATCACCGTCGCCGGGGTGGAACGGGTGGGGCCGCTGTACGCGGTCGTCGCGCTCCAGGCCGTCTGCTTCGCGCTCAACTCACCGGCCCGCAGTTCGATGATCGCCCGACTCCTGCCTGCCGAACAGCTGCCCGCCGCCAACGCGCTGAACTCCATGACCAGCACCACGGGCACGCTCGTCGGGCCGATGCTCGGCGGGCTCATCGTCGGCTGGTGGGGATACCGGGCCGCGTACGGCATCGACGCCGTCACCTTCACCGCCTCGCTGTACGCGATGTGGCGGCTGCCCTCGATGCTGCCGGACCGGGTGGAGGGCGCCGGGAAGCGGGCGTCCGTCATGGACGGGCTGCGGTTCCTGGGCACCAGGCCCAACCTGCGGATGACGTTCTTCACCGACATGTGCGCCATGGTGCTGGCCAGCCCCCGCGCACTGTTCCCCGTCGTGGCCGTCGTCTGGTACGGGGGCGACGCGAAGACCACCGGGCTGCTGGTCGCGGCCCCGGCCATGGGCGCGCTGCTGGGCGGGGTGTTCTCCGGCTGGCTGGGGAAGATCCGGCGGCACGGGCTCGCCGTGCTCCTCGCGGTCGCGGGCTGGGGCACCGCCATCGCGGTGTTCGGGCTGACCCGGCAGCTCTGGCTCGGGCTGATCTTCCTGGCGCTCGCGGGGGCGGCCGACACCACCTCGATGGTCTTCCGCAACACCATGCTCCAGGCCGCCGTGCCGGACGAGATGCGCGGGCGGCTCCAGGGCGTGTTCATCGTCGTCGTCGCGGGTGGCCCACGGCTCGGCGACTTCCTCGCCGGATCGGTCGCCGATCTCGTCTCGCCCGGCGTGGCCGTGACCGGGGGAGGGATCGCGTGCGTCGTCGCCGTGGCAGTGCTGGCCCTGCGGTGGCCCCGGTTCGCGCGGTACGACGCACGCGACCCCGAGGCTTAGGGACACGGTCCAGGGCCCACGTTCGGACCCCGCGCCCGTACCGGGGCCGTGGTTCCGTCAGGCGACGTCCGCGAGCTTCGGCATCTCGCCGCCGGTCGTCGTGCCGTCGATCAGCGAGAACGGTGCGCCCTGCGGGTCGGTGAGGGCCGCGAACCGGCCGAACGGGATGGTCAGCGGGCCGAACCGGAGCTGGGCCCCGAGCGCCTCGGCCTTCTTCACGGCCGCGTCGCAGTCCGCGACGGTGAAGTACACGTTCATGTACGGCGGCACCTCCGGAGGGAAGTCCTCCGTCATCTTCATCCGGCCGAGCACCGGGTCCGCGCCCAGGTCGTAGAGCGCGAAGTCGACCGCGTCGTCCTCCATGCGCTTCAGCCCGTACCCGAAGACCGCGCGGAAGAAGGGGTCCGCCTTCTCCGGCTCCCGGGTGAAGACCTCGCCCCAGCTGTAGGCGCCGGGCACATCGCGCGCGCCGAACCCCTCGTGGCTGCCCGACTGCCAGACCCCGAACGCGGTTCCGCCCGGGTCGCGGGCCAGCACCATCGTGCCGAACTCGCCGACCCGCATGGGCTGCACCAGCACCTCGCCGCCGTGCTCGCGGATCTTCGCGGCGGTGGCGGCGGCGTCCGGCGAGGCGAGATAGAGAGTCCAGGCGGCCGGCACCTCGTGGCCGGGGACGGGCGGCATCAGCGCGGCGACCGCCTTGCCGTCCACGTACGCCTGGGTGTAGTTGCCGAACTCGGGCAGCGAGTCGCCGTACGTCCAGCCCAGCAGCTCACCGTAGAAGCGTTTCGCAGCCGCGATGTCACCGAACGTCGCGTCGGCCCAGCACGGAGTGCCCTCTGGTTCTGCGGCCATGACCCGGCCTCTTCTCTTCACTCGAAGATTCACCCCCTTTATTACGCTATCGACCCATCGCTTCCCGTGCGCGCCGAACCCGCCCCGGCGCCCTGCGGGCCCGGCCGCACGACGGAGCGGGCGACTCCCAGGTCCACCAGGTCCTGCGGACGCAGCCGCAGCTGGTCCGCCGTGGCGTGCACCTGGTCCGCGGAGCGCTTCAGGATCGCCGCCGCGAGCTCCGGGGCGATGACCGAGAAGTAACTGTCGGCGGTGACATGGGTGTTGTCCGGTGCGGCCAGGGCCAGCGCGCCGCCCGAACCGCCCTCCCCGATCACCAGGGTCGTGACGGGGACCCGGGCGGCCGCGATCGCCGCGAAGGCGTCGGCGATGGCCGCGCCCGCGCCGGCGCGCTCCGCCTCGGCGTCGTTGGCCGCGCCCGGGGTGTCGACCAGGGTGAGGACCGGGACGCCGAGCCGGTCGGCCAGCCTGATCACCCGGGCCGCGGTGCGGTAGCCCGCCGGGCGGGTCGCGGTGCCGCACTGGGCGACGTACGCGACGGGCCGCCCCTCCCGCAGCCCGAACCCGCAGAGCAGCCCGGGGTCCGTGCCCCCGCAGCGGTCCCCGTGGAGCGGGAGCCGTATCCCGAAGTAGGCCTCCAGGTACGCCTCGGCGCGCGGCCGCGACGCGGACCGGGCCCGGACCACGGCGTCCCAGCCGGTGCGCGGGAGCCCGGTCGCGGAGAGCGCGTCCGGCACCGGCGCGGGTTCCGGCACGGAGTCACGGTGGGCGAGCGCCCGCAGCCAGTGGCCCAGGACGGCGGCCAGTTCCTCCGGCGGGACGATCGCGTCGATCTGGCCGGCCGCCAGCTGGCCCTCCGCGGTGTACGCCAGGGGGTCGGCGCCGGGCGGCCGCACCCGGGATCCGGCGAACCCGACCTGGGCCCCCGGCAGCGCCAGGATCACATCGGCGCCCGCGCCCAGGGTCGCCCAGCCGCCCCCGGTCGTCGGGTCGCGCAGGACCGCGAGCTGCGCCGGACCGGCCGCCCGCAGCCGCGCCGACGCACGGGCCACCCGGTGCAGCTGGGTGAGCGCGATCATGCCCTCCTGCATCCGGCTGCCGCCCGTGGCGATCAGCGAGACCAGGGGGAGCCGCCGGGTCACGGCCTCCTCGTACGCGGCCTCCAGCCGGTCCCCGGTGCGCTGCCCGAGCGAGCCGCCGAGGAAGCCGAACTCGAACGAGACCAGGACGCAGCGGCGGCCGCCGAGGGTGGCGAGGCCGTGCACGACGGACTCCCGCTCACCGGTGCGGGCGGTGGCCCGTGCCCGGGAGTCCGCGTATCCCGACCAGCCGAGGGGGCCGTCGGCCTCTGTGTCCTCGCGCGGGGCGGTCGACTCGGTGAAGTCGCCGGTGACGGCGGCGACCGCCGCACGGGCCGACAGCCGGTCAGCCATGGAGCGACCGCTTCATGATTTTGCCGAGGTCGTTGCGCGGCAGCGCGTCCAGGTAGCGGACGGTGCGCGGCCGCTTGTGCGGGGAGAGCTGGGCCGCGACGTGACCGGCGAGCTCGTCGGCCGAGGGCGGGGAGGCGGGGTCGGCCGGCACCACCCAGGCGACGATCCGTTCGCCCAGGTCCGGGTCGGGTTCGCCGGTGACGGCGGCCTCGCGGACACCCGGGTGCTCCAGGAGGGCGTTCTCGATCTCACCGGCGCCGATCTTGTAGCCGCCGCTCTTGATCAGGTCGGTGGCCTTGCGGCCGACGATCCGTACGTACCCGTCGGGGTCGAGGGTGGCCATGTCCCCGGTGCGGAACCAGCCGTCGGCGGTGAGGGCCGCGGCCGTCGCGTCGGGGCGGTTGAGGTAGCCGGTGAACAGGTTCGGGCCGCGCACCTGGATCTCACCGATGGACGCGGGGTCCGCGAGCGCGCTGCCGTCCTCCTCGACCAGGCGGAGTTCGACGCCGCGCAGCGGGGCGCCGACGGTGCCGGGGCGCGGTTCGCCGTCGGCCCGCACGCCCGTGTTCATGAGCGTCTCCGTCATGCCGTACCGCTCGATGACCCGGCGGCCGGTCGCCGCCGCGATCCGCTCGTGGTCGTGGACCGGCAGTGCGGCCGATCCGGAGACCAGCAGCCGGGCGCCCGCCAGAGCCTTCGCGAGCCCGTCGGACGCGCCGGGGACCGCAAGCGCTTCCGCGAGCCGGTGGTACATCGTCGGCACGCCGAACAGCATCGTGCCGCCCGACTCCAGCTCCCGGGCCACCCCCTCGGTGGAGAAGCGGCCGAGATGGCGTACCGAACCGCCTCGCCGCAGCGGACCCAGGATGCCGAGGATCAGTCCGTGCACATGGAACAGCGGCAGCGCGTGGACGAGGACGTCGTCGCCGGTCCACTGCCAGGCGTCCTCCAGCGCGTCCAGGGTGGCGGCGACGGCCCGGCGCGGCAGCACCGCGCCCTTGGGCGGGCCGGTGGTGCCGGAGGTGTACACGATCAGGGCCGGGGCCTCGGGGGAGGGCTCGACGAAGGACGAGGTGTTCTCGTGCTTCGCGGCCGGCGGCTCGGGGGCCGTGTCCGTGTCCACGTCGACCCGGGTCAACGCGGCCAGCGCGGGCGGCAGTACGTCACCGGCCGCGGCCAGCACCGTCGAGGGCGCGCTGTCCGCGACGATGTGGGCGAGCTCCCGCTCACCCGTCTTCGGGTTGAGCGGTACGGCGGGCACCCCCGCCCGCAGCGCGGCGACCACCGCGACCACGGTCTCCGGGGCCGGGGCGGCCCAGACCGCGACCCGGCCGGCACCGACGATCCGGGCCGCCAGCGCATCCGCCGCGGCGGCCAACTGTGCGTAGGTCAGGGACTGTTCGCCGAAGCGGACGGCTTCGCGGGCGGCCGCCGGACCGGCGGGATCCTGGAGTGCAGGCAAGAGTGGCATCACTCTGCGAACCCTAGACAGGCGAAGCGCTTCCGTCCCCGGAACGTGTCCCGAACCGGCGCCGGATGGCTGTACGAGGCATTCGAACGGCTGCTCCGGCACCATCGACGTCCCCGTCGACGGTGAGCACGACAGCGCCGCCAACATCTACGGGGTCTTCGACGCCGAGTACACCGACGCCGGCGGACTCACCACCCACAGTGCCCACATCCTCCAGCCCCGGCACCGGCAGGCCGAGCACTTCGCGGCCCAGTCCGGCATCGAGGCCGCCCAGCACGGGACGGCCGAGGGCGGCACCACCGTCGGCTTCACCGACAACGGCGACTGGATCTCCTTCGAGCCGTACGCCCTGGCCAACGCCACCGGCCTCTCGGCCCGGGTCTCCTCCGCCGGTCCCGGCGGCACGCTGGAGGTGCGCGCGGGTTCCCCCACCGGCACCCTGCTCTCCACCCTGACCGTCGCACCCACCGGCGGCTGGGAGACCTTCACCGATGTCTCGGCGGACGTGAGCAACGCACCCGCGGGCTCGACCGAACTCTTCCTCGTCTTCAAGGGCCCCACGGGCCAGGGGGGACATCGACGGCTTCACCCTGGCCAAGGAGCGGAACACCAAGGCGACGGGCTCCTCCAACGTCCACCTCTTCTACTACCCCTGGTACGGCACCCCGGAGACGAACGGCAGCTGGCGCCACTGGGAGCAGGGCGGCCACACCCCGCCGGACGACATCGGCGCCGACCTCTACCCGAAGCTCGGCCCGTACGACTCCGGTGACGCCGCCGGGGCCGTCGAGCAGCACATGAAGTGGATCGAGCAGTCGGGCGCCGGAGTCATCGTCTACAGCTGGTGGGGACAGGGCGGTTACGAGGACACCCTCGCCCCGAAGGTCCTGGAGGCCGCCGCCCGGCACGGGATCGAGGTCGCCTGGCACATCGAGCCGTACAGCGGCAGGACCGCGGCCTCCGTGGTCGACGACATCGCCTACCTGAACGACGAGTACGGCGACAGCCCGGCCTACTACCGGGACGCCGAGCACGGCAACCGCCCGGCGTTCTACGTCTTCGAGAGCCTGAGGATCCAGGACTGGTCGGCCCTGGACGCGGTGAGCGACAGCGCCATCGTCCTCGCCCAGACCACCGACACCACCAAGGCCGCGCACTTCGGCGGGATCTACACCTACGACGGCATCGCCGGTGCCACCGCCCCCGGCTGGAAGCAGGCGGGGGAGTACGCCGAGGCCAACGGCCTGGTCTGGGCGCCCTCGGTGGCCCCCGGATACATCGACGACCGGGCCGTGCCCGGCAACACCACACCCACCCTGGGCCGGGAGGACGGCGCCTCCTACGACCTGGAGTGGAGCAACGCCCTCGACCCGGCCATCGGCGGATCGCCCACCTGGGTCTCCGTCACCTCCTTCAACGAATGGCACGAGGGCAGCCCGATCGAACCCGCGTCGAGCACCCCGCCCGCCGGACACGGCTACCAGACGTACGAAGGGGCGTACGGAAAGACGGGGGCCGCCGCCGAGACGGCCTACCTCGACCGGACGGCGTACTGGGCGGCCAGGTTCGAGCAGCAGCGCACGGCCGCTCGCTGATCAGGTCCACGACGAACGGCAGCGTCCCGGCGGGGACGCTGCCGTTCGTGCCAGGGCTAAGACACTGCCGCTCGCGGTACCGGGACCGGCCGCCATGATCAGCAGGGCGATCGTGCCGCCGGGCATCAGCTTCCGGTCAAAGGCCTGCACGATCGCCATCAGGGCGGCCACGCCGAGCGCCGCCGACGAGACCGGCGCCGGGTGCGTCCGGTCGGAGAGCCGGCCGCCGATCGGCCGGAAGACCACGGTGACCAGCGGGATACCGATCGCGAACGGCGTATCGCCCAGGCCCAGCAGGAAGCCCTCGGGCGGCATAGCGCCGTAGGGGTCCCTCGCCGGGATCAGCAGCGGCACCGGCACGGCGACCAGCAGCGACTGCTGGAACGCACTCAGCCCGACCCGGTCCTTGTAGTCCCCGGACAGGGGCGTGAGCCCGGCCCCGGCCCGTCGGCCTGCTCCATCCGTGAGCCGGGCGACAGGCACCCGCGGGCGCCTGAGAAGTCGCTGTTGCCCGAAAGCTGAGACAATCGCGGTATGGACCGTCTGGACAGGGAAATCCTCGGCGTTCTCCAGGAGGACGCCCGGATCTCGTACCGCGATCTGGGTGCCCGGGTCGGGCTCAGCGCCAACGCCGCGTCCGACCGGGTGGGGCGGCTGCGCCGGGACGGCGTCATCCGCGGCTTCACCGTGATCGTCGATCCCGCCGCCGGCACCCGGACCGGCCTCGTCGTCTTCATCGACGTGACCCTGCGGATGGACACCACCAACGAGGTCTTCGAGCGGGCGGTGCTGACGCTGCCCGGCATCACCGAAGTGGTGCACGTGACGGGCGGGCACGACTATCTCGTACGCGCCACAGCCGCCGACACCGCCTCGCTGGACGCCCTGCTGCGCAGACTCAGGCGGGACGCGGGCGTGGCCCACTCCAACACCAGGGTCGCGCTCAGAGCGGCGCCTGCCAGCTGACGGCCGGCGGCCGCGAACCGTCCCGTTCGCGCCCGTCGTCGCCGACCGTCAGCCGGACCGCGGCCCGGCCGTCGGGCAGCGTGGCCGTCACATCGACCTCCACCTCGATCTCCGACACCCCGGCCCGCCGGTGCGCGGCCGCCAGGGCCCCGCGCAGCGCGGTGAGCAGCTGCCCGCCCACCGGCTCCCGCACGAGGGCGTCCACCGCCCCGGTGAAGTGCACCGACGGCTGGAAACCGAGCACCGCGGCCGCGCCCCGGGTCTCCCGCAGCACCTGGCCGCGGAAGGTGGTGGGGGCCTCCGCGGGCGGCTGCTGGAGGGCGAAGATGGTCGTCCGCACCTCCTGGATCGTGGAGTCCAGCTCGTCCACGGCCCTGCCGAGCAGCTCGTCCGTCTCCCCGGTGCCGGCCCGGCGGCGGGTCGACTCCAGCATCATCTCGGTGGCGAACAGCCGCTGGACGACGAGATCGTGCAGGTCGCGGGCGATCCGGTCCCGGTCCTCGTACACCGCGAGCTGCTCGCGGTCGTGCTGGGCGTCCGCGAGGACCAGCGCGAGCGCGGCCTGCGAGGCGAACTGCGAGGCCAGCAGCCGGTCCACGGCCGTGTACGGGCGGGCGCCGCGCCGCCGGGGCAGGGCGAGGGTGCCGATGAGCCGCCCGCCGCTCTGCAACGGCAGCATCATGCTGGGGCCGAACCGGGACCGTACGTGGGTGGTCATCCGGGGATCGGTCGCCGAGTCCTCCAGGAAGACCGGCTCCCCGCCCAGCAGCTGGACCAGGACCGGGGCATCGGGCGCGATGGTGGTGCCCACCAGGCTGCCCGGGTCGTCGAGCGTGGACGCGGCGACGATCTCCATCCCGCCCTCCTCGGTCGGCTGGAGGATCACCCCGGCCGCCGCGTCGCTGAGGATCCTGGCCCGTTCCGCCACGGTCATCAGGGCGTCGGCCGCGTTCTCCCCGGTCAGCAGGGTGTTGGTGACCGCGGCGGCGCCCTCGATCCAGCGTTCGCGCTGCCGGGCCGTCTCGTACGTCCGGGCGTTGCCGATCGCGACGCCGGCCTGCGAGGCGAGGACCCGCAGGAGGGCCGCGTCGGTGTCGGTGAAGTACGCGGTGGTCTTCTCGGTGAGGTAGATGTTCCCGAAGACCTCGTCGTGCACCCGGATCGGGGCGCCGAGGAACGAGTGCATCGTGGGGTGGTTGGGCGGCACCCCGGTGGCTCGCGGGTCGGTGGTGAGGTCGTCGGAGCGCAGCGGCCGCGACTCGTCGATGAGCGCGCCGAGCAGGCCCGAGTGGCTGTCCGGGAAGTCGCCGATGGCCTCCCGTTCGGCGTCGCTCAGTCCGGAGACGAACAGTTCGCGGATGCTGCCGCGCTCGGGGTCCAGCACGCCCAGGGCGCCGTAGCGGGCCTCGGTGAGTGCGGTGGCGGTGTCGACGATCTGCTGGAGGGTGGCCCGCAGTTCGAGGTCGCTGCCGACGCTCAGCACCGCTTCCAGGAGCATCGGCAGCCGGGGTGTCTGCGGGATTCCCCTGCGGGGTGCCGCGTCGCGTGGTTCGTCGGTCATCCGCCGTACGACCCGCGGCACTCAGCAGGAGAGCGGGTCGAGGACCATCGGGCGGATCTTGCCGTCCAGCATGGCGCCGAGCCCCAGTACGGAGCAGACGTCGGGCCGCTCGGCGATCTGCACCGGCATCCCGGTCGCCTCGCGCAGCATCTGGTCAAGGCCGGGCAGCAGCGCGCTGCCGCCGACCATCATGATCCCGCAGTCGGCGAGATCGGCCACCAGATCGGGCGGGCAGTCCCGCAGCACCTTGCCGAGGCCGTCCAGGACCGCGGTCAGCGGGCGGTGGATCGCCTGCCGCACGGCCTCGGTGTCGACCTGCACGGAGCGGGCCAGTCCGGTGGCCACGTCCCGGCCGTGGATCTCGGTCACGGCGGGGCCGTGCGGGGTGAGGCCGTTGCCGCTGAGCGCCAGCTGCAGGGGGCGCACGGACTGGCTGGGCAGCATCAGCTCGTGGTACTGGCGCAGGTGCTGGATCACCGCGTGGTCGATCGCGTCGCCGCCGATCGGGATGCGTACGGCGGTCACGATCGAGCCGAGCGAGAGCACCGCGATCTGGGTGGTCGCCGCCCCGCACACCATGATCATGGTGGCGGTCGGCTGCTCGACCGGCAGTCCGCAGCCGACGGCCGCCGCGATCAGGGTGTCGACCAGCTCGACCCGGCGGGCGCCGAGGCCGACCAGGGTCTCGACGGCGGCGCGCTGGGCGAGCGGATCGCTGTCGTGCGGGGTGCAGGCGGCGGCGCGCAGCCGCGGCTTGCGGCGCAGTTGCCGGCGGAGCTTCTCGCCGAGCAGCTGGCGCAGCATCCGCTGGGCCATCTCGATGTCCACGACGGTCCCGCCGGAGACCGGGCGGACCACCCGGATGTAGTCGGGGGTGCGGCCCGTCATCTGTTCGGCGAGCGCGCCGACGGCGATGAGTGATCCGGTACGGGTGTTCACGGCCGCGGCGCTCGGCTCGTCGACGACGAGTCCGAGCCCCTTGACGTAGACCCGGGTCCGGGCGGCCCCGAGGTCGACGGCGACATGGCAACGGCGCAACTGATCGAGGCTGACGGTCACGGCGGGTCTCCCGAGAGCGCAGATGGGGGTACCGACGGGCAGCCGGCTCTCTCCGTATCGTGCGCCGGTGGGGGGCGTTGTGCGCGCTGGGATGCGCCGTAGGGGGTACGGAGCTGACGGCTCGTCGGCGGCGGGCCGCGCGGTTCGGTCAGCGGGGGAGGAGCCGTTGGAACAGCCCCCAGGTGAACTCGGCGACGTACGGTTCGCCGGTGACCGGGGCGGTGATCGCGAGCGCCCAGCGGGTCGGCGCGCTGCCCTCCATCGGGCGGGCCGGTGCGAAGGCCCGCGCCACCTCGTCCACGGTGCACGACCAGGGGAGCAGATCCTCGACCGTGTGCAGGGCGGGGGCGGCCGCGCCGGGGGCCCGCACCAGCCACTCGTTCCACACGGCCCCGCCCGGTCCGGTCATCACCTCGAACCGGAGATCCGGCCAGAGCGGCACCGGCCACAGCAGGGCGTCGCACTCCAGATCACCGACCGTGCGGCGCAGGGACGACTCGGGTTCGCCGAGCACGGACCGGTAGCGGCGCAACGACCCGCGCCCCCTCGGCGCCCGCAGCATGGCCTGCCAGCGGCGGTTGGCCTCGCGCATCTCGGCGAGCGTGGCGCTCAGTTCGTGCCGGGCGTCCTCGACGAGGCCGGGCTGGTGGTCGGCCATCCGGCGCAACAGGACAAGCTGGAACTCGCGGGGGCCGAAAGGCGTGGCAGCGGTCATGGAATCAACGCTTCCACACAGGATCCTCACCTGAGCCGCTTTCTCCGTGGTCGGACGGGCATTTGATCTGCGGGCGCCATGGATTACTGCCACCCCTGTCAGCGGCATCTCAACGGCGCCCTGGCCTGTGCCGGATGCGGAACCCCCGCGGAGGCGCTGAGCCACTACGCCGTGCCCGCGTCCCTCCGCCACGAACCGGACGCGCGGGACGAGGAGGCCGCCCCGTCCCGCCCCGGCGACCGGCGCCGCCGGGAGCGCGAGGCTGCCCGGACGGAGCGCGCCGCCGCCCCGGCAGGGCACGGCGGGCACGGTTCGCGTCGGCCGCGCCGGGGCCGCCGGGCCCGCAGCCGTCGTGGCCGCGCGGTGCTGCCGGCGCTGCTCGGGGTGGTCCTCGCCGCCGGGGCGCTGAGCCTGGCCGAGCCGGCGGCCGAGCCGGACGGCGACGGCGCCTCGGACTACGTACGCGAATCGACGTCCGTCACGGCCGCGCCCGCCCCGCAGTCCACGGCGAGCGGGACGGCCGCGCCGCCCGGCCCGGTGCGGACGCCCGCGGGCAGCCCCTCGGTGGTCCCGGCCACCGACGCGCGCCCCTCCGGCGCCGCCGGTACGGGCGCCCCGCGTCCCGAAGGCGCCGCCTCGGCCCCGGCGGCGACCAGGGAGGTGTCCGTCCCGCCGTCCGGGGTGCCCGCCGTCCCGTCCGCCGTCCCGTCCGCCGATCCGTCCGCCGTCCCGTCGGAGCCGGAGGACGGCACGGGCGGCGGTGCGGGCGACGAGCCGTCGCGGCCCCCGGCTCCCGAGCAGCCCGCTCCGACGCCGACGCCCACGCCGACCCCACTCCGGAGCCGACGCCCTCTGACCCGGGCGGCTGCTGGTTCCTGTGGTTCTGCTGAGGTTCTAGAGACCTTCGGGAGCCGGGTCCTGGGCAGGCGGTTCCATGCCCAGCATCCGGCGCAGGAGATCCCGCAGGACCGCGCGGTCCGTGTCGGAGAGGCCCGCCAGCGGCTCGCGGGCGAAGTCGAGCGATTCGCGCAGTTGCCGCGCCGTTCGGGTGCCTTTCTCGGTCGGCGCGGCCAGCTTCACCCGCCGGTCTGCCGGGTCGGGGCGACGCTCCACCAGGCCGCGCACCTCCAGCCGGTCGACGATGCCGGTCACGTTCGACGGCTCGCACTTGAGCTTCTGCGCGATCCTGCGCATCGGCATCGGCTCCAGGGAGAGGAGCCCGAGGACCCGTGCCTGCGCACCGGTGAGGCTGTGTGCGGCGGCGGCCTCCTCGTACTCCTCGTAGTAACGCGCCACGACGGCGCCGATGAGCTCGACGACTTCGAGGGTCAGTGGGTCTGTACGAGTGGCCATGGCGCCCAGGATAGCCGGTTACTTGACAACATGAAATATCCAGGCGCATGGTTGTTTCACATGGTGAAGCTTTTCCGCTCCGGTCGAACGGCTTCCCGCACCGCACGAGACACACCCCCGAGACATCGAGGAGACACCGAACCCATGTCAGCAGCACTTCCCACGTCCAGCCGTGAATGGCACCTCGTAGCCCGCCCGCACGGCTGGCCGAAGGCCGAGGATTTCGCGCTGCGTGAGGTACCGGTCACCGCTCCCGCCGAGGGCCGGATCCTCGTCCGCAACCTGCACTTCTCGGTCGACCCGTACATGCGCGGCCGGATGAACGACGTGAAGTCGTACACCCCGCCGTTCAAGCTGGACCACCCCATGGAGGGCGGCGCGGTCGGCGAGGTCATCGCGTCCGGCGCCGAGGGGTTCGCGGTCGGCGACCACGTCCTGCACGGCCTCGGCTGGCGCGAGTACGCCGAGGTCCCGGCCGGGAACGCCGTGAAGGTCGACGCCTCCCTCGCCCCGCTCTCCGCCTACCTCGGCGTGCTCGGCATGACCGGGCTCACCGCCTACGCGGGCCTCTTCGAGGTCGCCTCCTTCAAGGAGGGCGACGCGGTCTTCGTCTCCGGCGCGGCCGGCGCGGTCGGCAGCCAGGTCGGCCAGCTGGCGAGGATCAAGGGCGCCTCACGCGTCATCGGCTCCGCGGGCTCCGCCGAGAAGGTCAAGCTGCTCGTCGAGGAGTACGGCTTCGACGCCGCCTTCAACTACAAGGACGGCCCCGTCGCGGAGCAGCTGCGCAAGGCCGCTCCCGACGGCATCGACGTCTACTTCGACAACGTCGGCGGCGAGCACCTCGAAGCCGCGATCTCCTCGTTCAACGTGCACGGCCGCGCGACCATCTGCGGCATGATCGCGCAGTACAACGCGACCGAGCCGACCCCCGGGCCGCGCAACCTCGCCCTCGTCATCGGCAAGCGGCTGCGCCTTCAGGGCATGCTCGTCGCGGATCACACCGACCTCCAGGGCCAGTTCGTCCAGGACGTGGCCGGCTGGCTGGCCTCGGGCGACCTGAAGTACCGCGAGACCGTCGTCGACGGCATCGAGAACGGCTTCGACGCCTTCCTCGGGCTGCTCCGCGGCGAGAACACCGGAAAGATGATCGTTTCCCTCGGCTGACACGGCCGCAGGGGCACCCGTTAGGCTCATTCCAGGCCGTCGCGATCGTGGGCGCGAGTCGCGGCGCATCAGCAGGAGGATTGACACGTCATGACCATTCAGGACATCGCCGTCGCGTACACCGCTGTCGCCACCGCCGAGAACGGCCGTGACGGCCGGGTCTCCTCGGACGACGGCAAGCTCGACGTGGTCGTCAACCCGCCGAAGGAGATGGGCGGAAGCGGCGCGGGCACCAACCCGGAGCAGCTCTTCGCGGCCGGCTACAGCGCCTGCTTCCAGGGCGCGCTGGGCGTCGTGGCCCGCCAGGAGAAGGCCGACATCTCCGGCTCCACGGTGACCGCCGCGGTCGGCATCGGCAAGACCGAGGCCGGTGGCTTCGGCCTGGAGGTCGCGATCACGGCGACCATCCCGAACGTCGACAAGGCGACCGCGCGGGCGCTCATCGAGAAGGCCCACCAGGTGTGCCCGTACTCGAACGCGACGCGCGGCAACATCAAGGTCGAGCTGTCGGTCGCCTGACCCAGCCGTACCGCCCGCACCACCCGTACCGCGTACAGCGCTCGTACGGAGCCGAGGGCCGCATCCCGTCCGGGGTGCGGCCCTCGGTTCTGTCCAGCCGGTGTCGCCGGCCGGCTCGACAGAAGGCGTACACCCGGTAGGCGGCGGCGGCCTCACCGATACGCTGACGCCATGCGTGATCTAGGGGCGGGCTTCGGCTATTTGATCAACGGGCAGCGCTGGGTCGCCCGCCATGGGCGGTGGTTGGGCATCGGCCTGATCCCCGGCGTCATCACCCTGGTGGTCTACGCGGGCGCGCTCGTCGGCCTCGGCTACGGGGCCGACGACCTGGCGGCCTGGGCCACGCCCTTCGCCGACGACTGGTCCTCGCCCTGGCTGGGGCTGCTCCGCACCACCCTGACCGTGCTGGTCTTCGCCTTCGGGCTGTTCCTGGCGGTGATCACGTTCACCGCCGTGACGCTGCTGGTCGGGCAGCCCTTCTACGAGTCGCTCTCCGAGGAGGTCGACCGGGCCGAGGGCGGCGAGGTGCCCGAGTCGGGGCTGCCGCTCTGGCGGGAACTGTGGATCTCCGCCCGGGACAGCGTGCGCATCCTGGTCCGGGTCGCCCTGTACGCCGTGCTGCTCTTCGCCCTCGGATTCGTCCCGGTCGCCGGCCAGACCGTCGTCCCGCTGATCGGCTTCTGCGTCACCGGCTACTTCCTCGCCGAGGAACTCACCGCCGTCGCGCTCCAGCGCCGCGGCATGGTGCTCAAGGACCGGCTGGTCCTGCTGCGCGGCCGCCGGCTGCTGATCCTCGGCTTCGGCGTGCCGCTGGGCCTCGCCTTCCTGGTCCCGTTCGTCGCCGTGTTCCTGATGCCGGGGGCCGTCGCCGGTGCGACGCTGCTGGCGCGCGAACTGGTGGGACAGGACGACGGGGCGGACGACGCGGACGACGCGGACGACGGGGCGGCGAACGGCGGGGAGGGCGAGGGAGCCACCCTGCCGCCCGCCCCGCCGCACACCGCCGCCGGCTGAGCGTCAGCTCGTGTGCACCTCCAGCGCGGTGCGGACCGCCGACTCCAGCGCCCCTTCGATCCAGGCGGGCTTGACCGAGGTGTGGCAGCCCGCGAAGTGCAGCGGGCCCTCGGCCGAGCGCACGTCGGCGAGCAGTTCGGTGTGCTGGCCGGGCAGCAGCACGGACGCCTCCCCGTACGCGTACGGGTCGCGCATCCACGACTGGGTGGCACCGGCCCCCGTGTAGAAGACCTCGACGCGCTGCCCGTACACGTCCTGCACCCCGGCCAGGGCGTGCGGGTAGCGCTCGTCGTCGTCCAGGGAGTCCCACTTCAGGGCGTCGTCGGCCCAGCTGTACGAGGCGAGGAGGACCCCGCCCTTGCTCGTGCCGACCGGGTGGGAGGGCTGGTACATGAACCGGTTGGCGTTGTCGGTGACCGAGCCGCCGCCGATGACGTGCGCCGCCTCCGGCTGGTTGCGGGCGGTCGCGCGGTACGCCGCGTAGTGCACGCGCTGGTTGGGCGGCAGGTGGCCGGACGGTACGGAGGGGTGCACGCCCAGCAGTGAACCGTCGGCCGGTGCCTTGCCGAGCCGGTACGCGTCGTACAGACCGGGCCGGATGCGGTTCAGCTCTGCCTTCCAGTCCTTCTCCTCGAACTCCCACCAGCGGCGGCTGAATTCGAGGAGCACCTTGGTGGCCGTGTCGTAGTGGATCTCGGTGATCGCGCGCCGCTTGCCGTACGAGAGCGCGGGGGTGACCGGGATGTGGCGCAGTCCGGAGAACGGCACGGTGACGATCGCCCGGTCACCGGTGAACGTCTCCCGCACGACCTTGCCGTCGCGGCCCTCCGACACCGTCTCGACCCGGACGCCGTCGGCCCCGTGGCTGATCCTGGCGGCCCGGCGGTCCAGCCGCACCAGGTCCTTGACCCGTGCGTACATCGCGTCGGCCAGCGTCGCGGTGCCGTCGGGCAGTTCGTAGAACGCGGTGTCCGGGCTGATCAGGGAGGCCCCGATGAAGCTGTGCACAAAGGCGAGATGGAGCCGCGAGGTGAGGTTCTCCACGGTGCCGATGAGGTCGATGGTGCGCTCGTCGAGCTTGGCCGCCTCGGTCAGGAAGCGGAACATCGACCAGTGGCCGTAGCGCTGGATGACCCGGGCCCAGCCCTTGACGAGCTCCGAGCCCTCCTTGCCCTCGAACTCCGCGCGCACGGGGGCGAAGGCCTCGCGCACGATGGCCGAGGCCGTCTTGTCCTCGAACTCGGCGGGGACCCCGAAGGAACGGTTCACCGCCTGCGGCTTCTTCGCGTAGTCCGCCTTGCGGACCCGGACGCCGTTGACGTGGATCCAGGTGTGGTTGGCGGGCCGGCCGGCCTCGTCGACGTCCACGAGGTAGAAGCGGCGGCGCTTCAGCTCGAAGCTGTCCATGAGTCCGGTGACGAGCGGGTGGCTGTCGGGGATCCGCATCGCCCCTGCCTCGGCGTACTGCTTCGGGTCGGCGAACGGCGACTTCGCGTTCTCGTGCCCGCCCGTGCGGAAGGTCTTGATGCGGCCGCCGACCCGGTTGCCGTTGGCCTCGATCACGGTGACGGTGTGCCCGGCCTCGCGGAGCAGGTGGGCCGCGGTGAGCCCGGCCGGGCCCGCGCCGATGATCAGCACCTTCTTGGGGGCCTTGCGGCTGCGGGGCAGTCCCTTGGAGAGGAGGACGTCGCGGTAGCGCGGCACCAGCGGCTCGTCCTGCTCGTCGCGCACGAGGATGGCGCGGGCGACGCCCAGACAGGCGTTCCAGTCGGAACCGGGGGCCGCCGGTACGGGGGCGGCGGGCGCGGGTGCGGCGGGGGAGCCGGGCGCGGCGGCGGCCGGGGTCACGGCGGTAGCGGCGAGGGCGGTGGCGCCTGCGGCGGCACCGGCGATCATGCTGCGCCTGGAGGGCAGGCCGGAGTTCGGTCCGGCGGGCTTGGAAATCATTCGGCCCACCTTGGGGGGCGCGAAACGGGCGCACGTGCACTTACGCGCGTAGACCGCCCGAAAGTGACCCGGAAATCACCCGGAGGTGAGGCTGGACGATCTTGTCGCGCCGGTGTTGCCGCAGCTCATGTCGTTCGGCTCATGTCATTCGGCGGGGGCTCGCGGTCCGTGTCCGAGGCGTCCGTGGTCTCCGGCCCCGCGGCCTGTGCGGTGTCGGGCCGCAGCAGCCGGAGGAAGTCCTGGAAGGCGGCGGGCATGTCCACCGCGTCCGGGTCCAGCAGCCACTGGTACTGCAGCCCGTCCATCGTCGCGACCAGGAGCGGCGCGGCGCGCTCCGGCGTGAGCCCGCCCGGCAGCCGCTCACCGAACTCGGCGCGCAGCATCGCCGCCATGCTCGCCCGGACCTGGGTGTAGCGGTGGGTGAAGAACTCCCGCGCCGGGTGTTCCTCCGTGACGCTCTCGCCGAGCAGCGCGGAGAAGGTCTGGACGACGCCGGGGCGCATCGCGTTGTACTCGACGAGGGAGCCGAGCAGTTCGGTCCGCCAGCCGCCGTCGCTGCGGGGCCCGCCGCCGGTGTCCCACTGGTCGCGCTCCTCCAGGACGGCGACGAGCATCGCCTCCTTGGTGGGGAAGTAGTGCAGCAGCCCCTGCTGGCTCAGGCCGACCCGCTCCGCGACCGCGCCCAGGGTGGCGCCCCGGTAGCCGCGTTCCGCGATCACCTCCAGGGTGGCGCGGAGAATGTCCGCCCGCCGCTCCACGCTCCTGGCCCGCACCATCGCCCGGCCCCTTCCCGCCCTCTTCCGGTCCACTTCCGATCCTCTTCCAGGACCGTACGCCATGCCTGTATGTTACGTATGGATAACGAACCCTACCGCTCTACCGGGCAGGGGTCACTATGGAGACATCCGGCAGAGGATCTCGACGAGGAGGCACGGCCGTGGCAGACGCGACCACACCCACGCACCCCGAGGCGGCCCGCGAGGCCGCCGCGGAAACGGCCCTGGCCGCGCTCGGGCTCGATGACAAGGCCCGGCTGCTGGCCGGGCAGGACATGTGGTCGCTGCCCGCGCTCCCCGCCGTCGGGCTGCGGTCCCTGGTCATGTCGGACGGGCCGATCGGGGTGCGCGGCGTCAGCTGGAGCGCCGACGACCCCTCCGTCGCGCTGCCCTCGCCCACCGCCCTCGCCGCGACCTGGGACCCCGCCCTGGCCCGCCGCGCCGGACACCTCCTCGCGCAGGAGGCCCGCCGCAAGGGGGTCCACGTACTGCTCGCGCCGACCGTGAACCTGCACCGGTCCCCGCTGGGCGGGCGGCACTTCGAGGCGTACAGCGAGGACCCGTACCTCACCGGGGAGATCGGCACCGGCTACGTGCGCGGGGTGCAGGAGGGCGGGGTCGGCACGACCGTCAAGCACTTCGTCGCCAACGACGCCGAGACCGACCGCTTCACCGTCGACAACATCGTCGGCCCCCGCGCCCTGCGCGAGCTCTACCTCGCGCCCTTCGAGCGGATCGTCACCAACGCCCACCCGTGGGGCATCATGGCCGCCTACAACCAGGTCAACGGCTCCACCATGACCGAGCACCGCTACCTCCAGAACGAGGTGCTGCGCGGCGAGTGGGGATTCGACGGCTTCATCGTCTCCGACTGGCTGGCCGCCCGCTCCACCGTCGCGGCCGTCAACGGCGGGCTCGACGTCGCGATGCCCGGCCCGAGGACGGTGTACGGGGCGGCGCTCGCCGCCGCGGTGCGGGCCGGTGAGGTCGAGGAGTCCGTCCTCGACGCGGCGGCGCGCAACGTACTGCGGCTCGCCGCCCGCGTCGGCGTGCTGGACGGCGCCCCGCCCGTGGTCGCGGAGGCCGACCGCCCGGCCGCCGTCGACGGGGACGCGCTGGCCCGGGAGATCGCCCGCCGCTCGTTCGTCCTGCTGCGCAACGAGCGCGGCGTGCTCCCCGTCGACCCGTCCGCAGTCCGGCGGATCGCGCTCAGCGGCGCCCTGGCCCGCGACGCCCGGGTGCTCGGCGGCGGCTCCGCGCAGGTCTTCCCGCACCACATCGTCTCCCCGCTCGACGGCCTGCTCGCGGCGCTCCCCGAGGATGTGCTCGACTACCGGACGGGCGCCGACCCGAACGACGAACTCGCGCCGGCGGACAAGGGGTTCACCCTCAAGGCGGTCTGCCGCGACGCGGCGGGAACGGTCATCGGATCGGCCCCGCTGCACACCGGCGCCGTCCAGTGGATCGGCGCCGACCTGCCCGCGGGCGTGACCCACGAGACGCTGCACAGCGTCGAGATCACCGGCACCTTCACCCCGCGCGACAGCGGCGAGCACGTCTTCGGCACCCGCGGCACCGGAGCACTGACCCTCACCGTCGCCGGCACGGCGCTCTACGACGAGGTGCACCGCGTCAGCGGCTCCGCCGACCCGGGCGAGGCGTTCTTCGGCAGCCCCCAGGAGCGCGGCCGGGTCACGCTCACCGCGGGCGAACCCGTCGAGGTCTCCCTCCGGCAGCTCCCCGAGACCCTCGGCGCCGACTCCCCGATCCCCGGCGTCTCGTTCTCCCTCTGCCACCTCGGCCCGCGCCGCGACCCCGGCGAGCTGATCGCGGAGGCCGTCGAGGCCGCCCGCGCCGCGGACACCGCGATCGTCGTCGTCGGCACCACCGAACGCGTCGAGTCCGAGGGCTTCGACCGCACCGGACTGCGGCTCCCCGGCCACCAGGACGACCTGGTCCGGGCCGTCGCCGCCGCCAACCCGAACACCGTCGTGGTCGTCAACTCCGGCTCCCCGGTGGAGCTTCCGTGGCGCGAGGACGTCGCCGCGGTGCTGCTCAGCTGGTTCCCCGGGCAGGAGGGCGGCGCGGCGCTCGCCGACGTCCTGCTCGGCGCCGCGGAACCGGGCGGCCGGCTGCCCACCACCTGGCCCGCCGTCCTCGCCGACGCACCCGTCGCGGCCACCACCCCCACCGACGGCGCACTCCACTACGACGAGGGCGTCTTCATCGGCTACCGGGCCTGGGAGAAGGCCGGTACGGCACCGGCGTACCCCTTCGGCCACGGACTCGGCTACACCAGCTGGACGTACGAGGCCCTCACCGTCACCGAGGACGCCGCGACCGTCCGCGTCACCAACACCGGCACCCGGCCGGGCGCCGAGACCGTGCAGCTCTACGTGGCCCCGCGGGCCGACACCGTCGAACGCCCGGCCCGCGTCCTCGCCGGCTTCGGCCGCGTCGAGGCGGCCCCCGGACAGAGCGTCGAGGTGACGCTGCCGCTGGAGCGGCGCGCGTACGAGATCTGGGACGAGACGGCGTACGGCTGGACCGTCGTGCCCGGTACGTACGAGGTGCAGGCGGCCCACTCGCTCGGTGACGTACGGCTGACGGCGCCCGTCGAGATCAAGCCCGTCGAGATCACGGCGTAACCCGCGCCCCAGGTACGGAAGAGCCCCGGAGCGGTCCCTGACCCCGCTCCGGGGCTCTTCCCCGTACCGCCCGTCCTCAGCGCGGCGCCGGGAACCCGTACACCGTCGTCGACACGTACTCCTCGCCCGGCCGCAGCACCGTGCTCGGGAACTCCGGCCGGTTCGGGGAGTCGGGGAAGTGCTGGGTCTCCAGCGCGATCCCGGCGCACGGCCCGAACGGCTCCCCGTCGAAGTGGTCCGCCGTGTAGAGCTGGAGACCGGGCTCCGTGGTCGTGACGGTCAGCACGCGCCCCGACACCTCGTCGTACAGCTCGGCCACCGGACCCGCCACGCCCTCGTCCAGCACGTAGTTGTGGTCGTACCCCGCGGCCACCGGCCGCGGCTCCCGGAAGTCGAACCGGGTCCCGTCCACCGGCCGGAACTCACCCGTCGGCAGCGACTCGGCGTCGGCCGGAGTGATCCGCCCGGCCGCGATCCGCAGCCGCTGGCCGAGCGCGCTGCCGCTGTCGGCGCCCGCCAGGTTCCAGTACGTGTGGTTCGTCAGGTTCAGCACGGTCGGCGCGTCCGTCGTCGCCCGGTACGTGATCCGCAGCGCCCCGCCCTCGTCCAGCGTGTACGCCACCGCGACCTCGAGACGCCCCGGGAAGCCCTCCTCGCCGTCCGCGGAGACCAGGGACAGCTCCAGCCCGTCCGCGATCTCCCGGGCGTCCCACACGCGCTTGTCGAAGCCGCGGGCCCCGCCGTGCACGTGGTTGCGCCCCTCGTTGCGCGTCAGATGGCGGGTCCGTCCGTCGAGCTCGAAGGCCGCGCCGCCGATCCGGTTCGCGTACCGCCCGACCAGGGCGCCGAAATAGGGCCCGGTGTACTTCTGGTACGAGGCGAGGTCCGGCAGCCCGAGCGCCACACCGGTCCGCGCGCCGTCGCGGTCCGGCACCTCGACCGACTGCACGACGCCGCCGTACGTCAGCACACGTACCCGCGTGCTGTCCCGCTCCAGCGTCCAGCGGTGCACGGCCGTGCCGTCCCCGAGCGTGCCGAAGTCTTCCGCGCGCAGCGCCGTTCTCGAACCCGTGTCCATGATCACGAACTCTAGACCGGCCGGGGCTCACGCGGGGGGCCGGGCCGCCGTGACATTGCGGTACGCGATCTCGGCCAGCCGGGCCTGCCCGTTGCGCCCCGGGTGGAACCAGTCCCACTGGCTGAGCTGCTTGCCGGTGAACCGGTAGTCGAAGACCGCCCCGCCGTCGTAACGGCAGCGCGCGTCCTTCGCGCACACCTCGCGCAGCACCTCGTTGTACGCCACCACGCGCTCCTGCACCGCGGAGCGCCGTGTCACCGCGGCGGCGCTCATGTCGTCCGCGTCGGACAGCATCGACTTGCAGATCCCCAGCTTCCAGATCTGCTTGCCCAGCTGGTTGCCGCGCCCCGTCGACCAGAGCCGCTTCAGGTCCGGCACGCTCGACACGTACACCTGCGTCTTCGGCGCGGCGCCGCGCAACTGCCGCATCGAGGCCTCGAACGACGCACGGAAATCGGCCACCGGTGTCATGATCCGCACCGAGTCCCGGCAGGCGTCGTTGGCGCCGATCATCACCGTGACCAGATCGGGGTCCTCCTTCGCGGCCAGCGCCATCTGCTCCGGCAACTGGGCGATCCTGGCCCCCGTCTCCGCGTGGTTCCAGCTGCGGTCCGCCGCGCCGGAGGCGCCGAGCAGCCGCACCGCGAGGCTGTTCACCCTGCTGTCGGAGCCGGTCGACCAGGAGACCTCGGGGCAGTCCGCCAGCACCGAGCAGGCGTCGAACCCGCGGGTGATGGAGTCCCCGACCGCCGCGATCGATTTCGGGCTGCGGTCCCAGAGCGGGGCCGCCGCCGGGGAGGGGTGTCCGGCCGCCGCGCCCTTCGTCGTGCTGTCCGACCCGGAGTCACAGCCGGCCAGTACGGCCGTGCCGAGACACGACAACGCCGCCAGCGCGGCCAGTGCGGTGCGCGAGCGGTGCCGTACGGCGCGATCCGGCATTCCCTGGTCCCCTCCTGTCCATGCCCCCGGCAAACCCTCGTGGCACCGGTCGGCGGGCCCGCCCGCCGCGCCGGGTGAACGCGGCGCGAATCCTGGGCCCAGGACCGACGGTACGTCACCCCTCGGACGCCGCCGCACGGTAGCTTTTCCCCGTCGAACCAGTGGCTCCTTGAGCCGTCCGGCTCCACTCGGGTGGCTTCCGAACATCACATCACGTCACATACTGTCCCTTTTCCGGATATTAACGCCCGATGCTGTTTACTGATGACAACCTCGGGAAGCGGCCGGAAAGAGACGTTACGGGCGCGAGGCCGCTGGGGAAGGCGAACCTCGTCCCACACTGGAGGTCCCGGTGACGACACGTGGAGTTCTGTACGTTCACTCCGCACCGCGCGCGCTCTGCCCACATGTCGAATGGGCGGTGGCGGGTGTCCTCGGTGTGCGAGTCCAGCTCGACTGGATCAGACAGCCGGCCGCGCCCGGCACCTGGCGGTCCGAGTTCTCCTGGCAGGCCAGGCCGGGCACGGCCTCGAAGCTCGCCTCCGCGCTGCGCGGCTGGGATCTGCTGCGCTTCGAGGTGACGGCGGAGCCGTCGCCCACCGCGGAGGGCGAGCGCTACAGCTCCACGCCGGAGCTGGGCATCTTCCACGCGGTCACCGGCATGCACGGCGACATCCTGGTCCCCGAGGACCGGCTGCGGGCCGCGCTGGCGCGCTCTGTGCGCGGGGAGTCGGACCTCGAGGCGGAGATCGCCCAGCTCCTGGGCAAGCCGTGGGACGACGAACTGGAGCCCTTCCGCCACGCGGGCGAGGGCGCCCCGGTCCGCTGGCTCCACCAGGTGGTCTGACCCGGACCCCCGCGCCTCAGGCCCCTCCGGCGATTGAGGAGCGGGGGTCCGGGGGCGGAGCCCCCGAACAGCCCGCGCCACGGATGAAGCCCGCCTCCCCATGTGAGGGAAGCGGGCTTCACACGTACGGCGAGAAGAAGATCACACGCTACGGAACGCCAGCACCACGTTGTGCCCGCCGAACCCGAACGAGTTGTTGATCGCCGCGATCGACCCCTCCGGCAACGGCCGCGGAGCGTCCCGCACGATGTCCGCCTCGACCGCGTCGTCGAGGTTCTCGATGTTGATGGTCGGCGGAGCCAGCCGGTGGTGCAGCGCCAGGACCGTCGCGACGGTCTCGATGCCGCCCGCGCCACCGAGCAGGTGCCCCGTCATCGACTTCGTCGCGGAGATCGCGACATGGTCCAGGTCGTCGCCCAGGATCTTGCGCAGCGCCCTCAGCTCCGCGACGTCGCCCTGCGGCGTGGACGTCGCGTGCGCGTTCAGGTGCACGACCTCGGACGGCTTCAGGTCCGTCTGGTCCAGCAGGTTCTGCATCGCCGCGGCGATACCGCGCCCGGTCGGCTCGGGCTGCGCGATGTGGTGGGCGTCAGCGGACAGCCCCTGGCCCAGCACCTCGGCGTAGACCCGGGCGCCACGCGAGGCGGCGTGCTCCGCGGACTCCAGGACGACGACACCGGCGCCCTCGCCGAGGACGAAGCCATCACGGGCGGTGTCGTACGGACGCGAGGCCTTCTCGGGCTCGTCGTTGCTCTTGGACATCGCCATCATGTTGGCGAACGCGGCGATCGGCAGCGGGTGGATGGCCGCTTCCGTGCCACCGGCGAGGACCACATCGGCGCGGCCGGTGCGGATCATCTCGACGGCGTACCCGATCGCCTCCGCGCCCGACGCGCAGGCGGAGACCGGGGTGTGGACGCCCGCCTGGGCGTTCACCTCGATACCGACGTTGGCGGCCGGACCGTTGGGCATGAGCATGGGCACGGTGTGCGGGGAGACGCGGCGTACGCCCTTCTCCTTGAGCACGTCGTACTGGTCGAGCAGGGTGATCACGCCGCCGATACCGGAGGCGATGACCGAGCCCAGCCGCTCGGGCTGGATCTTGGCGTCCTCACCGGCCTTGCCGGTGAAACCCGCGTCCGCCCACGCCTCACGGGCCGCGATCAGCGCGAACTGCGCCGAGCGGTCCAGCTTGCGGGCGAGCGGGCGGGGCAGGACGTCGCCCGGGTCGACGGCCGCGAGGGCCGCGATCCGGACGGGCAGTTCGGCGAAACGTTCGCCCACGAGAGGCTTGACGCCGGAACGGCCGGCCATCAGACCTTCCCAGGTCGATGCGGAATCGCCACCCAGCGGAGTGGTTGCGCCGATACCGGTGACGACCACGGTGCGATTGGTCGAGTTCACTGGAAAATCTTCTCCACGTGTAGAGGGTCGTGAATCAGCGGCGCCACCGCCGGGTGGCGACACACGAACTGGATCAGGCCTGGTGCTTGAGGATGTAGTCAGCGGCGTCGCCGACCGTCTTGAGGTTCTTGACGTCCTCGTCCGGGATCTTGACCTCGAAGCGCTCCTCGGCGGCGACGACGACCTCGACCATGGACAGCGAGTCGACGTCCAGGTCGTCGGTGAAGGACTTGTCCAGCTGGACGTCCTCGACCGGGATACCGGCGATCTCATTGACGATCTCGGCGAGACCTTCGAGGATCTCTTCCTGCGTGGCGGCCATGTTGGCGCTCCTTCGGTGTATATCTGCTGGGTTCGGGTGTCCGGGCCGAAAAGACCCGGTGTGCCTAGGGGAGGGTAACGACCGTCGCGGCGTAGACGAGACCCGCCCCGAAGCCGATGACGAGCGCGGTGTCGCCGCTCTTCGCCTGACCGGTCGCCAGAAGCCGCTCCATAGCGAGCGGAATCGAGGCGGCGGAGGTGTTGCCGGTGGTCTCCACGTCACGGGCGACCGTGACGTGCTCCGGCAGCTTCAGGGTCTTCACCATCGAGTCGATGATCCGCATGTTTGCCTGGTGCGGAATGAAGACGTCCAGGTCTTCCGGGGCGATCCCGGCCGCGTCCAGCGCCTGCTGGGCGACCTTCGCCATCTCGAAGACGGCCCAGCGGAAGACCGCCTGGCCCTCCTGCGTGATGGCCGGGAACTTCTCCGGACGCTCGGCGTGGAAGGTGTCCCACGCCACGGTCTGCTTGATCGTGTCGGACTTGTCGCCCTCGGAGCCCCACACCGTGGGGCCGATGGCGGGCACCGCGGACGGGCCGACGATGACGGCACCTGCGCCGTCGCCGAACAGGAAGGCCGTCGCGCGGTCGCTCAGGTCGGTGAGGTCGCTCAGCCGCTCCACGCCGATCACGAGCACGTACTCCGCGGAGCCCTCGACGATCATGCCCTTGGCGAGCGTCAGACCGTAGCCGAAGCCCGCGCAGCCGGCCGAGATGTCGAAGGCGGCGGGCTTGCCCGCGCCGACCTTGTGGGCGATCTCGGTGGCGATGGCCGGGGTCTGCTTGAAGTGCGACACGGTGGAGACGATGACCGCGCCGATCTGCGACGGGGTGATCCCGGCATCGGCGATGGCCTTGCCGGACGCCTCGACGGACATCGCGGCCACGGTCTCCTCCTCGGAGGCCCAGTGGCGGGTGGCGATGCCGGACCGTGAGCGGATCCACTCGTCGGACGAGTCGATCGTTTCGAGGATCACCTCGTTCGGCACGACCCGGGTGGGGCGGTAGCCGCCGACACCCATGATCCGTGCGTACGGGGCGCCCTGGCTGGGCTTGATCTTCGACATGCTCTCGGGCTCCTTAGGCGCCCGCGTGCTCAGCGATGAGCGCGCGGGCCGCGTCGAGGTCGTCGGGGGTCTTGAGCGCGAGGGTCTGCACGCCGGGCAGCGCACGCTTGGCGAGGCCGGTGAGCGTGCCGCCGGGGCAGACCTCGATCAGTGCCGTGACGCCCAGTTCCTTGAAGGTCTCCATGCACAGGTCCCAGCGGACCGGGTTGGCGACCTGGCCGACCAGGCGGGAGATGACCTCCGCGCCGGTGGCGACGGCCTGCCCGTCGGCGTTCGAGACATATGTCACGGCCGGGTCGGAGACCTCCAGGGTCTCCGCGGCCTCGCGGAGCCGCTCGACCGCGGGAGCCATGTGGTGCGTGTGGAACGCGCCGGCGACCTTCAGGGGCACCACGCGGCGCACACCCTCGGGCTTGTCCTCGGCGAGCGCGGCGATCTGGGCGGCGGTGCCGGCGGCGACGATCTGACCGGCCCCGTTGACGTTCGCCGGGGTCAGGCCGAGCTTCTCCAGGTGCGCGATGGTGACCTCGGGGTCCCCGCCGAGCAGTGCCGCCATGCCGGTCTCCGTGACCGCCGCGGCCTCGGCCATGCCGAGCCCCCGGGTACGTACGAGACGGAGAGCGGCCTCGTCGCCGATGACTCCGGCGAACACGGCTGCGGTGATTTCACCAACGCTGTGACCTGCGACGGCGTTCGGTGAGGCGTCGAGTGCGGCAGCGGACAGCAGACCGGCGGCGACCAGCAGCGGCTGAGCCACCGCGGTGTCGCGGATCTCGTCCGCGTCGGCCTCTGTGCCGTAGTGGGCAAGGTCGAGCCCGATGGCGTCGGACCAGGCCGCGATGCGGTCGGTGGCACCGGGGAGGTCGAGCCAGGGAGTCAGGAAGCCGGGCGTCTGAGCGCCTTGGCCGGGAGCGACGAGTACGAGCACCCTCACACTCTCTCTTGTGAACGGTCCGGAACACCCGTGGGGACAGGGACGAAGAACCGTATGGGGAATTGTTGAAGTCCGACAAAAGTCTAGGACTGGAGATCTCTGTCGGCCAGACGCCCCAGGATGAGGGCGATCCGCAGCGTGAACGCCGAGCGGACATCCGAGGGCGACCAGCCGGTGACGTCTGTCACACGTCGGAGCCGGTAGCGCACGGTGTTGGGGTGGACGAAGAGCATCCTGGCGGCCCCTTCGAGGCTGCTCGCCTGTTCCAGATACACACTCAGCGTCTCCAGGAGGGCAGAACCCGCTTCTTCGAGCGGTCTGTAGATCTCCTCTACCAACTGGTCCCGCGCGGCCGGGTCTCCGGCCATCGCGCGCTCCGGCAGCAGATCGTCCGCGAGCACCGGCCGGGGGGCGTCCTGCCAGGCGCCGCACGCCTTGAGCCCGGCGGCCGCCGCCTGCGCGGACCGGGTGGCCGCCAGCAGGTCGGGCACCACGGGACCGGCGACGACCGGCCCTGCCGCGTACGGCCCGATCAGCGCCTTGGCGACCTGGAGCGGATTGTCGCTGCCGCCCGCGATGACGACGAGGCGGTTGCCGAGCACCCCGGTCAGCACCTGGAGCTTGGCGTGCCGGGCGGCCCGCCTGATCGCCTCCACGGTCAGTTCGCTGTCGCCGTCGGGAGCCGTCCCGAGCAGCACGCAGACGTGTTCGGGGGAGTTCCAGCCGAGAGCGGCGGCCCGGGACACGGCGCCCTCGTCGGCCTCCCCGGACAGCACCGCGTTCACCACGAGCGATTCGAGCCGGGCGTCCCAGGCGCCCCGCGCCTCCGCGGCCTGGGCGTACACCTGGGCGGTCGCGAACGCGATCTCCCGCGCGTAGACGAGCAGCGCCTCGCGCAGCACCGACTCGTCGCCGGGCGCGGCGACTTCGTCGATCGCGGCCTCCATGACCTCGATCGTCGTACGCACCATCTCGACGGTCTGCCGCAGCGTGATCGCCCGGGTCAGCTCGCGTGGAGCCGTACCGAAGACATCGGTCGAGATGGCCTGCGGGGTCTCCGGATGCCGGAACCACTCGGTGAACGCGGCGATACCGGCCTGGGCGACCAGGCCGATCCAGGACCGGTTCTCCGGTGGCATGGCCCGGTACCACGGCAGTGACTCGTCCATGCGGGCGATGGCGTTCGCGGCCAGCCGTCCGGAGGACTGTTCCAGCCGCTTCAGGGTCGCGGCATGGAGATGGGCGTCGTTCGCGGCGGACTGCTCAGGATCGGGTCGGGGCACGGACACAAGACTGCCCTATCCGGACGGCTGCCCGGAGGGGTGGGGCGGTCCGTGGGTCGTACCGCCGGGTAGTGGCCGGTGACCGGGGCCCCGGCCCGGCGGTGCGGGCTACCGTGGGGCGGGTGATTTCCGTACGTCGCTCGGGCGACCGCTTCAGGGGCGGGGACGAGGCGGCCGGCATCGAGTCCCGGCACTCCTTCTCCTTCGGCACCTTCTACGACCCGGACAACCTCCGCTTCGGCCCGGTCCTGGCCTGCAACGAGGAACGCCTCGCGCCCGGCGCGGGCTTCGACGAGCACCCGCACAGCCACACGGAGATCGTGACGTGGGTGGTGGAGGGGGAGCTGACCCACCGCGACTCCACCGGCCACGCCACGGTGGTCCGCGCCGGGGACGTCCAGCACCTGAGCGCGGCGGGCGGCGTCCGGCACGTCGAACGCAACGACGGGGACGCCCCGCTGACGTTCCTTCAGATGTGGCTCGCACCCCTGGAGCCGGGCGGCGAGCCCTCGTACACGACGGTCCCCGGCATCGCGGACTCCACCCCGTACGCCCTCCCGGAGGCGGGCGCGATGCTCCATGTGCGCCGGCTGGGGGAGGGCGAGCGCACGGCGGTGCCGGACGCGCCACGGGTGTACGCGCACGTGGTGCGGGGCGGGGCGCTGCTCGGTGACGAGGAACTGGCGGCGGGCGACGCGGTCAGGATCACCGGGGAATCGGGTCTTGAGCTGGTCGCGGTGGGGGCGGCGGCGGAAGTGCTGGTGTGGGAGTTCAGCGCCGCCTGAAGGACGGCCGAGGGCGCGGTGTCGCGATCGGCCCGACCACCGCGCGCGGACCGTTCATGCGAGCGCGATGCCGTTGACTCCGTCGAAGAGCAGATTCGGCCAGTAGCCCCAGGGCTCGGCCCACGCCACCGGGTCGATCCCGCCCAGCACGTCCCTGATGATCGTCTCCCAGACGCCGTCCATCCCGAGTCCGAGCCGCTTGCCCTCCGCCCCCGCGTGGGCCACCGCCCACATGGTGAAGGCGAGGGTGGAGAGGTCCGTGTTGCACGGGGTCAACTCGGCCTCGTACGGGTCCCACATCAGGACCAGACCCGTGCGACCGTCCACCACCAGGTCGATGTCCTCCAAGACGTACCCCAGCACGATCAGGTGCTCGGCGTCCGGTGGCGGACCGGGAAGGTCCTCATCGTCCTCGATCCGGTGTGCGGTGATCTCGGTGAGGGTCGGCAGCCGTTCCTCAGGGCCGGACATCTCCAGGTAGGCCCAGGCGTCGATGACCCCGGTCTCGCGGAGGAACCGCCTCGTCGGGCCGTGCACCAGCGCGTCGGGCAGCGACTCGTCCGGAAACCCCCAGTACTGGCCTTCGTAGTAGAGATCGAGCATCTCCCCCGTGACGCGTACGGCGAGCCCGTCCCCGGGGACGGCCGCGCGGCGCAGCTGCCACATCACGTACGCCGTCGTCCAGAAGGAGCCGCTCCTGGGGAGTTCCGGCTCGGTCTCCGCCAGCAGTTCCACCAGTTCGTCGGCGGTGTGCCGCGGTTCCCGGTCGTTCCGCAGGTTCTCGGCCAGGTGGGCGTCGCGGACCAGCGCGGACACGTCGACGCTCATCGGGTCCGGCTGACCTCCGCCGCTGTCTCTTTGGCTGGAGTACACGTGGCCGGTTTCGGGGTCGAGCAGGACCTGGCCGTGGTCGCCATAGGTGCCGATGCGGTGGAGTGCGGGCCAGGTGGTATCCGGCCCGCCCGGCTCGAACCGGATCAGGGCGGCAGTCCGGGGCAGCCCGATCTCGGCCAGGAAGCGCCGGGTGAGGTCATGTGTGATCCCCGGTGGCGTGTGGCGTTCCACTTCCGGGAACCAGTGGTTCATCTGGTCCGGCGTCACGTTGAAACGCAGCGTGGCGCGGTCCGTCGGTCCAGCCACGGCGCGGCCCCCTGTCATCCGGTCGTGCGACTCGTGCGAGACGCGTGAGGGTGCGGCGCGGGTCGCGCGATGCACGCGGCTCACGCGGTGCGGTCCGGGCCTTCGGCGAGGAGTGACGGCGCAGGCCCGGACGGTCCGCCGTCGCACAGGCTGTCGCCCGTCGGGCAGGCTAGCGTCACGCGCGGGTGTTCGTCGACTCGGCCTCGGCGCAGGCGACTTCGCACCATGGGCAGAGGCGAGGACACCGGGACCGACGCGGCCGTGCCGGTGTTTACCGCCCGGTCTCCCGACGCCACATCGACCACATCGGCGGCCCGGACCGGAACGCCATCTCCTCGTGGACGGCGAAGCCGTGCCGCTCGTAGAACGTCAGATTGCGGCGGTTGCTCGACTCCAGGAACACCGGCCGCCCGTCCGCGTCCGCCTGCGCCAGCAGCCCGCCCAGCACCTGCGAGCCGCGCCCCGTGCCGCGTGCGTCGGCGTGGGTGCCGATGTACTCGACGTACCAGTGCGCGGGGTCGGCCGGATGGCGGTGTTCCAGCGCGAGCAGCCGCAGTCCGGTCCTGGGCAGCTGGGCCCGCCCGGCGCGCAGCAGCGTGCCCGCGTTGCGGAGCAGGTAGCTCGCCGGGAGCTTCCAGTGTCCGGGCTCCGCCCACACCGCCGCCACCGTGCGGTCCGGGTCGGTCCACACCCGCCCCGCCGGGACCTGCTGGGCGAGGTGCGCGGTGAACAGGAGCCGCAGCCGCCGGTCCCGGTCGTGCGGCATCAGCCAGGACCAGACGGGGTCCTCGGCGTAGGCGCTGGCGAGTACGGCGGCGAGCGCCGGGACGTCGGAGGCGGCGGCGCGCACTATGTCGGTCATGGCCGGGGAGAGTATCGGCCATTCGTGATCGCCGACTACCCGGATGGCCGGGCCTGTTGGCATGTTGGCCCCGGGGGAGGCCCCCACCCGGTGGAACGGCGAGAGATCATCTGCCGGTGTCCCAGGAGTACGGCCACGGTTCGCCCGCCGTTCGCCCCGGCGGCCTAGTTTTCGCAGGCACGCGCCGACGTTCGTCCCTGAACCACTCTCCCCCGAACAGAGGTTCCCCCTGATGAATCCCCTCACCGAGAACACCGTGAGACCCGCCCAGGAATTCCGCATCAACCGGCGCCGGATGCTCCAGACGGCCGCTGTCGCCCTCGGTGCGATGGCTGTCGGCCCGGTGGCCGAAGCGGTCGGCGGGGCGGAGGCCAGTGCCGCCGAATACCACCTGCCCAAGGGCTTCAACGGTGACATCTCCGACCTGAGGCACGTGGTGATCCTGATGCAGGAGAACCGCTCCTTCGACCACTACCTCGGGCAGCTGCGCGGTGTGCGCGGGCACCACGACAAGCAGGTCCTGAGGTTCCAGGACGGCACCGACGTCTTCCAGCAGCGCGACGCCACCGGCGCCGTCGTGACGCCCGCCGCGTCCACCGCCACCTGGAGCGACAACCACAACTTCTACGGCGCCAACGGCGGGCGGTGGGACACCTGGGTGAAGGACAAGGGCGACCACTGCATGTGGTACTACACACCCGACTACATGCCGTGGATGTACTCGCTCGCCTCCCAGTACACCGTCTGCGACATGAACTTCTGTTCGCTGCACGGGCCGACCATCCCGAACCGCTACTACCTGATGACCGGTGCGGCGGGCGGCGAGACCAGCAACGCCAGGCAGAACGACTACAGCCGCAGCTGGACCACCGTCCCCGAGCAGCTCCAGCAGGCCGGCATCGACTGGCGGGTCTACTCCGACAACAGCGGCAACGGTGTCCGGGGCAGCCTCCAGAGCGGCTACGTCGGCGAGTACGGCTGCAACGTCACCAACAGCTTCGCCGCCTTCGACCCCCGCACGGCGGACCCGTCCGAACTCGAACCGGGCACCGGCAAGATCTGGAAGGCCAACTCCTTCGTCTACGAGGGCGCCACCACGCCCAACGACGACTCGGAGGCGAACCTCGACGCCGTGCTCCGCGACCTGATCGACGCCTGCGAGCCGGGGGCCGAGCACCCGCTGCCCGAGGTCTCCTGGGTCGTGATGCCCGCCGCGTGGAGCGAGCACCCGGGCTTCGACACGGTGCACGGCGAGCGCTACATGAACAAGGTCCTCAAGACGCTCCAGAGCAACGAGGACATCTGGAACCACACCCTGGTGATCATCACCTACGACGAGAACGACGGAAAGTTCGACCACGTCCTGCCCCCGCGCCCCGAGGCGGGCACACCCGGTGAGTACTCCGGCACCACTCCGTACGGGTTCGGCCCCCGCGTGCCGATGCTGCTGGTCTCGCCGTGGACACGGGGCGGCTACGTCGCGTCGGAGGTGTTCGACCACACCTCGACGGTGAAGTTCCTGGAGACCTGGGCCTCCCACCTCGGCAAGCCGTTCACCTGCCCGAACATCACCGAATGGCGCCGCTCCATCGCCGGTGACCTGACCAGCGCGATCGACTTCGCGCACCCGCGGCCGGGCCCGGTCGTCATCGCCGACCCGGTCACCGGGACCCCGCCGAAGCCGTCCCGGGACCGGATGAAGCCGCGCGGCCTCTCCTTCCACCCGCACGCCACCGTCACCGAGAACCGCTCCACCGGCACGGTGACCGCGTCCATGACGCTGGCCGGCGGTCCGGCGGACAAGGCGGTGAGCCTCCAGGTCTTCCCCGACCGGTACCTCGCCTTCGACAACACCCCGTACACGGTGACGGCCGCGACCCCCCGTTCGTACACCTGGGACACGGCGAAGACCGACGGCAACTACGCCTTCTCCGTCTACGGGCCCGACGGCTTCCTCCGCTCCTTCGCCGGACAGCTGACCCCCGAGCACGAGAGCACGAAGCACATCGGCGTTCCGCGCGTCGAGGCGGAGCTGGTCAGGGGCAGGCGCGCCGTGGTCAGGCTGCGGCTGCACAACGACGGCAGACAACCCGTCCGCTACACCCTGACGGCCAACGACTACGTCGGCGGCACCCGTAAGTACACCGTCCCCGGCGGCCACTCCACCGTCGTGCACTGGCCCACCGAGGACGGCTACTACGACGTGGTCCTCACCGCCGCCAACACCGGCACCGGCTGGACCCAGCGGTACGCCGGCCGGGTGTCGACGGTCTGAGCGGACAGCAGGGGCCCGGGGCGACCACTGGCCGTCCCGAGCCCCTGCGTCGTACGCGCTTCTGAGGCCTCAGAGCCCGGCCACGAAGCCGCGCCAGGCGTCGGCCCCGATGACGAGGACGGGCCCGGCCGGGTTCTTGCTGTCGCGGACGGGCACGGAGGCGGCGCAGCCGTCGGCCACCTCGACGCACTCGCCGCCAGAGCTTCCGCTGTACGACGACTTACGCCAGGCGGCGCCGCCGGCCACGGTGCACTCGACGCAGTCGCCGCCAGAGCTTCCGCTGTAGCTGGACTTACGCCACTGCGTGCTCTTCAGGTCGGGGCCGGTCTCCATAACGCTCCTTCATCACGCGGGCGATCAGAGCCGCCGACTCCTCGACGGAGAGGGCGGCAGCCTGCAAATGAGCGTATCGGAGCGAGGCTTCCCTGACCATGTCGGGACTGGCCGTCATATGGCCGGAGATGATGTCCTCGGTATAGACGATGTCCGGGTCGTCATCGAAGCGCAGAAGGTTGAACGACCCTTCGAGGCTTGCGTGTTCGCCTGCGACGAAGGGCAGCACCTGAATGCGCATCCACCGGTTGTTGGTGAAATCCAACAGGCGGGCCAGTTGCGCGCGCATGACGTCATGGCCGCCGATCAGCCGGTGCAGCACGGCCTCGTCCAGGACGGCCCAGGCCAGCGGCGGCCGGTCGCGTTCCAGGATGCGCTGGCGCTCCATCCGAGCGGCCAGCACGCTCTCCAGATCGTCCGGCATACCCGTCGCCAGCACCGCCCGCGCGTAGTCCTCCGTCTGCAACAGCCCGTAGACCAACTGCGCCTGGTACGTGGAGATGTACGCGGCGCGGGCCTCCATGTCGGCGTACGGCTGGAACCAGGTCGGCAGTTGGCTGCGCAGGACCAGGCCCATCAGCCGGGAGAACACCCCGCCCGTTCCGAGGGCGGCGTCCACGCGCTCCGAGAAGTCGCGGGTGGGGATCTTCTTCGTCGTCTCGATCTGGCCGATCAGCGAGCCCGTGCAGAAGATGATCTCGCCCAACTGGTGCTGTTTCAGGCCGTGGGCCTCGCGCTGGCGGCGTAGTTCCCAGCCGTAGTAGTCCAGGGGGGACGCGCTGGGGTCGAGTGACTGGATGTTGGCCACGGCGGGGGACCTCCGGTGTGCAGGCGCGATGCGCAACGCCTCGCGGCGTTCGGTTCCGTAGGTAGCCGAGCGTAGTCACTTGCTCGCAGGATGGTGACATGAATCACGTAATTTCCCCCCGGGGTGAGTCCGAAGAGCCTGTGTACCGGGCCGACTTCGCCATGGGTGAGCACTCGGCCCGGCACCTGCGGCGCATTCTGCGGCTCTACCTCAACGGGTGGGGGCTTGCGGGAGTGGCCGATGCCGCCGAGCTCGCGTTCACGGAACTGATCGCCAACGTCGTGCGGCATGTGCCCGGTCGCCGCTGCCAGACGTTCATCTTCCGGCTCCCGGACGGCGAGGGCGTCCGCGTCGAGGTGGCGGACGGCTGCCCGAAGGTGCCTCGCGTCGTCGAGGGCGGTGTGCTCGACGAGGGCGGGCGCGGGCTGGTCCTGGTGGATGCCGTCACGGACAAGTGGGGCGTGGAGGTGCGCCGCGACGGCGGCGGCAAGACGGTGTGGTTCGAGTGCCTGGCCGCCGCGTCGGGGATCGGGCCCGGCCCGGTTACGCCGCCAGCTCGGCCAGGACCGCGTCCGTGAACGGCGTCCAGACCTCGGCGGCCCAGGGGCCGAAGGCGCGGTCGGTGAGCGCCACGCAGGCCGCGCCGGCGACCGGGTCGATCCACAGGAACGTGCCGGACTGGCCGAAGTGCCCGAAGGTCGCGGGGGAGGACGTCGCGCCGGTCCAGTGCGGGGACTTGGAGTCCCGGATCTCGAAGCCGAGGCCCCAGTCGTTGGGGTTCTGGTGGCCGTAGCCGGGCAGGACGCCCTTCAGCCCGGGGTGGACGACGCTCTGCGCCTCCAGCACCGTGCGCGGGTCGAGGAGGCGCGGGGCCTGGACCTCGGCCGCGAACCGCACCAGGTCGTCGACGGTGGAGACGCCGTCGCGGGCCGGTGAGCCGTCCATCGTGGTCGCGGTCATCCCGAGCGGCTCCAGGACCGCCTGGCGGAGGTACTCCGGGAACGGGATGCCGCTCGCCTTGGCGATGTGGTCGCCGAGCACCTCGAAGCCCGCGTTGGAGTACAGCCGCCGGGTGCCGGGCGGGGCCGTCACCCGGTGCTCGTCGAAGGCGAGGCCGCTGGTGTGGGCGAGCAGGTGCCGGACCGTGGAACCCTCGGGCCCGGCCGGCTCGTCGAGCTCGACCGCGCCCTCCTCGTACGCCACCAGCGCCGCGTAGGCGGCGAGCGGCTTGGTGACGGAGGCGAGCGGGAAGCGGTGCGCGGTCGGACCGTGCCTGCCGACGACGGTGCCGTCCGCTCGTACGACGGCTGCTGCCGCGGTGGGGACGGGCCAGTTCTCGATCATCGCCAGGCTCTGCATACGTACGAGGTTAATGCCCGTCACGGCGTGGCCCTTCCGGCGTGTTCACATCGCGCGCAGGCCCCGGTCGGCGAAGGTGATCAGCCACTCGAAGCTCTCGTCGACGTCGGTGCTCCACTGGAAGCCGTTGGCCGCCTGCAGTGTGGCGAAGCCGTGGCAGAGGCTGCGGAGCATGCGCAGGGCGTGGTCCACGTCGGGCTCCCCGATGTCGTAGCCGTGCAGGATCGCCCTGAAGGCGTCGAGCGACCGCCGGCCCGCGGTGGCCAGCGGGTCGTCCGGGCCGGACGGTTCCACGCCGATCGTCGCGGCGTACCGGCCGGGGTGCTCCAGGACGAAGGCCCGGAAGGCGCGCGCCGCGGCCGCCAGGGCGTCGCGGCCCGCGTACCCCTGGACCGCGCTGCCGACGGCGTCGGCGGTCTCGCTCAACGCCAGGGCCGCGATGCGCCGGACGAGGTCGTCCTGACCGCCCACGTGCTTGTACAGGGACGGGGTGCGCACGCCCACCCGCTCGGCCAGCAGGGCCATCGTCAGGTGGGAGAGGCCCACCTCGTCGGCGAGGGCGGCACCGGCGGTGACCACGGCCGCCGGGTCCAGGCCCGCCCTAGGCACGGGCGGCCGCCGACCGGACGAAGGCGAGCACGAGCGAGACCACCTGGTCGGGGAACTGGTCGTGCGGGTAGTGCCCGGCGCCCTCGATCATCTCCAGCTTGCCGAGGCCGGACGGCAGGGCGTCGACGACCGCCGCACCCTCGGCGTGCGGATCGGCCCAGTCGGGGTCGAGCGTGCCCATCACGACCAGGACCGGGCAGCGGACGTTGCCGAGCTGTGCACCGGCGTCGGTCGGGGCGCCACGGCCCATGCCCTGCAGCGCCTTCATCCGGCCCGGCTCGCGCAGCAGGGAGTCGATGCGGCCGAGCCGCTCGGTCCAGTCGGCCGGCTTCACACCGGGGTAGGCCACGTCGAGGTAGGAGCGCCAGAGCCGCAGACTGCCGAACATGTTCGCGCCGAGCAGCCGCAGCATGCCCCGCCGGAAGCGCTTCACGCGCAGGTCACCGAGGCGGACCGACTGCTTGCGGGTGAACGGTGCCAGCTCGACGACCGCGGTGATCAGGGCGGGCTCCCGTGCCGCGGCGATGGTGGCGGCGCCACCGGAGATCGAATGGCCGACGAGCACGGCGGGGCCGCCCAGGTGGCGGATCAGGGCGAGCAGGTCGCCCGCGAGGGCGGTGCGGCTCCAGTCGGGCCAGTCGGTGCTGGACTCGCCGCAGCCGCGCAGATCGACCGCGGCGACCCGGTGGCCCGCGGCCACCAGCGGGGGGATCGCGGCACGGTACGCGGCGCGGCTGTCGCCCATGCCGTGCGCGAGAACGATCAGCGGACCGGACCCCGCCACCTCGTATGCGAGCGTGCCGCCGTCGACGGCGAGGTACTCGGTCATGGCATCCTCCGTACATCCCTCATGGCTAATGCTCTTAGCTAAAAGCTATCTTCGTTAGCTTTGGTCGTCAAGCGGCCGGCTCCGCGGATTCCCGGGCCCTGCCCGGCGCCGACCGAAAAAGGATCCCGGTGACGCTTGCTTCGAGTGCACTCCAAGGTTCTAGCGTGGAGGCATGACGGTGATGGAGACCACTTCGGCTTCGACGAGGACCGATATCTGCGCATCGGCCCCCAAGGCGCATCCGCGCCCCGAGGGGCAGGACCAGTACACGATCAGCGAGGTGGTCGCCTTCACCGGGCTCACCGCGCACACGCTGCGCTGGTACGAGCGGATCGGGCTGATGCCGCACGTCGACCGTTCGCACACCGGTCAGCGCCGCTTCACCAACCGCGACCTGGACTGGCTGGCCTTCGTCGGCAAGCTGCGGCTGACCGGGATGCCGGTCGCCCACATGGTCCGCTACGCGGAGCTGCTGCGCGAGGGCGACGACACCTTCGAGGAACGCCAGGAACTGCTGGAGGCGACCCGCCGCGACGTGAGGACGCGGATCGCGGAGCTCCACGACACCCTGGCCGTCCTCGACCACAAGATCGACTTCTACGCGAGCGCCCGACGGGCGCCGGAGAGGCCCAGTACCTGATGACTGACAACAAGATCGCCACCGTGGAGCTCGGCGAGGGTGGCCCCCGGATCGGCGTCCAGGGCCTCGGCTGCATGGGCATGAGCGAGTTCTACGGGGACACCGACCAAGTCTCCGCACGCGAGACGCTGGAGACGGCCCTCGCCGCGGGCGTCACGCTCTTCGACACCGCGGACGTCTACGGCAGCGGCGCCAACGAGACGTTCATCGCGCCGTTCGTCGGTGCGCACCGGGACGAGATCACCCTCGCCACGAAGTTCGCCATCGTGCGCCGGGACGACGACCCGCACTACCGGGGCATCCGGAACGACCCCGCGTACATCCGGCAGGCCGTCGAGAACAGCCTGCGCCGGCTGAACACCGATGTCATCGACCTCTACTACATGCACCGCCGCGACCCCGCCGTGCCGCTGGCCGAGTCCGTCGGCGCGATGGCAGAGCTGGTGCGGCAGGGCAAGGTCAAGCAGCTCGGGCTGAGCGAGGTGACCGGTGCGGAGCTGCGCGAGGCGCACGCCGTGCACCCGATCGCCGCCCTCCAGTCCGAGTGGTCGCTCTTCAGCCGCGACGTCGAGCTCAGCGCGGCGCCCGCCGCCGCGGAGCTCGGAGTGACCCTCGTGCCGTACTCGCCGCTCGGCCGGGGCTTCCTGACCGGGGCGTTCGCGGACGCCGGCAAGGACCTGGCGAAGAACGACTTCCGGCAGTTCCAGCCCCGCTTCACCGGCGACAACGCGAAGACGAACGCCGCGCTGCTGGAGCCGGTCCACAAGATCGCCGCCGCCCACGGGGCGACCGCCGCGCAGGTGGCGCTGGCCTGGGTGCACCAGCGCGCCCAGGTGCACGGCCTGACCGTGGTGCCGATCCCGGGCACCCGCAGGAGCAGCCGCCTGCTGGAGAACCTCGGCGCCACCCGGATCACCCTGACGCCCGAGGAGCTCGCCCTGCTGGAGCCGATCGCCGGCCAGGTCGCGGGGGACCGCTACCCCGACATGAGCTCGACCTCGACCGCACGCGAGTAGCCCGGTGCGCCTGCCCGGTGCGCCCGCCCGCGTGGCGGACGCACCGGGCAGCCGTGTGCGGCGGGATCAGTCGGGCAGCCGCTCCAGGAGCCAGGTGCACAGCTCTTCGGTCATGACCGTGTGCCCGGTCGTCGTGGACGAGCAGAGGAACTCGTCCACCTCGCTCTCCTCCACTTCGAGTTTGTCGATGTTCACGTACAGGTCGTCCTGCTTCTCGACGTCACGGATCGCGACCGCGCTGACCGAGGGGACGAAGCACACGCTCTCGTGCCGGAGGTCCACCTTGGCGCCGGCCTTCTTCATGGCGTCGGCAAGGATCTTGTACGTGTGCAGGGTTCCGCCCGGCGCACCGTCCACCTCCGGGAAGCCGTTGGTGGTGATGGTCCGCTCGGCCTTGGGGAACCTGCGGTTCAGCTGGGCGGACGTCACGCCGTTGCCCTCGGCCTGGGTGTAGAAGGTGGTGCCCGGGTAGATCCGGTCGATCTTCAGCGCGATGTCGCCGGGCGTCACCTCCGGCAGGCCGACCCCGTCGGCACGGCCGTTGGCCACGGCCAGCGTCCTCGGGATCCGCGGCCAGCCGCCGACCTGCTCCAGGGCGGCCAGGAACTCCGTGCGCTCCGGGGCGACTTCGATCTTGCCGCTGTTCGGGTCGTAGTGCCGCCACAGCATCTGGCGCGCGGCCGGGCTGTCCATCTGCTTCGCGAAGGCGTTGGCGAACGGGATGAAGTAGGAGAACGCCTGCACCCCGACCGGGATGGACGCTCCCCGGTGCGGGCTGTCGTAGGAGAAGTACAGCGCGGTCCGGTGGTCCACGTGCTGCGCCTCAAGCTTGGCGAGCGCGTAGCGGGTGACGATGCCGCCCATGCTGAAACCGCCGACGACCAGCGGGGCGTCGCCCGTCTGCTCGGCGACGGCCCGCAGGATGGCGGCCGTGGCCGCCTCCGCGTTGTCCAGGATCGACGCGCTGCGCTCGTCGAAGCCGAGGAGGATGACGTCCCTGCCGCGTCGGCGCAGCTCGCTGACGAACGCGAAGTCGCCGCCCTCCAGCCCCTGGTAGAGCGTGTCGAGCTTGCTCCGGCCGAGACTGAACCCGTCGGCCATGATCACGGGCCGGACGAGACCGCCGTTGTTGCCCTCCCCGGGGAACACCCAGGCGAAGCCGTTCGGCAGGGTCCATTCGGCGTGCTCGGGGACCTCGACGGGCTCGGCGGTTTCGGCGGTCAGGTGACCGTCGAGGGAGAACGAACCGACGTCGGGCTCGGTCGTGTCGGACATGACTGCACTCCTCGAAGGAAGGGGCGGGACTGCGTCATCATGGGGGGCGATTCGGGCGGGATGCCCTTCTCGGATGCATGGTTCACCTCATGTGGTGGATCATGGACGGGAGAGGTTTGGGCGCCCCGCACCGCGCGATCCAGCACCGCCCGCCCTCACGCCAACCCCAGCGCGAACACCGCGAACCCCGCCGCGAGCACCCCCGCCAGCGCCCGCCGCGCGTTCGCGGCCCGCGTCCCCGCCTGCCACGGCGCCTCGAACCTCCGCGCGTACCGCGCGATCAGCACCAGCAGCCCCGCGAACACCGGCATCCACGCGACCCGCGCCAGGACCCGGCCGACCGTGTCCGGACCGGTCGTCAGCCCCGGCACCGCCCCGGCGAACGACGCCGGTACCGCGGCCGCCAGCATCGCCGTCTGGTGCCAGCAAAGGATCGTCATCGCCGACAGGTTGATCACGACGACCGGCGCCCACACCAGCGGCCTGCGCAGCAGCCGTCCGATACGGTCGCGCAGCAGGATCGCCGCACCGCTCTGCGCGGCGGCCAGCGCGAGGACCGGCAACGACGGCGGATGCGAGTTGGTGCGCGCCTCGCCCGGCACCCCGACCGTCGACGCCGGGTAGTGGAAGAACAGCAGCAGCGCGGCGAACAGCACACCGCCACCGACGAGCAGCGCGGCGGCGCCCCGCTTCCCGACCCGGCCCATGCCCCAGGACACGCCGAGCTGGTACGCGAAGAGCCAGCCCGGCAGGATGTTCAGCAGACTCAGCCAGGACGGCATGGCGTCGGCCATCGGCCCGTAGCGCAGCAGGTCGACCACCGCGACCGCGCCGAGCAGCGGTGCCGCGGCCCAGCCGCCGCATCTCCTCGCCATGCGCACGCAGTACGGGGTCAGCGCGGGACCACCGTGCAGGGGATCGGCCGAGATATGGCCGAAAGGGATAGCAAGGCCTCTTGATGGCTGTTCGTTAGGGGATCCCCGACCGGACAGTCGCGATCTTGGAACTGTGCGATGGGCGACCTGCGGTGACGGTGTCTCAGAACTCTTCTCCGTCTCCCGGTCGACGGTGTGCCGGGTCCTGGAGCGCGGGGGAAGTCGGGAGCCTCAAGTGCCTTGCCGCCGCACCCAGTTATTTGACCGAACGTTCTAGATGCGCCTATGGTCTTCGACGTGGCCAGGACCAAGGAATTCGATCCGGACGCTGTGCTGCAATCGGCCCTCGAGCTGTTCTGGCGGCGCGGCTACGAAGCGACATCAGTGGCGGACCTCGTTGAGCGCCTCGGCATCGGCCGCGCCAGCATCTACGCGACCTTCGGCAGCAAGCATGAGCTGTATCTGAAGGCCATGGACCGGTACGCCGAGATGCGCGACCCGCTTCTCCTGGCCGAGCTGTCTCAGCCGGGCCCCGCACTGCCTGCGGTGCGGGCGGTGGTGCGCCGCTTCGCCGCGGAAGCCGCCTCCCCGGAAGGGCGGCTGAACGGCTGCTTCGTCACCAATACCGCGGCCGAGCTGGCCCCGCACGACCCTGCGGCGGCCCGCCGGGTCGAGATCAGCTGGGAGCACGTCGAAACCCCACTGCACTCCGCGCTCGTACGGGCCCAGGCCCAGGGCGAGCTTCCCGAGGACCGCGATCCGCGCGCGCTGGCCCGCATGCTGCTCGTCCTGCTGCAGGGCGTACGGATCGTCGGCAAGGCGTCGAACGATCCCGCCCGGGTGCGGGACGCGGCCGAGCAGGCGCTGGCCCTGCTGGACTGAATCACACTCACCGGAGCCACCGGGCTCCCTTCCGCGCGCCCGAATAATGAACCGATCGGTCAAATATCAGGGGGAAGACATGACCGCTACAGGCGCGGCCCGCGTCGCCACCATGCGGCAGCGATGCGCCTTCGCCCTCCTCGGCAGCGTCCAGACCACGCTGATCTTCACGCTCGCCGCGATCGCTGTACCGCTGCCCCGCATCGGGCGCGAATTCGACCTGGAGCGCGCCGACTTGATCCTGCTTAGCGCCGCCTACGGACTGACCTTCGCCGGGCTGGTGCTCTTCGGCGGACGCCTCGCCGACCGCTACGGCGGGCGGCGCGCCCTCACCTCGGGCCTTGTCCTCTTCGCCGCCGCCTCGGCCGCCGCCCCGCTCGCCCCCGGCATCGGGGCACTGCTCGCGGCGCGCTTCGCACAGGGAGCAGGCGCGGCTCTCGTCGCGCCGGCCGCCATGGCCGTGCTGCGCGCCGTCTTCCCCTCCCCCGCCGCGTACGGCAGGGCGATGGCCACCTGGGGCGGGCTCTCGGTACTCGGCGCGACCGCGGGCAATCTGCTCTCCGGCGTCATCTCAGCGCTGCTTTCCTGGCGTTGGACCTTCGCCGTACCACTCGTGGTGGCAATCGCAGCCCTCGCCCTCACGCCCCGGCTGCTGCCGGACACCGCACCGAACCGGGGCAGGACTCTCGACCTGCCGGGTGCTCTGCTCGCCACCGCCGGGATCACCCTCGCCGGTTACGGGCTCGTCGTCACCGACGCCCGCCCCTGGTCGTCGGCTGGCGTGCTCGTGCCGCTGCTTGGCGGGACCGCGCTGCTGGCCGCGTTCTGGTACGCCGAGGGCAGCGCCTGCGACCCGCTGCTGCCGCCCCGCTTCCTGCTCGACCGGCGGCGGGCCCTCGCCCTCACGGCCATCGCACTGAGCGCCTGCGGGACCGCGATGACCTTCGTGGTTCTCTCACTCCACCTCCAGCAGGCGCGCGACTGGTCACAGTTGCAGACCTCGGCCGCCTTCGTGCCGTTCGCCATCGCGCTGATCGCCTCGGGCCGGGCGGCAGGACCGCTCATCGGCCGGTACGGGGCCGGAGCCGTCACGGCCGCCGGGCTGGGCACGGGCGCGGCCGGGCTCGTCCTGCTCGCGTTCACTGGGCTCGATGCGCACACCTGGTACGCGTATGGACTGCTGCCGGGCCTTGTGCTGCTGCCGGCCGGCACCGCGGCCTCCTTCGCGGGAGCCGCCGTGCTCGCCACCGAAGGTGTACCGCAGCAGCAGACCGGGCTCGCGGGTGGCGTGCTGAACACTGCGATGGAATTCGGCCCGACCGTCCTCTTCGCTGTCCTGCTCACGCTCGGCAGCGACGCCTCGTCCCTGGCCGCGACGGGGGCCGCCCTCGCCGTCGTGGCCCTCCTGAACCACCGCACCAAGTAATCCATCACTCAAAGGAGTCACCGAAATGAACCGCTTCACCGGCAAGACCGTCCTCGTCACCGGCGCAGGCTCCGGCCTCGGCCGCGCGATCGCGCTCGCCTTCGCCGCCGAGGGCGCATCCGTAGTCGCCGCGGGCCGCACCGCGGCCTTCCTGGACGAGACGGTCGGTCTCATCGAGGCCACCAGCGGCACGGCCACCGCCGTCACCGCCGATGTCACCGACTCCGGCCAGCTCCAGAACCTGGTACGCGCGAGCGTTACCCGCTTCGGTGGACTGGACATCGCGGTCAACAACGCCGGGATACTCCGCGGCACCGTAGCCGTCGGAGAGGTGAGCGAGGAGGACTGGGACGCGGTGCTGCGGACCAATGTCACCGGCGTCTGGCTGGCCATGAAGCACGAGATCGCCCACATGAAGGAGAACGGTGGCGGCGCCATCGTCAACATCTCCTCCAACCTGGGCGCACACCTGCGGATCCCGAACGCCGCCGCGTACATCACCTCCAAGGCAGCGGTCTCCGCGCTGACCCGCGCCGCCGCTCTCGACCACATCCACCAGGGCATCCGCATCAACGCGGTCAGCCCCGGCGCCTCCGCCGCTCCCATGTCGCTGAGGCCCGGCGAGACCGAGGCCGACCGTGCTGAACGGGTGAAGACAGAAAACCCGCTCGGCCGGGTCGCGGAGGCCGAAGAAGTGGCGGCCGCGGTGCTCTACCTCGCCTCGCCCGCGGCCGGCGCGGTAGTAGGCACCGACCTGGTCATCGACAGTGGATCCTCGGCCTGACGGCTCGTAGGCTTCGGCGACACCCTTCCCCAGCAAGGAACTCCGCCACGACGGGCTGAACGCGAGCCACATCCCGACCAGAGCGGCCGCACTGCGGTGCCGCCGACGCCAACAGCGGCATCTGCGGAGTACACGAACTGGCCCGTCGTGGCCCCCGAATGGTCCTCGCCTGCCGCAGCGAGGCCCGTGGCAAGGAAGCCGAGGCACGGTTGAAGGGCGGAATCCCGGAGGTCTCCAAGGCGCACTTCGTGCCTCTCGACCTCACCGCACGGACCTGCGTACCGGACTTCGGCGGCCTTGATGCTGCCGGACACTCGACGACGGTCACGGTCCATGACTGACACGGGGCATTCATGCCGCGGTCGGCTCGGGCTCCTCCGCGTCGAAGTCGACCTCCAGGTGCGGGTCGAACGCGTCAGGGCGCACGGTCAGCTCGGTGGTGCCGTGATGGGCGTCCACCGCCTCGATGTCGGCGAACTCCTCCGCGAACGAACCGGGGGCCAGCACCGCCTTCTGCGCCATCGCCAGAGCGACGGCCCGCTGGGCGGCCAGTGCCCGCGCCGCCTTGCGGCGGGCCTTCTTCCCCGCCGGGAACGCCGCCGGGGCCCCGTCCGGGCCGCGCGGGACAAGGTCGGCGGGGTCGATCCGCTCCAGCACCGTGCGGTAGGTGCCGATCATCCGCTCCACCAGCGCCTGCTGCTGCTTGCGGATCTCCTCCAGCTCGTCCTTCGCGTTCTTCAGCTTGGCGGCCACCCGCCGGCAGAACATCTCCGCCAGGTCGTCCCGGGCCCGTCGGCGGGCCGTGTGCACCAGGCAGACCAGCAGCGCGGTGCGCTTGCCCCTCTCGTAGTCCCGCAGCTCCGCCGCGTCCAAAGCGCCGGCCTCGGCGGCGAAGCCGGCGATCTTCCCGGGGCGATGCCCGCCAGCCACGCGTCAGTGTCCCCGAGCCCGTCCACCCACTGAAGCTGCCTGTGCTGTTCCTTCAGATGGCTCCAGCTCGGCCGCTTCGCGGGCTTCTTCAGCCGGTTCAGCCCGCCCACATCCAGCATCCCCTGGAGGCAGGCCCGGTCCTGAAGGGGCATCCGGGACCTGACGGCGTGGAAGATGTCCTCGTTCACCTCCCGGCGGATGCGGGCAGCCATCTCGTCCAGCGTGCGGAACGCCGGCAGCTCACAGGTGGCCCGGACCAACTCCTCCAGCCCCACGTTGATCAGGTCCGGCGGGTGGGCCCGCCCCGCACGTGCTCCACCACTGCCTCGGGGACCTCGTCCGCCTTCGGGAAGTAGCCCAGCTTCTGGTAGCACTTCAGCGCCGAGCCAGGGCGAGCAGATGTTCATCCGACCGGGTCCGCTCCCGCACCCTCGATCACTTCTGGGCGGGACCGTATCAGGATGATCACCAGCCGATACGACAGCCCTGGAGAACCTCCGTACACACCGACCGCGCAGCCAGGCCCCGGTCGTGGACTTCCTCCGGCGGTACGAGAGCACCGAGGCGTACCCGCTGACCAGGAAGAACACGCCCAGCATCTGGAGCACCCAGCTGAACGGGGCGAGGCCCCCGAAGGCCGAGAGCGGGCTCGCGTGGCGCGGGGCGCCGCCGTCGTCGAGGCGGAACCCGCCGAGCAGCCAGTGCCCGGTCGGCACGGCGAGCAGGGCGAGGGCGCGCAGCCCGTCGACGGCACGGTCACGGTGGGCGGGTGTCGACGCGGTCGGCCAGGGTGTGCGGGCTCATCGCGCATCCCCTTCCGCGTACGTGCCGTCCGCGATGGCGGCGAAGGCACGCAGGGACTCGGTGCCGGGGGCGAAGTAGCCGGTGTGCCCGTGGGCGTCGTCGGCGGGCACCCGGCGGGCGCCGAACGCGGGGGAGGCCGGGTCGGCGCCGTGGCCCAGCCCGGCGAACTCGACGTTCGGCACGTGGTCGATCCAGTCGCCGGGGTCCTTGGCGGCCCAGACCCGGGCATCGGTGCGCAGGGCGCGGACGTTGTCGGCGCGCATCCCCGGCGATCCGAGGACGACCAGGTCCGTGGCGCGCAGCCGGGGTGCGGCGAGTCCGCAGACGACGGAGCCGTAGCTGTGGCAGAACACGGCGGGCGTGGGCACACCGTCGGCGGCCAGCCCGTCGTCGAACCGGGTCAGCCGGTCGGCCCCGGCCTCCGCGAGCGAGCCCGTCGCCGCGTCCACGCCGACGCCGACGGGGGTGGTGTATCCGGCCCAGGCGATCACGGCGCTGCCCCGGCCGGTCTGCGCGTAGAGGGACTTGGCCATGCCGGCCGGGGTGCCGTACACATCGGTGCGGCGGTCGAAGGTCCCGGCGTCGATGTCCGAACCCGGCACCACGACGGACACGTGCCGCGCGGCCCTCAAGTCACCGAACACCTCAGCCACTTGGCCCCGGCCGCGCGGGTCGAACGCGAGGATCTGCCGCGGCGGGTCCGCGGCGAGTCCGGCGTACCGGGGATCGTGACTCGCCTTCAGCGCAAGGGCGTTGGCCCGGTAGCGCAGCTCGACCGGTGCGCCGTCGAGGTTCCCGACGACGAGCGGATGCCGCGTGACCAGCGTCTGTTGGTCCTCGCCGGACAACCCCGGAAGAATCGGCTCACTTCGAAGGGCGTGTCCCGCTCCGGATCGGGCAGCTCGCGCCCCAGCACGTGGTCCGCCCGCCAGGCGGCGGTGCCGGGCGGCGGCCCGGTCAACGCCTGCTGGGCGTTCCCCGAGGCCCAGCCGGCCGTCCCGGCCACCACGGTGGTCGCCAGTGCGACCGCGACCAAGGTCCTTGCGTAACGGCGCATGTGACCGTGACCCTCCCTCTCCGGCCGAGCCGGATCCCGTCACGTCGTTCGGCGTGACGGGGAGGAAGGTAGGAAGACGGTGGGTGCGCGGGCGTCACCCCCGGGGGCCAACCGCGGGGTGATACCGGGGTAGGGGGTGTACGGGGTTCAGCTCGCCGGGTCCGTCGACGGGCCTCAGGGGCTCTCGCCCGGGACCACCACACCCGCCTCGTACGCGAAGATCACCGCCTGCGCCCTGTCCCGCAGGTCCAGCTTCGCCAGCACCCGCCCGATGTGCGTCTTCACCGTCTGTTCGGCCAGCACCAGCCGCCCCGCGATCTCCTGGTTCGACAGCCCCCGGGCGATCAGCTCCAGCACCTCCGTCTCGCGCGGAGTCAGCCCGTTCAGCCGCAGCGCCGCCCCGCCGCGCGCCGCGCCGGACGGGCCCTGGCGGGCGAAGTCCGCGATCAGGCGCCGGGTCACGGACGGGGCCAGCAGCGCGTCGCCCGCCGCCAACACCCGTACCGCCGAGATCAGATCCGCCGGTGGCGCGTCCTTCAGCAGGAAGCCGGACGCCCCGGCGCGCAGCGCCTCGTACACGTAGTCGTCCACGTCGAACGTGGTCAGCATCAGCACCTTCGGCACGTGCGCCACGCCCACCGGCGGGTTCAGCAGCTCACGCGCCGCCGCCAGGCCGTCCATCTCGGGCATCCGGACATCCATCAGCACCACGTCCGGATGGACCCGGCGGCTGACGTCGATGGCCTGGCGCCCGTCCGGCGCCTCACCGACCACGTCGATGTCGGCCTGGGCCGCGAGCAGCGCCGCGAACCCCGCCCGCACCATGGCCTGGTCGTCGACGATGATCACACGGATGGTCACGGGTCCTCCGGACGCGGGGGCGGGGAAGTGGGCGCGGAAGCGTCACCGGCGGAGCCCGGCGGTGCGGCCGGGGGCAGCGGCAGGCGCGCGGCCACCCGGAAGCCCCCGTCCGGCAGCGGCCCGGTGTCGAGCGTGCCGCCGGTCAACCGTACGCGTTCACGCATCCCGACCAGACCGTGTCCCGTCCCCGTCGTCTCCAGCGGCGCGAGCGACGAACCCGTGCGCTCCGGCGGGCCGTTGACGACCAGAACCGTCAGATGCGCACCGTCGGAGCTGACCGACACCCGGGTCCGGGCCCCCGGCGCGTGCCGGACCACGTTGGCCAGGGCCTCCTGCACGATCCGGTACGCCGACAGGTCGACCGTCTGCGGCAGGCCCGTCAGCGAGGCGGGCAGCGACAGCTCGGCCGGGAGCCCCGCCCGCACCGTCGCCTCCACCAGCTGCTGCAGCCGGTCGAGCCCCGGCTGCGGCGTCCGCTCGGCCTCCGTGCCCTCGCTGCGCAGCACCATCAGCAGCCGCCGCATCTCCCCGAGGGACTCCCGCGCACTCGCGGCGATCGAGTCGAACTCCTCGCGGACCTCGTCCGGGAGATCGCCCAGCCGGTACGGGGCGGAGTCCGCCTGGACCGTGATCACCGACATGTGGTGCGCGACCACGTCGTGCAGCTCGCGGGCGATCCTGGTGCGCTCCTCCAGCAGCGTGCGCTGCGCCCGCTCGGCCTCGCTGATGGTCTCCTGCTCGGCCAGCCGGCGCTGGGCGACGCCTCGTTCCCGCACCGCCGCGCCGATCACCAGCACCACGGCGCCGAGGATGACCAGCAGCAGCGCGCTGCCGTTGCTGCGCTCGGGCCGGAGCAGATGCAGGAAGAGACCCGCCGCGCCCGTCGCCAGCCAGACGGAGACCAGCGTCCGCCGGGTCTCGCGCAGGGCCAGCGCGAGCAGCAGGAAGAGGTAGCCGATCAGGACGGGCGGCGTCCACGGCCAGATGCCGTACTCCTCGACCGGGTGCCCGAGCATCACGAACGCGCCCAGGACGTCGGCCGGGAAGATGATCCACCAGGCCTGCAGCGGCCGGTGCGCCAGCATCAGCAGCGGTGCGGCCTGCGCGACGCCCAGCGCGCCCGCCACCCCGCCGGCCAGGCCGTACTGGTCGCGCAGGACCGCGATCGTGACCGGGACGAAGACCGCCGCGAGAGCGAGCACGACGACGTACGGCATGAGCCGCTGCCACCGTTTCGGGGCGTCGGCCAGGAGCGGGGTCGGGGGATGGGAGGGGTGGGAGAGTCCGTGGGCGATCTCGCGCAGATTGCGGCGGGCGGCGCTCAGCAGACCGTCCGTCGTCGTCGGCGGGGACGACGGGGGCGGGGAGGAAGTGGCCATGGCCTGCTCAGGGTAGGCAGCGGAGCCGCCCCCGGGCGTCATACCGGGGTTCCGGTTGTGCGTGCGTGCCCCGTACCGGGGTATCACCCCGGACAGGCCCTACAGCTCGGCGAGCAGCTGGGCCTTCTTCGCGCTGAACTCGTCGTCCGTCACCAGACCCGCCTGGTGCAGCTCGCCGAGGTGGTGGATCCGCTCCGCGATGTCCGCCGGGTCGCGCCGCCCGGCGGACGTCAGGGCCGTGGCCGCTGCGGGCGAGGACTGCTTCCTGCGGACGGACTCCAGTACGGCCGCGGCGAACGGCAGCGACTCGTGCACCGGACCGTAGCCGAGGCCGAAGATCACCGCGGCGGGGTCCTCGTCGGCCCGGGTGGGCCGGCCGGCCGCCGCCTGCACGCTCTGGGCGGTGCCCGTGCACAGGGCCGCGCCCGGACCGCCGCCGAGGCCGCCGCCCTCGGCCGAAGCCGGGACCGTGCCCTCCAGCCCTCTCGGCACCAGCCGCAGATAGCCCTCGAAGGCCTCGGGCGAGCGCCACTCGACGCCGCTCAGCTCGGTGACCGGGAACGTCTGGTCGCCCGCCTTCCACTTCTCCGAGGAGGCACCCGTCCAGAACCACCGGAACGAGATCCGGTCCCCGTCGAAGCTGGCCCGGCCGTCGTACGCCTTGAAGCGCATCGGTGCCTCGGGGGCCGCGACCAGGAAGCGTTCGGCGGGTTCACCGGCGTCGGGGCCCAGCCGGGCCCGCAGCTCGTCCGCGTAGTACTCGGCGAGCGTCTCGCGCTCGGCGGGGAGCACGAGGCGGTACGGATCGCAGCCGTCCTTGAGCTGTCCGGCCGCGGCCTCCAGCAGAGGATCGGCACCGGGTCTCGGGACGGCACGCAGCACCACCGTGCCCCGCTTGCCCGGGGTCAGCGTCACCGACGACAGCGCCGCGTGCGGGACGCGGCGTTCACGGAGGCTCTGGAAGAGCCTCGGCGTGCGGATACCCCGTTCGAAGCGGATGAGCACGGAGTCGGTGTCGAACTCCCAGGTGGCTTGAATTCCGGCCAGCACATCACCCATACGCCTCATCGTATGCGGCACTTGCCCGCACGTCCCCCCTTGGAGTCGACCGCAATCCGTGAGGGGTCACGGCTCTCTACGCGCGTCAGACCGTCTCGTCGCCGGAAATTCGTTCGTGGCAGGCGGCGTCGGCCTGCGCACAGGTCACCGAACCGTAGGTGCCCACACCGATCGCGGCGAAGTTGCCCAGACTCTCGGTACCCGGCTCGAAATAGCCGCTGTGGCCGACCGCGTCGCCCGCGGCGGCGATCCGCGCGCCGAAGGCCGGATCCACCGGATCGGCCCCGTGGCCGAGCCCGGCGACCTCCAGGTTCGGTACGTCCGCGATCCAGTCGTCGCGGTCCCGCATCGCCCACACGTTGGCCCGTGTGTGCAGCTGGCCGGCGTTGTCGACCCGCATGCCCGGACTGCCCGCGACCGCGATGTCGGTCACCCGGGCGGGCAGTTCCCGCGCGGCCACGCCGCACAGGACGGAGCCGTAGCTGTGGCAGAACAGCGAGACGGGTGCGAGGCCGGGGAGCGCGTCGACGAGCGCGTCGAGCCGGACCGCCCCGCGCTGGGCGAGATTCCCGAGGACGGCGTCCATGCCGATCCCCACGGGCGCGGTGTAGTCGGCCCAGGCGATCACGGCGGTCCGTACGCCGGGGCGGGCGGACCGCTCGGCCGCGTACAGGGACTTGGCCATGCCGACGGGCGCGGCGTTGGTCTTGGACCCCGTCCGCTCCAGCGTCAGCAGATTGGTGTCGACGCCCGGTACGACCACCGAGACCCGCTCGGCACGGTCGAGATCACCGAAGACCTCGGCGGCGTGGCCCCGGCCGGACGGGTCGAACGCGAGGAAGTGCCGGCCGTCGGCGAGCATCGACCGGAAGCGGTCCGCCCGGCGGACCGCCTCGGCGCGGCCGGCGGGGGAGAGCCTGCTGTCGTGCACCCGTTGCTGTTCGGCCGCGCTCGCCTGGACGAGCGCGAGCCGGTTGGCCCGGTAGCGCAGGGTGACCGGCGCGCCGTTCAGATTCCCCACCACCAGCGGGTACTTGTCCGCCAGCCGGATCCGCTGCGCGGCCGTGAGCGTGGCGAAGAAGTGCGCCAGCCCGGACGGCCGGGCATCGGCCGGGGGAAGGGCGCGGCCCGCTATCGATCCCCTGGCCCAGGAGGCGAGTGCGACCGTGCGTGGCTCGTCGGAGCGTTGATGACGCACGGCGGTCCAGCCAGTGGTCGCCAGCATCACGAACACAACCGCGAGGGCGAGCAGAGTGCGCCACGCGGTGAGCGTCGGGGAGGAATCGAAGGAAGTCACTTGGGCCCACATTAGGAGACGCGCGCCGGAGGCCGTGAAGCGGGTGACCGACATCACCCGACTGTGGGGAATGGAACGCCTCTTCCCTCACCCTCCGTACGGACCTCCCGTACGCTCCGCCGAGCCCCGCGCCCCTCAGCCGGCGCATCCCGGAGGCGTGGCCCGCGTGTTGTGACCTTGGCCATACGCCGGGTCCGAGACGTGCGGCACATGGCCCCGTGCGGGCGTGTGCCAGTCCTCGGCGAGGGCCGGCCCCAACTGGTCGAGATACACCTCGGTCAGCGTCCGCAGCGAGTCCATGCTGGTCTCCCGCCCGTGCCCCCACAGCTGGCCGGTCACCCGCATCACCCCGGAGAACGCGGCGACCGCGACCCTCGGCCGCGGATCCAGCGTCACGTCCAGACCCTCGCGCTCGGCGATCAGCAGGGCGATCTGGTTCTCCAGCTCACTGCTGCGCCGCAGGTGGGCGGCGAGCAGCGAGGGCGTCGATTCGATCATTTGGTACGTACGCATGTGGAGTTCGACCGGGATGAGGGCCTCGATGGCCTCCCCGATACTGTTCCAGGCACACAGCACCGCGCGGCGCATGGCCTCGAACGGGGCCTCCGACGCGGGCCGTTGGCGCAGTTCGGTGATGAAGCGCGACTCCACCATCTCCTGGACGGCGAAGGCGGCCGACTCCTTGCCGGCGAAGTAGCGGAAGAAGGTGCGCTGGGAGACCTCCACCGCGTCGACGATCTCGTCGACGGTGGTCTCCTCGTACCCCTGGGTGGTGAAAAGATCGAGGGCGGCATGGAGCAGCGCGTCCCTGGTGCGTCGCTTCTTGCGCTCGCGCAGCCCGGTCGGATACTCGGCGGCTCGTTGCCCGTCGGTCACTGAGCTGGTCCTCTTTTCCTGCTTTGTCCAGCTCAGCGTACCTGTGAGCTACGTGACAGTTACCGACTTGTGAAATGGTTTGTCAACTGTCAGTGACTGACACTAATCTCCGGGTATGACTAGTCAGACCACCGTCGAAAAGGCACCGCGGGAGCCCCGGGATGTCCCTGTTCCCGCACCTGCCAAGGGGCTGCGCGGCCACCCCTGGCTGACGCTCTTCTCCGTGGCCATCGGCGTGATGATGGTTGCGCTCGACGGCACGATCGTCGCGATCGCCAACCCCGCGATCCAGAAGGACCTGGGCGCCTCGCTCGCCGATGTCCAGTGGATCACCAACGGCTACATGCTCGCCCTCGCGGTCTCCCTGATCACCGCGGGCAAGCTCGGTGACCGGTTCGGCCACCGCCAGACCTTCCTGATAGGCGTCGTGGGCTTCGCCGCGGCGTCCGGGGCCATCGGCCTCTCCAGCAGCGTCGTCCTCGTGATCACCTTCCGGGTGCTCCAGGGCCTCTTCGGCGCGCTGCTGATGCCGGCCGCGCTCGGCCTGCTCCGCGCCACCTTCCCGGCCGAGAAGCTGAACATGGCGATCGGCATCTGGGGCATGGTGATCGGCGCCTCGACCGCCGGTGGCCCGATCCTGGGCGGCGTGCTCGTCGAGCACGTCAGCTGGCAGTCCGTCTTCTTCATCAACGTGCCGGTCGGCGTGATCGCGCTCGTGCTGGGCGTGCTGATCCTCAAGGACCACCGCGCCGAGAACGCGCCGCGCTCCTTCGACATCGCCGGCATCGTGCTGCTCTCCTCGGCGATGTTCTGCCTGATCTGGGCGCTCATCAAGGGCTCGGAGTGGGGCTGGGGCGACCTCAAGACGGTCGGCTTCCTGATCGCCGCCGTCGCCCTGTTCGTCGGGTTCGCCCTCGTCCAGCAGCGCGTCAAGGAGCCGCTGATCCCGCTGGCGATGTTCCGCTCCGTGCCGCTCTCCGCCGGTACGGTCCTGATGGTGCTGATGGCCTTCGCCTTCATGGGCGGCCTGTTCTTCGTCACCTTCTATCTCCAGAACGTGCACGGCATGAAGGCCGTCGACGCCGGTCTGCACCTGCTGCCGCTGACCGCGATGATGATCGTCGCCTCGCCGCTGGCGGGCCTCCTGATCACCAAGTTCGGCCCTCGGGTCCCGCTGGTCGGCGGCATGGTCTGCACCGCGGTCGCGTGCTTCGGCATGTCGCAGCTGACCGTCGGCACCGGCACCGTCACCATGTCGATCTGGTTCGCCCTGCTCGGCCTCGGCCTCGCACCGGTCATGGTCGGCGCCACCGAGGTCATCGTGGGCAACGCCCCGATGGAGCTCTCGGGTGTCGCGGGAGGCCTCCAGCAGGCCGCCATGCAGGTCGGCGGCAGCCTCGGTACGGCCGTCCTCGGCGCCATCATGGCCGCCCGGGTCGATGCCGAGCTCGCCGACAACTGGAAGGACGCGCAGCTGCCCCCGCTGGCCGGGGAGCAGCTGGACCAGGCGTCCCAGGCCGTCAAGGTCGGTATTCCGCCGGTCGCCCCGGGCACACCGCCCGAGGTCGCCGGCAAGATCGTGAACGTCGCCCATGACACGTTCGTGTCCGGCATGAGCACGGCGTTCATGGTCGCGGGCATCGTCGCGGTGATCGCGGCCCTGGTCGCCACCCTGACCAAGCGCGGCGAGAACGCCGAAGCGGGCGCGGGCGCCGGACACATCTGATCCGACCGACCGCCCCGACGCCGGGAGGCGTCAACACAGCGCGCACGACAGCCCCGCCGGAACGTTCCGGCGGGGCTGTCGCCTATCAGGGTGGTACCGCCCCCGGCCCCTTCCCGATCCGTCGCCCCGCAGCTCAGGGTGGGTGCGGAAGATCCACATCACCACGGGGGTTCATTCACATGCGTACAACCGTCGTCGCCGCCGTCCTGGCCGCCGCCGCCCTGATCCCGCAGGCGGTGGCCCAGGCCGCGCCCGTCCGGCTCGGCACCTGCGGGGCCGGTCAGCTCTGCCTCTGGGCGAAACCGGGATTCACCGGTGCCCGCCAGGTCCACGAGCTGTCCACCATCGACATCGACAGCTGCGTGCCGCTGCCGGCGGGTTCCGCCGTCCAGGCGCTCGCCAACCGCACCGGCCGCCCGGTCACGACCTACCAGTCGGCCGAGTGCGCGGAGACCGGCGAGTTCGAGACCTACCCGGGCGGCGGTACCTGGGTGCCGCAGTCCCCGTACCAGGTCCGCGCCTTCAAGGTCTGGGAGAACTGACCGTATACAGAAAACGCCGCGGGGCGGCGGGACCCCGAGGTCCCACCGCCCCGCGTCCGTGCCCCGACCGCTACGCGTCGCCGCCCGCGGCCCCCGGATCGGCCGCGGCCACATCCAGCAGGTCGTAGCGGTCGACCGCCGTCTTCAGCGCGGAACGGTCGATCTTCCCCTCCTTCGCGAGCTCGGTGAGCACCGCCAGGACGATCGACTGCGCGTCGATGTGGAAGAACCGGCGCGCCGCGCCCCGCGTGTCCGCGAAGCCGAACCCGTCCGCGCCCAGCGACTGGTACGCACCGGGCACCCAGCGCGCGATCTGGTCCGGTACGGACCGCATCCAGTCCGAGACCGCCACGAACGGCCCCTGGGCACCGGAGAGCTTGCGCGTCACGTACGGGACGCGCTGCTCCTCCTCCGGGTGCAGCAGGTTGTACCGCTCCACGTCCACGGCCTCGCGCCGCAGCTCGTTCCAGGAGGTCGCGGACCAGACGTCCGCCTTCACGTTCCACTCGTCGGCGAGGATGCGCTGTGCCTCTGCCGCCCAGGGGACCGCCACACCGGACGCCATGATCTGGGCGGGGATCTCGCCCTTCTCGCCGCTGCTGTAGCGGTACACGCCCTTCAGGATGCCCTCGACGTCCACGTCGGCGGGCTCGGCCGGGTGCTGGATCGGCTCGTTGTAGACCGTGAGGTAGTAGAAGACGTCCTCGTTCTCCTCGGGCGTCCCCCCGTACATCCGGCGCAGACCGTCCTTGACGATGTGCCCGATCTCGTACCCGAACGCCGGGTCGTACGCGACACAGGCCGGGTTGGTCGAGGCGAGCAGCTGCGAGTGGCCGTCCGCGTGCTGGAGCCCCTCACCGGTCAGCGTCGTACGGCCGGCGGTGGCGCCCAGCACGAAGCCGCGCGCGAGCTGGTCGGCCATCTGCCAGAACTGGTCGCCGGTCCGCTGGAAACCGAACATCGAGTAGAAGACGTACACCGGGATCAACGGCTCGCCGTGCGTGGCGTAGGCCGAACCGGCGGCGATCAGCGAGGCGGTACAGCCCGCCTCCGAGATGCCGTCGTGCAGCATCTGGCCGGTCGGCGACTCCTTGTACGCGAGCAGCAGATCGCGGTCCACCGACTCGTACTGCTGACCCAGCGGGTTGTAGATCTTCGCGCTCGGGAAGAACGCGTCCATACCGAAGGTCCGGTACTCGTCGGGCGCGATCAGCACGAAACGCTTGCCGATCTCCTTGTCCCGCATGAGGTCCTTCAGGACACGGACGAACGCCATGGTGGTGGCGATCGACTGCTGACCCGAACCCTTCTTCGCACTCGCGTACGCCTTGTCGTCGGGCAGCGGCAGCGGCTTCGCCCGCACCACACGGGTCGGGACGTAACCGCCCAGACCCTTGCGGCGGTCGTGCATGTACTGGATCTCGTCCGAGTCGCGGCCCGGGTGGTAGTACGGCGGGTTCCCGTCCTCCAGCCGGCTGTCCGCGATCGGGATGTGCAGCCGGTCCCGGAAGCGCTTGAGGTCCTCGGCCGTGAGCTTCTTCATCTGGTGGGTCGCGTTGCGGCCCTCGAAGTTCGGCCCCAGCGTCCAGCCCTTGACCGTCTGCGCCAGGATCACCGTCGGCTGGCCCTTGTGGGCCTTGGCCGCCGCGTACGCCGCGTAGACCTTGCGGTGGTCGTGACCGCCGCGGCCCAGGTGCAGGATCTGCTGGTCGGACATGTCCTTGACCATGTCCCGCAGCCGGGCGTCGTCACCGAAGAAGTGTTCACGGATGTACGCGCCCGTCTCGGTGGCGTACGTCTGGAACTGGCCGTCCGGCGTGGTGTTCAGCTTGTTGACCAGGATGCCCGTGCGGTCCTGCGCCAGCAGCGGGTCCCAGGAGCGGTCCCAGACCAGCTTGATGACGTTCCAGCCGGCCCCGCGGAACTGCGACTCCAGCTCCTGGATGATCTTGCCGTTGCCGCGCACCGGGCCGTCGAGGCGCTGGAGGTTGCAGTTGACGACGAAGGTCAGGTTGTCCAGGCCCTCGCGGGCGGCGATGGAGAGCTGGCCGAGCGACTCCGGCTCGTCCATCTCGCCGTCGCCGAGATACGCCCAGACATGCGACTCGGAGGTGTCGGCGATGCCGCGCGCCTCCATGTAGCGGTTCATCCGCGCCTGGTAGATCGCGCCCAGCGGGCCGAGACCCATCGAGACCGTCGGGAACTCCCAGAAGTCCGGCATCAGCCGCGGGTGCGGGTAGCTGGACAGTCCGTTCGGCGCCTTCGACTTCTCCTGGCGGAAGCCGTCGAGCTGCGCCTCGCTCAGCCGGTCCAGCAGGAACGCGCGGGCGTAGATCCCGGGTGAGGCGTGGCCCTGGAAGAAGATCTGGTCGCCGCCCAGGCCGTCGTCCTTGCCGCGGAAGAAGTGGTTGAAACCCACGTCGTACAGCGAGGCGGAGGACGCGAACGTGGCGATGTGACCGCCCACGCCGATCCCCGGACGCTGCGCCCGCGACACCATCACGGCCGCGTTCCAGCGCGTCGCGTTGAGGACCTTGCGCTCGACCTCCTCGTCGCCGGGGAAGAACGGCTCGTCCTTCGTGGCGATGGTGTTCACGTAGTCCGTGCTACGCATCTCCGGCACGGCGACACGCTTCTCGCGTGCCCGCTCGATGAGCCGGAGCATGAGGTAGCGGGCCCGCTCGCGGCCCCGCTCGTCGACGGCGGCGTCGAGGGAGTCGAGCCATTCCTGGGTCTCTTCGGGATCGAAATCCGGGACCTGACTCGGAAGGCCGCCAATGATGATCGGGTTGCGATCGGATCCGGAAGCCACGCTGTTCCTTCGCTGTTCGGTGCTGCGCTACGGGGCCTGGGTGAGGGAGTCACGCCCCCGGGATGTGTACACGTACGCCGCCCCATCGTGTACCCGCGAGCGCGCAAACGTCATCTCTACCGAGAGGTAACCAGAGGCTGCCGCGCCGCCGGGTCCCGAAGGTCCGGATGGGCCGCGCCGGAGCGGGTACCGGGGAGGCAGGACGCGCCGGGAGGGCGGATCGGGCAGGATGGGTCGGGCGAAACCGCAACCATACGCCCAAGGCGTCCAAGTGTTCCCAAACACTGCTCGACTCCGAATGCCGGACCGAAACGGCATAAGCTGTTCAAGGACGTAAAGGGTGTGGACGGTAGCGCGGGCTCCGGCAAGGGGCCGCCGACAGTGCGGCGACGTGGCACGAAACGTCACCGTTTAGGCGGTCTCGTGCGCTGGGTACTTGCGCGATCCGCCGCTCCCGTGTGGACTACGGCCAACGCCCCGCGTACGCGCGTGGCTGCAGCATTTTCCGAAACATGATCAGGAGGCAACCCGTGAGCGCGACCGCGGACCACGCGGAGGAGCGGACCAACCCGGCAGCACGCCTGGGGTTCGAGCCCGGACAAGTGGTCCAGGAGATCGGCTACGACGACGACGTCGAGCTGGAGCTCCGTGAGGGCATTGAGGCCACTATCGGCCAGGATCTCGTCGATGAGGACTACGACGACGTCGCAGACGTCGTCCTGCTCTGGTTCCGCGACGAGGACGGCGACCTTACGGACGCGCTGGTGGATGCCATTGGTCTGCTCGAGGAGGGCGGCACGGTCTGGCTGATGACGCCGAAGACCGGCCGTGACGGATACGTCGAGCCGAGCGACATCAACGAGGCTGCCCAGACAGCCGGTCTCGCCCAGACCAAGAGCATCAGTGCGGGCAAGGACTGGACGGGCAGCCGTCTGGCCACGCCGAAGGTGGCGGCCAAACCCAGGCGCTGAACCGCATTCCGCCACTGAAGGCCCCCGACGGCAGCACGCCGCCCGGGGGCCTTCGTACATCCTCTGGCGGCCCCTGGCACGCGGGAGAACCGCGAGATGGGCTTCTGTGGGTGCTGCACGGCCGCCAGAGGCCTCTGCGTAGGGTGGGAGCCACCCGGACAGCCCAGCCCGGCGACGTAGCGAAGGGACGCGTTTCATGGCGATCGAGGTCGGCACCAAGGCCCCGGATTTCGAGCTGAAGGACAATCACGGCCGGACCGTGAAGCTCTCCGAATTTCGCGGCGCCAAGAACGTGGTGCTGCTGTTCTACCCGTTCGCTTTCACCGGCGTCTGCACGGGCGAGCTCTGTGCCCTGCGCGACGAGCTGCCCACGTTCGAGAACGACGACACGCAGCTGCTCGCCGTCTCCAACGACTCCATCCACACCCTGCGCGTCTTCGCCGAGCAGGAGGGCCTCGAGTACCCGCTGCTCTCGGACTTCTGGCCGCACGGTGAGACCTCGCGGGCGTACGGCGTCTTCGACGAGGAGAAGGGCTGCGCGGTGCGCGGCACCTTCATCATCGACAAGGAGGGCGTGGTGCGCTGGACCGTCGTGAACGGGCTGCCCGACGCGCGCGACCTCAACGACTACGTCAAGGCGCTCGGCTCGCTCTGATCCGAGATCCGGTGGATCTCCGCGCGACCCCCGGCCAAAAGCCTGTTTTGGCCGGGAACCGGTCACTAGGATCCACTCGTTGATCCGATGCCAACGCAACGTGGAGGCGCCGGCACCGGCCGGCCCCCAATGAAACCAATGGGAGGACTCGTGGGAGTCAGCCTCAGCAAGGGCGGCAACGTCTCGCTGACCAAGGCCGCGCCCAACCTGACCGCGGTCATCGTGGGTCTGGGCTGGGACGCTCGTACCACCACCGGTGGTGACTTCGACCTCGACGCCAGCGCCCTGCTGACGAACGCCGAGGGCAAGGTCGGCAACGACGGCAATTTCGTCTTCTTCAACAACCTCAAGAGCCCCGACGGCTCCGTCGAACACACCGGTGACAACCTCACCGGTGAGGGCGAGGGCGACGACGAGATCATCAAGGTCAACCTGGCCGGTGTCCCGGCCGACGTCGACAAGATCGTCTTCCCGGTCTCGATCTACGAGGCCGAGTCGCGCCAGCAGAGCTTCGGCCAGGTGCGCAACGCGTACATCCGCGTGGTCAACCAGGCCGACAACAGCGAGCTCGCGCGCTACGACCTGAGCGAGGACGCCTCGACGGAGACCGCCATGGTCTTCGGCGAGCTGTACCGCAACGGTGCGGAGTGGAAGTTCCGCGCCATCGGTCAGGGCTACGCCTCGGGTCTGCGCGGCATCGCGCAGGACTTCGGCGTCAACGTCTAGACAGCCGATCCGGGGGGCGCGCCTCCCGGGCAGGCAGCAGCACGTCCCGTCCGGCGCCGCACTCCGTGCGGCGCCGGACGCGCTCGACAGACGGTTCATTCACTCGGGGAGGACACACACCATGGGCGTCACACTCGCCAAGGGAGGCAACGTCTCCCTCTCCAAGGCCGCACCCGATCTCACCCAGGTGCTGATCGGGCTCGGCTGGGACGCACGAGCCACCACGGGGGCCGACTTCGACCTCGACGCCAGCGCGCTGCTGTGCCAGTCGGGACGGGTGCTCGGCGACGAATGGTTCGTGTTCTACAACAACCTCACGAGTCCCGACGGCTCCGTGGAGCACACCGGTGACAACCTCACGGGTGAGGGCGAGGGCGACGACGAGTCGGTCATCGTGAACCTCACGGAGGTGCCGGCCGGCTGCGACAAGATCGTATTTCCGGTCTCGATTCATGACGCGGACAATCGCGGGCAGACATTCGGGCAGGTCAGCAATGCGTTCATCCGGGTGGTGAACCAGGCCGACGGCCAGGAACTCGCGCGTTACGACCTGAGCGAGGACGCCTCGACGGAGACCGCGATGATCTTCGGTGAGCTCTACCGTTATGGCGGCGAGTGGAAGTTCCGTGCAGTGGGGCAGGGGTACGCGTCAGGACTGCGCGGCATCGCTCTAGACTTCGGGGTCAACGTTTCGTAAAGCCGCGCTCGGCGCGGGGGAGCCCCGTACTCACCGGGGGAGACCCGTTAAATAACTGATGGGGTAGCCAGTGCTTCTGAAAACCTTCGGCTGGTCGTTCGCGATTACCGCGATCGGCCTGGTCGCAGCGTGGTTCTACGGGGGGTGGGAGGCCTTCGGAGTCGTGGCGATCCTCTCCGTCCTGGAGATCTCGCTGTCCTTCGACAACGCGGTGGTCAACGCCGGAATCCTGAAGAAGATGAGTGCCTTCTGGCAGAAGATCTTCCTCACGGTCGGTGTGCTCATCGCGGTCTTCGGTATGCGACTGGTGTTCCCCGTCGTGATCGTGGCCATCACTGCCAAGCTGGGCCCGATCGAGGCTGTTGATCTTTCCTTCAACGACCCGGACCGCTACAAGGAACTGGTCACGGACGCCCACCCGGCGATCGCTTCCTTCGGTGGGATGTTCCTGCTGATGATCTTCCTCGACTTCATTTTCGAGGACCGTGACATCCAGTGGCTGCGCTGGATCGAGCGCCCGCTCGCCAAGCTCGGCAAGGTCGACATGCTGTCGGTCTGCATCGCGCTGATCGTCCTGCTGGTCTCGGCCCTGACGTTCGCGGCCAACGCGCATCAGCACGGCGGCGGACACGCGGACAAGGCGGAGACGGTCATGCTCGCGGGTATCGCGGGTCTGATCACCTACCTCATCGTCGGCGGACTCTCCGGCTACTTCGAGAACAAACTCGAAGAGGAGGAGGAACGCGAGCACGAGGAGGAGGAGCAGGCCAAGCAGACCGGCAAGAAACTCTCCGCGGTCGCACTCTCCGGCAAGGCCGCGTTCTTCATGTTCCTCTACCTGGAAGTGCTCGACGCGTCCTTCTCGTTCGACGGCGTGATCGGCGCCTTCGCCATCACCAACGAGATCGTGCTGATGGCGCTGGGCCTCGGTATCGGTGCCATGTACGTCCGTTCGCTCACGGTCTACCTGGTCCGCCAGGGCACCCTGGACGACTACGTCTACCTGGAGCACGGCGCGCACTATGCGATCGGCGCGCTGGCTGTCATCCTGCTCGTCACGATCCAGTACCAGATCAACGAGATCATCACCGGTCTCGTCGGCGTCATCCTGATCGCCTGGTCGTTCTGGTCGTCGGTCCGGCGCAACAAGGCCCTGGAGGCCGAAGGCGGCGGGAAGGGCGGCGGGGACGGCGGTTCCCCGTCGGAAGTGTCCGCCGGGGTGTGACCCGGTAGGGAATGAGGAACGCTCTCTGCGGGGCGGCTCGTACGGTAAAGGTCCTCGGGAACACCCGGACCCGGCCCGGAGCCGCCCCGCAGCGGTGCGTGCGTCGTGTGTGCCTCATGCGACGGGTGCGGGGCCGATATGCGGGGCCGATATGTGTGGGGGTTGGGGATGGCGTTCTGGGACAACCTGTGGCCGAAGCGGGAAGCGCAGTTCGAGTCGGGCAGCGCGGCCACCAATTCCATCGTGCTCTCCAAGCGGCACGCCACGGTCTCGCTGACCAAACAGGGCGCGCTGACGGGCAACCTCCGGGTCAACCTCTCCTGGCGGATGCGCACCTCCGACATCGAGGGCCGGTCGTCGCAGAGCGGCCGGCTGCTGCGGCCGTTCAAGCTCTTCAAGCCCGACGTGGTCCAGGCGCACACCCAGGGCGTGGTCAACGTCGACCTGGACCTGGGCTGCATGTACGAGCTGGCGGACGGCACCAAGGGCGTCGTACAGCCGCTGGGCAACCTGCTCGGCGATCTGAACGGGCCGCCCTACATAAGGCTCAGCGGGGACGACCGCTTCGGGGCGCCGTCCGGCGAGACGCTCTACGTCAACCTCGACCAGCGCGACCAGATCAAGCGGCTGCTGTGCTTCGTCTACATCTACGACCAGACGCCGGCCTTCGACCGCACGCACGCCAAGATCACGCTCTACCCGGGCAACGGGCCGCGCATCGAGATCGAGCTGGACGAACGGGCCCCGGAGGCCCGCTCGTGCGCCGTGTTCACGGTGGAGAACGTCAAGGGCGAACTGATCGTGCGGCGCGAGGTGAAGTTCGTGTACGGCTTCCAGTCGGAGCTGGACCGGCTGTACGGCTACGGGATGCAGTGGGGACGCGGCTACAAGTCCCGCGCGTAGCGGGTCCGGATGCGCCGGAGCGGACGCGGTGGGCCGGATGCGCGGTGGGCCGGACGCGGTGGGTCAGGGGCGTATGAACTGCGGCCCCTGCGGCGGCAGGACGAAATTCGGGTCCGGCGCGTACGCGGCCGCCGCCGCGGGCTGCGGATAGCCGTAGGCGGGCTGCGCGGAGGCCGGCTGGGGGTAGCCGTAGGCGGGCTGCGGCGCCGGTGCGGGGGGCGGGGCCACGGCGGGCTGCGGATAGCCGTACGCGGGCTGCTGGTGCTGCACCGTGATCTGCGAGTCGGGCCCGGGAGCCGGTGCGGGCGGGAACGCCGGCGCGGGCGGCAGTGGCGCCGGGTCGGGCTCGGCCGCGGCCTCCGCCTCGTCGACCGAGATGCCGAACGCGGTCGCGAGTCCGACGAGACCGGTCGGGTAGCCCTGCCCCACGGCCCGGAACTTCCAGCTGTCCCCGCGCCGGTACAGCTCGCCGCAGATGATCGCGGTTTCCTCGCCGGTCTCCGGCCGTACCTCGAACACGGCGAGCGGTTCGCCGCCCGCCGCGGCCGCGTCGAAGAGCATGATGCACAGGTCGTGCACGTGCTCGAAGGCGGCTCCGTCGGAGGACGCGGCGATGACCACCTGGTCGACCGAGGGGTCGAGCGCGTTCAGATCGGCCTCGATGGTGTCCGTCAGCCCCTCGGCCAGGCTCCGCTTCGGCAGTCGCCGCACCAGGCCGGAGGGATGACGGGGCTGGTTGTAGAAGACGAAGTCCTCGTCCGAGCGCACGCGGCCGCCGGAGCCGAGCAGCAGGGCCGAGGCGTCCACGTCCGGAACCCCGGCCCCCGGGGTCCAGCGCAGCACGGCCCGTACGGCCATGGCGTCGAGTGGGACGTTCGAACCTTTCACCATCGCGTGCGTCATGGCGGTCATCCTGCCTGCTGGCTGCCCCGCGGACAACGCTGGGGGTCGCGAGCCGTGTCGTGGCGGAGGGCCGGAGGTGCCGCGTCAGTACCCCTCGGAACCGTCGCTAAATGGACGAGTTACCCGGAATTCATGCGCCCAGGGAACTGCCGACACCCGTCCGTACGTACTATTACCGGCCACACGTTGTCCGATCGAGCAGGTAGCGCGGGGGGATTTAGATGCGTCATTTCGGGCATATTGCGCCCACTGTCAGAGACGACCTGTTCTTCCAGCAGCCGTGCGACTTCGACGCCGACGCACCGGCCCGAGTCCTCTCGGCCGCTCTGGGAGCCACCCTCTACAGCCCCGCCACCCGGCCGGCACTCGCCGACGACGTCATCAAGCAGGCCGGCCGGGGCGTCGTCTCCATGGTGCTGTGCTTGGAGGATTCGATCGACGACTCCGAGGTGGCGGGCGCCGAGGAGAACCTGGTCGGACAGTTCGCCCAACTCGATGCGCGCGGCGGCGAGCTCCCGCTGCTCTTCATCCGGGTCCGGGAACCGCACCAGATCACGGACCTGGTGCGCCGGCTCGGCGATTCCGCCCGGTTGTTGTCCGGTTTTGTACTTCCGAAGTTCACGCAGGAGCGCGGCGTGCCCTTCATGGAGGCGCTCACGAAGGCCGAGAGCGACGGCGGCCGACGGCTCTTCGCCATGCCCGTACTGGAATCGCCCGAGCTGCTCCATCTGGAGACCCGGCAGGAGGTCCTCCAGAAGATCGCCACCACCGTCGACGCGTACCGGGACCGCGTCCTCGCGCTGCGGCTCGGCGTCACCGACTTCTGCTCGGCGTACGGACTGCGCAGGCCGCCCGATATGACGGCGTACGACGTCCGGATCGTCGGGGACGTCATCGCCGACGTGGTCAACGTGCTGGGCCGGGCCGACGGCACCGGCTTCACGATCACCGGACCGGTGTGGGAGTACTTCCGACTCCAGGAGCGCATGTTCAAGCCACAGCTGCGCCGCAGCCCCTTCCTGGAGGGCCGGGCCGAAGAACTGCGCACCGCGCTGATCGAGCACGACCTGGACGGCCTGCTGCGGGAGATCGAGCTCGACCGGGCCAACGGCCTGCTCGGCAAGACCTGCATCCACCCCTCGCACGTCGCGCCCGTGCACGCGCTGTCGGTGGTCAGTCACGAGGAGTTCAGCGACGCCCAGGACATCCTGCGGCCGGAGAGCGGCGGCGGTGGCGTGCTGCGTTCCTCGTACACGAACAAGATGAACGAAGTGAAGCCGCACCGGGCCTGGGCCGAGCGGACCCTCCAGCGCGCCGAGGTCTTCGGGGTGGCGCGGGAAGACGTCGGCTTCGTGGAACTGCTGGCCGCGAGCCTCGCGGAATGAGCCCGTTCGGGTGAGGCTGGAGCGGTGACGGTGTTCCGGTCGCGCTGCTTCTGCGGCGGTGCTCCGGCGCGGTGCTCTGGTGGCGCTGCTCCGGCGACGGTGTCCGGACGGGCGTGACCCCGAGTGCGACCCGATGAGCGGGCGCACAGCTGAGGAAAGAGACGGCGAACGTGGTGTGGTCGGGTAGCTGGGTCGCGGAGCGGCTGGACGTCGAGCTCGTGGGCGACGGCGAGCTGCGGGAACTGCTGGGCCTCGCCCTGCGGCGCAACCCCAAGCGAGCGCATCTGCTCGTGTCCCACGTGCTCGGCAAGCATGTGCCGCAGTACCCCTCGGTCGTCTACGGCGCCGGATTCGAGCTCGGCCGCCGGGTGCGGGAGCTGCTCGGGGAGGCCGCGACGCGGCGTGCGGTCGTGCTCGGCTACGCGGAGACGGCCACCGGCCTCGGCCACGCGGTCGCCGACGGGCTCGACGCCGCACCGTACCTCCACTCGACGCGCCGCCCCGTGGAGGGCGTGGCGCGTGCGGGCGGCTTCGAGGAGTCGCACTCGCACGCCACCTCGCACCTGCTCCTGCCGGAGGACCCGGACCTGCTGGCGGGAGACGCCGGGGACGCGGCCGACGCGGGGGAGACGGGTGGCGTCGGGGAGACGCACACGTCCGACGCGGTGCTGGTGCTGGTCGATGACGAGTTCTCCACCGGCAACACCGTCCTCAACACCATCCGCGCCCTGCACGAGCGCTACCCCCGGAACCGCTACGTGATCGTGGCCCTGGTCGACATGCGCTCGCCGGACGACCGCGGCCGGCTGGCCGAGTTCGCGGCGGAGATCGGCGCCCGGATCGACCTGGTGGCGAGGAACTCGGGCACGGTCCGCCTCCCGGACGGCGTCCTGGAGAAGGGGCAGGCGCTGGTCGCGGCGGAGGAGGCGGCGCAGGAGGCGCAGGCGACAACTGTCGGTGTCGGCCCCCACCCCCACCCCCACCCCCACGCCCGTCCCTGCACCCGGGTGGAGCTGGGGTGGCCCGTCGGCGTGCCCGACGGTGGCAGGCACGGCTTCACCCCCGCGCACCGCGACCGGCTGGAGGCGGCACTCCCCGCCATGGCGGACCGCATCGTCGCGGCGCTGGGCCAGGGGGCACGGGGAGAGGGCACAGCGCTGCCGGACGGGCCGCTGGACGACGGGACACTGCCCGACGGGGCGCTGGACGACAGGGCGCGCCGCGTGCTGGTCCTCGGCTTCGAGGAGCTGATGTACGCACCCCTGCGCCTGGCCACCGCCCTGGAGGACCGCATCGGCGCCGAGGTCCGCTACTCCACCACGACCCGCTCCCCGGTCCTCGCGGTGGACGACCCGGGCTACGCGATACGCACCCGGCTGGTCTTCCCGGCCCACGATGACCCGGCGGACGGCCCCGGTGACCGGTACGCGTACAACGTCGCGGGCGCCGGCTTCGACGCCATTGTGGCCGTCGTCGACTCCACCGCGGACACACCCGAACTGCACGCCCCCGACGGACTGCTGGCGCGGCTCGCCCCGCACACCGCCCAGGTCCTGCTCGCGGTCGTGCCCTCGTACATACCGCCGGCCACGACCCCGGACACGACACCGGCGGCGGCCGTCCGGCCCGAGGCCTCCGTCGCCGCCCCCGAACGCCAGGAAGAATCCCGCATGCTGCCCGAGCCCCTCCGCGGCCCCGCCTTCTCCTCCTACGCGCCGGACGAGGTCGGCTGGCTGCTCCAGGACCTCTCGGACACCGAGCTGGAGGCGCCCACCGAGGAGCGCGAGGAGGCGATACAGAGCGGTGGCGCGCACTACGCCGAGTCGCTGCCCGTCGAGTACCAGCCGTCCGAGCAGTACCAGGACCTGTTCAGGGCGGCGCTGGACCTGTCGGCCGCCCGTATCGCCCGCGCCGTCGGCGCCGTCACCGAGACCGTCCTCGCCGAGCGCGGCCCCCGCCCCGTTCTGGTCTCGCTGGCCCGCGCCGGCACCCCCGTCGGCGTACTGATGCGCCGCTGGGCCCGCCACCGGCACGGCGTCGACCTGCCGCACTACGCCGTCTCGATCGTGCGCGGCCGCGGCATCGACGCCAACGCCCTGCGCTGGCTGGCCGCCCACCACAACCCGGCCGACGTCGTGTTCGTCGACGGCTGGACGGGGAAGGGCGCCATCACCCGCGAACTGGCCGCCGCCGTCGCCGAGTTCGAGGACTCCGACGGAACGGAGGGCTTCAACCCGGAGATCGCGGTCCTGGCCGACCCCGGCGGCTGCGTCCGTACGTACGGCACGCGCGAGGACTTCCTGATCCCCTCGGCCTGCCTCAACTCCACGGTGTCCGGCCTGATTTCCCGGACGGTCCTGCGTTCCGACCTGGTCGGTCCGGAGGACTTCCACGGCGCGAAGTTCTACCGCGAGCTCGCCGGATCGGATGTCTCCGGCCACTTCCTCGACACCGTCGCCGAGCGCTTCGGCGAGGTCACGGACGCGGTCGACGCCGACGTCAAGGAGCTGCTCGCCGCCGACCGCGCGCCCACCTGGGAGGGCTGGGCCGCGGTGGAACGCATCAGCGAGGAGTACGGCATCCACGACGTGAACCTGGTCAAGCCGGGCGTCGGAGAGACGACCCGGGTCCTGCTGCGCCGGGTCCCGTGGAAGATCCTCGCGAAGCGCGGCGCCGGAGCGGACCTGGAACACATCAGGCTGCTAGCGCGGCAGCGCGGCGTACCGGTCGAGGAGGTCGACGCACTCCCGTACACCTGCGTCGGGCTGATCCACCCCAAGTACACGCGCGGGGCGACCGGTGCGGACGGCAAGGCGGTGGAGTCCAAGTGACGTTCCAAGCGGCCTCTCCGGCCTCTCCGGCCACGCCGGTCACGCTGGTGGCCAGTGACCTCGACCGCACCCTGATCTACTCGGCGGCCGCCCTCCAGCTCCCGATGCCGGACGCGCAGGCGCCCCGGCTGCTCTGCGTCGAGGTGTACGACCACAAGCCGCTCTCGTACGTCACGGAGACGGCCGCCGCGCTCCTCGTCGAACTGGCCCGCTCCACCGTCTTCGTGCCGGCCACCACCCGTACCCGCGAGCAGTACCACCGCATCCATCTCCCGGGACCCGCGGCCCGGTTCGCGATCTGCGCCAACGGCGGACACATCCTCGTGGACGGCGAGTCCGACCCGGACTGGCAGCGGACGGTGACCCGCAGGCTGGCCGACGAGTGCGCCTCGCTCGCCGAGGTCCGCGCCCACCTCGTATCCGCCGCCGACCCCGCCTGGCTGCTCAAGGAGCGGGTCGCGGAGGACCTCTTCGCCTACCTCGTCGTCGACCGGGCACTGCTGCCCCCGGACTGGAGGCAGGAGCTGGCCGAGTGGGCGGAGCCGCGCGGCTGGACCGTCTCGCTCCAGGGCCGCAAGATCTACGCCGTCCCGCGTCCGCTCACCAAGAGCGCAGCGATGCACGAGGTCGCCCGTCGCACGGGCGCCACGCTCACGCTCGCCGCCGGTGACTCCCTCCTGGACGCAGATCTGCTGCTCGCCGCCGACCACGGCTGGCGTCCCGGCCACGGCGAACTCGCCGACGCGCAGTGGAGCGCCCCGCACGTGGTGGCGACCGCCGAGCGGGGCGTGGCCGCGGGCGAGGAGATCCTGCGGAGCCTCCTCCGCACGTCGGGCCTGCACCAGGCCGCCTGACGGAACGGGGCCGGCGCGCGGAGGGGCCGCGTCGCCCGGCGCGCCGCCGCATCCGCTCGAACCGGCGGTGTCCGGCGGCTACAGTCGCCGCGTTCTCGCCTGCCGGGGGAGAACGCGGCCGACGACCAGGGAGTTGTGCGATGACCAAGGGAAACGAAACCAAGATCACGGACGAGCTGTACGCGTACATGCTGGCGCACAACCCGCCGCTGGACGCGGTGCAGCGCGAGCTCGTCGAGACCACGTACGCCCGTCTCCCCGACCACGCGGGCATGCAGTCGGCCGAGGAACAGGGCCCGCTGCTGGCCTTCCTCGTCCGGCTGACCGGAGCCCGTCACATCGTGGAGGTCGGGACCTTCACCGGCTTCTCCGCCCTGTCGATGGCCCAGGCCCTGCCCGCCGACGGACGGCTGATCGCCTGCGACGTCTCCGAGGAGTGGACGGCATACGGCCGCGAGGCCTGGGAGAAGGCGGGCGTCGCCGACCGGATCGACCTGCGGATCGCCCCCGCCCTCGACACCCTCCGGGCGATGCCGACCGAACCGCACATCGACTTCGCCTACCTCGACGCGGACAAGGGCAACTACATCCCGTACTGGGAGGAACTGGTGCCCCGGATGCGCCAGGGCGGCGTCATCACCACGGACAACGTGCTGTTCCACGGCCGCGTGACCGACGCGCACGCGACCGGTGGAGCGGCGGCCATCAAGGAGTTCAACGACCACGTGTCCGCCGACCCGCGGATGGACAGCGTGCTGCTCACGGTGTCGGACGGCCTGACGCTGTCGCGCAAGCGGTAGCGACGGCACGCAGCCGCGGTGTCGCCGGGGCGCGGGGTGCGGCCCGGGAGGGGTCAGCCGCAGCAGCCTCCACCGCAGCAACCGCCACCGCCGCCACCGCCTGACGGAGCGGGCGCGGAACCGGCCGCGCCACCGACGGCGACGGCGGAGAGAAGCTTCACGGTGTCCTCGTGCCCGGCAGGGCAGGAGGCGGGGGCTGAGGACTCGGCCATCGGGCGGCTGAGTTCGAACGTGTCTCCGCAGGAGCGGCAGCGGTACTCGTAACGAGGCATGCCCCCAGGCTATCCGCCAGGACCGCATCACAGTCAGAGGCAGAGAGAGGAGAGACGGGGCAGAGGCAGAGGCAGGGGGAGAGGCAGGGACCTGCGGGAGGGCGGCCCTACACCTGCCGTCCTTCGGACGGCGGGACGACGACGGGCATCTCCTCGACCTGCCTGCGCCGCCCGAGCCGTGCCTCCTCCGCGGCTTCCTCGGGATGCCGGGTCCGCCAGTACGGGTTGTCGTGGGGGAGCCCGCCGCTGACGCGGCCGTACATGCCGAACATCATCAGCAGCAGCCCGACGACGAAGCTGAACAGCACGTTCTGGATCTGGAAGGCGAGGAAGTTCATCCCGGTGTCCAGCAGCGCGAGGTTCACGAAGCCGCTGAGGATGAACACGATGCCGATGACCATGTTGAGGGTCGAGGCGACGTTGCCGCCGATCACCATCCCGATGAACAGCAGCAGCCCGACGCAGATGGACAGCACACTGAGCGCGCCGTTGGTGCTGAGACCCGCGACGGTGTCACCGCCGGTGTCGAAGAAGCCGATCTTGTCGATCAGCCCGAGAATGCCGAAGGCGAGCAGCACCAGACCCATCAGCCCGGCCCCCACCTGGTAGACACGGCTGAGCCGGTGATCGACGGGCAGATGCTGATCGAGCCGGGTGGCCCTGCGGTGAGCCGCGGGCCGTCGGGCGGGACGCAGTACGTGGGTGGCCATGAACGCGCCTCCTTCAGGCAGGTACCACCAGGATCGCTCGGCGACGGGCGCGGCGCACGCCGACGCCCACCGCACCGGCGTCCGCGGTGGAGGGCACGCATACCGACACGGGCGGCCCGGCGCAGCAGCCGACCGGGCGCTGTCCCTCGTCGGCGCGGCCCGGCGCGACCCGGCGGGGGACGGCTCAGGTGCCGGCCCCGCGCTCCTCGCGGATCTCGGAGACCACGCGCGCGGCGGTCTGCCGTACGCCCTCCGTCACGGTCAGGAAGTGCCAGTAGTCGGGATGGCGCCCCTCAAGACCGGTGACGGCCTGGTCGAGCCGGGCCACCGCGTCGTCCAGCGGACGGGCGTGGCGCGGCTCGGGGGTGTTGCGCCCGGCCATGGCCAGCCGCTGGGCGTCCCGGATCGCGAAACGGGTCCGCTGGATCTCCTGCTGCGGGTCCTTGGCCACCTCGTTCAGCCGGTGCAGCCGGTCACCGGCTGCGGACACCGCCTCGTCCGTGGCGTTGAGCAGGGCCCGTACCGTGCTCAGCCGGGAGGTCGCATCGGCCCAGCGCTGCTCGCTGCGCGCCTTCGCGGCCTCCTTCAGCTTCTCCTCGGCCTGGCGGACATTGACCGCGGCCTGCTCCGGAACGGGCTGGAGGTCCTGCCAGCAGGCGGCAGAGAACCGTCGCCGCAGCTCGCTGAGCACGGGCTCGACGGACGCGGACCGGGTCGTCAGCGCCTGGGCGCGGGTATGCAGCGTCACCAGCCGGCGATCGATCTCGGCGGCCCGCTCGGGCAACTGGGCCGCCTCGGCCCGTACGGCCTCGGCATCGCGCAACACCTGATCGGCACGCTGGAGGGTCTCGGCCACGCCGTGCCGGCCTGCGCCCTGGTTGAGCTTGGTCAGCTCGGGGGCGAGGGCGGCGAGCCGCGCGGCGAGATCGTCCGCTCGCAATCCGGACTCCCGCACCGCGTCGAGAGCATTGCTCGCGGACAGGAGCGCCTGTCGCGCCCGCTCCACAGCGGGCGCGAGCCGCGCGAGCTGGGTCTCCGCGCTGCCGAGCAGCGGCCCGAGACCGGCCGCGAACCGGTCCAGCTCGCCCTTGACCCGTACGAGATCGTTCTTGGCGGAGGACAGCTGGGCCTTGGCCTGTGTGGCGATCGACGGTTCGAGGTCGTCGCGGTCCAGATCGTGCGCGTCGACGGCGGTGATGTAGGCGCTGCTGGCCGCATCGATGCTTCGCCCCAGCGCGGCGAAGTCATCGACGGCCTTGCGCGCGGCGGGGGAACTGTCGACCGCGGTGATCGTCTCGATCGAGATCCGCAGATCGCGCTGGGCCGTGTCCAGCTCGTAGAAGGCCTCGGCGGCGGCATCCTTCGCGGCCTGCGCCTCGGCCCGCTGACCCTCGCCACGCCCGCCGAACCAGCGCCGCGTGCCGCCGCCGGCGAAGGCCGCCGAGAGCGCGCCCGCGAGCAGTGGCACCGGCAGCAGCATCAACACGACGACATCACGGACACCGTGGACACCGTGGGCGTCTTTGACGTCTCTGACGGCGGAACTCGCGCCCGCTCTCGCCTGCGGCTTCGCGTGTGTCGCCGTCACATCCCTCTCCCGTGCCGATTCGCCCTGCCCGGTACATTCTCCCACCTGGTAAGGACGAACACACGGCCCGGTTAGTTCGCGCTTCGCACCGTGACTTCGCCGTTGTTGCTGCGGGCCTTCACGACATGGGTGCTGTCGTCGCTGCGCGGCACCTTCACCGATGTGTTCCCGTTGTCGGCCCTGGCGCTCACCGCGTACGAGGCGCCGCCGCTCGGCAGCTCGATGGTGACCTTGCCGTTGTCACTGACCGTGTCCACCAACGTCGGCACGGCAGTGAACCCCAGCCGCACCTGCCCGTTGTCCGATTCGGCCTGCACGGACGAGCCGGAGATCCCCTCGGCGACGATGCCACCGTTGTCGCTGTTCAGCTTCAGCGGCCCGCTGGAGTCGCGCACGGTCACCTTGCCGTTGTCGGAGCGCAGGTCGAGCGGGGTGTCGAACCCCGACGCCACGACCTGCCCGTTGTCCCCGCGCACGGTGACCGCCACCCCGCGGGGCACCTTCACCTGATGCCTGGAGGAACAGTCACTGATCAAGGCATCGCACTTCACCTTCAGCGTCAGCGTGCCGTCCTCCATCCCCCAGCGCGGGTCGGGCCCGCTCCCGAACACCACCCACCCGTCGACCTGCCGGGTCACCTCGACCTTCTTCACATCGGCCGGCACGAGTTCCAGCGTCGTATTGGCCGCATCGATGGTCAGCGTCTTCCCACTGAACGCGAACGCCTTGTGTTCGGCCGTTGCGTCGTCGGTGTCCGAACTGCCGCAGCCGGTGAGCACAAGAGCGGCAACCACCGCTCCGCCGGACGCGATGAGTGTGCGGGCGCGGGCGTGGGTGCGGGCGCTGGTACGGAGTGCCACAGTGATCGTTCCCCCAGGTCGTGCGACGGCCGGTTCGCCGCTCAGCGTTCCGGCTCACGGTAGGGGCGCGCCTGCACCCGGGGGAATCAGGACGGCTACCGTATGCGGGGTGGGGATATCCCCCGCCTCCCGCACCCCCTCGACGGCCCCACGCCACCTCGTCCCACCCGGACCGCTGCCGTCGGCAACCGTTTGTGACCAGGGGGCGTAGTCCATGTACGCTGTTGCCTCATCCACGGGTGCGTAGCTCAGGGGTAGAGCGCTGCTCTTACAAAGCAGATGTCGGCAGTTCGAAACTGCCCGCGCCCACCAGTGCGAAGGCCCCCAACCGATCATGGTTGGGGGCCTTTGACATCTACTTCTGACATCAACGGGCGCGGTCATCCACGGTCGGGACGCTGCCGCTTCAGCATGCGGTCGAGGTGACTCACGGCCTCCCGCTGAGTGTCCTGGACGACGTGGGCATAGATGTTCATCGTGACCGCGATCTGACTGTGCCCGAGGATCTCCATGACGACGCGAGGCGGGACGCCGGCGGCGGTCAGCAGCGTTGCGCAGCCGTGCCGGGCATCGTGCAGCCGGATCACTCGGAGCCCGGCAGTTCCGGCGACCCGGGTGAACGAGCGATACAGGTTGCGCGGCTCGATCGGCCGGCCGGTGCGGGTGGTGAAGACGTATCCGGTCTCCTCCCACTTGTCGCCGGCAGCTTCCCGAAGCGCAGCCTGCCGCAAACGTTCCCAGCGGAGCGGAGCAACGCAGAGCGCGGGGAGGGGGAGCGTCTGCTTCCTACGACGGCCCTTGGGATCGTCCTCGTACGCCTCACCGCGCACACGCTGTCGCTGGGTGCGAACCCGGATCTCCCGCTTGTCGAGGTCCACGTTTTCCCACCGAAGGCCGACGATCTCACCGCGGCGGAAGCCGAGCGCGATGGCGAGGACGAAGGCAGCGTAGAGCGGGTCCTTTCGGGCTGCGGTGAGGAAGGACAGGGTCTCGTCGAGCGACCACGGTGATAGGTCCCGTGCCGCGGCCGAGGGGGGTTCCACCAGCGTGGCCACGTTCCGCATGACGAGCTCTTCCCGGCAGGCGGCCGTCAGAGCGGTACGAAGGACACGGTGGGACTCCTTCGCGGTCGCTGCGGTGCTCTGCTGTTCCAGGCGGACGAGGAAGCGCCGGACGTCGGCGACGCTCAGAGATTCGAGGCGCTTGGACCCGAGCATGGGCACGAGGTAGAGCCGGATGTGCGTCTCGTACTTGGCGTACGTCGTGCGCTTGCGGCGCGGCTTGATGATGTTGTCCAGCCAGTAGGGCAGCCACTCGGAGAGCTTGGCCGACCGCGTGGGCACGGGTACGCCCTGGTCCACCTTGGCGAGCAGGTCGCGGCGCTTGGCGTCGCACTCGGTCCAGGTCTTGCCGTAGGCGAACTTGCGGGCGCGGGTGCCGTCTGGCTGGAGCACGTAGACCGCAGCCTGGAAGCGGCCATCCTTGCGCTTGGTGATGGTGCCCGCGCCATTCGGGTTGCGCTTGCGCTGAGTGGCCATCAGGCGGCCTCCTCGATCTCGTTGACGATGAAGTCCCGTACGGCGTCGGCGGGGATGCGGCGGGACCGGCCGATGGTGATCGACGTCAGTCGGCGCGAGCGGATCAGGTCGTAGACGGTGGAGCGTCCGAGCTTGAGCCGCGCCATGACCTCGGGCACGGTGAGCAGTTCGGCGGTGGCGGTGGTCATGCGTCGGCCCCTTCCAGAGCGAGTTGGTCCATGAGTTCGGCGCGTGCTTCGCGGGCGGTGTCGCGGTTGTGTTGGATGTCGCGGTGGATGTTGGCGGCGAGCCAGGATTCGCCGGGGGTGTGGCCGTGGCCGGCGTAGGTCCAGTGCGCGAGCGTGAGGGTGGTCGCCTCGGGATGGTCGTCCGGGTCAGGCAGGCCGAGCGCGGTGCGTTGCTGGGCCGCGCGGTAGTCGGCGCGTACCTGGCGGAGGGCTCCGAGGGTGGTGGAGTAGCGGCGGGATTTGGTGGAGAAGTGGCCGCGGAAGCCGAGCATGTGGGCCCAGTCGCGGAGCTTGCGGTCGGGGTAGGCGTGGTGGAGATCGAGGCACGCTTCGATCAGTCGCCGCGGGTGTTCGGGGACGTCGAGGAGGATCAGCGCTTCCTTGTTGCCGATCCGGTGGTCGACGGTGCCGGTCGTCTCGGCTGCTTTGGTGGCGTATTTGGCGACGTAGGAGGCCACGGCTTGCTCGGTGAGGTCTTCGCCGTTCCCGAACGCGCCGATGGGCTGAACGTCCAGTTGCGTGCCCCAGCGCAGCACCCAAGCCGTGGGGAACCCGGCTTCCTCGTTCGGGGGCACGACAACTTCCACGCGGGCCGCCGCGGCGCGGATGGCGTCGTCGAGCAGGTCGAGGGTGGCCCAGGTCGGGGGTGGTGAGTCCGGGCCGTCGGGTCCGTCGAAGCGGATCACGGCGTGGAAGTGGACCGCGCCGCGCTTTTGGTACTCGGCGACTTTCCCGAAGGAGAGCCGGGACTGTTCGCGGGCTGCTTTTTGGGTGAGGCCGACACGCTTGGCGATTTCGCGGCGGAGGTAGATCGTGAAGTAGCGCCACAGGTCGGAGGCGTGGTTGTTCCACAGCACGGCCCCGGCGTAGTCGTACCGGTCCGGGTCGAGCGGGGTGCCGAGTTCGGGGGCGTTGTCGGGGTGGTGGGTGCCGCAGCGGCAGGCGCGGTTCCCGGGCCGGTTGTGGACGGGACCGAACGACGGGGCGGTGAGCGTGGCGAAGACGCGGGGGTGGTCGCGGATGGTGTGTGGGGTGCCTTTGGCCGGGTCGCCGGTGAGGCCGGCGCGGATGAGGTGGTAGGTGTCGCCGGCGTAGGTCCAGGCGCAGGCGGGGCAGCGGGAGGCGCGGCGGTTGCCGCAGGCGATGCGTAACCGGCCGCCGGGCTCGGTGTCGGTCGTGTAGTGGTGCAGCAGGGTGCCGGTGGCCCGGTCGGTGGTCTTGGTCGCTCCGGTGAGGTGGATGGGCTGTGCGCATCCTCCGGTGCGGCGGATTTGCTCGTTCCAGCGGTCGAAGCCGGTGGACCCGGCCACCCTCAGCACGTCGGCGAGGGTGGCCGGGTCCAGGCCCGCCGTGGTGGCGGTGTCAGTCACGCAGCCACCCCCAGCCGGGAGACCAGGAGGGCGGCGGCGATGTGCTGGGTGTAGGCCGGGGGGATGCATTCGCGGATGCCGTCCCGGTTCATCCAGGAGACGTCCATGTCGGTGCGTGCTTCGGCGACGCCGGAGAAGTTGCCGACGTAGTGGGCGAAGTGCCCGGCGGCGCGGGGGCGGCCCATCTTGGTCAGCGGTGCCCAGTGCGCGGGGTGCAGGGGCGGGGCGAAGGTGAAGCCGCCGCCGGTCTCGAAGAGCCGGTGGCGGTAGGTCCGCATCCCGAACGCAGCAGCACACAAAGTCACCGGGTCACGCAGCTCCCGGGCGGCTTCTTCGACGTTCTCGATGACCCAGGGGCGGCCGGTTGCTTCGAGGGCGGCCCGGGTGGGGGCGATCAGGTCGGGGTGTTCGCGGTGCTGGATCTTCTGGGCGCGGCTGTAGCGCTGGCACGGCGGGGACGCGTGGATGAAGTCGAACTCGGCTCCGTGCTCGCGGACGTAATCGATCGCGTTGGCCTGGATGAAGCGGAAGGGGTAGCGGGGCTGCGGGGCGGAGTCGATGCCGGTGACGTCGAATCCGGCGCGGTGGTAGCCCATGCCGGCGCCGCCCTGGCAGCAGAAGAGGTCGAGAACCCGGGGGCGGGTGTTCAGGGTGATCGTCACCGGTCGTTCTCCTTCGGCTGGTGGTTGTCAATCCAGTCCTCGGCGCACACCTTGTGGACGGGCTTGCCGCGGTCCGAGCGCAGCGGGGTGGGCTTGTCGCAGAGCACGCACGGCTTGTCGCCGGTGGGGTCGAAGTGCTTCTTGTCGCTCCAGTCCAGGAAGGCCATGGGGATCACACCCCGGCACGGGCGTAGGCGCGGGCGGGGGCGGTGTGGCCGGTGCCGTTGCAGGGGTGGCAGGTCGCGGTGACGGTCTCGCGGTGGCCGTCGGGGGTGGTCTGGCCGGTGGTGATGGCGACGGTGGGGAAGCCGTCGCAGTGGGCACAGATCGGCCGGGGCAGGGTGTTCTCGGGCATGATGGGATCTCCCTTTCGGGTCTGCGTGATCTGGAAGGTGGGAAGGCGCCCGGGGCGGCGGAAGTTTGGCGACCGATGCCGCCCCGGGGGCTGTTAGCGCTGGGCGTTGTGGCTGTTGAGCAAGGAACGCAGGACGACCGCGCAGATCGCGACGGATGCGGCGGTGATCGCGACCGCGAGGAGCATCGAGACCAGGACCGCACCCACGACCAGGACCACGGCCGTGCCGCCAGCGACAGCAACGGCGAGGGTTCCCGGGGTGAGCTGTACCGCGGACCGGGTCACCGGGGCCGGTGCAGGGGTCACCGGGGTGGCCGGGGTGTGGTGGCAGTCGCAGGCCGGCGGGTGCACGAGCCCGGTGAGCGGCGGGACGAGGGACGTTGCCGCGGTGGGCGGGGTGTCCGGGTGCGGGTATTTCGGGGTGAACATGTCTTGCTCCTTTCAGGCGTTGCAGCGGTGGGTACGGGCGGCGAGTTCGGCGGCGGGACGGCCGTGGTAGTCGGCGGAGAAGTTGCAGCCGGGGGCGGTGCACGCGGCGGTGTGCTTGGTCCGGCCCCGCCCGTCGTAGTGGGTGCCGACCCGCACGGGGCCGATGCGGATCACGTTGGTGAAGCGGTTCGGGCGCGGCATGGTCAGCTCTCCTGGCGGAGGCTGTTGCCGGGGAACTCGTTGCGGATGCGGTCCGCTTCGGCCGGGTCCGTGGTGCGGTCGGCCGCTTCCTCGGCGAGCAGTCGGGCGAGGGTCGGGCGGCCGGCGTCGGCCATCTCCCGGGCGGCGGCGATGTAGTCGGCGGGGCGGTTGAAGTTGAACAGGGTCATGCGCTGGGTTCCTTTCTGGTCAGGCGAGTTGGGCAGTGATGGCGTCGGCGAGCGGGGCAGGGACACCGAGGCGGGCGCGCAGGGTCTCGGTGGTGATCCGGGTGCCGGTCGTGGCGTGGTGGGTGTCGGCGACCTTCCGGGCGTGATCGAGTAGCGCCGGAGGAACAGCAACCACCTCGGCAGACGGGGCCGGTGCGGGCGGGAGTTCGGGCGCCGGTTCGGGAGCGCGCTCGACCGTGACGGCCGGGACCGGGTCGGGAACCGGAGCGGCCAGCGGTGCGGCGACTGACTCTGTCTCAGCGTCGGCCGGAGCGGCGGGGGTGTGGGCGAGGAGTGTTCCGCCGAGGAAGGCGAGGGCGGGCCAGCCCGCGACGAGGATGCGGAGCCAGGGCGGGACGTCGCCGAGGTCGAGCATCCCGGCGGTCGCGATGTTCGCGCCCAGGGACGCGGTCAGGGCGATGACGAACCAGACCCAGGCCGGACGGTTGTCGGCGTGGGTGCGCATCCGGCGCCAGGCGGCAACCAGCAGCAGGTCCACGCTGATCGGGTAGGCCCAGGCTTTCCAGCCATCCTGTCCGGCCGCTTCTGCAAGGTCATGCAGGTGCGAGAACGACAGCGCACCGGCGATCACGGCCTGGACCAGAACGGCATCCAAGCGGATGGTTCGGAACATCGGGGTTCACCTCCAATCTGTGGTGGAGCCGGGGCCGGGCGGGATATGGGGTTCACCGCCCAGCACCCGGAGCGGAAAGGGGGTCAGGCGTCCGGGTCGTTGCCGGAGCCGAAGCAGTTGAGGCACAGGCCGTCCTGCTGGCCGACCGGGCGGCGCTTGCGACCGACACGGACCGTGGTCGGGACGTTCCCGGTCCCACCACACGGCTTGCAGGGCGCCGGCTCAACCGCGGGCAGGGGCGGGGGCTTGGTGGTCCGTTTCGTGGTGGCCATGGCGGTGGTTCCTTTCGGTTCCGGGCATGGGCGGGGTAGGGACCTGGCACGAGACGGTCACGCCAACCGGGGGAAGTACGGGGTGTTACGAGGTGACCGGGGCCGGCTTGGCCAGCGGCGCAGCCGGGGCCGGGGTGGTGCGGACGACCGGGCGGAACGGGGCCAGTGCCTCGATGTCCGGGGTCATGTGCGCGTACTCGCGGCAGATCGCGACCGCTTCAGCAGCGGTCATTTCGGGGGTGCGGATGCGGGACCAGCCCCCGGAGGAGTCGCCGGCCACCGCGACACCGGGACGGTCCGGCGCGATCGTGGTCACGGCGAACACCGCATCCGGAGCGATGTCGCCCAGGCCCATATCGGCGGTCTGCTTGTCGTTGACGCGGTGCACCACACGGCCGGTGAGCTGGGCACGGAGCATCGTTGCGCCCTTGCCGAGTTCGGAGCCGAAGCGCTGCCCGCAGACCTCCAGATAGATGCCGACCGCACGGGCCATCTGCGCGAGCCTGACCAGGTGCATCACCATCTGATCGCGGCGTTCCTCGTCCTTCTTCGCGGCGGTCAGGAACAGCTCAGCCACCTCGTCGACGAGGACGACCAACGGCACCGGCCGCACCTTCACCGGCAGGTCCCACAGGTCGGATACGCCGTGGGCGCTCAGGATATCGAAGCGCTCTTCCATCTCCCGCACGAGGACTTCCAGCAGGCTGGAAGCTTCATCCGGGGTGGTCGCCAGCGCGGAAAGCCGGGGTGCGTAGCCCCGCTGTTCCACACCGCGCTTGCAGTCGATCCCCACCAGCCCAACCGGGAGTTTCGCCAGTCCGGCGATCAGATTGCGCTGATACATCGACTTGCCCGACTGATTCGCACCCAGGGTCAGGCCGTGCGGGATCTTCTTGTAGTCCCGGACGAACGCCGTCCCGTCCTCCCGCAACGCCACCGGCACCACCATCGGACCGGACAGTTTGCGGGGCAGCCGGCGCGGCATCTTCACCCGGCGCAGCACGTCGTACCCGGTCATGCGGAGTTCGACGAAGCCGGGCTTGACCTCCACCACGTGCACGGAGTGGACGCCCCAGGCATGCCGCAACCGTTCCGAGGCCGCAGCCACGTCCGCAGGCTCCAGGCCGGCCGGAAGGCGGAGTATCGCCCGCATCCCGGTCGAGGAGGCGCGGACCCGGCGGACACTCGGGGGAACCGGCTGCACGTCTTGGCGACGGGCCACGTTGCGGACCATGAACGCCCGCAACCTGGACGGCTGAACCGTCAGCCCACACACATCCATCGTCGAGCGATACGTAGCTGCGAACCGGACCCGGGCGACCGGCAGGCCGACCAGCGACCAGAACACGCGGGGTGCGCGAGCCTTCGCGTAACCGAGGCCACCGGCAGCCGATAAGGCCCCAGCCGCTTCGATCATCATGGTCAGGTCCGGCATGGTCAGGCACCCGCCGTGATCGCTACCGCGCGGAAGCTGATCCCGTGCCGGGTCTGCCCGTTGAAGGTGTTCTCCCAGTCCCGCGCCTTGAGCCCGATCACCGTGACCGGCGTACCCGGAACCAGGCTCTCCGGGACACCCGTGCTCGGCACGGTCACCTGGTAGAGGTTGCCCTCCCCGTCGTCCGAGATCAGCAGGCCCACGGTCGCGAGCGGGGCACCGGTCTCCCGGTCCATCGCGATCTCGCCGGTCTGCTTGCTCACGAGCTTCGGAGTCGGAGGCGTCGCGACGAACACGACAGCGGTCGAAACATCGATCTTGAACGACGGCATTTGAACTCCCAGATGTGACTGGCTTGGCTAGCCTTGATGGCTACGTGACTAACGTACGCAGCATGGCTAGCCATGTCAACACCTGACTGTCCTGACTGACATCGGCAGTCAGCCGCTACATTGAGTGCATGACGTTTGCCCCCGAGCCACTCGACCCCGACGACGACCGACCGCCCTACGAGCAGGTAGCGAGCAGCCTTGGGGCAGCTATCCGAACGCGCAGGATCGGCCCGGGGGAAAAGCTGCCGTCCCACAAGGCCCTGACGGAGATGTACGGCTTCGCCCGAGCCACCATTCAGCGCGCATTGAGGGACCTCGAAGATGAGGGTTTGGTGGTGTCGCGCAAGGGAAGCGGCGTGTTCGTTCGCAACCGGACGGAACGGCCGGCGGGGCTACGGCCCTACGTCGAGCAGGCGTTCTCCAGCAGCGCGGTAACGATCGACTTTGCTGGTTTCTCCAGCGAGACGCTGCATGGCGCACTGCAAGAGCCGATGGACAAGATCCGAGTCGGCAGGCTGACTCCAACGAGCATCACGGTTCGCATACTCGTCCCTGACATGACTGTCCCGCAGGCCGCCCCGGTCCGCCGCGAAGACTGCGGTGATGACGAGCGTCTGCGCGCCCGGATGCACGACATCATGGTCGGTTACGCCCGCAGTATCCGTGACTCCATGTCCGAGCTCAGCCACCTGGGCTTGGTGCCGGAAACACGCGTTGAGGTGCGAGTCCACAGCGGGACGCAGTTCTTCAAGCTGTACGTGGTCAATCAAGAAGACGCGTTCTTCGGCTACTACCCGATCAAGCCCAACAAGGTCGTGGCCCAAGGTGAGGCCATCGAGATTTTCGACCTGGTCGGGAAGGATACCGTCCTCTTCCACCACTCCGTCAACGACAACGAGTCATCCAGCGGGACGCAGCAGGTAGAGCAGGCCCGCATGTGGTTCGACAGTGTGTGGGAGACCATCGCAAGGGGGTACGACCTTGATGGACACTGACAGGCTGAGCGTAGCGTTCGCGGACACCACGGCAGTGCTGTTCGATTTCGACGGGCCGATCTGTGACGTGTTCGCCGGTCTCCCTGCGGGACGAGTGGCGCGAGACTTGGCCGAACTCGCAGCCAGGCGTGAGCCAACGCTCAGCGGGAAGCTGTCCGGTATCGATGACCCGATTGAGGTCCTACGCCTCACTCACGAAGCCGACAACGGCATCGGGTTGGAGGTCGAGCGGGCTCTCACCGCGGCCGAGGTTGAAGCGGTAGGAGTGGCGGGGGATCCGACGCCGGGGGCAGTTGCTGCGCTGGAGGCCGTTCGGGATTCGGGGCGAAAGATCGCGGTGGTGAGTAACAATTCCGCCGAGTGCGTCCAGGCGTTTCTAGATAGGCATGGCCTGACAGCGCACGTACTTGAGGTGATCGGGCGCCCCGGAGCTCAGCCGGAGCTCATGAAACCGAACCCGCATCCGCTCATCACGGCGGCTGAACTTCTCGGAGTCGACGTCACTCTGTGCGCCTTGATCGGCGACTCATTGACGGACATCCAGGCCGCTCACGCAGTCGGGAGCACGGCCATCGGCTACGCCAACAAGGTTCGCAAGCACCAGGCTTTCGCCCAAGCACGGGCCGAAGCGATCACCGATTCCATGCAGGCTATCGCCGACGCGATCCGCCCCCAGCCGAGTACCTGACAGCCCGACACACACGGGAGTTGTTACAGGTTTCTCTACCTCATCAAGGCCCCCGGCTGCGCTCCGCTCCGCCGGGCGCGCTTCCCGGCTCTGGCCGCTCCCGCGCTCCTGCCTTCGGCCCGCTCGTCGCTGCCGCCGCCGACGCGCGCCCGCAGTGGATAGGCCGAACGGCATGAGTCGAGACCGATCCGCGGGCCAAAGACATGCCTCCGGCGGGGGCGCTCAGACTCCGGGATGGGAGGGGCGCCGTTCGCGGGTGCCGGCGGATTCGTGGTGAGCGTTGTGGGGCTCCCATCCCGACCACCTTCGACCCAGGCAGAGCCGAGCAGTCGCGGCCCAGGGCGTCAAGGTCGTTCGTACAGTGGCGCGCTCCACCTTGACGCCCTGAACCACGCCCGCTCCACGGTGTGTGGGTCGAAGGCGGACGGGATGGGAGCCAGGGCGAGTGGTGGGTAGAGGGAGCCGTGGGCGTGCAGGCCGTCTATTCACCTCTCCGCTTCCGTAGTACTTCTATATCATCCACGAAGTCAAACATGTTTTTGCGTATGGCCGGGTTGTGGAGCTCGTACATCGCCCCATGCTCGAAGCTTGGATCCACCTCTTCGGATCTCAGCCGTAGACCAAGGTGTCGAACATCCAGGTCAAACCCGACTAGATTAAGATCCCGTGAATAGACCTCGGCCAATGGTTTGGCGGTGGCGTGAGGGAAAGTCTTTTTGAGTTGCACGTTATATTTTGGCTGAAAATACTTAATCAAGCAGCCCTCTAGGACGTCAACGAGAATCCCCTCGGTGAGTTGACTGCTTGTTCCTTGCTTCAGATGCTGGTCGTCCTCCAGGTCGGCGGCGTCACCCTTTTCTCCTGATGGAACGATTGAAGTGTAGTTAGTTTGCCTGTCACTCCCTAGCAGGATTATCCAGCACTCTCGATCGGGCGGCAGTTCAGCGAGTACTCTTTGGAGAGTGCTGTGCGCTTGTAGTCGCTTTATTGCTCCACGCTCGCCGTCGGCGCCGTAGGCTTTACCGACATAGGTCACGGTTAGGTCTAGGAACTGGGCGTCGACCGGAAGTCTCTGGGTGTCAGAGGTTGATTGCGCCATGGCCCATTGTAGAAAGTAACTCGCATTGCCGCGCGAAATCTGCTTTCCATTAGAATCCAGTATGCGGATAATGTTATGTGGCCATGTCGACTGAACGGACGCGCCACCGGAGAGGTGAGGCTGTCGCCAGCGACAGTCCACGATGGCATCTTCTGAATTCTCGTAGCTGATGAAGCGCCCCTCCAGTACGTCATCTGCCACCTTCATGCTGTTAGGATCGATTACGGTCATCGGGCGGTGTCCGATGAGGTACAAGTGGCATTTATCTGCATACTCGATAATGTCGCGGTCGAAATTCTCCTCTCGCAATGCTCGTGGCTCAAGCAGGATAGATCTCGTGATCTCCGCGACAACGCCAAACTCGGTGATTCTCCGGCGTGCTTCCATGGTTGTAGCGTGCCACGCATGTCGGCTCGACTGTGCTCAACTGTGAAAGTAACTCTCATAGATGGCCGAAAATTGTTATATGGGCGAAAAGTTGCTTATGGGCGCTTCCTTCGGTCGTGGTGTCGACCGTCAGGGGGTGTAGTCAATCTCGTGTACCTATTCTTTAGTGGTCTTGCCTTGACATGCCGTTCTGGTGGCGGAGGTCCCGTGAGCGCGTACGCAAAGGGTGTCCGAGGCTGCGATGTTCGCCCGGTAGGCACCGAGAGGCGCTGTCAGCGTCCCGCCCTACGCTTCTACTATGCATAGAGGAGCGATCACGCGAGCGTCCGTACTGAAGGCGCTTGTGGAGCACGACGAGTTGGGGCGTCAAGCCTTCCTGGCGAGGTACGGCTTCGGGGAAGCCCGGTCCTACGTCCTGGTCCACGACGGGCAGGAGTACGACTCCAAGGCCGTCGCCGGGGTGGCCCACAAGTGGGATCAGGGGCGGGCCCTCGCGCCGGACGAGTTCAGCGGCGGCAAGGATCACGCTGCGGCGTGGCTTAAGCGGTTGGGCTTCCAGGTCAAGGCCATCAAGAATCCGGACTGGGCTCGCGACGAGATCATCCTTGCGTGTCAGCTGGTGATGGAGAACGGTTGGAAGGGGCTGGACGCCGGCGATGGCCGAGTGGTGGAGCTGTCGGCCCTGCTCCAATTGCTTCCCATCCACGCCGAGGCGGACCGCAACGAGAAGTTCCGCAACTCCAATGGGGTCGCTCGTAAGACGTTCGACATTGCCACTCGGCACCCGGAGTACCAGGGGAAGCCCACCAACGGTGGTGCGCTGGATGTCGCTGTGTTGCGCGAGTTCCTTGCCCGGCCGCAGGAGATGACCGAGGCCGCGAGGCTGATCCGGCAGGGTATCGCGACCGGAGACTTGCAGTCCTTCGCGCCTACTGAGGACGAGGAGTTCGGTGACGACTTCAGCGCGCCTGAAGGGCGGCTGCTCATGCGCTGGCACAGGGCGCGCGAACGGGACAGGGGCTTGCGCAAGAAGAAGATCGCTTCTGTTCTTCAGCGTGGCGGCCAGCTCGCTTGTGAGGCTTGCGGCTTCGACTTCGAGAAGGTCTACGGGGACCGCGGTTCCGGGTACATCGAGTGCCATCATGTCCTTCCGCTCCACGTGGCTGGAGAAAGCCGAACCAAGCTCAGTGATCTCGCCCTCATCTGCGCCAACTGTCACCGCATGATCCACCGGCAGGCGCCATGGCCGACTCCCGAGGAGCTGCGAGCCTCGATCGAGCAGAAGCATGTAAACGACAGGCGTGCCGCCGCGGCTTTGTCCCGACCGCGCAGGCCGGCTGACGAGCAGATGCCGAGCTCGTGAGCTGACATCTACTCCTGACATCAACATCGGTGTACAACGGCAGCCCTGGAGGCCCCTGGACGGCAACCACGGACGAGGCCGCCAGAGTGCGTAGGCCGCTCCGGTCGAACTTACAAAGCAGATGTCGGCAGTTCGAAACTGCCCGCGCCCACAGTAGGAAACCGCAGGTGAGAACCTGAATCGGCCTCCTGATCCACATGGATCGGGGGGCCGTTTCCATGATCGGTGCCACATGGATGCCACATCCCCATCAGAGTGAGCACGCTCATCACTCGATATGCACCGTAGAGTGCCGCCCATGGGAGGGGCTGGTGTGTCTCCCCATACGCGCCTGAGACGCGCCTCCCGCATTCTGTGGTGTCCCGGCGGGGAGGCCGGGCCCACGGAGCGAGACCCCCACGGCACAGCTCGGTGGGGGTCTTTTGCGGCCCACGTTAAACCGCCCGGCGGGGCGGGGCGCCTTGGCCGAAGCCTGACGCCTGACGACCGAATCCGACGGGGACGCGTGCGTCGGTCGGCCGCTGGGGTGCCGTATCTGAACGGCTGCTGTGGTGCCCGCACCCCGGCCGCCGCCGGCCACGGGTACGGGCAGGAGATCAGCGAGCAGGGCGGTCCGGGTACGACTGTGGGTGCGCCCGCGACCTGGTGCACGGCTCCTTGTGGATGTAGACCGTGGCCCCAGGGCCGGTGGCCGCGTGGATGTCGATCGGCTCGGCGTCGACCGGACGCATCAGCTGGTCGCACCGGTCGCAGATCACGCGGGCTCCTTCGGTGCGGCGGCGAGGCGGCAGCGCGCGACCTCTTCGTACTCGGTGTGCCCGCTGAGCCCAGCGTGCTTCAACGCCCAGAGGTCCGGGCCGATGTGTGAGCGGCTGGGCTCGGACGCCTCGGCGCAGTCGGGTTCGAGGCAGCGGATCACGATGGTGGTCTGCGGCGCCTCGCCACGGGGAGCGCCGATCGTCCACTCCACGAACCGCATCACCGAGCGGGTCATCGGCGGGCCTTTCGCCATGCGCGGCCCAGGAGTGCGGCTGTGGGGCAGGGTGCTCCGGCACGGCAGGCAGCGCAGTGGGTGGTGTGCCCGAGGAACACGCGGTACGCGGCGTCAGTGCCCTCGGGGCGGTGACGCGGGCACTCGCAGTCCGGGAACGCGGCCGTGGGGTCCCCGGTCGCGACCGGCACCACCTCAGCCTCCGGGCGCAAAACGCGGATCGTCGTGCCTGCCCGGTTCACCTCGTACACCTTGAGTGTCATCACGGGTATGCCCCTGCCGTCGCCATTTGAGGGGGCATCCAGTCAGTTCGCTGTACGCGCCCACGGTCACACCTCGATGATGTGCGTGCACGGTGAGCAGAGAATAGGTCGCCCGGTGGCCACGCGTGGCCACGTAGCGGCCATGGCCGGAAGCGCAGACGATGACACCTCAGACTGGGCACGTGAGCCGTAACGACGCGCTGCGGGCCGCACGGCTCAGAGCCGGATGGCGGACCATCGAAGCTGCCGCGGGGGCCCTCACCGATCACGGACAACAACTTCTGGACGACCGTCAGTTCACCGTGTCCGCCCGGACATGGCGCCGGTGGGAAGGTGACCGCCCGGGATGGCCAGCCGAGGAGACCGCGATCGTCCTACACGACGTCCTCGGGCGGTGGCCGGAAGACCTGGGTTTCACCACACCGCCGGGCTGGATCCGGCCCGAGCACCATGAAGAGGCACAGGTGCACCGCCAAGCGTTCGTCTCCGTTACTGCCGCCGCCCTCGTCGCCGGACCAGTCGCACCACAGCACGTCGATCCGGCGCTCATCGAGTATTTCCAGCAGCAGTTGGAGGGGCATTACCGGGCGGACATGTTCCTCGGCCCGCACGACCTGATCGGCACCGTGTCCGCGCAGTACCAGCTCATCGACAAACTCGTGCGTTCAGCGAGAGGGGAGACGCGCCGCGGTCTCCTCCGGGTCGGTGCGGCCTACGCTGCGCTCGTCGGCTGGCTGTACCAGGACGCGGGCGACATGGACGGGGCCGCCTTCTGGCGGGGGATGACGCAGGAGATCGCCATGCGGTCCCGCGACCCGCACCTCATCGGCTACTCCCTGGTGAATCAGGCGCAGGTGCGGACCGACCTCGGTGACGGACATGCGGTCGTTGATCTGTGTGAGGCCGCCCTTGATGATGCCGACCACCTCGTGCCGAAGGTGCGGATCATGGCTTTGCAGCAGCAGGCCCACGGTGCCAGCCTCATCGGCGAGCGCACCATGGTCGACCAGCTCATCGACCAGGCCGACCGGCTGCTTCCCCGCGTGGACGACAACCTCCCGTGGGGGAACGCGTGCCGGCGGACACCCGGCTACCTCGAAGTGCAGCGCGCGACCTGCTACGGCAGGCTCGGCCTGGGCGTGGAAGCCGGGGTGCTGTGGACGCAGGTGCTGGCCATCGTGCCGGAGACGGCGCGTCGGGACCGTGGGGTGTACATGGCTCGGCAGGCGACAGCGGCCGCGGCCGCGCGTGAGCCTGATCAGGCGGTGGAGATCGCGCGAACGGTGGCGACGATCGCGGCAGAGACCCGCTCGGCGAGGATGCGGCGGGAGCTGGTCACCCTGGAGCGGGCGATGCGTCCGTGGCAGGATGCCCCGGTCGGCCGGGATCTTGCTGAGATTCTGGAGCCTGTGACCGTGGGGAGCTGAACGTGGCCAAGGGACCGGTACCGCTGACGGACAGCGCAATCGAGGGGCGGCTGTTGGAGCTGCGCGGCTGGTCGCGGGTAGGCGATGAGATCACGCGATCGTTCGGCATCCGGTATCACGGCGGTGTCGCGATGATCGTGCACGTGGCCGATGTGGAGCGGCTCATCGGGCACCACGCGGACATTGACCTGCGGTGGGACCGGGTGCGGTTCGGGATCACCACGCACGACGCTGGCCACAAGCTGACCGCCGCCGACTTTGACCTGGCCGCGCGCATTGACCAGATCGCCGCAGCCCACGGGGCCGAGCCAGTGACCGAGTGACGCCGCCGGGAACACAGAGAAGCGCCCCCGCCGCCGGCCGAAGCCGGGACTGGGGCGTTCTGGTTCAGGCTCCGGTGCGCATGTGCTCGCGGACCAGCTCGTGGATGTCGCCGGGCTCGGGCGGGGCACCGGCACGCTTCATGCGGTAGATCAACCGGTCCACGGTCCACGCGTACGCCCGCTGCAACCGGACATCCGACGCGACCCGGCCCGGATCTCGCCGTTCTCCCGGTCGACCCGCTCGGCCGTCTCCCGGGGAATCGACAAGCGAGCGGTGCGCTCGGCGCGGCGCCGCTTGCATGTGGGCGATCGCGTCATAAGTCGCAATGGGCGGGCCGCCACAAACCCTTGCCGTCTCCGGTTCTCACACCCCCATCCGTAGAAGCGTGAGTCGCCATCAACGACGCTCGTATTGACCTTGGTTGGCATGTCGGGGCGGGTGGACGGGTGTCGTACACCAGCCCTGGGCGGCCATGCAGGAGTGAAGGTGACCCGCGCCGGACAGCGGATTTCGGACGGTCGTGCGAAACCTGCTTGCTCAATGGTCAAGGATCGTTGACCATTGAGTGCATGTCTGCCGATGATCTTCCCGAGACGATTCATGTCACCACCGACGAGCAGTTGCGCGCCGTCTCCAATCTCACGCGTCACCGGATCATGGCCGTGCTCCGCTTCGAGCCGGCGACGATCACGCAGATCGCCGGACGGGTGGGCCTCGCGAAAGGGAGTTCCAGCTATCACGTGCGGCTGCTCGAGCGGGCCGGCCTGGTGAAGGTGGTGCGGACGCGGAAGGTGCGAGGCGTCACCGAGCGGTACTACGCGATGGCCGCGCGGGCGATCGTGCTGCCGGATCCGGGGGCGGGTGGGCCGGATGTGCTGATGCGGCATGCGGTGGCGGACCTGGAGGCGGCGCCGGTGGATGGCGAGCGGTACGTACGGATGGCGCATCTGCGGCTCACCGAGGCGCAGTTCGCGGAGCTGGGGGAGCGGATGGAGGCGCTGGCGGACGAGTACCGGGAGGTGTCCGATCCGTCGCTGCCGGACGTGTCGCTCGCCTTCGCGCTGTTCCGCCCGGCGCCGGGCGAGCGGGTCGAGGGGGACGCCAAGTGACTGCGAATGTGGGGAAGTTGCCGGCCGGGTTCGGGCGGCTGTGGACCGCGCAGACGGTGTCCTCGCTCGGCGACGGGGTGACGCATGCCGCGCTGCCGCTGCTGGCGCTGACGTTGACGCGGGATCCGATGGCGCTCGCCGTCGTCACGGCCGCCGGAACGCTGCCGTGGCTGCTCTTCGGGGTGCTCGGGGGTGCGCTGGTGGACCGTTGGGACCGCCGGCGCACGATGTGGGTCGCGGACGCGGCACGTGCGGCGCTGCTCGCGATACCGGCGGCGGCCGCCGCGCTCGACGTGCTGAGCATTCCGCTGCTCGCGGCCGTCGCCTTCCTGCTCGGCCTCGGCGGACTCTTCTTCGACACCGCCGCCACGGCCTATCTGCCGCATCTGCTCGGCCGCGACCCCGTGCTCCTGGAGCGCGCCAACTCCCGTCTGCGCGGCGCCCAGACCGCCGCGTCCGGCTTCGCGGGGCCGCCCGCGGGCAGTGCGCTGCTCGCGCTCGGGCGGGCGGTTCCGCTGCTCGCGGACGCGGTGTCGTTCGCGCTCTCCGCCGTGCTCGTACGGTCGCTGCCCGCCGCGCCGCGGCCCGCGCCGGAGGCACGCGAGTCGCTGCTTCGGCAGGCGCGGGCCGGGGCCTCGTACGTCTTCCGGGACCGGTTGCTGCTCGGGCTCGCGCTCCGTCCGGCGGTCGGGAACGTGGCCTTCCTCGCCGTGGAGACCGTACTCGCCCTCTTCGCGCACGACCGTCTCGGCATCGACACCTTCGGCTTCGGCCTGCTCCTCACAGCGGAGGCCACCGGCGGCCTGCTCGGCGCGGGCATCGCCTCCTTCCTCGGCCGACGGCTCGGCACCGGCACCGCGCTGACCTGTACGGCCGCGGTCGAGGGGCTTGCCATCCTGGGGCTAGCCGCCGCCCCGAATCCGTACGTGGCCGGGCTCGCGCTCGCCGTCTGCGGTGCGGGCATGGGCGCGACGATGGTGCTCGGGCCCTCCCTCCGGCAGGCGATCGTCCCGGCCCACCTGATGGGCCGGGTCGCCTCCACCTCCCGCATGCTCGCCATGTGCGCCGCCCCGTTCGGCGCCTTCCTCGGCGGCTGGCTGGCCACCACGTACGACATCCGCACCCCGCTCTACGCCGCCGCCGGCCTCCTCCTCGCCATGACCGCCGTCACGGCGAGCATGACCGGCAACCGTCGGGTCGAGGCGGCGCTGCGTGGCGCGGCCGCGGTCGGCGGGCCGGGCCACCCGGAGGCCGCGGAGCCTGTTCGGGAGGGTGCGCCCGAACAGTTGTGACGCTTCCCCGAACAGTGGTGACGCTTCGGCGAACGCTTCCCTCCGGGCGGCGTCAGGCAGCCGACTCATCCCTCCCGCCGCGCACGCGTCGTGGTCATGTGCACCTTGTGACCGGGCGGAGGTCGCCTCGGTGTCCTGCGCATACCTGGCATGGCCCCCGGGTTCGAGACGGCTGTTCGGGGGCGGGCGGCGAGCCGCCTCAGTCGGGCAGCGCCACGGTGAGATCCACCTCGACGAGTTGTCCGGTAAAGCCCAACTGGGCAACGCCCAGGAGCGTGCTGGCAGTTGTGAAGGCCTGGCCGATGGAGGACTCGGTGAGCTGCTGCCACACGGCTCCCAGATCGTCCCTGTCATCACTCCGCACGTAGATCACTGACCGCACCACATGTCGGGGCTGAGCGCTCACAGCCGCGAGTGCGGCGAACGCGTTCGCCGCGACCTGGGCGACCTGTTTCTCAAGAGAGCCGGAACCGACGAGGTCGCCGTTTCCATCAAGCGGACACTGCCCTGCGAGGTAGGCGGTCCGGCCGGACTCCACCACGGTGACGTGGTGGTAGCCAGGTGTTGGGTGCAACTGCTCGGGGTTGATGCGGGTGATCTTCTCAGTCATGCCTGCGAGTCTGGCCAACGTGCTGCCGGCACGCACCGCAATTTCGTCCACCATGCGGGGTAGCAGCGGTCGCGCTCCTGGTCGCCGCGGTCGGTCTGCTGTTCGCCGCTCTGCGCGAGGGCCCGCAGGCGGTGGAGGGGGAAGCCTGAGACGCTTCTGCGAGCACGGATGCCCCGGGTGGCAGGGCCGGCCTTCGGACTGTGGGCTTCGCTTCCCTTGTCGCCGGAGACCGTAGGGCACGTCTCCGGGAGGAGTGGGCCGCAGCCCTTGCCGCCGACCCCGGGAACGGCACCGTCCTCTCTTCGTGCCGCAGGATGCGTTACGCCCTCGGCTTCCTCTGGGCGGCGCTCCGGATGCGGATCAGTGATCTTGCTGCTCCACTGTGCGCGCCGGTGGACTGGCGGCTGTCGGTGGAGTCAGGTAAGTACGCATTCGTGCGAACAGGACGGTGGCCGAGGCTAGAAGAGGCGGGGTGCTCGGGGTTTTCTCCCGGAGCCAGGTGCCCCGGATCGCTCGATCTTGTCGGGGTTCCAACACGGTGATCCGGAAGGACGTAACGGCGCTCTCGCCGTGTTGTCTCACCTGGCATGGCCCAGCGAGTGCTCACGGCGGTCTCAGCTCTCCAGCATGAAGCCCAACGGCCCACGGAGGTCGGCCGGTCCGCGGTAGTGCACGCCGCGCATCCCGAGCCCGACCGCAGCCTCGACGTTCTCAAGCCGGTCATCCACGAAAAGGCACCGGCTCATGTCGACACCCGCTTGCGCGGCCGCGATCTCGTAGATCTTCGGGTCCGGCTTGGCCACCCCCACCCGCGCACTGCTGATGACGTGGTCGGCGAAATCCGACAGACCCAGCGAGGCCAGGTCGTCCTCCAGTTCTACGGTCGCATTGGTCACCAGCACCAAGGGCACGTGTGCCCGCACCTGACGGAGCATGGCCACCACCACTTCGTCGGCCCAGAACGGAGCCTTGGCCAGTGCGGCACCCAGCTCGTGCGCTTGCGCCTCTGGAACCTGGCCTGCGAGGCCGATGGCGATGGACTCCACCCACTGCCGCTTGGTGATCGTCCCGAGGAGCAGTGGCAGGTCTGTCTCCGGCGCGAACGCCACTTTCTCGGTTGTGCCCTCTGTCAGTCCCGCACCACGCTCCAGGATTGACAGTTGCGTCGTGTCGTAGAAGCGGATCACATTGTCGAGGTCGCACAGCACCGCGTCGAAGGGCCTACTAGTGATCTTGGTAGTCGTCACTGCCCTTGGATAGCACAGCGTTCACCGCGGTCTCACGTGACCTCGTCCCCGGCCTGCGAGCTCGCGACACCCCATGTGGTGGAGATCGGGGCTGCATGAGCCGAGACAGCCGGAGGATAAAGGACAAGCTGGGGCCTGTTGCGAAAGTGCTGGTCAAGCTTCTGGGAGTGACGGAGCGGGCGGCTGCTAGCGTCCCGATTCATGAACGACAGTGTGTACGTGGGTCATGCGGGCGAAGACGCGGCACTGGACCGGGGATGGTTGCTCGGGCACTTCAAGGACGCCGCGGATCCTCGCCACAGCGAGGCGGTAGAGGTCAAATGGGGCGTTCACCCGCGTGGCGACGAACGAATGCAGTGGGTGAGGGGAGAGGAGCGCACTGCTCTCCTGGTGCTTATCAGCGGTCGCTTCCATGTCCAACTTCCTGGCCGCAGTGTTCTTTTGTCGGCGCAGGGTGATTACGTCGTCTGGGGGCACGGAGTCGACCACTCCTGGTTCGCGGAAGAGGAATCGGTAGTGCTCACGGTTCGGTGGCCATCCGTACCTGGATACTCCGTGACGCCATAGGCAGGAAAGGGGCGGTTGCCGGCCTGATCGCGAAGGTGGAGGGCGTAGCCGTTCGTTGGATCGACCGCCCAAGCGCGTGGTATTCGGTTTGAGTAGGTCTGAAACGCCCTTTGGTCGCTGAGAGAGGATTCGTGCCAGAATTCCGCGAACTCACTGCTTGAGGTCACGCGCGCGTTCTGCGAATGAGTGTGCGGTGTCACCTTTCGAGGCCCAGGGATGCGCTTGGTTCATGGCCGTGGTCGCGCTGGTTTCGTGTCCGACTCCTTCAAGAATTCCGAAGCGGGCGCCGGTTACTGTCGGCCTCATGAACAGCACCGGTAAAGAGTCTCGTCATGTCAACATCCACATTGCCAGCCCGGTCGAGGAGGTCTATTCCTACGCCTCCGATCCTGCGAATCTTCCGGAATGGGCTCTGGGTTTGGGTGGCTCCATCGAGAATGTCGATGGCCAATGGGTCGCTGAATCCTCATCTATGGGGCGGGTTGTGGTCACGTTCTCGCCCGAGAACGATTTGGGCGTGCTCGACCACGACGTCACGTTGCCCTCCGGAGAGACCGTCCATAACCCGGTCCGGGTGATTGCTGACGGCGCGGGAAGTGACGTGGTGTTCACTCTTCGTCGACGGCCAGGGATGAGCGACTCCGACTTCCGGCGCGACGCCGACATGGTTGCCGCCGACCTGGCGCGGCTCAAGGCGCTGACGGAGCCGGGCCAGGGCCCCCGCTGAATGGTCCGCCGGGCTGGTCCGACGGGTCGGTCCGAGGCGCTCAACCGAGCGGCCGATCGGGCTGTGGGAGTCGGAACAGCCCAGGTAGGGGCACACTGGGCGTATGGCCCTACCTAGAACGCACCATTGCTCGGCCTGCGTGGACGGTGCCACGCCGGACTCAGTCCTTCACGAAGACCTTGTTGTCGGAGCACCGCTGTCCATGGAAGATCTCACCGACGCGCAGCGCCTCGACCGGTTCGCCCATAAATACGCGCACGACGGCTGCCAGGTCAGAGAGGTACAGCGGGTCTCCCACGACAACCTGAGCGGTTACGCCTGGTGCGTGCGCTTCGTCGAGAGCGCCTGACGGCTCTCGACGGGCCCGGCACAGCCGGATAGCCCGGGAAGCTGCGCGCGAGAGGGCCCCTGGGGCCCGGCGGTCCGCTGGGTGGAGCAGAAGCCTGCTTCGCCCGGGGGCGGACGTCTCAGCGCAGTGCTGACGTGAGCGCGGCGCGGTGGGCGGTCGTGAAGGCGTGTTCGCGGTGTGACCAGGCGATTCGCTCGGCGATCTGGTCCTCCCTGGCCATCCGGGCTGCCGACGCGCCGCGGTGCGCGCGCCACCAGTCGGCGTTGCGGGCTCGGCGGTCGACGATTGCGTCGAGGAGGCTGCCTCGGGCCCGGCCCGGGAGTCCGTAGGCGTCGACGGGGACTCGTACCTGGTCCGCCTGCTCGTCGGCGGACGGAGCCCCGGGCCTGGAGGTGATGCACCAGGTCCAGGCCATGTAGCCGAGGTCTTCGAGCGGGTCGCCCGGAGCAGCGGTGTCGAAGTCGATGAAGGCCACGGGGCGGCCCTCGCGGAACACGGTGTTGTCGGGTCCGGGATCGTGGTGGCAGACCACCGGATGCGCTCCGGCGAGGGCGCTGCCTCGGGTGGCGTCGTGCAGGTCCCGTACCAGGGATCCGGCCGCGGCCACTTGCCGATGGGTCCACCGCTGGAATCGGGACGGCAGCCAGCCGGGGAGGTAGCTCAGGACGTCACGGCCCGCCGCGTCGTCGCCGAGATGGCGCGGTGCGCCGGTGAAGCCCTGCCTGTTCAGGGGTTCGAGCAGGTCGGCGGTGAACGGTGAGGACGGGCCGGCGGGGCGCCGGACCGTGTTGCCCACCCGTACGACGCCCTGAGTGACACGGCCACCGGACAGCGGTACTTCGCCTCCCGCAGGTTCCGTGTCTTCTGCATCTCCCCCACCTCCCGCGCCTCCTACGCCTCCCGCGCCTCCTACGCCTCCCGCGCCTCCTACGCCTCCCGCGCCTCCTACGCCTTCCGCGCCTCCTACGCCTCCGCGTTCTCCACGCCTTTGACCTCCTGCTCGTCTTTCGCTGGGCCATTCTGTCGATACGCCGCTCCGTCGCTCTCCCGGCGGCGGGTCGCGGTGCCACCCGGCAGGAGGGCCATGACCACCACCGCCCGACAGGAGCAGGGGGCGCGTGCCGCGTCCCCGCTGCGGTTACCGGCCTTTCGCCGGTTCCTGCTCGCCCATCTCGTGTCCGCGACGGGTTCGGCGATGGCGCCCGTGGCGCTCGCGTTCGCCGTGATCGACCAGGGCGGGGGCGCGCGGTCGCTCGGGATCGTGCTCGCCGCGAACACCGTGCCGACCCTGGTCTTCCTCCTCCTGGGCGGCGTGCTGGCGGACCGGATGTCGCGTAGCCGGATCCTCTTCCTCGGGAATCTCGGTGCCGGGCTGGCACAGGCCGCAGTCGGCGTTCTGGTGGCGACAGGTGCGGCGACGACACTCGCGATCAGCGTCTGCGCCTGCTTCTCCGGGGTGTGGGCCGCCTTCGTCGCGCCCGCCGCCCAGGGGATCGCGACTCGGCTCGTGGCGAAAGAACAACTGCAACAGGCCAACGCGCTGGTCCGGGTACCCGGGAACGCCGTCAAGGTCATCGGGCCGGTCGCCGGCGGATTCGTCGTGGCGTTCGCGGGTCCCGCCTGGGCGCTCGGGTGGGACGCGGGTACGTTCGTGGCCGCCGCCCTCCTCCTGCTCGGGCTCCGGCTCGTCGGCTCCGTCCCCACCGGGCGCGGGGTCGTGGGCGATCTCCGTGCGGGCTGGGCCGGGTTCCGCTCGCGGAGCTGGTTGTGGACCTACACCGTCGCCGGAACCGCGGTCGTGGCGGCCTGGCTGGCCGGGTACCAGTTGCTCGGGCCCCTCGTGGCGGCCGACAGCTATGCGGGTGCCCGTTCGTGGGGGCTGGTACAGGGCGCCTTCGCCGCCGGACTGCTCGCGGGCACGTTCCTCTGCCTGGTCTGGAAGCCGCGACGGCTGATGCTGGTCTGCGTGGTGACCAGCGCGGGAATCATGCTTCCCCTGGCCGCGCTGGGGCTGGAGCTGCCCCTCGCCTGCGTGCTCATGGCCGCCGCGCTCGCCGGTATCGGGCTGGACGTCGCGATCGTCTCCTGGTCCACGGTCATGCAACAGAAGCTACGTGACGAGGAGTTGGGGCGCCTCGGTGCGTTCAACGCCGTGGGTGAACGCCTCGCCGTCCCGATCGCTTACCTGCTGGTGGCGGTGGCCTCGAAGCGCTGGACCAGTCAGCACCTCCTGTTGGTGTGCGCGGGAATCATCCTCGCCGCCACCCTGGCCAATGTGTGCGTACGTGATGTGTACCGGATCAACCGGGCGTGAATCGCCGGTGAGGGGAGGCCTGTGTCCGGCTTCCGGCTGCGCGACTCCCTGCATACCCCGCTGGTTTGTATATGTCGGTGACCGACCTATAGTTGCCCCCGTGAAGCTCCGCCCCCGGGGTCAGGCGAAGCTGCGGCTCACCCCGGGGGCGGCGCGCAGCCCCGCAACGGAGATGGAGTAGTCATGGCCAGCAAGAAGAACCTCGTCGTCAACCGTGAATCTCTCGTCCACAAGGCCCGATACGCCGCGAGCCGTCCGGACCGCATAGCCCCGTACCTGAAGCGGGCCGCTCGTGACCGCTGGCTGGCCTTCAAGCACCCCGACCACGTGAACTACTACCGGGCCGTGATGGCCTCGGACACCCGTCGCAACCCCGAGGCCGCCGTCGGCAGTCAGACGCACGAGCGCTGGCTGGCACTGGGGCAGATGCAGTTCGACTACCTCCTGGGGCACGGGCTCGCCCCCGGGGCCCGGATGCTCGACATCGGCTGCGGCAACCTCCGTGCGGGCTGGCGCTTCATCGACCACCTCGAAGCCGGCCACTACTACGGCATCGACATCTCGCCCGACATCCTGATCGCCGCGAAGCAGACGCTGACGGCGCAGGGGCTTCAGGCCAAGGTCCCGCATCTGACCATCACCAAGGACCTGACGCTGGACTTCCTGCCCGACGCGTACTTCGACGTCGTCCACGCCCACAGCGTGTTCTCGCACTCGCCGATCGAGATCATCGACGAATGCCTCGCCCACGTCGGCCGGGTACTGGCCCCCGGCGGCCACTTCGACTTCACCTTCGACCGCACCACCGGCGCCGAACACCAGGTCCTGCGCGAGGACTTCTACTACCGGACCCAGACCCTCGTCGACCTCGCCGCCCGGCACGGACTGGCCGCGCGGTTCATGGAGGACTGGGAGGAGCTCGGCCACGGCCAGTCCAAGATCCGGGTCAGCGCCGGATGATGTGACCAGCCCCCGGCCCCAGCCCGGCCCCCGGCAGCCTCAGCGCGTACCCGCCGTGCCGGAGTCCCTGTCGCGCATCCGCCGCAGGCGCAGGACCACGGCCGCGCCGGCGAGCAGGACGGCGACCGGAAGCAGCATGTCCCGGTCCACCACCCCGGCGCAGTACCCCATGGCGACGAAGGGCGCGCAGGCCAGGGCGAATTGGCCGGTGGTACGGATGCCGGCCGGCGCCCGGCGGCCCGTCAGGGCCAGGGCGGCGACCATCGGGGCGCCGAGGCGCCACAGGATGATGGACCCCAGCCCGTGTGCGTCGGCCATGGCGAGGACGACCACGGAGAGCGGTGCCCAGATCGCCAGCGCCACGATCCCCGCCGTACTCCGGATCCGGCCGGGCGGGCGCAGGTCCGGCGGGCAGATCAGCGGGACGACGGCCGCGACCATGGGCGTCAGCAGGTATGCCGTGAACTCCAGGGGCATGGACGCACCGGCCGGCAGGAGGACCGCGAGCAGGACCACGGCCGTGGCCAGCCCACCCGCGAACGCGCACCGCGCACCGGCCACGAAGCGCCCGCCCAGCGCGACGACCGCCCCGATGAGGGCCAGCAGGTTGCAGCCGCCCAGGACATAGCTGAGCGGAACCAGGAAGTCCGGGTTGCCGCTGACGGTCCGGTCGCCGATCACCGAGACGAGCTCGAAGGCGGCGTACGCGGCCGTGGCCGCCAGCGCGAAGGGGGCCACGGCCGCGAAGAGGCGTCCGCCGCGCTGGGTGGACCCCAGGCCCAGGCGGAGACGGAGCGCGTGCGCCGCGATGTCGCAGGCTTCCCGGAACCGGGCGATCCTGCCTGCCCCTTCGGTCGCCTCGCGGTAGGCCTCGGCTATCTCGTCCCCGAAGGCGCGCCGGAAGCCGGCCGGGTACAGCCGCAGCAGCGGGGCGCTCATGCGGTGGCCGGCTTCCCCGCGACGCCCAGGCGCCGGGTGGCCTCACGCGCGGTGGCGGCGATCCTCCGCACCTCGGCGGCCAGACCCTCCCGGCCGGCCGGGGTGAGGGTGTAGGTGCGGCGCAGCCGGCTGTCCACGACCTCCTCCGCGTGCACCTCGATCAGCCCCTCGTTCAGGAGGCGCTCCAGGCCTCCGTACAGCGTGCCGGTCCGCATCGTGACCCGCCCGCCCGAGATCTTCTCGACCTCACGCGCGATGGCGTAGCCGTGGCGGGGCTCGTCCGCGAGCGCGGTCAGGAGGAGCAGGGTCGGTTCCTGCATCGCACGATCACTCATGCCCGCATGATAAGTCACTCACCGGCATATACCGGAAGAGGGAAGGATCGGCCCGGTACTGCTGTTCTGCCTGGTCGGGTCGGCCACGTGCCGTCCGGTCCATCCGGTTCACCCCTCTAGCCGGCTGCCGGTGGGTGCTCGTCCGGGAGCGTCCTGCCCAGGCGGGCCAGCGGGGACAGGGCCATGAACAGGGGGGACAGTGCCATGGCGGCGGCGGTGAGGAGCAGGCTCGTACGCAGCCCCCACTGAACGGTCAGAAGGCCGCCCAGCAAGGAGCCGAGCGGCGTCAGGCCCATGCCGGCGAAGTTGATCGTCGCCACGACCCGGCCCTGGATCCGGAGGGGCGTGACGGCCTGCCGTACGGCCATCGTCGTGACGTTGACCAGCTGACTGAACGTACCGAAAAGGAAGTTGATCCCCATGAGCGCCGGAAGTGTCACGGCAGGGGAGCCGTGCAGCGCCGGTACGCAGAGCATCACACCGTCGGCCAGCACCGCCGAAGCCACCAGCACCGGGCCGAACCCGAATCTCCCCGGCAGTCGCGCCGCCAGCAGCGAGCCCACGACCGCGCCGGGACCTGTCGCCGCGAGCGCCAGGCCGACGGCCGTGCCCGGCAGATGAAGCCCGCGGGGGAGGTAGAGCAGATAGACGGTCATCAGAGCGGCGAAGGAGAACTGATAGAGCGCCGATGCCAGGCCCACGGCCCGCAGAGAGCTGTTGCCGGCGACGAAGCGGAGTCCTTCGTGGATCTGCCGCCAGATGCGGACAGGTCCTTCGGGGTGCACCGGGAGCGGTTCGCGTGCGCGGATCCGGCAGATCGATACGGACGACACCACGAAGAAGAACGCGCCGGCGAAGGTGGCGAGCGGTGCCGAGAACAGCGACACCAGCGTGCCGCCGAGCGCGGGGCCGCCGATCTGCGCCGCTGACCTGCTGCCCTCCAGCGCGCTGTTGCCCCGCGCCAACTGGCCGCGTGCCACCAGCCGTACGAGCGAGGCCTGGTACGCCACGTCGAAGAACACACTCAGTACGCCGACGAGGAGAGCGGCCACGAGCAGTGCGGGCAGTCCGAGGACGCCGAGCAGGTAGGCGGCGGGCACCGCTGCCATGGCGAGCGCCCGGCCGCAGTCCGCCAGGACCATCACAGTACGGGAGCGCCTGCGGTCCACCCAGGCGCCGACGAAGAGCGAGAGCAGCAGGATCGGCGCCTGCTCCACCGCGCGCAGGGCGCCGAGTTGACCGGCTCCCGCGTCGAGCGACACCACGGCGACGAGCGGCAGGACCACCTGGCCGGCCTGCGCCCCGAACTGGGAGGCGGTCTGCCCCACCCACAGCCGGCGGAAGTCGGCATCCCGCCACAGGCTCGGCGGAGTCGGGCGGAAAGGAGGGGCGGAATGGGGCTTGTCGGAGGTTCTGTCCGGAGACGCGGGCTGCATGGGGACCCCTTGAGCTGCGGAAATCCGGCTGCCCGATCAACCTGACCGTCGAGCTGCTGGGCGACCGGTGGAGCCTGGTCGTGCTGAGGGACGTCATGTTCGGTGGCTACCGGCACTTCCGTGAACTGCTCGCGCATTCGGTCGAGGGCATCGCGTCGAACATCCTGGCCGCCCGGCTGTCGAAGCTCGTGGGCGCCGGTCTGCTCACCCGGCACGACGACCCGAGTCACCGGCAGAAGATCGAGTACCGGCTCACCGAGGCATCGATCCAGCTCGTTCCGCTCATGACGCGGCTGGGCGACTGGGGCTCCCGATGGCTCCCGACCACACCCGAGCTGCCGATCCGTGCCCAGCTCCTCGCCCGCGGCGGCCCCGAAATGGGGGAGAGGTTCATGGACGAGCTCCGCGCCCTGCACCTCGAAGACCGTCCGCAGCGGGCCGACGGCGTCCTCGCCGAGCTCACCCTGGCCTACGAACGCATCGTCTCCGAAAGCTAGTTGGTGCCGGACACCGGTGAGCGGGTCACGGCAGGGTTCGTCCGTCCGTCCTGTCCGGCCGACGGGGTTCCGTCGAGGTCCCGGGCCATCTGCGTACACATCGTCTCGTAACGGCGAACCGAGCCGTCCGGGGCCAACTCGTCCCAGGAATCGGGCTGTCGGCCGTACGCCACGTACCCCAGGCGCTCGTACAGCGCGCGGGCACGCGGGTTGTCGTCCTCCACGTCGAGTTCGGCCCGCAACAGGCCGCGGGAGGCGATCCGGCGTTCGGCGGCGGCGATCAGGAACGTGCCGATCCCGCAGGACTGGAGCGCGGGGTGGACCGCCAGCTGCCACAGCCTGCCCGCGCCCTCCCGGACGCCGTAGTCGACCCCGCCGATCGCCACCGGGACGCCCGACGGCGGACACACCGCCAGGTAGTCCACCTCGCCGCGCCGGGCCCGCGCCAGCTGCCCCGCGATGTTCTCCACATGGAGCGTCGAGCCCGACCAACCGCAGGACTCCAGATCGCCGGGAACCAGATCGCGGGCCGAGAGCCTCAGTACGACGTCGGTCATCGTCACCACCTCCGACCGGACAGGATTCCTTCCGGAGAGGTCCCTGCCAAGCGGATTTCCCGGGGCGGGACGGGCGCCGGGCGCCCCCGGTTCAGGGCCGCCCTCACCCGTTCGGCTGCGCCCGAGTGGCCGCCTCCGTACGTGCCCACCAGGGTCGGTCTGACGTGCAGTTCCACCGGCCGAGGAGTTCCCATGGCACAGTCAGCGCCCACACCGGGTACGTCTCACTCGCACACCGCCGATCCGGGGGGCGTCAACCCCTGGGCGGCCGGCGGGGCCATGTTCGCCGGGGTCCTGCTCATGGTCGACGGTGTTCTGGGGGCCATCAAGGGCATCGCCGGAATCGCGTCCAACACGGTCTACGCCCGGATCAACGACTACGTCTTTAAGTTCAATGTGACGGCCTGGGGCTGGATCCACCTGGCTCTCGGCATCCTCCTCGTCGTGATCGGCTGGGGAATCCTCAGGGGCTTCGGCTGGGCCCGCGGGATCGGTGTGGCGCTCGCGGCGCTCAACATGATCGCGAACTTCATGTGGCTGCCCTACCAGCCGATCTGGGCCGTGGTCTCCCTCGCCATCGACACCTTCGTGATCTGGGCCCTGTGCACGGATCGCTCGAAGTCGCTCATCTGAGAGCGGCTCCTGAAGGTTCACGGGAATGACGTCGGTGTGCGGGGCCTGAGTGCGTGACCGGCCCGCACGCCGGCGACTCCTGGCGTGCCCCGACCCGACCAGGCCTCCCGCATGCTGCGGGCCGCTGCCCGGGACGTTGTCAGTGGGGCGGTCCACACTTGAGACATGTGCCGCAGTATCAAGACCCTCCGCCCGCCCGTCCTCCCCGAAGAGGCCACCGAGGAGGACATCCGCGCCGCCGCCCTGCAGTTCGTGCGCAAGGTGTCCGGCTTCCGTGCGCCGGCCGCGCACAACAGGGAAGTCTTCGACCGTGCCGTCGACGAGATCGCCGCGTCGACCGCCAGGCTGCTGGACGGTCTGGAAGTGCGGGGAGGTGTCAGGACGCCGTAGGGACCGAGGCCGGGGCGACGCTGGCGGCGGCCGCGGCGGCCGCCGCCGCGGCGGGGCGCCGCATCAGCAGTGCGGCGAACGCGCCCGCGACGAACAGCGCAAGGACCGAGACCGCCGTGCCCAGCCAGCTCGCGCCGAGCCACTGGGCGCCGAAGTAGCCGAGGCCCACGCTGTAACCGGCCCAGGCCACACCCGCCACCGCGGACCACGGCAGGAATTCCTTCACCTTGCGGTGCGAGGCGCCCGCACCCAGTGAGACGACCGAGCGTCCGGCCGGGGCGAAGCGGGCGATGACGACGAGCGCGCCGCCGCCGCGGCTCAGCGCGGCGCCGAGGCGTTCCTGCGCGGAGGTGAGGCGGCGCGAGCGGGCGATGGCGCGGTCCAGGCGTGCGCCACCGCGCCAGGCCAGCCGGTACGCGACGAGGTCGCCGAGCACCGAGGCGCTGGCCGCACAGAGGATCAGGGCCAGGAGCGAGGGGACCTCGGTGACGTGACGGGCGGCGCCCGCGGCGTCGGCGGCCACCGTGGTGGTGCCCGCGGCGGCGGCCGTGGCCGCCGTGATCACGAGGACACCGCTGGGCAGTACGGGGAGGAAGACGTCCAGAAGCACCGAGAGGGCGACCACAACGTAGATCCATGGGCTGCCGGTCAGCGCACCCACACTCTCAAGCACTTCTACTCCCCGTTTCAGTGACGACGCCGCGACGTCGCAAGGGGAGCGGCAGGAGCGGCAGGGCCAGCTGTACAGCGTACGCCTGCCGTTCACCTGGAGATCCATATATATGCGTGATGTTGGGCACCTCACGGGTGTGTCACATGAGCCTTGTGTGTCACTCGTGTGTGCCTCGGGGATGGGTCGGGGAAGCGGTGCCTCGGGGGTACGCCGGGAAGCGGCATTCCCGGCGTACCCCCGAGATGGCGTGGTGGGCCCGGCCGGCGCGGACCCGGTGGTTCGTACGGGTCAGGCGGCTATCGGGGCGGCCGGTTCAGCCGGTTCGGGCGCGCGCTCCTCGGTGCGCTGTGCGGCGGAGCGGGACGTGAACAGCCGGTCCAGGGCCAGGGCGCCGGGACCGGTGAAGACGAGCAGCAGGAACACCCAGCTGTAGACGGCCGAGGGCTCGCCGCCGTTCTGGAGCGGGAGGAGCGCCCCGGGCTGGTGGACCTTGAAGTACGCGTACGCCATGGAGCCGGACGAGATCAGGGCGGCGATGCGGGTGCCGAGGCCCAGTACCACGAGGCTGCCGCCGACGAGCTGGATGACCGCCGCGTACCAGCCCGGCCAGGTGCCGGCGGGTATCGATCCGCCGCCCATGGCGCCGCCCAGGACACCGAAGATCGAGGCGGCACCGTGGCAGGCGAAGAGCAGGCCTACGACGATTCGGAAGAGCGCGAGGGCGTAGGGCTGGGCCCGGTTCAGGCGTGTGTACATGGGGGGAGGCTCCTTCGGTCTAGTGGGGACGTGAACCGACTGAGCGCTACAGGTTAGGCAAACCTCACCAATACTTGCAAGTTCAACGTTTAGTTGACTGGCTGAAAGTAGACGGCCCGTCATGGGTCAACGAGCGATCGAATACCGTCTGGAGCTGGGCCCCTGTCCTCCTTGACTTGGCCTGAACCAATGACAGCGCAGCTTTCCGGCCATGCAGCGTGAGTGTCATCAGCTGATTGCCGAACCACGGCCCGTCCGTCTTGTCCCACCGGACCGGGGGTGTACCAGTGCGCCCGTGCCGCGCCAGCAGCCGGCCGAGCCGCCGCCCGGCCCGGCTCCAGCCGAAACGGAAGGCGGCCTTGAGCGGGCCGGGGATCGAGTTGTGCACGGGAGAGCAGGTCAGTTGCAGAACGCGGGCATCCGGCGCCCCGCCGGGGACCCCGGCCGGCCAGATGGGCTCCGCGATGTACGCATGGTGCACATCGCCCGACAGCACGCATACCGTCGCCGGTGCGTCCGGGCCGCTGCCCACCTCCCGGATCAGCTCCGTCAGCTGCCCGAACGAATCGGGGAACGCGGCCCAATGCTCCAGGTCGGAGCGCTGCCGGAGGTACTCGCCGACGCGCGCCCAGCGGCCGTCCGGCCCGCCCCGCTCGCCCCGGCACAGCGCGGCGCTCCACTGCTCCCCGTCGTGTACCAGTGGCGGCAGCAGCCACGGGAGCGAGGTGCCGATCAGGAGATGGTCGAAAGAACCGGGCCCGGACAGCGCCTCCTCGCGCAGCCAGCGCGCCTCCTGCGGGTGGAGCATCGCCCGCCGCTGTTCGTCGAGCACCCGGGCCGCGCGGCTGTCCACCATGAGCAGCCGTACTCGGCCGAAAACGCGTCGGTAGCTCCAGCGGGTACCGGTGGGGTCCGCGTCGGCCCCGGCCGCGAACCGGCGTACCTGTTCGGTGCCGTCCGGGGTCGCGTGCACGGCCGCGTAGAGCGGGTCCGCCGCCAGTTCGGCGGGGGAGAGATTGCCCAGGTGCTGATAGACCCAGTACGACATCAGTCCGCTGACGATCCGCTCGTGCCACCAGGGCGTGGAGCGGATCTCGGTGAGCCAGGCGGCGCTGGTGTTCCAGTCGTCGATGACGTCGTGATCGTCGAAGATCATGCAGCTGGGGACCGTCGAGAGCAGCCAGCGCACCTCGGGGTCGCGCCACGACTCGTCGTACAGGCAGGTGTACTCGTCGTAGTCCGCGACCTCCGCCCCCGGCGGCTCGTCCAGATCGCGCCGTGCCGCGAGCCTGCGCCGGGTCGCCTGCGAGGTCTCGTCCGCGTACACCTGGTCGCCCAGGAGCAGCAGGACGTCGGGGCGTACGGCGTCGGGGTCGGCGGCGAGCCGGGCGGCGAGGGTGTCCAGGGCGTCCGGCCCGACGGGGTCGGACCGGACGGACGCGTGTCCGCCGGCGGGGGGAGCCGCCCAGCGGCAGGAGCCGAACGCGATCCGGACCGTCCCCGGCCCGCCGGCCTCGCCGTTCCCCTCCTCCCTTTCCTCGCGGCCCTCGCCGCCCTTGTCGCCGCCGGTGGGTATCGGCGGGGTGGTGATCGTGCTCGCCGGGAAGCGGTGGTTCTCGGGTGGCCACACCCGGTGCTCGTCGAGCAGGACCTCGTACGCCGTGGTGGAGCCGGGGGTCAGACCGGTCACCACCACCAGGGCGTAGTGGTGCCCGGCGACCGCGAAGGTCCGGGACGAGCCCGAGGCTCCGTCCGCGCACCGGATCACGGCCGTGCACGGCCGGTCCGCCTCGACCCAGACGGTCGCGGTGGAGGCGGTCTCCCAGTCGACGTACCGCAGCAGTGGTCCCAGGCGCAGCCCGGCCATGTGGTGCTCCTCGCATCGTTCCGTACGGACGGTGCCGTACGCGTTGTTCGTACGGCGGCTTCGTACCGTACGGAACGACGGGGGAGGGCGGGGCGGTTCCGGGGCGGCGGTCAGCGGGACGGCCGCCGTTCAGTGATCGTTCAGCAGCCGTTGAGTACGGTCTGCAGTGCGGTCTTCTCGGCCGAGTCGACCGTCAGGTCGTAGTAGTGCTTCACGTGCACCCAGGCGCGCGCGTACGTGCACTGGTACGCGGTGCGCGACGGGAGCCACTTCGCCGGGTCCTTGTCGCCCTTGGACTGGTTGACGTTGTCGGTGACCGCGATGAGCTGGGGCCGCGTCAGGTCGTTGGCGTACGCCTGCCGTTGGGCGGTGGTCCAGCTCGATGCGCCGGACCGCCAGGCCTCGGCGAGCGGGACCATGTGGTCGATGTCCAGATCGGATGCGGCGGTCCAGGTGGCCCCGTCGTACTCCGAGTACCAACTGCCGCTCACGGCGGCGCAGCTGGAGTCCTGCGTGACGTTCGTGCCGTCCCGCTCCAGCACCACCTCGCGGGTGTTGCAGGCGCCCGACTGGGTGATCCAGTGCGGGAACTTGTCCCTGCTGTATCCGCTCGACGAGCCCTCCGCCTGCACGGTCAGCTGGCCCAGATAGGTGCGGGCGGTGGACGCGGCCACCGGGGTGGGCATGGCGGCCTGGGCGCCGGGAGCGTTGAGCAGCGCGGTTGTTGCGGCGAGGGCGGCTGATGCGGCGAGGACGGCGATGCGACGCGCGTAGACACCTGACATGCGAACTCCCTTGATGTGGGGGGACCTTGGGCGGGTCGTGCGAAACGGCCCGGCCATCGTGGCGGCGCGAGGTTTCCGTGGGGTGGGCGCCAGGTAACAGAGTGGCGACATGGGCACGTCACATCAAGGGGTCTGACGAAGAGGGTCGGTGTGCGGGGGCGTGCGCATGGGTGTGCGCGGGCGTACGGAACTGATGAGGCGGCAGTTCCACGCTCGGGAAAGGGGGCCGGATCCGGTCGCGGCCTGCGACGGGATTTCCGGTCGCGGAGCAGGACCGGCCGCGGGCCGTCCTAGGGTGGCCGCGTGCTGCTACCGGTCACCATCACACTCGGGGCCGTCCTCGCGCTGCTGCTCGCGGCGGCCGCGGGCATCGCCGCTCTCGCCTCGCTCGGCCGGTCGCGCCAGATCGTCCTGGCGGGGCTGCGGGCGGCGGTCCAGCTCGCCGCGGTCTCCTCGCTCATCGGCTGGGTGGTCCATGCCTCCGCGCCGACCTTCGCGTTCATCGCGTTGATGTTCGGCGTGGCGGTGTGGACCGCGGGTCACCGTGTCACCGACAACCGCACCTGGCGGTGGGTGGCCGTGCCGATCGGGGCGGGGGTCGTGCCGGTGGTCGCGGTGCTGCTGCTCACCGGGCTGGTGCCGGTCCGGGGCATCGCGCTGATCCCGGTGACCGGCATCCTCATCGGGGGCGCCCTGACCGCGACCGTGCTCGGCGGGCGGCGGGCGCTCGACGAACTCGCGACCCGGCACGGGGAGGTGGAGGCGGCGATGGCGCTCGGCTTCTCGGACCGCGACGCGCGGCTGGAGATCGCCAGGCCCGCGGCGTCCGACGCGCTGCTGCCGGGGCTCGACCAGACGCGGACGGTGGGGCTCGTCACGCTGCCCGGCGCTTTCGTCGGCATGCTGCTGGGCGGCGCCTCACCGGTACAGGCGGGCGCCGTACAGCTGTTCGTGCTGGTGGCGCTGATGGCCGTACAGGCGGCGGCCGTCGCGACCGTACTGGAACTGGTGGCGCGGGGCCGGCTCCGCCGTAACGGGGAAGGGGCCTCGGCTATCGGGCGCTGATGTGCAGCAGGACCGAGCCGTCGGCCGCCGACTCCACCCGGATCCGGGTCAGGTCCTCGACGTGCGCGTCCGGGGAGAGCGACGCGGCTCGCGGGCCCACGCCCACGACGCGCATCCCCGCCGCCCGGCCCGCCGCGATACCCGCCTCCGAGTCCTCGAAGACGACGCAGTCCGCCGGATCGAAGCCCAGCCCCGCGGCGCCCTTGAGGAAGCCCTCCGGGTCCGGCTTGCTGGCGCCCACGCTCTCCGCGGTGACCCGGAGTTCGGGCATCCGCAGTCCGGCCGCGGTCATCCGGGCGCGGGCCAGGGCCCGGTCGGCCGAGGTGACCAGGGCGTGCGGGAGCGCGGCGATCGCGTCCATGAAGGCGCCGGCGCCGCCGATCGGGACGACGCCGTCGGTGTCGGCGGTCTCCTCGGCGAGCATCACCCGGTTGTCCGCGTGGTTCTGTTCCATCGGACGGTCCGGGAGGAGCACCGCCATGGTGGCGTACCCCTGGCGGCCGTGGACCACCTTGAGCGCGGCCTCCGGGTCCAGGCCCTGCCGCAGCGCCCAGCGCCGCCAGCAGCGCTCCACGACGGCGTCGGAGTTCACCAGGGTCCCGTCCATGTCGAGCAGGAGGGCGCGGGCGGTGAGAACGGTGGCCGGCATGGGCGGGCTCCAGGGCGGGGGTGACGGCGCGGGGCCACGTGAGACCCCGGAAAGAGATCAAGCGGCCCCCGCCCGCCGGTCAGGGAGTGCGTTTGGGGGCCACTTTGTTCCATCACGATACAAAAACCTGTCCGGGAAAGCCAATCCCTGGCCGGAGCAGGTGTGTCCCGCGGGTCAGTGGCGTCCGCGGCCCGTCGTGATCGCCTCCAGCGCCCGCCGGGTGTGCGGTCCGTAGACACCGTCGTCGTCGCCCTTGATGTACATGTACGTCTGGTAGCGGTGCACGGCGTCCTCGACGCGGTCCGTGTAGTCGGCGTCGGCGGGGCTCATGAACAGCCCGATCTCCTGGAGCCGGCGCTGCAGCTCGGCCACCTCCGGGCCGTGGTCGCCGCGCCGCAGCGTGGAACCGTCCTGCGGCGGGGCGACCGGGGCCACCGGCTTCTCCTGACCCTCGGCGTCCGCCGTGGCCGTCGGGGAGGACGCGGCGGACGGGCCGGAGGGCCCGGCGGACGCGGAACGGGACGCCGAGGCGCTCGCCGACGGCGACGCGGTCGCGGACGCGGACGCGCTCGCGGAGGCCGACGGTGACACCGAGGCCGGCCGGGACGGTGACGCGGAGGCGGACGCCGTCGTGGAGGCCGAGGGCGCGGCGCTCTCCTCGGGGAGGCTGGTCACCGTGGAGGGCAGGACCGGATCCAGGGTGGTGTCCCCGCCGCCGTCCCCGTTGAACAGCCCGCCCACGAAGGCCGCCGTGCCGACCACCGCGACGACGGCCGCCCCCACGGCCAGCGCGGCGAAGGGCCCGCGGCGGCGCGGCTGCACGGGGTCGGGGCCGGTCATCAGGACCGGGACGACCGGCTGGTCGTCCCGTGAGCCCGGACCGGCGGCGGCCGGCAGCGGGGCCGGTCCCGCCGGGTCCAGGAACAGCGGCATCGTGGTGGCCGCGTCCCCCGCATGGCCGTCCGTCACCTCGCCCGTCGGCCCGTCCCCGCCGACCGCCGTCTCCTCGCCCCCCAGCGTCACGTACGGCCGGATGCGCAGCGGGTCGAAGTCCTCCGCGGCCGCGAACTCGGCCGACCGTCCGGCGTGGTGCTCCTCGACGATGCGGTGCTGTTCCGCGGCCCGCTGATCCTCGGTGACGCGCTGGTGTCCGGCGGGCTCGCGCTGCCCGGCGCCGTGCCGAGCCGCGCAGCCGCAGCCCGGACCGGCACCGGGTCTGCCGTCCGTACCGCACTCCGGGCATATATGTCCGGTCATTGTGGGTCCCCTCCCCTTGAACTGCCTGCGATTATCCAGCCCGCCGCCGGGAAGCCCAATCATCCGGCCCCTCGGCAGGCCATAACGGTGCAGAACAGACAGGATGGGGGAGTAGCGGATCCGAGGAGATGTTTCATGGCCCAGCAGTTGAGCCCTCCGGCCCCGGCCCCCGGCGAGAACCGCTCCACGCGGTCGGTCCTGGTGGCGATCGGCGCGCTGCTTCTCGGCATGCTGCTCGCCGCACTCGACCAGACCATCGTCTCCACCGCACTGCCGACCATCGTCAGTGACCTCGGCGGTCTGGATCATCTGTCGTGGGTGGTCACGGCCTATCTGCTGGCATCGACCGCCGCGACCCCGCTGTGGGGCAAGCTCGGCGACCAGTACGGGCGCAAGCGGCTCTTCCAGATCGCCATCGTCATCTTCCTGATCGGCTCCGCGCTCTGCGGCATCGCCCAGAACATGCCGCAGCTGATCGGCTTCCGCGCCCTCCAGGGGCTCGGCGGCGGCGGCCTGATCGTGCTGTCGATGGCGATCGTCGGCGATATCGTCCCGCCGCGCGAACGAGGCAAGTACCAGGGCCTGTTCGGAGCGGTGTTCGGCGCGACGAGCGTGCTCGGGCCGCTCCTCGGCGGCTTCTTCACCGAACAGCTCAGCTGGCGCTGGGTCTTCTACATCAACCTCCCCATCGGCGTCGTCGCCCTCGCCGTGATCGCCGCCGTGCTGCACATCCCGGTCCGCCGCACGAAGCACACCATCGACTACCTGGGCACCTTCCTCATCGCCTCGGTCGCCACCTGCCTGGTCCTGGTCGCCTCGCTCGGCGGCACCACCTGGGCCTGGGGCTCGACGCAGATCATCGGCCTCGCCGCGGTCAGCGTGCTGCTGCTGATCGCCTTCGTGTACGTGGAGCGGCGCGCCGCCGAACCCGTACTGCCGCTGAAGCTGTTCCGGATCAGGACCTTCACCCTCGTCGCCGTGATCAGCTTCGTCATCGGCTTCGCGATGTTCGGCGCGATGACCTATCTGCCGACCTTCCTCCAGGTGGTGCACGGCATCACGCCGACGATGTCCGGCGTCCACATGCTCCCGATGGTGTTCGGCCTGCTCATCACCTCGACCGGGTCCGGCCAGATCGTCAGCCGTACGGGCCGCTGGAAGATCTTCCCGATCCTCGGCACCGGCATCACGGCGATCGGCCTGCTGCTCCTGCACCGGCTCACCGAGAACAGCAGCACGCTGGAGATGAGCGTCTGCTTCTTCGTCTTCGGTGCCGGACTCGGTCTGGTGATGCAGGTCCTCGTCCTGATCGTGCAGAACGCCGTGAGCTACCAGGACCTCGGCGTCGCCACCTCGGGGGCGACCTTCTTCCGTTCCATCGGCGCCTCGTTCGGTGTCGCCATCTTCGGCACCATCTTCACCAACCGGCTCACCGACAAGCTCGGCGCGGCGCTCTCCGGCCGGGCGCTGCCGCCCGGGATCAGCGCGAACGGACTGGCCTCCGACCCGCGCTCCGTCAGCCGGCTGCCGCCCTCACTCCGGCAGCCGGTGCTCAGCGCGTACTCGACGTCGATCACCGATGTGTTCCTGTACGCGGCCCCCGTCGTCCTGATCGCCTTCGTCTTCGCCTGGCTGCTCAAGGAGGACAAGCTGCGCGGCTCTGTGACCGCACCCGACCCCAGCGAGACCCTGGCGTCGAACCCGGTCCAGCGGTCCTCCTACGACGAATGCGCCCGCGCCCTCTCGGTCCTCGCCACCCGGGAGGGACGCCGCGAGGTCTACGTGAAGATCACCGAGAAGGCCGGGCTCGACCTGCTGCCCGCCGCGAGCTGGATGCTGCTGCGCATCAAACGGCACGGCACCGTCGAGCCCGCCCGGCTCGCCGAGATCGCCCCGGTGCCGCTGCGGGTGATCAGCGAGGCGGGCCGGCAGCTGGAGGAACTCGGGCTGGCCCGCCGGGTGGGCGTGCAGCTGGTGCTCACCGAGCCCGGCGCGGAGGCCGTGGTGAAGCTCTCGCACGCCCGCGAGGAGTCCCTGGCGGAGCTGCTGGGTGACTGGTGGGGTCCGGACCGGCCGACCGACCTGGTCGCCCTGGTGACGGAGCTGACGGCCGAGACGAGCGGATCGAGCAGGGAACGGCCGCACAGCCCGGAGCCGAAGCGGGACCACCACGCCCCCTGACGCTCCCGCCGGCGGGAGCGTCACCCGGTGGTGCCGAGCTCCTTGGCGAACCAGTGCTCGGCGTACTGGTTGCGGCGGTGGAACGCCGGGACCTCCCGGTAGCCGTGCTTCGCGTACAGCCCGCGCGCCTCGACCAGGTCGTTACGGGTGTCGAGGCGGAGCGTCCGTACGCCGAGGTCCCGCGCCCGGCCCTCGACCGCCGCGAGCAGCAGCCCGCCGCCGCCCGTGCCGCGCACCTCGGGACGTACGAACACCCGGGTCAGCTCCGCGACCCCCGCGTCCGTCACGACCAGCCCGGCGCAGGCCGCCGCCCGCCCGTCGAACCGGCCGACGACGAACTCACCGGTGGGCGGAACGAGCCGTTCGGCGCCGTCGTCCGTGAGCCCCTCCTCGATCTCCTCGACCGTCGCGGGCCGCCCCCAGTAGCGGCTCGCGACCTCGTCGTAGTAGTCCCGGCGCAGCAGGGCGGCGTCGGGGGAGTCGAAGCGTTCGGGGGTCACGGTCCACGTCATTGGTTCATTCTGACTTCCGCACAGCTGTGCGGAGAAACGAATTGCTCGCAGGGGGCACCGGTGACGCAGGAGACGGGTTCGACGACGAGGGCCGTGGCGGTCCAGCGGCTCGGCGAGAGGTGGATACGGGAGCTGGCCGGGCCGGGCGGCGGGAGCTTCGTGTGCTCGCCGGCCGGGCTCTGGCTGGCCCTGGCCACGGTCGCGGCAGGAGCCCGCGGGGAGACCGCCGACGAGCTGCGGGCGGTGCTGGGGGTGGCGGAGCGGCAGGCCGCCGACGCGGTGACGGCCGGGGCGCGCGAGCTGGCGGCCACCGACGCGCTGGGGGTGGCGACCCGGGTGTGGACCCGGGTACCGGTCTACCGGAACTACCGGGAGGCGCTGGCGGACATCGGGTTCGGGCCGATGGACGCCAGCGGGGTCGACGCGTGGGTGCGGGAGGCCACCGGCGGTCTGATCGAGCGGCTGCCGCTGGACATCAGTGACGAGATGCTGCTGGTGCTCGTCAACGTGCTGGCACTGAAGGCGCGCTGGGACGAGCCGTTCGACCCCGGGGAGACCTGGGACCGGCCGTTCACCGACGCGGCCGGAGTGAGCCGTGCGGTCCCGACCATGTCCGCCACACGTGGGGCGTGGGACGGCTGGACGGTGCGCGGCACCCACGTCGTCGAGCTGCGCTGCCGCACCGAGCGCCCCGGCGGCGCCCCGGCGCGGGTCCGGCTGGTGCTGGGGGCGCCGGGCGCGGGAGCGGCGGACGTACTGCCCGCGGCCTGGGCGCCGCAGGCGCTGCGCACCCCGCTGGACGCGGACGTCCTGAGTATCGCCGTCCCGCGATTCACCTTGCGTACGAACGTTCAGGTCACCGAACAGCTGGCGGCCCTGGGCATCCGGGTCTCGACGAGCGCGGCCGCCGACTTCGGCTGGATGTCGCCCGAGCCGCTCATGATCTCCCAGGTGGTGCAGGAGGCCGTGGTGAAGGTCGCGGAGGAAGGCGTGCAGGCCGCCGCCGTGACCGTCATCGCCGCACCCGGGGGCATGGCGCCCGTGCGGCAGCGCTTCCTGCACATCGCCTTCGACCGCCCGTTCGGGATCGTGGTCCTGGACGGCAGCGGCGAGGTCCCGCTCTTCACGGGCTGGCAGGCGGACACCCCGGTGGAGGGCTGACCCCCGAGCTCACCGCAGGGGCGGCGGCACGGTGACCGACGGCGGCGGTGCGACCGGTCGCCGCCGCCGGGCCCGTACCACCAGCAGCAGCGCCGCGACCGCCGCCACCCCGGCACCGAGCAGCGACAGCACCCAGGCCGGGACGGGCCCCGCGGTCAGCAGCTCGTCGCGGTAGTACGTGGTCCGGTACGGGGTGTCGGAGGCCGCCGCCCGCAGCTCGTGGTCCCCGTCGATCAGCTCCGGCCGCGGGAACGCCTGGTCGATCGCCGTGACGAACACCGGCTTCCCGCCCGTCAGCGCCCCCAGGGCCGGGTACGCACGCCTCTCCTGCCCGGCGCCGACCCGCCCCGCGTAGGTCACCTCGGGCGGCGCGCCGCCGATCGCGCCGCGCGGCTCCGTCCGGTTCGCCGCCAGCACGTACAGCCCCAGCGACTGCGGCGTCGTGGCGAGCCGGGACAGCCGCATCGGGTAGACCGGCCCGTCGCCGGCGAAACGCAGCCGCAGCGGGTCGAGCCGGCCGAGCAGCGGGCCGCCCGGCTCCTGAGGGGCGAGACGGATCGCCACGTACTCCCACTTCTGGTCGACGTAGGGCCGGAGCGCCGTCGACAGCCGGTCCGGCAGCTCGAAGCCGTTCTCCGTCAGCCGGCCCTCCAGGGCCGCCGGGTCGGTCGCGGTCAGCCGGGCCACGTCGAACGGCCCGAGCCGCTCCCGGCCGACCACCCCGACGGGCGCGGCCGCCGAGGGGGCCGCACCGGAGCCGGACGCCCGGTCCGAACCGCCGAACGGCCAGTCCTTCGCGCGTGGCCAGAAGTAGCGCCGCGTCTCGTGGACCGGCGCGGTGAGGGTGACGAGCTCGGAGAAGACCGCGGCGTCGCCCAGCTCGACCGAGGCCCGGTGCGGCACGGGCATGATCCACGCCGCCGCCGGGGCGTTCCCGCGGACGGTGAGCCGCATCACGATCTGCTCGGTGCCGCCGGACCAGCTGACCACGGAGGTCTCCCGCTCGACCGTGACCCGACTGTTCCGGTCCACCACCATCGCCCCGCAGCCACAGGCGTACGCCGGTGCGATCAGCGAGCCGAGCTGGAGCGGCACCAGCATCATGAGCAGCGAGAGCGCGCGCACCGCCCACGCACGCGATCCGGCCCGTATCCCTTGCCCCGTTTGATCCGTCCCGGTCCACCCCATGTCCCGGCTCCTCCCCCGTCGGCCCTGGTCACGGGCTCAGACGTGGGCGCTGCCCGGCCGGTTCCGGCCGTCCGGTCCCGGCCCGATCGAACCTCCGGGCATTCTTTCGGACAAAAGCCGGATGACAGTCAGGCGAAGAGGGGGTTGATTGTGTCTACCTCATAGCGCAATGCGAAGGTTTCACAGCATGCCCGAATCGAGGGCCGGCACAAGACGGCGGGAGGGTCGGCGCAGCGTGGCGAATGCGGAGCACAGTGTGCGCGGAGATGCGACGGCAGGGACGAGGACCGGGGCGGCCCGGGTGGTTCTCTGGCTGGTTGTGGCCGCGTTGGCCGTCCGGCAGATGGCGGTGGTGCTGCGGCAGCCGCCTGGCGAACGGCTCACTGATCTGGAGACCTGGATCGGTGAGAACGGTGTGCTTCATGTGACGGGCTCGCTGTACGACACCGACCGGTTCACCGGCACCCCCTTCGCCGGGCTGGTGCTGAAGCCGCTCACCCGGACCGCGGAGCAGAGCCTCGGCGTCGCCTGGACCTTCGGTTCGCTGCTGCTGGTCGCCGCGCTCGGCGTCATCGCGGCACGGGCCCTGCCCGGCCCGGTCAACCGGCGTACGGCCCTGTTCGCGGCGCCCGTCGCGATCACCCTGCTGATGCTCTCGCTGCCGGTCCGCAACGCCCTCTACCTGGGCCAGACCAGCATCCTGCCGGTCCTCCTGGTACTCGTCGGCTGCTTCGTGGTCCGCGGGGAACGCGCCTCGGGCGTCCTGATCGGCATCGCGGCCGCGCTCCAGCCGACCGTGCTGCTGTTCGCCGCGCTGCTCTGGCTGACCGGGAGACGCCGGGCGGCGGTGACCGGTGTCTCCGCGTTCGCCGCCTGCACGGCACTGGCCTGGGCGGCGATGCCGCACGACTCGTGGACGTACTGGGTGCACCACGTCGCCGGGGCCGGACTCGGCGACCACGCGGACAGCCTCGCCAACCAGTCCCTGCACGGCGCACTGCTCCGGTTCGGGCTGGAGGGCCCGCTGGAGATCGCGCTCTTCGTGGTGCTGGCCGCGGCCGTCTGCTTCGTCGGACTGCGCCGCGCCGCACGGTACGCCCGCGACGGTCAGCTGCTGCTCGCCGTGGCCGTGACCGGCTGTGTCGCCGTCGCCGTCTCGCCGACGGCCTGGCAGCACCAGCTGCTGTGGGTGCTGCTCGCGGTCGTCGGCCGGGTCGGCACACGCGCCTCGGACCGGCTGGTGTGGCCGGCCGTCGTGGTCCTCGTGATCACGCTGCCCGGCAAGATGCTGCTGCCGAACATCGAGGCGGTGTTCCCGGTACGCGACAACGTGCTGCTGATCGCCGCGCTCGCGGCCGCGTGCCTCGCCCCGTTCCTGCCGCGCACCTCGCCGCGCTGGCAGCAGCCCGTCCCCACGGACTACGCGGCCCCGGTCCCCGCCCGCTGGAGCCGGGTGCCGCTGCTGCCGTTCTGGCGGCGGGTGCTCAGCCGGCCCAACCTGCTGCTGGAACTCCTGCTGATCAGGGTCGTCTACTCCGCGTACCAGCAGGTCAGGCTGGCCGCGACGGCCGGCCGTGCCACCGCCGAGCACCACGGACGGCAGATCCACGCGGTCGAGCAGTGGCTGCACATCGACATGGAGCACTGGGCCAACCACGCGGTCGTCAAGGTCGGCTGGCTGCGGGACTTCTTCGACTACTACTACTCGACGTTCCACTTCATCGTGCCGCTGACGATCCTCGGTGTGCTGTACGCACGCCGCCCCGCGGACTACCGCTGGGTGCGCAGCTCCATCGGCTTCGCCACGCTCCTGGCCCTGGTCGGGTTCTGGCTCTACCCGCTGGCGCCGCCGCGGCTGATGCCGGGGCTCGGGTTCATCGACACGGTCCACGGTGTCCAGGACTTCGCGAAGCCCGACTACGGCACGCTGACGGGAGTCACCAACCAGTACGCCGCGATGCCCTCGCTGCACTTCGGCTGGTCGCTGTGGTGCGGAGTGGTGATCGTGATGCTCGCGCCGAAGGTCTGGATGAAGCTGCTGGGCGTGCTGCACCCGCTGTTCACGGTCTCCGCGATCATCGCGACGGGCAACCACTGGGTGCTCGACGCGGTGGGCGGCGCGGCGGTGGTCGCACTCGGCTTCGGACTGACCTACGTGCTGTCCGGACCGCGCAGGCTCCAGGAGCCGGTGGTGAAGGGGGCGAAGGCCGGACCGCCGCCGCTCAAGCAGCCCCCGGTGGCCGGGCGGCCACCGGGCGGGACGCCGGTGCCGGAACCCGTGCCGACGGTGGAGGGCGAAGCGGTGGCCGGCAAGCCGTAGCCACCGCCCGCCACCCGAACGGCTCAGCGGGCCGGTCCCAGCGCCCAGGCGGCGAAGGACAGCGTGCCCATCGACACCACCGTGGAGGCCACCACGGAATTGCGGGCGAGGCCGGTGTCCAGGCCGTACTCACCGGCGTAGACGAAGGCGTTCTGCGCCGTCGGGAGCGCCGAGCAGAGCACCACGGCCAGCACCTGGTGGTCCGGCAGGCCCAGGAGCGGACCGGCGACGAGGAAGGCGACCAGGGGCTGCGCCAGTGTCTTCAGCGCGACCGCGGTCCCGACCTCCGCCCGGCCCGCGACGCGTCCGGTCCCGCCGGCCGGGCCGCCGTGCAGGGACAGGCCCAGGGTGACCAGGGCCGTCGGCACGGCCGCGGCGCCCAGCAGGTCGCAGGAGTGGGTGAGGGCGGCCGGCAGCCGCGGCCCGGTGGCGGAGACGGCGACTCCGAGCAGCGAGGCCATGATGACCGGATTGCGCACCGGCATGGTCAGTATCCGCCGCAGCCCGCCGCCGGGGCGCCCGCCGCCGGGTCCGCCGGCCGCCCGGGTCCCCGAGTCCAGCAGGGTCAGGATCACCGGTGAGACCAGCAGCACCTGGAACAGGATGACCTGCGCGACGAACGAGGCGTCGCCGAGCACCTGCACCGCCACCGGGATGCCCAGGTTGGCGGAGTTGACGTAGCCGGACGCCATGCCGCTGATCGCCCCGTCGGCCCTCCCGCGGCCGAAGAACCGCCGGGCCACCACGTATCCCGGAGCGGACACCAGCGCCGTGGCCGCCGCGAACGCCACCACCGACAGATGGGCGAAGTCGGCCGGCCGGGACCCCGACACCATGCCGAACAGGGCGGCGGGCATGGCGACATGGAAGACGAACCGGCCGAGCACCGCCTCTGCCTGCGTCCCCAGGAGGCCACTGCGGCCGACGGCGTATCCGGCAGCGGTCAGCATCCAGATCGGCGCGAAGGCGGAGAGCAGGGCGTGCATGTCGGCCATGATCCCGCCACGCCCGTCCGTCCCTCGCGCAAGGGTGCGGACGGGCGTACCGGAACCGGCCGAACAGGTCCCGCCCGGCGTCGCGTTCCGGCCGGCCTCAGCCGCTCGTGGTGCTCACCTGGAGCTGCTTGATGCCGTTGAGCCAGGCCGACCGGAGCCGCCGCGGATCGCTGACCAGCCGCAGGTCCGGCAGCACGTCCGCGATGGCGTTGAAGATCAGGTCGATCTCCATCACGGCAAGGGACTTGCCGAGGCAGAAGTGCGGGCCGCCGCCGCCGAAGCCGAGGTGCGGATTGGGATCGCGGGTGATGTCGAACTTCTCCGGGCTCTCGAAGACCTCGGGGTCGTTATTGGCCGAGGAGTAGAACAGCCCGACCCGGTCGCCCTTCTTGATCTGCTGACCGCCCAGTTCGAGATCCTGGGTGGCGGTCCGCTGGAAGGAGACCACGGGCGTCGCCCAGCGGACGATCTCCTCGGCGGTGGTCTCCGGCCGCTCGCGCTTGTAGAGCTCCCACTGCTCGGGATGGGTGAGGAAGGCGTGCATGCCGTGGCTGATGGCGTTGCGGGTGGTCTCGTTGCCGGCCACGGCGAGCAGGATGACGAAGAAGCCGAACTCGTCGGACAGCAGGTTGCCCTCGCCCTCGGCGGCGACCAGCTGGGAGACGATGTCCTTGGCCGGGCACTCCTTGCGCGCCGCCGCGAGGTTCATCGAGTACGAGACGAGCTCCATGGCCGCCTCGGCACCGATCTCCTCGGTGATCGCGTACTCCGGATCGTCGTACGAGGCCATCTTGTTGGACCAGTCGAAGATCCTGGTCCGGTCCTCCTGCGGTACACCGATCAGCTCGGCAATGGCCTGAAGCGGCAGTTCGACGGCGATGTTGTTGACGAAGTCGAACGAGCCGTCGTCGTCGGCGCCGGCCAGCGCCGTCTCGACGATCGAGCGCGCCCGGCTGCGCAGCGCCTGTTCCAGGGAGCGGACGGCGCGGGGGGTGAAGCCGCGCTGGACGATCTGGCGGACCCGGGTGTGCTCGGGCGGGTCCATGTTCAGCATGATCAGCTTCTGGACGTCGATCTGGTCGCGGCTGATCGTCTCGTTGAAGCGGATCACCGCGGTGTTGGTGTTCGACGAGAACAACTCGGGACGGGTCGACACGTACTTGACGTCCGCGTGCCGGGTGACGACCCAGTAGCCCGCGTCGTCGAAGCCGGAGATGCCGGCGGGCTGGGTGCACCACCAGACCGGCGCGGTCTCGCGCATCCGGGCGAACTCCGGGTGCGGTATGCGGGATTGGAGCAGGTCGGGATCGGTGAAGTCGAACCCTTCGGGCAGATGGGGGCAGGGCATCGGCAACTCCAGGTCGGTCCGAGAGCCGCCCGAGCGATGTCTGACGGCCCATCAGAAGTTGCCCGAAAGGTAGTAACGAGTTCTACAACTGACAAGAGGCGTGGCCGGATCTGTTGCGCGAGGCATCGGCGAACCCGGCCGGATTGCGGTGGGTCCTGCCTGTGAAGCGTGGGCAAGGTGCGTGCAAGCCCCTTGCGTACCGGGGGTAATCCTCATAAGACTGCACACAGAACTAGAACGCGTACTAGTTCCTTCCGTGGGCGCCGGGACGCCTCTGCGGAAGTGCGAGGAGAGGACGAGCTCATGGCCGCGGAACCCGTCATCGTCGAAGCCGTACGCACTCCCATCGGCAGGCGCGGAGGCGCGCTCGCCAATCTGCACCCCGCCTATCTGCTGGGTGAGACCTACCGTGAACTTCTCGGCCGGACCGGCATCCAGGCCGACTGCGTCGAACAGATCGTCGGCGGCACCGTCACCCACGCCGGCGAACAGTCCATGAACCCCGCGCGCAACGCCTGGCTCACCGTGGGGCTTCCGTACGAGACCGCCGCGACGACCGTGGACTGCCAGTGCGGCTCCTCGCAGCAGGCCTCCCACATGGTCGCCAACATGATCACGGCCGGAGTGATCGACGTCGGCATCAGCTGCGGGGTCGAGGCGATGTCGCGGGTACCGCTCGGCAGCGGCTCCAAGCACGGGCCGGGCAAGCCGTGGCCCGACGAGTGGAACGTCGACCTGCCCAACCAGTTCGAGGCCGCCGAGCGCATCGCCCGCAAGCGCGGTCTCACCCGCGCGGACGTCGACTCGTTCGGTCTCCTCTCGCAGGAGCGGGCGGCCGCCGCCTGGGCCGAGGAGCGCTTCAAACGGGAGACGTACGCGGTCCAGGTGCCCACCACGGAGGCGGAGCAGTCCGCCGGGCAGGGCATGTGGCGGCTGGTCGACCGCGACGAGGGGCTGCGCGACACCACGACGGAGGGGCTCGCCGGGCTCAAGCCGGTGATGCCCACCGCCATCCACACCGCGGGCAACTCCTCGCAGATATCCGACGGCGCCTGCGCGATCATGTGGGCGTCCAAGCGCATGGCGCGGGCACTCAAGCTCAAGCCGCGGGCCCGGATCGTGGCCCAGGCGCTGGTCGGCTCCGACCCGCACTTCCACCTCGACGGCCCCGTGGACGCCACCCGCGCGGTGCTCGGCAAGGCCGGGATGTCGCTCAAGGACATCGACATCGTGGAGATCAACGAGGCGTTCGCGTCGGTCGTGCTGAGCTGGGCCCAGGTCTTCGAACAGGATCTGGAGAAGGTCAACGTCAACGGCGGCGCCATCGCGCTCGGCCACCCCGTCGGCGCCACCGGGGCCCGGCTGATCACCACCGCCCTGCACGAACTGGAGCGCAGGGACAAGGAGTTCGCCCTGATCACCATGTGCGCGGGCGGGGCGCTCGCCACCGGAACGATCATCCAGCGGCTGTAGGAGCGGTGTGGGGGACGCCCCCGTCCGATGGTGCGCGGCCGACCTGGCGGAGCGGGGTGTCCGGGCGCCGGTGATCGACCAGGGGTCGACCAACCACAACGAGACGTTCCTGAAGTCGGGTCCGCGGATCGTGCGCTGGTTCGACGCCGCGGCGGCGCGGCGCTGAGTCAGCGCGCGGACGCCGACAACCCCGACCGCGTCGCGGTCGGGGTTGTCGGTCACTGCCGGTGGGAGTCCGGGCCGGCTCAGTACCAGCTGTTGGACTGCCAGAACGTCCAGGCGCCGCACGGGCTGCCGTAGCGGGAGTTCATGTAGTCCATGCCCCACTTGATCTGGGTGCTGGGGTTGGTCTTCCAGTCGGAGCCGGCGGACGCCATCTTGGAGCCGGGCAGGGCCTGGACCAGGCCGTAGGCGCCGGAGGAGGCGTTGGTGGCGCTCGGGTTCCAGCCGCTCTCGTGGCTGACGATGTTGCTGAAGCACTGGAACTGCGCCTCGTCACCGATCAGCTGCCGGGCCGTGTCCTGCGCACTGCCGCCGGCGGCGGCCGGTGCGGCCGTGGCGGAGGTCGCGCCCACGGCCACACCGCCGACGCTGAGGAGCACGGCGGCGCCGGCCATGACGGTCTTGCGACGGGCGTTGCGGGGCTTGGCGAGAAGGGTGCTGGCGAACGACACAGAGAACCTAACGTCGGGAACGGGTGAGTCGCCCGCCGGTCCGAATCCTGCCTGGCCCGGTGCTCGTTGACCGCTGTCCGTTCCGGTGGACGCTGCGGTGCTCGGCGACATCTCAAGTGTTAGCGGCGCTTTTCGACCACCGCAATGACCCCCGGTACGACCCCGCTTCGCACCCAGGACCCAAGGTCCCGAACCGCACCAAAACGCTTCATAGCAGGTCGGAGGGGATGGAACGGGGGCCCGCGTACCGTCCCCGCCGCTCCTATGGCGCGTAGTACAGGACCAAGGTCCTGTGGGTGCCCTCACTCCTCCGGGACGTCGAATGTGACCTGGGCCTCGAAGGCGGCGCGGCGGGTGGCCCTGCGCAGCGCCTTCAGCAGCGCCGCCCCGACGGTCAGCGTCAGTACGACGGTGAGCACGGCCCGGCCCAGGTCCCAGCCCAGCGAGGTGGCCGTGCAGTACGCGAGGAAGCGCACCAGGTTCTCGGACAGCGGGTCACCGGGATGGAAGGAGATACCCGAACCGAGGCCCGGCACGATCGTCCACCCGTACAGGTTCATGACCGTCCCGTACGCGAACGCCGCCACCGCCCCGTACACCGCCAGCATCAGCAGCTCGGCGCGCCCGCGCAGCCGGTCCGGTGCCGGCAGCAGGCCCGCCCCCATCGTGAACCAGCCCATCGACAGCATCTGGAAGGGCATCCACGGGCCCACCCCGCCGGTCAGCAGCGCGGACGCGAACATCGTCACCGAGCCGAGCACGAAGCCGAAGCCGGGCCCCAGCACCCGTCCGCTCAGCACCATCAGGAAGAACATCGGCTCAAGGCCCGCCGTGCCCGCTCCCAGCGGCCGCAGTGCCGCGCCGACCGCGGCCAGCACCCCCAGCATCGCCACCGCCTTCGCGTCGAGCCCGGCGTCCGCGATCATCGCGACCACCACCCCGACCAGCAGCGGCAGCAGTGCGGCGAACAGCCACGGCGCGTCCCGCGAGTGCGCGAGACCCGAGTCGGCCCCGGCCAGCAGCGGCCAGCCGAACGCGACCACACCGATCGCGCTGATCAGCACCAGCGCGGCGACGGCCCGCGGCCCGAGCCGCACCGGCCGCGCCCCGCGCCCGGTGATGCCGCTCATGCGGCGCCCCCCAGCGCCACGCGCACCTGCGTCACGGTCAGCCATTCCTGCGGGGCCAGGATCTTGGCGATCTGCGGGGCGAACCCCGGGGACGACACCACGACCTCCGGGGTCGGCCCGTCCGCCACCACCTCCCCGTCCGCGAGGATCACCACCCGGTGCGCCAGCTCGGCGGCCAGCTCCACATCGTGGGTGGCCAGCACGATCGCGTGGCCCTCGGCCGCCAGTGCGCGCAGCACCCCGACGAGCCGGGCCTTCGCCGCGTAGTCCAGGCCCCGGGTCGGCTCGTCCAGGAGCAGCAGCGGGGGCCGGGCGGTGAGCACGAGGGCGAGCGCCAGGGCGAGCCGCTGCCCCTCGGAGAGATCACGGGGGTGGGTGTCGTCCGGTACGCCGGGCAGCAGCTCCGACACCAGGGCCCGGCAGCTGCCCGGCGCGGCGCCCGCGTCGGTGTCCGCCGCCGCGCACTCGGCCGCGACCGTGTCCGCGTACAGCAGATCGCGCGGTTCCTGCGGTACGAGGCCGACCCGGCGCACCATCTCGCGCGGCGGGGTCCGGTGCGGGGTCCGGCCGCCGACCAGGACGCTGCCGGAGGTCGGCTCGACCATGCCGACGAGGGCGGCGAGCAGGGTGGACTTGCCCGCGCCGTTGCGTCCCATCAGGGCGACGGTCTCGCCGGGCGCGACGGTGAGCGTCACCAGGCGCAGCGCCTCGACCCGGCCGCGCCGCACCCCGAGGCGCTCGATCCGGGTGGTGGCGTCGGTGACGGGCCCGGGTGCGGCGCTCTCCCGCGGTCCCCGGCCGAACAGTCTGGCCAGGGCGCCCCGGCGCGCGGTGGGGCGGGGCGCGGCGGTCACCTCGGCCGGCGGCGTCGGCCCGGCCGCACCACCGACCGGTCCCGGCTCCACGCCGGCCAGCCGCTCCCGCATCCCCGAGGCCCGCCGCCGGGCGTCCCGCACCGAGAGCGGCAGCGGGTCCCAGCCCGCCAGCCGCCCGAGCGCCACGACCGGCGGATGCACCTCCGACACCGCCATGACCTCGGCGGGCGCGCCCATCACCGGGGCGGCGCCCGGCGCGGGCAGCAGGACGACCTGGTCGGCGTACTGCACGACGCGCTCCAGCCGGTGCTCGGCCATCAGGACCGTCGTCCCGAGGTCGTGGACGAGCCGCTGGAGCACCGCGAGGACCTCCTCGGCAGCCGCCGGGTCCAGCGCGGACGTCGGCTCGTCCAGCACCAGCACCCGGGGGTGCGGGGTGAGGACGGAGCCGATCGCGACCCGCTGCTGCTGGCCGCCGGAGAGCGTGGCGATCGGCCGGTCGCGCAGCCCGGCGAGGCCCAGCAGATCGAGGGTCTCCTCGACCCGCCGCCGCATCACGTCCGGGGCCAGCCCCAGCGACTCCATGCCGTACGCGAGCTCGTCCTCGACCGTGTCGGTCACGAAGTGGGAGAGCGGGTCCTGACCCACCGTGCCGACCAGATCGGCCAGCTCGCGGGGCTTGTGCGTGCGGGTGTCGCGCCCGCCGACGGTGACCCGTCCGGTCAGCCGGCCCCCGGTGAAGTGCGGTACCAGGCCCGACACGGCACCCAGCAAAGTCGACTTGCCGACCCCCGAAGGGCCGACGAGCAGCACCAGCTCACCTTCCGGAACGGTCAGGTCGACCCCCGACAGGGTGGGGCGCTCCGCGCCCTCGTACCGCACAGAAACATCGTCGAACCGGATCACACCTGCTCCTCGAAGCCTGTGGGGGAAGGCGGGACGGGCGCGACCAGCGCGGGCAGCAGACCGATCAGCACCGCGGCGGCGGGCCACAACGGCAGCACCGGCGCGGTCAGCGGTACGACGCCGGGGTGCAGCGCCGCCGGATCCGCGCCGCCCGCCCAGATCATCGCGGCCGCCACCGCGGCACCGGAGCCCGCGACCAGCCAGGCCCGCACACCCCACCGGTCGGGCCGGTAGCGGGTCCGTACCGAACGCGCCCCGCCCAGGCGCAGCCCGGCCATCGCCGCGACCAGCCCGGCGATCAGCAGCGGCAGCCCGTACACCGCGCCCTGCGCCGCCAGCAGCCCGTACGTACCGGCGCAGACACCGAGCAGCCCGCCGAGGGTGAGGACGTTCGTGGTGTGCCGGACTGCGGCCGGTACCCGCGCGGTACGCCCGTAGCCGCGCGCGTCCATCGAGGCCGCCACCGCGACCGACCGCTCCAGTGCCCCCTCCAGGACCGGCAGCCCGATCTGGAGGACGGCACCGACCCCGCCGGTCGGCCGGCCGCGCAGCCGCCGGGCGGTGCGCAGCCGCACCACGTCGGCGACCATGTTCGGCGCGAACGTCATCGCGACGACGACGGCCACCCCCGCCTCGTACAGCGCACCGGGCAGCGACTTCAGCAGCCGGGCCGGGTTGGCGAGGGAGTTCGCCGCGCCGACGCAGATCAGCAGGGTGGCCAGCTTCGCCCCGTCGTACAGCGCGAAGAGCAGCTGCTCGGCGGTGACCCGGCCGCCGATCCTGACGCCCTTCGCCCAGTCCGGCAGCGGCACCTCGGGCAGCGTGAACACCACGTGCGTGCCGGGGATCGGCGAGCCGAGGAAGACCGAGAAGAGCAGCCGCACCCCGATGACGAACAGCCCGATCTTGATGAACGCCCCGTAGGACCGGGCCCACGGCGCGTCCGTCCGGCGCGCGGCCACCACATACCCCGCCACGCCCACCAGCAGGCCGAGCAGCAGCGGGTTGGTCGTCCGGGACGCGGCGGTGGCGAGCCCCAGCGCCCACAGCCACCACGCCCCGGCGGGCAGCGCGTTGCTCCGGGTCGCGGCGGGCGCGCGCCAGGCGGGGACCGGGGAGCGGCCGGACGCCGCACGGCCCGCGGTGCCGGTCACCGGGTCCTCCCCGATGCGGGCCGTCGGGCCGCTCATCCGCGGCGGCGGCGGGCCTGCGCGACTGCGGCGATGCCGAGCAGAAGGACCGCGCCGACCCCGAAGAGCACCCCGGCGGACGGCCCGCCGCCGCCCGAACCGTCACTGCTGCCGGCGGCGGCGGACGCGGAGGTGGGCGTCGACGCGTCCGCCGTGGCCCGCGGACTGCTGTTCCCGTTCCCGGAGACCTGCTCACCGCACCCGGTGACCGGATAGCCGGAGATCGCGCAGAGCAGCGCGTCGCTTCCGTAACGCAGCGGCTTCGCGACCGACGCGAGCGCCACCGCGCTGCTCGCGTCCTTCGGGACCTGAGCGCACGCGGTGCGCGGCGGCGGCGGGGTCTCTCCGGCCGGAGCGTCGGCGGCGGTGCCTGAGTCGATGACGAGCGCGACGCGCTTGGTGCCGCTCTGGGCGGGGGTGCCCGCGCAGATCTCCGAGAAGTCGGGTGAGCGGCGCGGCTTCGTCGCGTCCTGGGAGTCGGCGCTCACGGCGAACCGGAAGCCCTGCACCGCGCCGTCGTCCGGCCGGACCAGGGACGGCCCCTGGGTGGCGTACGCCCACCCGCTGCCGGAACCCTCCCAGAAGGACCAGTAGCGGTAACCCGCCGCCTGGGCCGTGCCCGTGCCGAGCACGGCCAGGACGGTGCCCAGGACCACCAGCAGCGCGGTGGCCCTTCCACGTCTGCTCACAGCTGCTGGTTCTTCCGGCGGCCGCTGATCAGGAATCCGGCGCCCGCGCCGACGGCGAGCCCGATTCCGACGAACCACCAGACACCGCCGATCCCGTCCCCGTCGCCGCTGTCCTTCTTCTCCTCGTCCTTGGTGGCGCTGGCCGTCGGCTTCTTCACGGCGGCGGGTGCGGGCCCGGTCGCGTTCAGCTGTGCGACGAGGTCGGCGCCGCCGAAGTCGTGCACGTCGGCGCCGGCCGCGTGGGCGGCCATGACCAGCTGGGCGTAGGCGGCGGGGCCGCTCTGCTCGGCCCAGCCCGCGGAGTTCTTCGCCAGCCACTCGACGGACGCGGCGGCCTTGTCCTTGTGCCCGGCGGCGGACAGGGCGACGACCGCGTCGGCGGTGTTGCCGAAGTCGGGCTGCGGGGCGCTGTCCTCGGCCCCCGGCATCGGCGGCTGGTCGAGGTGACCGGTCTTCGCGAGGGCCCCGGCCAGGTAGGAGGCGCCGTTCTGGGCGGCCTGCTCCGGCTCCAGCGCGGCGCCCTTGTGGCAGCTGGGGTCCTTGACCGCGGCGTTGTCGCCGACGAGGAGCCCCTTGCCGAGCGAGCCGAGCACGCCCGCCGCGGTGGCGTCCCCGTTGGCGACGAGCTTGCCGGCCTTGTCGGGCTGGTAGGCGAACGCGCCGCCGTCCTTGCCGCCGCAGGGGATGGCGAAGGTGAGCAGGGCGGCGTACGGGGTCCTGCCGCCGTCCGTCGTCACGTCGCCGAGCTTCTGCCCGGCGCGGGCGAGGGCGCCGATCACGATCGAGGTGGAGTTCGCGTCACTGGCCCCGCCGGCGTTGTACCCCCAGCCGCCGTCGTCGTTCTGCACGGACTTCAGCCAGTGGACCCCGTTGGCGACGAGGTCCTTGTGCCCGCCGACCTCGTGCAGCGCCTGCACGGCGGCCGCCGTCGCATTCGTGTCGATCACGGTCTTCGCGTCGCACGGCACGGAGGGGTCGGGGCGGTACGCGGGGAACGCGCCGCTGTCGCACTGCTGCCCGACCAGCCAGTCCACCGCCTTCGCGGCGGGCGTGACGCCCACGGCCCGCTGCGAGACGAAGGCCAGCGACTGCCGCCACACCCCGTCGTACGTGGGGTCCGTCGTGCCGTACAGCCCCGAGGGCAGCGCCGCGGACGGCGAGGGGGAGGGGGACGGTGCGGCGACCGCGGCCGGGGCTGCGGCCGCACAGAGCACGGTGGCGGTGGCGGCGAGCGCGGCTGCGCTGCGGCGTACGGTCATGGCGGGCGGGGCCTCTCCTGGGGGAAACCGGGCACAGGCACACACAGGCACCAGGCTCCGGCTCCGTATACCTCGACGGTGCCGGCCACCGGGGTCCCGATGGCACGAGCCGGTCACGACACGGACAGGGCATTCCGGCTGGCCGCCGGAGAGGCGGCATACACGGTTGCGGGCCAGCGCCGGATTCGCACCGGCTTCCCCCTGAACGGGCATGATGACGACTCGCACACTCTACCGGGCGGGTACCGGGAGAGCCCGGGGCGGCCGGTTCGAGGCCGGGGAACCGCGCCGGTTCTCAGTGGCCGGCGGGCGGCTCGAAACAACCCGTCTCCGGGTAGGGTCCGTTGACCGAAACCTGGTAGTTGGTCTTCTGGGTGAACGCGGTGACGCAGGCGTCGCGACGGACGCGCAGGCCCACCCGCGCGCCCTCGGGAGTGACCTCCCGGCCGTTCTCGAAGCGCGCGGCCATCGCCTCGACCCGCAGGGTCCCGCCGGGCGACTTCCCGGTGGCGTTGGCACGCCCCACCTCGTAACCCAGCTCGACCAGCGCGGAGCGGACCGACTCCGGGTCCCAGACCTTCCGCTGCCACAGCCGCTTGAGCACCGGCTCGATGCGGTCGGCCTCCCGGCGGGCGTCCCTGGTGCTCGCGGCGGACATCTCGCCCGCGATCCGGAAACCGTTGTTCTCACGGTAGTGAGGGGCCCCGTCGCCGGCCCCCGGCTCGACATAGGGAGACCGCGAGGGGGGACTCGGGGTGCTCGTGCCCCGCTCGCCCGTGGCCCCGCCGCTCCCGCTTCCGCCGGTCGCGCCTGCCGTCGCGTGCTCCGTGCCGCAGCCGCCGAGCGTCAGGGCCGCGAGGACCACCAGAGCCGCCGCCACGGAACCCCTGCCGCGCGGTCCGGCCCCGCACCGTCCGGACGCACCCCTTCCCATGATCCCCTCCCGCACTTCCGTGAAGAGTCGCCGGCTCCCTGCGGTGGCCGGCGCGTCACACCGCCACGAAGGTCACCGGCTCGCTTCCCGTGACCGCCTCCGCGCGCCCCAGTTTCACCAGTCGGCGCAGATGCGCCTCGGCCTCGGAGACGGCGATGTTCCGTGATCCGTAAGGGATCTGCTCCCAGGGGCGGTTCCACTCCATCCGCTCGGCGAGCTGCCAGGGCGTGAGCGGTTCGGCCAGCAGGGACAGGAGGCCGGTGAGGCGTTCCTCGTGGTGGTCGAGGAGTTCCCGCACCCGGCCCGCCGCGTCCGGGAACGCGTGCTGGTGGGCGGGCAGCACCTCCGCGACGCCCAGCCGGCCGATCCGTTCCAGCGAGGCGAGGTAGTCCCCGAGCGGGTCGGTCTCGGTCGCGCTGTCCGGGTCCTCGTAGAGGCCGACGTGCGGGCTGATGCCGGGGAGCAGGTGGTCGCCGGAGAAGAGGCGGCCGCGGCCGGGCAGGTTGGCCGGGTGGTCCTCCTCCAGGTGGAGGCAGACATGGCCCGGGGTGTGGCCCGGGGTCCAGATCGCGCGCAGCTCGCGGCCGGCCAGGTCGAGGAGTTCGCCGGGCACGATCTCGCGGTCCGGGAGGGCGGCGCGCAGACCGGGCAGGGTGCGCATCCGGCCGCCCTTCTCGCGGGCGGCCAGGAGCGGGGCGATGTGGTCCTCGGGCGCGCCGACCGTGGCCAGCTTCGTCGCGAGGTACGACAGCCAGGTGCCCGGTTCTGACTCCCGGGTGCGGCGGACGATCGCCGTGTCGGCGGCGTGCATCGCGATCCAGGCCCCGGAGGCCTCGCGCACCTGGCCGGAGAGGCCGTGGTGGTCGGGGTGGTGGTGGGTGATGACGACGCCGTGGATATCGGCGATGTCCACGCCGACGGTCGTGAGCCCGGCCGTCAGGGTGTCCCAGGCCTCCGGGTCGTCCCAGCCCGTGTCGATCAGGACCGGCCCCCGGCCGGTGTCCAGGACATGGACCAGGGTGTGGCCCAACGGGTTGTCCGGGATGGGGACTTTGATGCTGTGGACGCCTCCACCGTGGTTCATCACCTGCGTCATGGACTCCCCATCTCTCCGCGGTCTCGGCGGCGTGCGGGGTACGGCCACGACGCGCCGCGTCCACTGTAACGAGAACTTGTTCCAGTGGTAGCCCCGAGCACCTGTCCGTTCGGTGCGGGGCGCCGCCCGACGGGTCCCTGGCCGCGTCCGCGAAGTCCCGTCGTACGCCCGGGGCGCCCGACGGGACTTGGCGCACTTCCTAGTCGGCGAGGTCCGTCCAGGCGTTCACGACGTACGACGCGCCCCACGGGTTGGCGGCGACCGAAGCCTGCCCGACCGGGGCCCAGTTACCGAGGATGACGCGCTGCGGAAGTCTGGGGTCCAGCGGGTTGAGCACCGCGTGGATCCGGTGCTGACCGGTACCGCTGGTGCAGAGGCTGGAGAGGCTGCTCCCCGACGAGATCGTGCAGTTGCCGGGCGCAGCCTGGGCGGCGGGCGCCGCGGCCAGCATGATGCCCGCCGCGGCGGCGGCCACGGCCACGGCGGCACCGCGCTTCTTGGACAGGGGCTTCGCGAACATGGGTGACTCCTTCATCCGATGACGATGCGTGAGCGGGAAGAGGGACATGTGCGGGTGGAGCGTCGAGCGGACCGGTCCGGCTTCGATGGACGGGGTCCCGTGGGGTGCCACGGACGCCGGCGGACACCGAGGCGTCGACAAGAGTGGCGAAAGCGGGTGATTACCTGCTTGATCGCCAGTCAAATCCTGCCCAGGCGCGCGGATTCTGGCAAGAGTGTGGCCAGATTTGGTACAGACCAATTGCCGTCCCGTCGGAGGCGTTTGACGTGGGACGGCGCCGAGGCGTCCGGCATGCCGCCCCGGTGCGTGTGGCCCATCCGTGGACTCCTGGAACTGGAACTGGTATCAGTTCTGACATGGAGTCAGATGTGGACCGGGAACAGAGCCCCGGAACGCAGGACTCGGAACCAGTCAACGAGTCGGGTCACATGCCGCGTCGCGGGAGGCAGCAGCCATGAGCGAGCTTGTCGAACACGGAAAACTGTTCATCGGCGGGGAGTTGGTCGATCCGCTCGGGCGGGAAGTCATCGAGGTCATCTCCCCGCACACCGAGCAGGTCATCGGCCGGGTGCCGCACGCCGCCGAGGGGGATGTGGACCGGGCCGTCGCCGCCGCCCGGCGGGCGTTCGACGAGGGGCCCTGGCCCCGGATGACGCTGGACGAACGGATCGCCGTCGTCACCCGGATCAAGGACGCGTTCGCCGTCCGGTACGAGGAGATCGCCCGGGTCATCAGCTCGGAGAACGGCACCCCGTACAGCTCCAGCGTCATGGTGCAGGCCCTCGCCGCGATGATGGTGTGGGACGCGGCGATCACCGTCGCCCGCACCTTCCCGTACGAGGAGCGCCGGGACGGGGCGCTGGGGCCGCTGCTCGTGCGGCGGGAGCCCGTCGGGGTGGTCGCGGCCGTCGTGCCGTGGAACGTGCCGCAGTTCACCGCCGCCGCCAAACTCGCGCCCGCGCTGCTCGCCGGGTGCTCGGCCGTCCTGAAGGTGTCGCCCGAATCGCCGCTCGACGCCTACATCCTGGCCGAGATCGTCGCAGAGGCCGGGCTGCCGGAGGGCGTGCTGTCGATCCTGCCGGCCGACCGCGAGGTCAGTGAGTACCTGGTCGGGCACCCCGGCGTCGACAAGGTCTCGTTCACCGGGTCCGTCGCCGCCGGACGGCGCGTCATGGAGGTCGCCTCGCGCAACCTCACCCGCGTCACCCTGGAGCTCGGCGGGAAGTCCGCCGCCGTGATCCTCCCCGACGCCGATCTGGACGCCGCCGTCGCGGGCATCGTGCCCTTCGCCTGGATGATCAACGGGCAGGCCTGTGTGGCCCAGACCCGGATCCTCGTGCCGCGTTCCCGCTACGAGGAGATGGCCGAGGCGTTCGCCGCCGCCGCCGGTGCGCTGAAGGTCGGCGACCCGCTCGACCCGGCCACCGAACTCGGCCCGCTCGTCGCGCGGCGTCAGCAGCAGCGCTCCCTCGACTACATCCGGATCGGGCAGGAGGAGGGCGCCAAGATCCTCACCGGCGGCGGCCGTCCGGCCTCGCAGGAACGCGGCTGGTACGTCGAGCCGACGCTCTTCGGCGACGTCGACAACTCCATGCGCATCGCCCGCGAGGAGATCTTCGGCCCGGTCATCTGCCTGCTGCCGTACGGCGACGAGGACGAGGCCGTCAAGATCGCCAACGACTCCGAGTACGGGCTCAGCGGCAGCGTCTGGACCGCCGACACCGAGCGCGGCATCGACATCGCCCGCCGGGTCAGGACCGGCACGTACAGCGTGAACACCTTCAGCCTCGACATGCTCGGGCCGTTCGGCGGCTACAAGAACTCCGGTCTGGGAAGGGAGTTCGGGCCCGAGGGGTACGGGGAGTACTTCGAGCACAAGATGATCCACCTGCCCGCCGGGTACGGGGGAGGGGCCTGATGGGTGACCGGTGGAGCGTCGAGGTCGACCGCGGGGTGTGCATCGGGTCGGGGATGTGCGTGAACCACGCACCGGACGGCTTCCGGCTGGACTCCGCCCGGCAGTCGCATCCCGTCGACCCGGAGACCGACGCCAACGAGCGGGTGCTCGCCGCGGCCGAGGGGTGCCCGGTCGAGGCGATCACGGTCGCCCTGGCCGACTCGGGGGAAGTGGTGTTCCCTCCGGAGGACTGAGAGCCGTTCCGCGAACCCCGTGGCCGTTCGGGGTGTGGCCTGCCACACCCCGAACGGGTGGCGGACCGCAGTGACCGGATGGGTGCCGGTGCGACATCGTCACCGGCATGCCCACCACCTCGCGGTCCACCCGCACGCCCGGAACCTCCTCCGGAGCCGCCGCTGTCCCCGCTCGCGCCGTCACCGCGCTCGCCGCCCTCGCCGTGGCCCTCGTCCTCGCCTTCGTCCTCGCCCCCGGCCCGGTGGCGGGGAGCATGCCGGGCGGCGGCTACGGCGATCGGCGCGGCCTCGACGCCCGTCTCTCCGCGTCGTTCGTCGACTACTGGAGATCCGGCGAGCGCGGCTTTCCCCCTGCTCTGCGGGGCGTCGTCGACTACTGGTCCCGCTACCACGTGGTCAAGGCCGTGGTCGCCGCGGTCCTGCTGGCCGTGCTCATCGCGCTCGGCGCGCTGCTCTGGAAGGCGTTCCTGCGGGGCGGCGCGCTCGCGGCGGGAAGCAGGGCCGCTCTCGCTTCCGCCGGGGTGGTCGTCACGGCTCTCGCGCTGTTCTCCCTGGCGCTGGTCGTGGCCAACATCCAGGGTGCGGTGGCGCCCTTCTCCTCGCTGATGCCGATGCTGCCGGTCCGCGCGTCCCACGGAGAACTCGCCGACGTGCTCGACCGGATCAGGCGGCAACTGGCCGGCTACCCGGACGCCGGTGGGGCGACCCCGCCTCCCCTCAGGGTGATGGTCAGCGACTTCGGCCGCTACCACGCGGTGGTGGCCGTGGCCGCGACGCTGGTGGCCCTCGCCCTCGCCGCCCTCGGCGCGCTGGCGTGGCGGAGGTCCGCGGGAACAGCGGCGTCCGACCGGCGGACCAGGCGCGTCCTCAGGTCGGCCGGTCTTCTCTCGGCCCTGTCGGCGGCGGCCGTCCTCGTGATCGCCGCGGCGAACACGGCCACCACGGCCGACCCCGCGCCGGCGCTCCTGGCCTTCTTCGAGGGCGGCTGGTGAGGGGCCCCGCCTCAGGCGTCGAGGTGGGCGAGGACGGCGAGCACCCGGCGGTGCCGCGTGTCGTCGGGCGGCAGGCCGAGCTTCGCGAAGACGTTGCCGATGTGCTTCTCCACCGCGCTGTTCGAGAGCGCCATGCGCCGTGCGAGGGCCGTGTTGGAATGGCCCTCGGCCATCAGCGCGAGCAACTGCCGTTCACGCGCGGTCAGTTTCTCCAGTGGGTCGCCCCGCCGCTGCCTGGCCAGCAACTGCGCGACGACCTGCGGGTCGAGCACCGTGGCGCCACGGGCGACCCGGACCAGGGCGTCCAGGAACTCCTCGACCCTGGCGACCCGGTCCTTCAGCAGATAGCCGACCGCGCCGGAACCGTCCGCGAGCAGATCGGTGGCGTACGACACCTCCACGTACTGGCTGAGCACCAGCACGGGGGTGCCCGGCAGCCGGCCGCGGGCGGTGGCCGCCGCCCGCAGACCCTCGTCCGTATGCGTCGGCGGCATCCGCACGTCGACGACCGACACGTCCGGGCGGTGCGTGAGTACCGCCTCGACGAGGGCGGGGCCGTCACCGACCGCCGCCACCACCTGGTGACCGTCCTCGGAGAGCAGCCGGACCAGCCCCTCGCGCAGCAGCACCGAGTCATCGGCGACGACGATCCGCAGCGGCTCCCGGACCACCGGGCCCCCTGCCGCCGCACCCGGCGCTGTTCCCTCCCCGGTCAGCGGCATGGCAGCTCCGCCGTGACCGTCGTCGGGCCGTCCGCCGGGCTGTCGACCCGCAGCCGCCCGCCGACCGCCCGCGCCCGGTCGGCCAGGCCCCGCAGCCCGTGTCCCTCGGCCGGAACGGCCCCGCCCACCCCGTCGTCCGTCACCCAGACCCGCAGGATTCCCCCGGTGTGACGCATCCCGACCGTGCACCGGCGGGCGTGGCTGTGCTTGGCCGCGTTCGTCAGCGCCTCGGCGACCACGAAGTACGCGGCCGTCTCGACGCCGGGCTCCGGCCGACGGCTCAGGGGTGCGGCGTCGAGCTCGGCGGGCACGACGCTGCGCGCGGCCAGGGCCCGCAGCGCCTCCCGCAGCCCCCGGTCGGTGAGGACCGGCGGGGCGATGCCCCGCGACAGGGCCCGCAGTTCGTCCAGCGCCTCCTGCGTCCGCAGGACCGCGTCGGCGAGCGCGGCCCTGACCAGTTCCGGCTTCCGGTCGAAGTGGTGCTGGGCGCGGCCCAGTTCCATCGCCAGCCGGACCAGCTGCTGCTGGGGCCCGTCGTGGATGTCGCGCTCCAGCCGGCGCAGCGCGGCCGTCTCCGCCGTCACCGCCGCGACGGCCTGCGCGCGGGCGGTGTCGCGCTCCTGCTCCAGCCCGCTGATCCTGCGGTGCAGCGCGGACATGTTGGACAGGAGCGCCTGCCCGAGCCCCGCCTGGGCGGCGACGCACACCCGCGTCACCAGCGGCAGGGTCGACAGCAGCAGCACACCGACCGAGAGGGCGAACGCGACCCGCCCGGACGGTGACGTCAGCCCCAGGCTCAGTGCGACATGGGAGCGGTCGCTGCCCGCGTACAGGGTCATGGGCCGCAGCGAGCCGGGCGCGACCTCGTTGCGCAGGGGGTAGGTGACGGTCGCGACCCCCACGAACCACCACAGCGCCGTCACCACCGAGGTGACCAGGACGACGGGGAGCACCAGCACCGCGTGCGCCAGGTCGAGCCACAGCTCCGGGTCGGCCGCGCCGTCCGGCTCCTTCGCCCTCGGCCGCCGGCCCGCGCCGCCCGTCCTGCCGGTCCCGGAGCGCACCGCGCCGATCCGCCGCCACTCCAGATCGCCGGGCCACCGCGCCAGTGCCAGGGCGCGGGCCGTGACGGGCGAGCCGTTCGGCACCAGCGAACCGGCCGTTCCGGCGCACAGGCCCCCGGCCACCAGCGGCAGACCGGCGGCGGCGCTCAGCGGTGCGGTGAGGAGGTACAGGGATTCCACGAGCGTGCGACGCCCGACGCGGACGACGGGCCCGGCACCCGGCCGCCACCGGCCCGCGGCCACGGAGGGCAACGACTCAGCCATGCCGTCAGCATAATCGCGCTCCCCGGCGGCGCTCCGGCCCGGCAGGGAGCAGGACGGACGGAACACCGGGCGGCCGCGCCGTCAGCGTTCCGGGACACCCGACAGCAGGTGCAGGCGCAGCGCCAGTTGCAGTTCCAGGGCGCGGTCCGGCTCGTTCCAGTCCCGTCCCAGCAGCACCTGGATCCGGTCCAGCCGCTGCACCACGGTGTTGACGTGCACGTGCAGCTCGTCCTTGGCCCGGATCAGGCTGCCGCCCGCGCCGAAGTACGCGCCGAGCGTCCGCACCAGGTGGGTGCCGCGCTGGGCGTCGTACTCCAGCAGCGGCCCCAGCGTCGCCGACACGAAGCCGTCGACGTCCTGCCCGTTGCCCAGCACCACGCCCAGGAAGCCCAGTTCGTCCACGCACGCGCCCTCGCCGGTACGCCCCAGCACCCGCATCGCCCGCAGGCAGCGCGCCGCCTCCGCGTACGCGGCGGCCAGCTCCCGCGGGCCCCGGGCCGGGCCCGCGGCGGCGACGCTGACCGGGGTCTGCGCCAGCTGGCCGAGCTGGGCCGCCGCCGAGCGGGCCACGGTCCCGGCCGCCGGGCCGGAGCCGTCCGCCTCGATCAACAGCACCACCCCGCCCGCGTGTTCGGCGCTCACGCCATGGATGTCCCCGCCGAACAGATAGCGCATCGCGGCCGGGGCCAGCCGCTCCCGCGCGCCGGTCTCCGCGACCAGCAGCAGATGCGGGCGGTCCAGGTCGATGCCCAGCCGGCGGCCGCGCTCCGCGAGGCCCGCCGGGTCGCGGCCGCTGTCCGTCAGCAGGTCGGCGATCAGTTCGCCGCGGATGCGGTTCTCCGTCTCTGCCACCGTGCGCCGCAGCAGCAGAAGGAGCCCGGTGACCACCGCCGACCGCTCGAACAGCCGCCGGTCGGAGTCGTCCAGCCGCCGGCTCCGGTGCAGCACCAGACCGGCGAGCAGCTCCTGCCCGGCGAGCACCGCGCAGACCACCCTCCCGTCGCGGTGCACGGCGCGGGCTCCCGTACGGGACTCCTCCGCTGCCTCCGCGAGCCAGCCGGCGTCCATGCTGTCCGCGGCGAAGCCCGTACCGTCCGGGCGGACCGCCGCCAGCGGGCGCCCGCCCGGGTCGTGGATGGTCAGCGGGGAGTCGAGCAGTCCGGCGACGGCCGCAGCCACGTCCTTGACGTCCCGGCCGCGCAGCACCAGGTCCGTCAGCCGGTCGTGCGACTCCTCGGCCCGCCGCATGGCCGCCGAGTGGGCCCGCACCGAGGCGTTGGCCTCGGCCAGCTCGGCGTTCGCCGCCGCCAGTTCGGCGAGGGCCGAGGTGGTGTCGGCCAGGGCGCGGGCGGTGTCGATGGCGATGGCGGCATGGGCGGCCAGCGAACACAGCAGGGCGACCTCGTCGGGGCTGAAGACCCGGGGCGCCCGGTCCGCCGCGAAGAGGACGCCGATCACCTTTCCCGTGCCCCCGCGGCTGGAGCCGAGCAGCAGCGGCACGCCCAGAATGGCGACCAGGCCCTCGTCCAGGACCCCGGCATTGATGTTGTGGGTGTGGCGGAAGCGCTCGTCGGTGCGGTAGTCGGGGGTCGCGTACGGGCTCGCCGTCTGCGCCACGAGACCGCCGAGGCCCTCGCCGAGTTCGAGGCGCAGCCGCTGGAAGAGCAGCGACACCGATCCGTCGGTCACCCGCATGTAGGTGTCGCCCGCCTCCTCGTCCGGGAGCGTGAGGTAGGCCGTGTCCGTCCCCAGCAGCATCCTGGCCCGCCGCACGATCGCCTTCAGCACGTCGTCCAGATCGCGGGAGGCCGCCAGGTCGCCCGCCGTGTCGAAGAGCGCGGTGAGCTGGAGTTCGCGGCGCCGGTGCTGGCGCAGGGCGCCCCTGATCCGCAGCGCGGTCGCGGTGGCCCGCTCCACCTCGGCCAGCTCGCCCTGCGCCGCCCCGTCGGCCCGCGCCGTCGACAGGACCGCGCCCAGCGCCTCCGCGGGGGCGTCGTCGGCCAGCAGGTCGAAGAGGTGCCGGAGGTGGGGTGCGGCGGAGGGGGACGGTTCAGACATGGCGGCCAGCGTTCGTAGACGGGGGGCGGTGAGGGGGTCAGTTGGCGGTCCAGCCGCCGTCCATGGAGAGCGAGGTGCCGGTGATGTGGCCGGTACGCGGACCGCACAGCCACAGGACGGCCTCGGCGACGTCCGCCGGTTCGATCAGCCGCTTGATCGCGCTGCGCTCCAGCATCACCCGCCCCACCACCTCCTCCTCGGAGATGCCGTGGGTACGGGCCTGGTCGGCGATCTGGTTCTGGACCAGCGGAGTGCGTACGTAACCGGGGCTGACGCAGTTGCTCGTCACCCCGTGCTCCGCCGCTTCGAGCGCCACCACCTTGCTCAGCCCCTCCAGTGCGTGCTTGGCCGTCACATAGGCCGACTTGTACGGGCTCGCGCGCAGCCCGTGCACCGACGAGATGTTGACCACGCGACCCCAGCCGCGTTCGTACATGCCCGGCAGGGTCCGGCGCAAGATGCGGAACGGGGTCTCCACCATGACGCGCTGGATCAGCGCGAAGCGCTCCGGCGGGAACGTGTGGACGGGGGCGACGTGCTGGAGCCCCGCGTTGTTGACCACCACGTCCGCGTGGGCCGGCAGCGTGTCGACGACCCCGGGGTCGGACAGGTCCACCACCCAGGCCGTCCCGCCGATCTCCCCGGCCAGGCTCCTGGCGGCCTCACCGGCCTTGTCCACGACGTGCACATGGGCGCCGGCCGCCGCCAGCGCCTGTGCGCAGGCCCGCCCGATCCCGCTCGCCGCACCGGTCACCAGCGCGGTCCGCCCGGCCAGGAACGGTGCTGCGGGCACCTGCGTCGGTCCGCCGCCCGGGGAGGGGGCGGGGGGCTCGTGATCGGGTCTGCGGGAAGTCTCCATGGCCGTCACCGTAGGTACGCGGCGGCCCGTGTCACACGGGGCCGGTGCACACACCCTCCCGCCCCGGCATGGTGGCGGCGTACATGGTGCGGTGCCCCGCCGGGCGGCCCCGCCGCACGGCCGGCGGCCCGCACAAGGGACCCGCCGCACACACCCCGCACCCGCGGATGTCCGCCTGCCACATGGGCGTACGGCGCCGCTGCTCATAGGTTCCGGCAGCAGCCAGTACCCGCACGTACCGACCAGGGAGGCACCCGTGCGCCCACCGATCCTGAGACGCCTGTTCCGCCGCGTCGCGTCCACGGCCGTCCTCGGCCTGCTCGCGGCCACACTGACCACCACCCCCGCCGCTGCCGCCGGGGGCCTCCAGCAGGTCACCGGCTTCGGCTCCAACCCCGGCAACCTCCAGATGTACGAGTACACCCCCGCCGGCCTCCCCGCGAACGCGCCCCTGGTCGTCGCCCTGCACGGCTGCGCCCAGACGGCCGACGCGTACTACACCAACTCCGGCTGGCCGAAGTTCGCCGACCAGTGGGGCTTCGACGTCGTCTTCCCGCAGACCACGTCCGCGAACAACGCGCTCTCCTGCTTCGGCTGGTTCGACGCGTCCGAGGACAGCCGGGGCAAGGGCGAGGCCGCGTCGATCGTGCAGATGGTGGAGCACGCGAAGCAGAGCCGCGGCTCCGACGGCCAACGGGTGTACGTCACCGGGCTCTCGGCGGGCGGCGGCATGACCGCGGACCTGCTCGCCGCCTACCCGGACGTGTTCGCGGGCGGCGCGGTGGCCTCGGGGCTGCCCGCGCAGTGCGCGACGAGCCAGGCGGCCGCGTCGGCCTGCCAGACGGGCCCGCAGAAGCTCACCCCCGCGCAGTGGGGCGACAAGGTCCGCGGCGCCTATCCCGGATACGGCGGCCCGTGGCCCCGGGTGGCGATCTGGCAGGGCACCGCCGACTACACCGTCTACCCGGCCAACGCCACGGCCCTGCGTGACCAGTGGACGGACGTCTGGGGCATCGGCCAGGCCCCGTCGTCCACCGACACCCTCCCCGGCAACACCGCACGCGCCGTCTACAACGACTCCGCCGGCCGGCCGGCCGTGGAGACGTACACCGTCTCGGGCATGGGCCACGGCCTTCCGGTGGGCCCGGGTACGGGCGCCGAGCAGTGCGGAACGGCGGCCGCGTACTTCCTGAACACGATCTGCTCGACGTACTACACGGGCGTCTTCTGGGGCCTCGACGGCGGCGGCACCCCCGGCGGTGGCGGCGACGGCCGGCTGCCGGCCCCGGCGGGCGTGACGGTCACGGGCGTCACCGACACCACCGCGGCCCTGTCCTGGAGCGCGGTCGAGGGCGCCGCCTCGTACGCGGTGTTCCGCAACGGTACGAAGGTCGCGGCCCCGGCCGGCACGGCGTACACGGACACCGGCCTGACCGCCGGTACCACCTACCGCTACACGGTGGCGGCGGTCGACGGATCGGGGACGGCCGGCACCACGTCCGCCCAGGTGAGCGCGGTCACGACGGGCGGCGCGACCGCCCGGTGCTTCACCGCCACCAACTACGCGCACGTGGCGGCGGGCAGGGCCCGCACCACGGGCGGGTACGTCTACGCCAAGGGCTCGGAGGCGAACATGGGCCTCTACAACGTCTTCGTCACCCACACCCTCAAGGAGTCACCGGCGGGGTACTTCGTGATCGCGGACAGCGGCTGCACCGGCTGATCCGGAACGGCGGACGGGGCCCGGCGGTTCCACCGGGCCCCGTCCGCCGGACGTCAGCCGCCCTGCCGCGCGTACGCCACCAGGCGGTCGGCGATCTCCCGCCCGCCCCGGTCACCCGTGAGCACCGTGTAGTGGTTCACGTCCCGCACCGCCACCGGCGTCAGCCGGGTCCCGGCCAGGTCCGCAGCCGCCAGCCGCCTCTCGTCGTACAGGCCCTGCTCCTCGTCCATCAGGCCGCGCGCCGCCCACAGCAGCGTCGCCTCGACGGGCAGTTTCCGTACCGCGGAGAGCACCTCCGCGTCGAAGAGGCCGATGCCGTCCGTGCGGACCGCCTCGATCCGGCACGTCGAGCGCAGGGCCGGTTCGGCGCCCGTCAGATCGCGCTGGATGTAGGCGTCCACCTCGTCCGACCAGGCGCCCGCGAACGCCGGGTGCGCCTGCCAGAAGGCGCGGTAGGCGGCCCGGTCCGCGAAGGTCATCGACAGCCGGTCCATCGCCGGGCCGATCACCGCCGTCATCAGCTCGTCCGGCGACAGGTGCACGGGCGCCGGGAAGCCGATGCCGCCGTCGACGAGCAGCAGCGGCCCGAAGCGCTCCGGGTGCCGTACCGCGGCGAACGCCGCCACGAACGCGCCCATGGAGTGGCCCGCCAGCACCACCCGGTCCTGGCCCAGCGACTCGGTCAGGGCGGCGACGTCGTCCGCGTGGGCGGCGACGCCGTACGGGCCGGGAAGCCCCGAACTCCCCGCCCTGCCGCGCAGATCCGGGGCGACCAGGGTGACGCGGCCGGCCAGCAGCCGGGCCACCGGGCCCCAGGAGAGCGCGTTGGCCGTGATGCCGTGCAGCGCCACCACCACCGGCGCGGCCGGATCGCCGGCCGGCCAGCGCACGGCCGCCAACTCGCCCCCGGCGACAGGAACCTTGATCTCTTCGTACGGAATCACGGGTTTCCGTTCTCCTTCCGGGGCGGGATCTCCTGTGCGGGCCCGCTTCGGCGCGACGCGGCCAGTCTGGACGGCAGCCGGGCCAGTCCGCCCGGCAGCAGATGTACCACGGCCACGAACAGCACGCCCAGCAGGAACAGCGGCTGGGAGAGCGGGACGCGGAGCACCGCAGGGAGGCCGGCGACCGCGCCCGAGCCGGCCAGGTCGCCGAGCCGGTGGTCGGCCCAGGTGTAGAGGATGCCGCCGACCATCGGGCCCCAGCGGGTCCCCGAGCCGCCCAGCACCACCATCACCAGCAGCGACAGCGTGAAGTCGGACGTGGTCGTCTGCGGGGTGGAACCACCGGTCAGCAGCAGGTGCACGATGCCGCCGAGAGCGGCGAGCGCGCCCGCGAGGACGAAGGCCGTCAGCTTGAATCCGTACGGTTTCAGCCCCAGCACCTCCACCCGGCGCTCGTTCTCCTTGATGCCCTCCCAGACGCGTCCCGTGGGGGAGCGGACCGCCCGGTGGACGACGGTCAGGGTGAGGACGAGGTAGGCCAGTGCGATCCAGTAGAGGTTCGCGGTGTTGTCGATGCCGACGAGCCAGGAGGGCAGCAGATCCGCCGGCGCCGCCCGGCCCTCCTCGCCGCCGGTGACGCCACCGGGGTTGCGGGCGACCAGGATCGAGCCCGCCTGGGCGAACGCCAGCGTCACCATGGAGAAGCCGATGCCGGTGACGCGCAAGCTCACGGAGCCCAGGACCAGGGCCAGGGCGATCCCGAAGCAGAGCCCGAGGACGGCGGCGGCCGCGAAGGGGAGCCCCGCCTCCAGCAGGAACACGTTGGTGGCGTAGCTGCCCGCCGCGAAGTACAGGGCGTGCCCGAAGGAGAGCAGCCCCGTGCGGCCGAGCAGCAGGTCGTAGCCGGTGGCCAGGGCGCCGAACAGCAGGCAGGTGGCGATGAGTTGCAGGCTGCCCGCACTGCCCAGCGGGCCGTCCAGCAGCCCCGGCACGGGCAGCGCGCTGTAGGGCGCCACGGCCAGGACCAGCAGGACGGCGGCGGGCCACCGGTGCAGCAGTCGCCGGGACCGGCCGGGAGGCGCCGGTGCGGCCCTGGGGCTGCCGTCGGTGCGGTCGTGTGTCTCGGTGGCGGTGCTCACGCGAGCCTCCCCGTCAGTCCGCGCGGGCGGATCAGCAGCAGCGCGGCGAGCAGGACGACGACCGCCAGATCGCCGAGACCCGCCGCGGTGTAGTAGTTGGCGAACTGCTGGACCAGGCCGATGACCACGGACGCCACGGCGGCGCCGGTCACCGAACCCATGCCGCCGGTGACCACGACGACGAACGCGAAGATCAGCAGCGAGGTGCCCTGGCGGGGGTCGACCGAGCCGAAGTACAGCCCGCCGAGCGCCCCGCCGAGGGCGGCCGCGCACCCGCCGATCGCGAAGACGAGGGTGAACGCCCTGCGGACGTCGATGCCGAGCGCGGTGACCATCGCCCGGTCCTCGACCCCCGCCCGTACGACGAGGCCGTGCCGGGTCCGGCCGAGGAAGAGCCGCAGCGCCACCAGGACCACGACCGCCGCCGCCACCAGGACGAGCCGGTTGACCGGGACCTGCGCGCCCAGCAGCCCGAAGGTGCCGGACAGCGCCTCCGGGCCGGGGAAGGTCCGGGCGTCAGAGCCCCAGATCCCCGACAGCAGCGCGGGCACCGCGAGCCCCACCCCGACCGTGGCGAGCACCTGCTCGCGCGGCCGGGTGTAGAGCGGGCGGACGACGGCGAGTTCGAGGAGCACGGCGGCGGCGGCGCCCACCGCCGTGCCGAACAGCACCGCGAGGACGAAGCCGGCCCCGCCGGGTCCCGCGCCGGGCAGATGGCCCGACGCCGCCCACCAGGTGCCGTACGCGCCGACGGACAGCAGCGCCCCGTGCGCGAAGTTGAGCACGTCCATCAGGCCGAAGATCAGCGAGAGTCCGGACGCGATGAGGAAGTAGAGGGCTCCCAGACCGAGTCCGGTCATGGTGAGCAGCACGAGGGTGGACATCAGGAATCCGCCTCCACGGAGAGTGCTTCCGCGGCCGGCCCGTGCCCCACACCGAGCAGTCGGCGGGCCGCCTCCGCGTCGCCGAGCAGCGCTGCGGCCGGGCCGCGGTGGGCGGTCCGGCCGTCGGCCAGGACCACGCAGTGCTCGGCGAGCCGGCGTACGACGGCGAGGTTCTGCTCCACGAGCAGCACCGGCACCGCCTCGGCGGCCCGCTCCAGCACCTGCGCCACCTCGGTGACCACCTTCGGGGCCAGGCCCTTGGTGGGCTCGTCCGCGATGATCAGCCGGTTGGCGTTGAGCAGGGTGCGGCCGATGGCGACCATCTGCTGCTGCCCGCCGGAGAGCGTTCCGGCCAACTGCCGTGCCCGTCGCTTGAGTTCGGGGAAGAGTTCATGCACCAGGGAGTAGTCGGGGCCGCCCGCGCCGCGCCGTTCGGCCAGGCGCAGGTTCTCCGCCACGGTCAGCCCGGCGAAGACGCCCCGGTCCTCGGGGGCGTATCCCACACCCCGCCGGACCACGGCGTGGGTGGGCAGGGCCACGGTCTCCTCGCCGTCCAGCAGCACACTGCCGCTGCGCGGGACGAGGCCCAGGATGCCCCGTACGGTCGTGGTCTTCCCGGCGCCGTTGCGCCCCAGCAGCGCGGTCACGCCGTGGGCGGCGACGTCCAGGTCGACGCCGTGCAGGATGTGCCGACCGCCGATCAGGACCCGCAGGTCCCGTACGGCGAGCAGGGTCCGCTCGCTCACAACCCCTCCCCGAGGTAGGCCTGTTGCACGGTCGGATCGGCGGTGACGGCCTGCGGGGTGTCCAGGGCCAGCAGCCGGCCGTGATGCATCACCGCGAGCCGGTCGGCCAGGCCCAGGAGCACGTCCATGTGGTGCTCGACCATGAGGACGGTGCGCCCCTCGTCCCGGTGCAGGGTGCGGATCAGCTCGGTCAGCGCCGGGACCTCCTCCGCGCTCACCCCGGCCATCGGCTCGTCGAGCAGCATCAGCCGGGGCTCGCCCACCAGCAGCACGGCCAGCTCCAGCTTCCGCTTCTCGCCGTGCGACAGCTCGGACGCCGTCGCCCCGGCCCGGTGGCCGAGACCGGTGCGCTCCAGTACGCCCGCCACCTCCGCGGTGTACGGGTCGGCGCGCCGCCAGAGCCGGTACGAGCCGCCCCGGGCGGCCTGCGCCGCCAGCCGGACGTGGTCGGCCACGGTCATGGCGGGCCAGAGGCTGGACGTCTGGAACGTGCGGCCGATCCCGCGCCGGGCCCGCACGTGCGCGGGCCGGCCGGTGATGTCGGAGCCGTCCAGCGTGACCGTGCCGGCGGTCGGCATGACCGTCCCGCTGATGAGGTTGAACAGGGAAGTCTTTCCCGCCCCGTTGGGGCCGATGAAGGCGAGGAACTCGCCCTCGCGGACGCCGAGCGTGATGTCCTGGAGGATGGTCGCGCCACCGATGCTCCAGCCGAGTCCGTCCAGCCGGAGCACGGGGGCCGCGACCTCCGCCCGGCCGTCCCGGCGCCCGAGGGTGTGCGGTGCGGTCATGGTTCAGCCCGCCGAGGGCTTCACGGGCGGCGCCACGGCGTCCATCGGCTCGGTGTCCAGCAGCTCCGGTTTCGCGGCGGCGCCCTTGCCGGTCAGCCGGGCCACGAACATCGGCTGCACCAGGGCGTGGTCCTCGGCCCGGACCCGCGTCCTGCCCTTCACCCCGTCGAAGGTCCAGCCCTCCAGGGCCTTCACCATCGCGGCCGGGTCCGTGGCGCTGCCCTCGGCCACGGCGTGCACGATCATCTGGGCCGCGGTGAAGCCGTCCGGGGTGAACAGGTCGGGGGTGCCGCCCGCCTTCGTCACCGAGCCGAGCATGGCCTTCTCCGCGGCGCTGCCGCCGCCCGCGCCGGGGAAGTAGTGGGCGAGGAACGACACCTTGGCCCCGGCCGTCCCGAAGACCGGGTACGAGGCCGTCCCGGCGAGCCCGGTGACGACCTTGGCCGCGCCCAGCACGCCCTGCTGGTCCAGCGCGGTCCACAGCGCCGGTGCGGTGGAACCGGCCCAGGCCACGAAGACCAGATCCGGCCCGCCCGCCTTCACCTGCCGGGCGAACGGCGTCAGGTCCGTCGCGCTGGGCGGCGCCAGTACGGAGCCCACCTTCGCGCCCTTCGCGCCGAGCACCGCCTTCACCGCGGCCACGTTCGCCTGGCCGAACGTGGAGTCCTGGGCCAGCACCGTGACCTTCTTGCCCTTGGCGTCGCCGAGCATCGCCCCCGCCGTGAGGATGTCCTGGTAGGACTGGCGGCCCGAGCGGAAGGTGTAGCCGTTGATCCCGGTCACCGCGTCGGTGGCGGCCGGCCCGTTGATGAACAGCACCTTGTTCTGGGCGGCGAGCGGCGCCATCTGCAGGGCGACGCCGGAGTCGGTGGTGCCGGCCAGCACCTTGTAGCCCTTGCCGATCAGGTTCTTCGCCGCGGAGACCGCCTTGCCGGGGTCGCCCGCGTCGTCCTGCTCGGTGACCTCGATGCGGTGGCCGGCGACCTTGCCGGTGCCCCGGGTGGCGTAGTCCAGGCCCGCCATGAAGCCGTCCCGGTACTGCTTGCCGTAGTCCGCGAGCAGCCCGGTCCTGGAGTAGACCAGGCCGACCTTCACGGCCGAGCCGCTGCCGGACTTCCCGGCCCCGGAGTCGGCGCTGCCCGCCTTGCCGGCGGCGCTGCACCCGGTCAGCAGCAGACCGGCGGCGGCCAGTACGGCGATGGCGGACAGGGCGGTGGGCCGGGCGGTGCGGGCGGCTCCGCCGGCTCCAACGGTTCTGTTCGTCCTGCTGGCCCTGCTGGATCTGCGACGCATGGTGACCGGCTCCTCGGCGAGTTCCTGTGATGTCGCCGAACCGTATGAACACCGTGCCGTCGTCGATATGGTGCAGGGCACCTCACCTGACGGGGGACCCATGTGGGTGCCGTACATGGGCAGGACCCCGACCGGGGCGGGGTCCCGCGGGAGTCAGCGGACCGGGCCCTCGGCCGTCAGGTCGATCAGCCGGCACACCGTCTCGATGTCTATCTTCACCTGGGCGATCGACGCCCGGCCGGACAGCCAGGTGATGAGCGCGGAGTGCCAGGTGTGCTCGATCACCCGGACGGCCGAGAGCTGCTCCGGCGTCGGGTGCTCAAGTCCCATCGAGTCCAGGATGATCGCCGTCGTGAGGCGCGAGACGGTGTCCACCTCGGGGCTCACGCTGCGGTCCGCGAACGTCAGCGCGCGCACCATCGCGTCCGCCAGGTGCGGTTCGCGCTGGAGCGCCCGGAACGCCCTCATCAGGGTGTCGGCGACCCGGTCCGCCGCGTCCGCCCCGGCCGGCGGACGTTTGCGCAGGGTGCCGTGCATGTGCTGGAGCTGGTCCTGCATGGTGGCGACCAGCAGATGGACCTTGGACGGGAAGTAGCGGTACAGGGTGCCCAGGGCGACTCCGGCGGCCTCCGCCACCTCACGCATCTGGACGGCCTCGAAACCGCCTCTGCTGGCGAGCTGCGCGCTGGCGTGCAGGATGCGGCGGCGGCGGGCCTCCTGGCGTTCCGTCAGGGGCGGCGATGCCGGTCTGGCTTCCGCTGTCATGTGTCCCATCCCCGTGGCTTCTGACCGCGACCGCGAGGACGCGGCGGCCGGTCCGGCGGCGCACAGCATGCCAGGGTGTGTGTCGTGGCGCGAATCACCTGATCCGGCCGTTGCACCGACGCTACCTGCCGGTAGATTCGTAGCTCATTGAACGATCCGGTCTATAACTTGTTCTAGATTAGCGTGAGCGGTTACGCTCCGGCGAACACGCAGTGAGAAGGGGGCCGAGTGTGACCGCTGAGGCCATAGAGTCGGGCCCCCGTGCGGGCGTCGGTACGTCGGACACGGAGACAGGGCCCGAGGGCGACCGGCCGTTGCGCATCGCGCTCCTCACCTACAAGGGCAACCCCTTCTGCGGCGGCCAGGGCGTCTACGTGCGTCACCTCGCCCGCGAGCTCGCCCGACTCGGCCACAGCGTCGAGGTCATCGGCGCCCAGCCCTACCCCGTGCTCGACGAGGGCGTCCCGCTCACCGAGCTGCCCAGCCTGGACCTCTACCGGCATCCCGATCCGTTCCGCACGCCGAAGCGCGGCGAGTACCGGGACTGGATCGACGCCGCGGAGGTCGCCACCATGTGGACCGGCGGCTTCCCTGAACCGCTCACCTTCAGCCTGCGGGCCCGGCGCCATCTCGCCGCCCGGCGCGGCGAGTTCGACGTCATCCACGACAACCAGACACTCGGCTACGGGCTCCTCGGCGACCTCGGCGCGCCCCTCGTCACCACGATCCACCACCCCATCACCGTCGACCGGCGACTCGACCTGGACGCCGCCCCGACCCGCCGCCGCCGCGCCTCCGTACGCCGCTGGTACGCCTTCACACGTATGCAGAAGCGGGTCGCGCGCCGGCTGCCGTCCGTGCTCACCGTCTCCGGCTCCTCCAAGCAGGAGATCGTCGAGCACCTCGGGGTGAGCGCCGGCCGCGTCCACGTCGTGCACATCGGCGCCGACACGGACCTGTGGTCGCCCGACCCCGCCGTCGAGGAGGTCGAGGGCCGGATCGTCACCACCTCCAGCGCCGACGTACCGCTCAAGGGCCTCGTCCACCTCGTCGAGGCGCTCGCCGTACTCCGTACCGAGAACCCCGCGGCGCACCTCGTGGTCGTCGGCCGGCGGGCCGAGGACGGGCCGGTCGCGCAGGCCATAGAGCGGCACGGGCTCGGGGACGCCGTCGAGTTCGTCAAGGGCATCAGCGACGCCGAACTCGTCGACCTGGTGCGCGGCGCCCAGATCGCCTGCGTCCCCTCGCTGTACGAGGGCTTCTCGCTGCCCGCCGCCGAGGCCATGGCCACCGGCACCCCGCTCGTCGCCACCACCGGCGGTGCGATCCCCGAGGTCGCGGGACCGGACGGCGAGACCTGTCTCGCGGTGCCGCCCGCCGACGCCGGGGCCCTGGCCGACGCGCTCGGCCGGCTGCTCGGTGACGCCGCGCTGCGCGAGCGGCTCGGGGCGGCGGGCCGCGCACGGGTCCTCGCCCGGTTCACCTGGAAGCAGGCGGCGATCGGTACCGCCGCCCGCTACCGGGAGGCCATCGCCGCCCGCGCCGCCACCGGACCCGACGGCCGTCGGTGACACCGCCCCACCCCTGACGTCTCCGCTCTCCCGCCCCCTTCGAACCCCCGACCGCGAAAGCAGGCATTCGTGCTGACCGTGGACTTCACCCGCTTCCCGCTCGCCGCAGGCGACCGAGTGCTCGACCTGGGCTGCGGCGCCGGACGCCACGCCTTCGAGTGCTACCGGCGCGGCGCCCAGGTGGTGGCTCTCGACCGGAACGGTGAGGAGATCCGCGAGGTCGCGAAGTGGTTCGCCGCGATGAAGGAGGCAGGGGAGGCCCCGGAGGGCGCGACCGCCACCGCGATGGAGGGCGACGCGCTCAACCTGCCGTTCCCCGACGAGTCCTTCGACGTCGTGATCATCTCCGAGGTGATGGAGCACATCCCCGACGACAAGGGCGTGCTCGCCGAGATGGTCCGGGTGCTCAGGCCCGGCGGCCGGATCGCGGTCACGGTGCCGCGCTACGGCCCCGAGAAGGTCTGCTGGACACTCTCCGACGCCTACCACGAGGTCGAGGGCGGCCACATCCGCATCTACAAGGCGCAGGAGCTCCTCGGCCGGATGCGCGGCGCCGGCCTCAAGCCGTACGGCACCCACCACGCGCACGCGCTGCACTCGCCGTACTGGTGGCTCAAGTGCGCGTTCGGCGTCGACAACGACAAGGCGCTGCCGGTGCGGGCGTACCACAAGCTGCTGGTCTGGGACATCATGAAGAAGCCAATGGCCACCCGGGTCGCCGAGCAACTGCTCAACCCCGTCGTCGGCAAGAGCTTCGTCGCCTACGCGACCAAGCCGCACCTGCCCGCCGTCCCGGCCACCGACACCCCGGCGAAGGCCGACGACTCCGCCAAGGCCGAGGCGTGACACTTCCCGAGCGGACCGAACACCTTGTGCTGCCCGGAGTGCTCACCGCCGGGCAGGCGACCGAGACCGTCGCCGCGCTGCTCGCCGTGCAGTGCGAGAACGGCGCGCTGCCCTGGTTCCGCGGGCACCACCTCGACCCGTGGGACCACACGGAGGCCGCCATGGCCCTGGACGCCGCCGGCGAGCACGACGCCGCCGCACGCGCCTACGAGTGGCTGGCCCGCAACCAGAACGGCGACGGCTCCTGGTACGCCGCCTACCACGACGGCGACCCGCGGCAGCCGACCGACCGCGCTCAGGAGACCAACTTCTGCGCGTACGTGGCCGTCGGCGTCTGGCACCACTACCTGGCCACCGGCGACGACGCGTTCGTCGACCGGATGTGGCCCACCGTCTTCGCCGCCGTCGAGTTCGTGCTGCGGCTCCAGCAGCCCGGCGGCCAGATCGGCTGGAAGCGGGAGGCCGACGGCACCCCGGTCCAGGACGCGCTGCTGACCGGCTCCTCCTCCGTCCACCAGGCGCTGCGCTGCGCGCTGGCCATCGCGGAACGCCGCGAGGAGCCCCAGCCCGACTGGGAGCTGGCCACCGGTGCACTCGCCCACGCGATCCGCAGCCATCCGGAACGCTTCCTGGACAAGAGCCACTACTCGATGGACTGGTACTACCCGGTCCTCGGCGGCGCGCTCGACGGACCGGCGGCCACCAAGCGGATCGCGGAGGGGTGGGACCGCTTCGTCGTCCCGGACCTGGGGGTGCGCTGTGTGCTGCCCAACCCGTGGGTGACGGGCGGCGAGAGCTGCGAACTGGCCCTGGCGCTCTGGGTGATGGGCGAGTCCGACCGGGCCCTGGAGGTCCTGCAGTCCATCCAGCACCTGCGTGCAGAGGACGGGATGTACTGGACGGGGTACGTCTTCGAGGGCGACCGGGCGTTCTGGCCGGAGGAGCGCACGGCCTGGACCGCCGGTTCGCTGCTGCTGGCGGTGGCCGCGCTCGGTGGGGACGAGGCGACCACCGCGGTCTTCAGCGGGGAAAGGCTGCCGAAGGGGCTGGAGCCGGACTGCTGCTGACGTCCCGCCCCGGCTTCCTCAGCGTCGGATCCGGCCGGCCACCGCGTGCCCGATGAATAGGTACACGACCGCTGCGAGGCCGTATCCGGCGACGACATTGGCCCACGTCTTGTCGAACGTGAACAGGTCGTAGGACCAGCCTGCGAGCCAGCGTGCCGTGTGCCGCACGAACTCGACCAGGTCATTGCCGCGGTGGGCATCGAGCAGGTACATCAGGATCCACAGGATGATGATGAAAGCCATGATGTCGGCCACGACGGCTATGACGCGTGCTGCGGTGCTGCTTCCGTTGCCTCTTGAGTACGCCATGGACACCGGATTGCCAGTTTCCGCCGGGTGAAACCCGGACGGCGTACCCGGGTGGCGGACCGTCCGGGCCGGGGCAAGCCTGGCGGGGGAGCGCCGAGCCCGGCGCCCCGTCGTGACGTGCCCGGTCAGGGAGGCCCGCCGTGCCCCGTTCCGTACCGCTCCGCCGCCTGGTCGTGGCGCTGCTGCTGTCCTGCACCGTGCTGGTGGGTGCCACCGCGTGCGGCGGTGACGGCGACAGCTCCGCGAGCAGCTCCGCGTCGCCCACCGGTACGTCCTCGGCCCAGGCGCAGAAGTTCGCCAAGACCCGTTTCGTCACCAACGCGGGGCTGGCCGCGGGCGCCACGTACCAGTGGATCGTCAAGCCGTACCGCGCCGGCAAGTTCAAGAAGGGCGCCGACGGCCGGACCTTCGCGCTCGTCAAGGCCGGACTCGCGGGCGGCTTCGCCTACAACCGGCTCAAGGCCGCCTCCGACAACGCCAAGGGCGACCCGCTCCTCTCGAAGGCCGTCGCCCCGCTGACCGCGGGCATCACCTCCCTCAAGGGCCTCGCCGGCAAGCTCGGCAAGGGCGAGGCGGGCGACGGCGACATCGGCGCCTTCGAGAGCGTCATCAGCGGCATCAAGGACGCCGGGAAGAGCGCGGGCGCCGAGGTGAAGGACAAGGTGCCGTCGACCTCGCAGCTCGGCGGATAACCCGTGGGGGCGCGGCTCCGCCCCCGATCAGGGTGCGGCAATGAGCCTTCTTTCCCATGAGCGATACTGCGACGAAATCGTCCTGAGGACGCAGGAGTTGAGGGCTACCGTGAGCGGCGCGGACCTCGACGCGACCGTACCGACCTGCCCCGAGTGGACCCTGCGCGACCTCGCCGTCCACGTCGGCGGCGCCCACCGCTGGATCGGTGAGATCGTGCGCACCCGGGCCACCGAGGTGGTGCCGGACGAGAAGGTGCCGCACTTCACCCCCGACGGCGACGACCCCGCCGTGCTGGACGCCTGGCTGGCGGAGGGGGCGGAGCTGACCGCCGGGGCGCTGCGGGAGGCGGGACCCGGGCTGAAGGTGTGGTCCTGGTTCCGGGACCACAGCACCGGGTTCTGGGCCCGCCGCATGGTGATCGAGACCGTCGTCCACCAGGCGGACGCGGCCCTGACCGCGAAGGTGCCCTATGCGATGGCGGCCGACCTGGCCGCGGACACCATCGACGAATGGCTGGAGATCGTCGCGTTCGTCCAGGCCGCCGGGGACGACCCGCAGGCGGCGGAGCTGCGCGGCGCGGGACGCTCCATCCATCTGCACGCCACCGACGCCCCCGGCGCCGAATGGCTGATCGAGTTCGGCGAGGACGGCTTCACCTGGCGCCGCGCGCACGAGAGGGCGACCGTGGCGCTGCGCGGGCCGCTCACCGATCTGATGCTGGTCTTCAACCGCCGCCTCGCCCCGGACAGCGACCGGGTGGAGATCCTGGGAGACGCGGCGCTGCTGGACTTCTGGCTGGCGCGGTCGTCCTTCGGCTGACGGGCGGGGGCCGCGACGGCTGCGGCCGGTGTGCGGGGCGGGCGCCGCTGGGCCAAGCTGGAACGGCAGCCCGTCCCGTCCGGCGAGGAGGTGGCGATGGACCCGGTCCGGGCCCTGGAGCGGATCGCCTTCCTGCTGGAGCGCGGCAGGGGCGACACCTACCGCGTCCAGGCCTTCCGCACGGCCGCCCGCACCGTCGCCGCGATGGGCGAGGGCGAGGCCGTCCAGCGGGTGACGGACGGCTCGCTGGAGCGGGTCAGGGGTATCGGCCCCCGGACCGCGCAGGTCGTCCGCGAGGCCGTGGCCGGAGAGGTGCCCGCGTATCTGGAGCGGCTGGAGACCGAGGCCGAGGAGGGCGGGCCGCTCGCCGAGGGCGGTGAACGGCTGCTCGCGCTGCTGCGCGGCGACTGCCACCTGCACTCCGACTGGTCGGACGGCGGCAGCCCGATCGAGGAGATGGGCCGTACGGCCGCCGGGCTCGGCCACGACTGGGCGGTGCTCACCGACCACTCGCCCCGGCTGACCGTGGCCAACGGACTCTCGCCCCGGCGGCTGCGCCGACAGCTGGCCGAGATCGCCGAACTCAACGAGCGCTGGGCCCCGTTCAGACTGCTGACGGGCATCGAGTGCGACATCAACCTCGACGGCTCCCTCGACCAGGAGGACGAGCTGCTGGCACAACTGGACCTGGTGGTCGTCTCCGTCCACTCCAAACTGCGGATGGACCCCGGCCCGATGACCCGGCGGCTCCTCGCGGCCGTCCGCCATCCGCGGGCGAACGTCCTCGGGCACTGCACCGGCCGGCTGATCACCGGCCGGGGCCGTCCGGAGTCCCGGTTCGACGCGGACGAGGTCTTCGCCGCCTGCGCGGAGGCGGGCACGGCCGTGGAGATCAACAGCAGACCCGAGCGGCTGGACCCGCCCCGGCGGCTGCTGCGCCGGGCCGTCGAGGCGGGCACGCTCTTCGCCGTCGACACCGACGCGCACGCGCCCGGACAGCTGGACTGGCAGATTCACGGCTGCGCCCGCGCCGAGGAGTGCGGGGTCCCGGCAGAACGCGTCGTCACGACGTGGACGGCCGACGAGCTGACGGCCTGGACGAGCTAGGGCCTGTATGGGGTTGTCACGCGGAAGGAGGAGCGGGGCTGGGTGCGTGCGATCGCAAGGCGCGGAAACGCTCTTGTAGCGGAGCTACCAGGGCGTTTCGGCAACGCTGCGAGCGTGCGTGCCCAGCCCCGTGACGCCGCGTGACAACCCCATACAGGCCCTCGGGGCGGCTTCCCGCGGGCGCTACTGGTTGAGCTCCGCCAGCACCCGCAGGGTGTGCGGGTCGGGGGCCGTCACCAGGAGGTCGGTGACCGGGCCCTTGCGCCACAACTCCAGGCGTTCCGCGATCCGTTCACGGGGGCCGACCAGTGAGATCTCATCGGCGAACGCGTCCGGCACGGCGAGGACGGCCTCCTCCTTGCGCCCCTCCAGGAAGAGCCGCTGAATCCGCCGGGCCTCCTCGCCGAACCCCATCCGCGCCATCAGGTCCGCGTGGAAGTTGCGGGCGGCGGCGCCCATGCCGCCGATGTAGAAGCCGAGCATCGCCTTCACCGGCAGCAGTCCCTCCGCGACGTCGTCGCAGACCTGCGCACGGGCCATCGGCGCGATCATGAACCCTTCGCGGAGGCCGGTGAGCGAGGCCTCGTACACGTCGGTGCGCAGCGGCGACCAGTACAGGGGCAGCCAGCCGTCCGCGATCCGGGTGGTCTGCGCGATGTTCTTCGGCCCCTCCGCACCGAGCAGCACCGGGAGGTCCGCCCGCAGCGGATGGGTGATCGCCTTCAGCGGTTTGCCGAGCCCGGTGGCATCCGGACCGTTGTACGGGTGCGAGTGGAACCGGCCGTCCAGCTCAACAGGCGCCTCGCGACTGAGTACTTGGCGCACCACATCGACGTACTCGCGGGTCGCGGTCAACGGGCTTCGGGGGAACGGCCGCCCGTACCAGCCCTCGACGACCTGTGGACCGGAGAGCCCGAGGCCCAGCATCATCCGGCCGCCGGAGAGGTGATCGAGCGTCAGGGCGTGCATGGCGGTTGCGGTCGGGGTGCGCGCCGCCATCTGCGCGATGCCGGTGCCCAGCCGGATACGGGAGGTGTGGGCGGCGATCCAGGTCAGCGGGGTGAAGGCGTCCGAACCCCAGGCCTCGGCCGTCCATACCGACGCGTAGCCCAGGTCCTCCGCCTCTCGGGCGAGGTCCAGATGGGCCGGGTTCGGGCCGCGGCCCCAGTATCCGAGAGCGAGTCCGAGCCGCATTCCGCCGCCTCCCAAGAATTCTGACGATGCATCAGATATAGCCGGAGGGTACGACAGCGGCCCCCCGCCCGGAAGGGGCGGGGGGCCGCTGTCGGTTGTCCGTGCGCCGCGTCGTCAGCCGCGCTGGATGCCCGTGGTGTCCTGGAGCACGCCACGACGGCCGTCCTGCGTCTGGGCGATGAGGCCCGGACCGCGCTGCTCGACCGCCAGGTACCAGGTCCCCGGGGCCAGTTCGGCGATCGGGGACGGCGAACCGTCCTCGCCGTACAGCGGACGGGCCACCGGAACCGCGAACCAGAACGGGGTGAACTCACCGGCCGGCGCACCGCCGGCCGCCGGGGCCTGCTGGGCCGGCGCACCGGTCTGCTGCGGCTCGGGCTGACCGGGCTGACCGGGCTGGCCGGGCTGCTGGGCGCCGTACGGCTGCGGCTGGCCCGGCTGCTGACCACCGAAGGACGGCTGCTGCGCGCCCGGGTAGCCGTAACCCTGGCCGGGCTGCGGCTGGCCACCGTACGGCGGGTGCACGGCCTGCGGCTTCGGGGCGCCCATGAGCGGGGCCTTCAGCGCGGGAAGCAGCGGGGAGGCGACCGCACCGGCGGCCAGCACCAGCGCGGCGATCATGCCGAGGATCAGACCGGCACCTGCGTCGATCTGGCCGAGGTCGATGATCGTCCAGAACAGGTTCCACGCGGTGAACACCGTGGCGGCCACGCCGAACTGGGCGAGATCCAGACCGGCGACCTTGCGCGGCTGCGGCTGAGCGCGGGAGAGCACGATCAGCGCGGCGCCGGCCACTCCGACCATGTAGACACCGATCGCGTTGCCCAGCGAATCCCAGGAGTTCGGCGCGTCAATGCTGGAGTTCCCATAGGAGAAGTAGTCGAGGAAAGAGGCGATGAACAGCACGACCGCTGCTCCGATCACCACGCCATCGCCTCGAGTGAGGGAGCGGATATTCACGTGAAGGTCCTTAGTCGGTCGTCTCGTCGGGGCGGTCGTCGCTGCCACCGGTACGGCGGGCACGGCGCGAAGCTCGGGGGCGGCTCCCCATCGTACGGATGAATCTATCGTCTGCCCGGTCGGGTGGTGCCCCCCGTCCGGACGTTGGGCGGGCATCCTCCCGAATTCATCGCAGAACCACCTCTTACTACCCGTTGAGGTAGCTGCTGATGCCGTCGGCGATCCCCTGTGCCGCCTTCTGGCGCCAGCTCGCACTGCTGAGCAGGGCCGCGTCCTTCGGATCACGCATATTGCCGCATTCGATGAACACTTTGGGCACGGTAGACAAATTAAGTCCGCCGAGATCCTTGCGGGTGTCCAGTCCGGTATTGCCGCCGATGTAATTGGAAGGCGCACTTCCGGTAGCGCGGACGAAGAGTCCGGCGATACGCGTACCGAGATCGCGCGACGGGCCGACGATCTCCGAGGTGTCCGCGTCGCCGCCGCGCACCGGACCGGGAAGGATCACGTGGAAACCCCGGTTGCCGGCCGCCGATCCGTCCGCGTGGACCGAGACGACCGCATCGGCCCCGGCCTTGTTGCCGATCCGGGCCCGTTCGTCGACACACGGGCCGAACGGCCGGTCGTCGTCGTACGTCAGCACCACCTTCGCACCCTGCGCCCGCAGCAGTGTGCGCATCCGGTGCGCCACGTCGAGGGTGAACTCGGCTTCCGCGTAACCGGAGTTGGTGGAGGTGCCGGTGGTGTCGCACTCCTTGTGCGTGGTGCCGATGTCCACCTGACGGCCGATCTCGGCGGTGTGCAGGTGGTTGCGCGGATTGTGCCCGGGGTCGATGACGACCGTCTTCCCCGACAGGGGCCCGGACGGGGCGTCCGGCGCGGACGCCGACGGGGAGGGCGACCGCGCCACGGAGGGACTGCTGTGCACCGGTGACGGGGAGGCCGGGGCCGGTGAGGAGGCCGTCGCGGGGGCCGGTGCGGCGGCCGTGGTGCCGGCCGGGCCGGGCCGGGCCTGCGCGGTGTCGCCGCCGCCGCCGCAGCCGGTGGCGCCCAGGCACAGCACGGTCAGCGTCGCGGCGGCGAACAGGGCCGGGCGGCGCGGGGTGGGGGGAACGCTCTCGTCGTCACGCACCCGGCGATGCTATCCGGGAGCCCGCCCGGCGTCCGGAGGCCTCAGATGCCGGGCCCGGTGCGCCGCAGGACGCGCAGCGAGTCGGTCACCGAGATCTCGGTGAACGCCCCGGAGGCCAGCGCCCGCAGATAGATCCGGTACGGGGCCTGGCCGCCGTGCGCCGGGTCGGGGAACACGTCGTGGATCGCCAGCAGCCCGCCCTCGGCGACATGCGGCGCCCAGCCCTCGTAGTCGCCGTTCGCGTGCTCGTCGGTGTGACCGCCGTCGATGAAGACCAGGCCGAGCGGCCCGCCCCAGACGGCCGCGACCTGCGGGGAGCGCCCCACGAGCGCCACCACGTGCTCCTCCAGACCGGCCGCGTGCAGCGTCCGGCGGAAGGTGGGCAGCGTGTCCATCCGGCCGACCTCCGGGTCCACCACGGTCGGATCGTGGTACTCCCAGCCGGGCTGCTGCTCCTCGCTGCCCCGGTGGTGGTCGACGGTGAGGGCCGTCGCCCCGGCGGCACGGGCGGCGTCGGCGAGCAGGAGGGTGGAGCGCCCGCAGTACGTGCCCACCTCCAGCAGCGGCAGCCCGAGCGCGGCGGCCTCGGCCGCGGCCGCGTACAGCGCCAGCCCCTCCACCACCGGCATGAAGCCCTTGGCGGCCTGGAACGCGGCAAGAATCTCCGGCTGGGGCTCGGCGGCCACGGGGTTCCTCCTGGTGCGGGATACGGGGACGGGGCGTTTCGACGGCGCCCCATCGTGCCGCACGTCCGGGCCGGGGGTGCGCGCGGGGGTGTGTCCGGGCCCGCGGGGGAATGCCTGCGCCCCCGCCGAGAGTGTCGGCGGGGGCGCAGGTGGGGTGAGCCCGGGTCGGGGCGGGCCCCTGGTGGAGCTGTGACGCGGTGGTCAGCAGCTCTGCCAGAGTCGGGTCATGACGCGGACGCCGAAGCGCAGTCCCTCCAGCGGGACGCGCTCGTCCACGCCGTGGAACAGGCGGCCGTAGTCCAGGTCGTGCGGGAGCTTCAGGCCCTTGAAGCCGAAGCAGCGGATGCCCAGGTGGGTGAAGGCCTTGGCGTCCGTACCGCCGGGGTTGCAGTACGGCACGGGGTGGCCGTCCGGGTCCTCGGCGCGCACCGCGTCGCACATGGCGTCGACGAGCGGGCCGTCGAAGGTGGTCTCCATCGCGATGTCGTGGTTGACCCACTCGCGGCTGACCGAGGGGAGCAGCAGCCTGTCGATCGTGTCGATCAGCTCCTGCTCGTGGCCGGGCAGGAAGCGGCCGTCGACGCGGGCGGTGGCCTTTCCGGGGATGACGTTGGTCTGGTAACCGGCGTTGAACATGGTGGGGTTCGCCGAGTTGCGGAGGACCACCTGCATGAAGTCGGAGACCGGGCCCAGCTTGGCGAGGCTGCCCTCGATGTCGTCCTCGTCGAACTCCACGCCGTAGAGGCGGGCGGCCTCTTCGAGCAGCGCGCGGACCGGCTCGATCAGCCGGATCGGGAAGGTCTCGCGGCCGATCCGGGTCAGCGACTCGGCGAGGTCGGTGACCGCGTTCTCGTCGTTGGGCGAGGAGCCGTGGCCGGCCCGGCCGGTCGCGGTGAGCTCCATCCAGGCCATGCCGCGCTGGGCGTTCTCGATCGGGTAGAGGCGCCGGGTGTCGTCGAGGGCGAAGGAGAACCCGCCGCCCTCGCCGATCGCCTCCGTGACCCCGGCGAACAGCTCCGGGCGGTGCTCGACGAGCCAGTGGGCGCCGAACTTGCCGCCCGCCTCCTCGTCGGCGAGGAAGGCCAGGACCAGGTCGCGCGAGGGCCGGGTGCCGGTGCGGGCGAAGTGCCGGGCGGTGGCCAGCATGACGGCCACCGTGTCCTTCATGTCGATCGCGCCGCGGCCCCACAGGTAGCCGTCCCGGATCTCACCGGAGAACGGGGGCACCTGCCACTCGGAGGCGTCGGCGGGCACGACGTCCAGATGGCCGTGGACCATCAGGGCGCCGCGCTCCGGATCGCGGCCGGCGATCCGGGCGATGACACTGGCCCGGCCCGGGGCGGACTCGATCAGCTCCGAGTCGATGCCCACCTCGGCGAGGCGGCCCACCACCCAGTCGGCACTCGCACGCTCGTTGCTGGTGGGGTTGGAGGTGTCGAACCTGATCAGTTCGGCGCAGAGGTCGATGACCTCGGCCTGGGCCTCGTCTGAGGCGGGGACCAGGGCGGCGGTGGGTTCGGGGGTGCTCATGCTGCTCCCACAGGGGTGGTGGCGGGGGCGTCGGGGACCGCGTTGTCCTCGTCGTCCTCGGTGGTGGAGGTGCCGTACGGCTTCACCCAGCCCAGCAGGCCGAGGACGCAGTACAGGACGAATGCGGTGGCCAGCGAGTTCAGGGCCGGTATGCCGCCGTCGTAGAACTTGCCGACGCAGAAGGCCACGATCCAGATGACGATGGACATCGGCACCCAGGTCGGCGAGGACTTCGGCAGGGTCTCGGCCTCGCGGGTGTCGTCCAGCGGCTTGCGCATCCGCTTCACGACCCAGTACTCGGCCACGATGATGCCGCCGATCGGCGGGATCGCGACGCCGAGGATGGTGAGGAACTCGGTGAAGTGGGTCATGATCCCGACCGCGGACAGGAGCGTGCCCGCGATGCCGAGGACGATGGTGACGGCGCCGCGGTGGATCCGCTTGCCGAAGACGACCTGGAAGAAGTTGACGACGCCGAGCGAGGATCCGTACAGGTTCCAGTCGTTGATCTTCGCCGTGGACATCAGGACCACGATGACGCCGAAGGCACCCGAGGTGGAGAGCACGATGTGCGAGACCTCGTTGCTCTTGACCAGGTGGCCCAGGAGCACGCCGGTCATGCCGACGATGTACTCGGAGAGGATCATCGAGGAGGCGCTCTGCACGAAGACGTGCGAGCCCTTCTTGTTGTAGCGGGTCATCTCCGGCGCGACGATGGCGCCGGTCATGAAGCCGCCCGCGATGGCGGTGGCGGCGACCGCGAGGGGAATCGTCTGGCCGGGCGGCGGCGAGTTGATCAGGTCACTGAGGGAGTGGTCCTTCAGCGTCGTGATGACCGACCACGCGACCATCGCGAAGAAGAGCGGGGTGACGATCTTCGCGAAGACGGCCATGTACTTGAAGCCGAAGATCACCAGGGCGGTGATGGCGATGCCGGCTATCACGCACCACATCCAGGACGGTCCGCCGACCAGCGCCGAGACGCTGTTGCCGAAGATCGTGTTCTGGACGCCGAACCAGCCGACCAGGCTGACCGCGATGACGAAGCTGACCAGCGCGGAACCGTTGCGGCCGAAGCCCACCCAGCGGGTCAGCATCGGGGTCGCGAGACCCTCGCGCATACCGGCCAGGCCGATCGCGAAGATCACGATCTCCAGGATGACCGCGCCGAGCGTGAAGGCGAGGAAGGCGTTCCCGAAGGTCATGCCGACGCCGATGGTGGCGCCGAGCGTGAACTGCGAGATCGACCCGGACTGGGCCAGCCACTGGAGCAGCATGGACCAGAAGCCGAACCGCTTGTCGCGCGGGACGCGCGAGAGCGAGTAGTCGTCGCTGCCGATGCTCTTGGTCTCGTTGACCGCGGCGTCGGCCGGAGGGGCGGCAGCCATCAGGACTCCTGGGGTGTGCGGCCGAGGGTCTGCAGGTGAGACAGCGACCCGTAGCGGTTGACGAGGTTGTCGAACTCCACCGCGTCGTGGAAGTCCAGGTGGCCCGCGCCGTAGGCCTTGGCGACCTCCACGGCGTAGCGGGCGGCGGACGCGATGTCGCTCTCATGACTCGCGCCCGTCTGGCAGCCCGGCACCGCGGCGGCCGAGGTGACCGCCAGACCGACCACGGGAGCGGCCGTGGCGGTGGAGGGCTGGAGGATCGAATTGATGTGGTGTGCACCATTACCGTACGGCGTGATGTCCTGTGTGGTCACCGGGTACGTGACCAACGGCTCACCGGTCACCACGGCCAGCAGCTCCCCGAGCTGCTCGCTCACCCGGAGCACCCAGCCCTCCTTGACGGTGGGCGACAGGGCGAGGCCCTTGTGGTTGATGATGCGGTTGCCCTTGGTGGTGTCGATGGAGAGCACGGCCTCCATGGCGTCCGTCACCTCGTGGCGGTTCATGGTGGCGATGTCCACGGGCGAGCCCATGAACGGCACCGGGTCGTGCGGCTCGGTCGGCGCGTTCGGGCAGATGTGGGTGGCGACGATCACATCGCCGGGCAGCACATCGCCGCGGCGGCGCATGTCGAGCAGCTTCGCGGCGGTGGCGACGGCGGAGACCGCCCCGTCGGCGTCGGAGACCAGGCCGGTCACCTCGGGCCGGGCGCCGATGCCGCCGAGCCGGCCGACCACACCCAGGGTGCGGGCGGTGCCCCCGGCCGTGCGCCCCCGGGAGCCGGGGATGCGGACCATCACGAAGTCCGTCGAGCCGCGCTCGCCGGTGACCGTGGTGACCTCCGCCGACGAGCCCTCGGCCCCCGCCGCGGCGTCGAGGTACTCGACGACCGTCTTGCCATTGGCCTGCGGGTCGTCGAGGAGGTCGACGATGTCCAGTACGTACTTCAACATGGGGGGCCTTTCTCGCGCATCCATCACACCCGTCCGGCGCCCGGCAGGGAGTAGGACGCCGGACGGGGTGCTGAGAGCAGATTCGGGATCCGATAGCGTTGAGCGCAACCATTTCCCGTTATTTGCAACTCGGGTCTGAAGGGTGAGATGACGATGGCGGACTTCGATCTGGACCGGCGGACGCCCGCCGGAGCCCTGCAAACCGTCGACCGGGCGCTTCTCGTGCTGCTCGCGTTCGAGCGGACCAGGCCCGACTGGGGCGTCACCGAGGTCGCCGAGGAGTTCGGCTGGGACACCTCGGTGGCCCAGCGGCTGCTCGCCACCCTCGCGGGCCGCGGCTTCCTGGTCTCCGACCCGGCCACCCGCCGCTACCGCATCGGCCCCGCCGTGCTGCGTCTGGGCAGGCTCTGGGAGCGCTCCGGATCGCTGGAGCTGCTCGCCGGGCCGGTCCTGGAGGAGCTGCGCCGGGTCACCGGCGACACCGTGCTGTTCTGCCTGCCGGACAGCTTCCACATGCGGTGCGTGGCGGCCGAGGAGGGCGAGACCGGGCCGCTGCGCTACTACCCCCTGGTCGGCGAGCTCTACCCGGCGCACGCCGGGGCGACCAGTAAGTCGTTCTACGCCTACCTGCCGGACGAGCAGCGCCACCGGCTCTTCCGGGGACGCCCGATGGCCCGGTTCACGGACCGGACGGTGACCGATCCGGACCTGCTGGAGCGGGAGCTGCTGAAGGTGCGTGCCCAGGGGTACGCCTGGACGGTCGGCGAGTACGACACCGGCATCGCGACCCTCGCCGTACCGGTCTTCCTCGGGCGCGAGCCGTACGGAAGCCTCAGCCTGGGCGGCGCGGAGGCGCGGTTCGAGGGGGCGCCGGAGAACCGGATCGACGCGCTGCGCAAGGCGGCCGACATGCTGGAGAGGCGCCTCACCCACCCGCCGCAACGCCCCAAGCCCCGGTCCCGCCGCACCAGCTGACCGGCGATCGGGCCCCGCTCCACCCGCACGACCTGAACCGAAGAGAACCCAAGAGGAACCCCGTGAATCTGCTCCTGCTCTCCAACTCCACCCAGCACGGCTGCGGTTACCTGGAACACGCCCTCGACACGGTGCAGGCGTTCCTGCCCTCCGGCGCCAGGCTGGCCTTCGTGCCGTACGCGCTCGCGGACTACACGACGTACACCGCGCGGGTCCAGGGCGCCCTGGAGCCGGCCGGCATCAGCGTCCGCGGTGTCCACGAGAACGCCGACCCGGTCGCCGAACTCGCCGCGTCCGACGCCGTGTTCATCGGCGGCGGCAACTCCTTCCGGCTGCTGAGCGCGCTCTACCGGACCGGGCTGCGCGACGCCGTGATCGAGGCGGTGCGCGACGGACTGCCGTACATGGGGGCCAGCGCCGGCACGAACATGGCGTCGCCCACCCTGCGCACCACGAACGACATGCCGATCGTGCAGCCGCCGTCCTTCGAGACGCTCGGCCTCGTCCCGTTCCAGATCAACCCGCACTACCTGGACCCGGACCCGGACAGCACCCACAAGGGCGAGACCCGCGAGGAACGGCTCACCGAGTTCCTGGAGGAGAACGACGTCCCGGTGCTCGGTCTGCGCGAGGGCTCATGGCTGCGGGTCAACGGGCGCCAGGCCCGGGTCCAGGGCGCCCGCCCCGCGCGGCTGTTCACCCGCGGCGCGCGGCCGCAGGAGTTCCCGGCGGGGACGGACGTCTCTCATCTGCTCACGACCGCACCGAGGTTCGACGCACCGGTGCGCTGAGGGACAGCACCAGATCGGCCTCGGCGGGCCGGCCGCTCGCGGGGTGGGCCGCCGGGTAGGCGCGCGGCGCGTATCCGGCGGCCGATCCGGCCAGGACGAAGCTGCCGCCGGCCGGGGCGGCGAGCGCGTACCGGCCCTCCGCGTCGGTCGTGGTGAGCCCGGCCTGCCGGCCCTGCCGGTCGATCAGGGTGACGTTGGCGCCGGCCACCGGGGTCCCGTCGGCTTCGAGGACCCGGCCGCGGAAGCCGGAGCCGGGGAGCGGGAGCGGGAGGCCGGACAGCCGGGCCGTCGCGTCGCCCGCGCTGCTCGCCAGCAGGACCGGCGCGGCGGCCGCCCGCTGCGACGGCAGGAACGCGGCCAGCACCAGTCCGGCCAGCACCGCACCCGTCGCGATCATGAACGAGGTGCGGAAGCCCTCCATGCTGGGCACCGCGACCGGCCCCATCTGTACGGAGGTGTGGGCCAGTACCATGCCGATCACCGCGCTGGACACCGAGGTGCCGATCGAGCGCATCAGGGTGTTGAGCCCGGTGGCCGCGCCCGTCTCCGAGGCGTCGACGGCCCCGATGATCAGCGCGGGCAGCGAGGAGTAGGCGAGCCCGATGCCGGCGCCGAGCACGACCGCGATGACGACGGTCTGCCAGGCGGCGCTCATCAGGCCGAGCCCGGCCCCGTATCCGATGGCGATGACCGCCATGCCGAGCATCAGCGTGACCTTGGGGCCGTACCGGGCGGACAGCCGGGCGTACAGCGGGGCGACGAGCATCATCGTCAGACCCAGCGGCGCCACGCACAGCCCGGCGACCACCATCGACTGGCCGAGGCCGTAGCCGGTGGACAGCGGCAGCTGGAGCAGCTGCGGCAGGACCAGCGAGACGGCGTAGAAGGCGACCCCGACCATGATCGAGGCGAGGTTGGTGAGCAGCACCTCGCGGCGTGCGGTGGTCCGCAGATCGACCAGGGGTGCGTCGCTGCGCAGCTCGAAGACGCCCCACAGCAGCAGCACCAGCAGGCCGGCGGCGACCAGTCCGAGGGTGGTGGGGGAGGTCCAGCCCCAGTCGCTGCCCTTGGTGATGGGCAGCAGCAGGAGGACCAGTCCGGCCGAGAGGCCGAGGGCGCCGGGGACGTCGAACCGGCCGGGGGCCCGCAGCTCGGGCTCCGGCACCGCGAGCACGGTCAGCCCCATGGCGAGCACGCCGAGGCCGGCCGAGCCGAAGAAGAGGGTGTGCCAGTCGGTGTGCTGGGCGACCAGGGCGGCGGCGGGCAGGGCGAGTCCGCCCCCCACGCCGATCGAGGAGCTCATCAGGGCCATGGCCGAGCCGAGCTTCTCGCGCGGCAGCTCGTCGCGCATGATGCCGATGCCCAGCGGGATGGCGCCCATGGCGAAGCCCTGGAGCGCGCGGCCCACGATCATGATCACGAGGTCGTCGGTGAAGGCGCATATCAGGGAGCCGACGACCATGACGGCGAGGCTGGCCAGCAGCATCCTCCGTTTGCCGTTGAGGTCCCCGAGCCGCCCCATGATCGGCGTGGAGACGGCTCCGGCGAGCAGCGTCGCCGTCATCACCCAGGTGGCGTTGGACGGGTCGGTGTCGAGAAGGGCGGGCAGGTCCTTGATGACGGGGACGAGCAGGGTCTGCATCACCGCCACGGTGATACCCGCGAAGGCGAGCACGGGGACGATCCCCTTGCCCGTCTTCGGCGTCCGCGGCGAGGGAAGCTCCGCGGGCTGCTGTTCGTGCGTCGTCTGTGGCATACGTGCGGCCTCCGGGCAGCGGGAGAGGGAGGGACGGGAAGGCGTGCGGGCCGTGCTGCGGGCAGCGTGGCCCGCCAAGTGTGTGCAGGGTGCAACCTTCCGCATGTCCGAGGTATTCCGGTGAACGGGGGGCGAACAGGACACGGCGGTGGCCGGGAGTGCGCCTCCGGCCGGAAACAGATGCCCGTCTGACCTTCCGTCAGATTGGAACGTGTTCTACTCTTGCGCCGTTCCAGTGGCTGCGACCGGCGAGGATCCGCATGGGCATCGGAATCACCGAAGAACACAGGGAGCTCGCGCAGGCCGTACGGGGGTGGCTCGCGCGGACCGTACCGCCCGGGGAAACCAGGAAAATTCTTGACGCGGACGCCCCCGCCGCCACCGGCGCACGCCCCGATCACTGGGACGGGCTGGCGGAACAGGGCCTGCTCGGCATCCATCTCCCCGAGGAGTACGGAGGCGGAGGCGGCGGGCTGCTCGATCTCGCCGTCGTCCTCGAAGAGGCGGGCCGGGCCGCACTCCCCGGCCCCTTCCTGGCGAGCGCCCTCGCCTCCGCGGTACTGCACGCCTCGGCGCCGGACACGTCCGCCCTGGTACGGGACCTCGCCGCGGGACGGCGCACCGGCGCCGTCGCCCTCGGCCCCGGCAGCCTCACCGCCGTCGAGCAGGAGGACGGCCATCTGCTCGACGGCGAACTCCCGCCGGTGCTCTCCGCCGCCGGGGCCGACCTGCTGCTGCTCCCCGCCGCCACGGTCACCGGCACCCGCTGGTTCGCCGTCGACACCGGCACCCGGGGACTGGCCGTACGCCCGCACCGCGGCGCCGACCCGACCCGCCCCACCGCGGAGGTCCGGGCCGAGGGCGTCCTGGTCCCCGCCGGGCGGCTGCTGCCCACCGACTCCGGACTCGTCCGCGACCTCGCCGCCGTCCTCTTCGCCGCCGAGGCCTGCGGCACCGCCGCCCGCTCGCTGGACACCGCCACCGAACACGCCAAGGTCCGCGAGCAGTTCGGCCGCCCCATCGGACAGTTCCAGGGCGTCAAACACCTCTGCGCCGACATGCTCGTACGGGTCGAACAGGCCCGCGCGCTGGTCTGGGACGCCGCCCGCGCGGCCGACGAGGCACCGGAGGTACGGGGCATGGCCGCGGCCCTCGCCGCGTCGACCGCCCTGGACGCCGCGTACACCTGCGCCAAGGACGCCATCCAGATCCTCGGCGGGATCGGCTTCACCTGGGAGCACGACGCCCACCTGTACCTGCGCCGCGCCCTGGTGGCACGCCAGCTGCTGGGGTCAGGGGACGTCCACCGGCAGCGCGCCGTCCGGCTCGCCGCGGCCGGGGCGCGCCGCGAACTCACCCTGGAACTCCCGGCGGAGGCGGCCGCACACCGCGCGGCGGCCCGCGAGGCCGTCGCCGCCGCCCGGGGCCTGGACCCGAAGGCCGCCCGCCGCGCCCTCGCACCCACCGGCTACGCCGCCCCACATCTGCCCGCGCCCTACGGCCTGGACGCCGGACCCGTACAACAGCTCGCCGTGCAACAGGAGTTGCGCGAACAGGGCGTGAAGCTGAGCGACCTCCAGATCGCCACCTGGGTGGTGCCCTCCCTCCTCGCACACGGAACGCCCGAGCAGCAGGACCGCTATCTGCTGCCGACCCTGCGCGGCGAACTCCTGTGGTGCCAGCTGTTCTCCGAACCCGAAGCCGGCTCCGACCTCGCCTCGCTGCGCACCCGGGCCGAACGCACCCCGGAGGGCTGGCGGATCAACGGCCAGAAGGTGTGGACGAGCGCGGCCCAGTGGGCCGACCACGGCATCCTGCTCGCCAGGACCGATCCGGACGCCCCCAAGCACCAGGGCCTCGGCTACTTCCTCGTCGACATGAAGAACACCGAGGGCATCGACATCCGCCCGCTGAAGGAGATCACCGGGGACTCCCTCTTCAACGAGGTGTACTTCGACGACGTCATGCTGCCCGCCGACGCCCTGGTCGGCGAGGCCGGCGGCGGCTGGCAGGTCGCCCGCAACACCCTGGGCAACGAACGCGTCCACATGGCCGACCAGATGACCTTCGACACCGGCCTCGAAGCCCTGATCGACCGCTCCGCCGGACTCGACGGCGCCTGCCGGGCCCGGATCGGAGCACTCGCCGCCGAGGCCCACGCGCTGGCCTGCATCGGGCTGCGCACCACGCTGCAACAGGTCTCCGGCCTCGAACCCGGCGCCGGCGCCTCGGTACGCAAGCTCATCCAGACCGCCCACCAGCAGAAGGTCGCCGAACTCGCCCTCGAACTCCTCGGCCCCGCGGGCGCGGTGGCCGAGGGACCGGGCGAACGGGCCGTCCACGGATTCCTGATGTCCCGCTGCCTGACCATCGCGGGCGGCACCACCCAGGTCCAGCTCAACGTCGTCGCCGAGCGCATCCTCGGCCTGCCGAGGGACTGAGAGGGGCCACCGCCCCTCCGAAAGGACACAACACCATGACAGCGAAGGCCGCGAAGGCATACATCGTCGGCGTAGGGATGACGAGGTTCGAGAAGCCCGAGACCCGCGACTGGCAGTACTGGGACATGGCGAAGGAAGCGGGCACGGCCGCGCTCACCGACGCCGGTGTCGCGTACGAGGACGTCCAGCAGGCCGCCGTCGGCTACTGCTTCCAGGCCTCCACCGCCGGACAGCGCGCCGTGTACGAACTCGGACTGACCGGGATACCCGTCTACAACGTCAACAACAACTGCGCCACCGGCTCCACCGCGCTGATGATGGCCCGGCAGTTCGTCGAGGGCGGCGGCAGCGACTGCGTCCTGGCGCTCGGCTTCGAGAAGATGGCGCGCGGATCGCTCGGCGGCGGCGGGTCCGACGGCGGAGCGGGTGATTTCAAGACGTCCCCGGTCGCCCGCCACTACGGGATCATGGCCGCCGGACACGGCTTCGAGATGACCCCGCCCACCGCCCAGATCTTCGGCAACGCGGCCCGCGAGCACATGAAGAAGTACGGCACGACCGAGGCACAGCTCGCCGCCGTCGCGGCCAAGAACCACCGCCACTCGACGGGCAACCCGTACGCCCAGTTCCAGGCCCCCTACACGGTCGACGAGGTCCTCGCGGCGAAGCCGATCCACCACCCGCTGACCCGGCTCCAGTGCTCACCGACCTCCGACGGCGCGGCCGCGGCCGTCGTCGTCTCCGGGCGCTTCGTCGAGGAGCACGGGCTCGGCGACCGGGCCGTCGAGATCGCCGCCCAGGCCATGACGACCGACACCGGGGACTCCTTCGCCTCCGGGACCTGCATCGACGCGGTCGGACTGCCCATGTCACGGGAGGCCGCCCGCCAGGTGTACGAGAGCGCGGGCATCGGAGCCGACGACCTCGACGTCATCGAACTCCACGACTGCTTCTCCATCAACGAACTCCTCACCTACGAGGCGCTCGGGCTGTGCGGCGAGGGCGAGTCCGGGGCGCTCGTCGAGTCCGGCGCCACCACCCACGGCGGCCGCTGGGTGGTCAACCCGTCGGGCGGCCTGATCTCCAAGGGGCACCCGCTCGGCGCCACCGGAATCGCCCAGGCCGCCGAACTCACCTGGCAGCTCAGGGACGAGGCCGGCGCCCGCCAGGTGCCCGGCGCCCGCACCGGACTCGCCCACAACATCGGGCTCGGCGGCGCGGCCGTGGTGACACTTCTGCGCCGCTGAGGACGCGAGGGTCCGCGGGGCCCGGTGGGGCGCCGGTCCCACACCCCCGGACCGGGGCCGGTACGGTCCGGAAACCGATGTACGGGGTGCCGGGCGGCTGCGAGTATGACGCCATGGTTGACGTCTCGACGCCCACACGCCGTACCCCCCGGACCCGTACCCGCACGTGGGCGGTGGTGTTCGCCGCCTGCGTCGGCCAGTTCCTCGTCGTCCTCGACGTGTCCGTCGTCAACGTGGCCCTCCCGTCCATGCGCACCGACCTGGGGCTGAGCACCGCCGGACTCCAATGGGTGCTCAACGCCTACTCGATCGCGTTCGCCGGATTCATGCTGCTCGGCGGGCGGGCCGCCGACATCTACGGCCGCAAGCGGATGTTCCTGGTCGGCCTCGGCCTGTTCACCGCCGCCTCCCTGGCCGGCGGCCTCGCCCAGGAGGGCTGGCAGCTGCTCGCCGCCCGCGCCGCACAGGGGCTCGGCGCCGCCGTGCTCGCCCCCGCGACCCTCACCCTGCTCACCGCGGCCGTCCCCGAAGGACCCGCCAGGACGAAGGCCATAGGCACCTGGATGGCGGTCGGCGCGGGCGGCGGCGCGACCGGCGGACTCATCGGCGGGGTGCTCACCGACACGCTCTCCTGGCGGTGGGTCCTGCTGATCAACGTGCCGGTCGGCATCCTCGTCCTGACCGGCGCCGCGATCTGGCTCGCCGAGGGCCGGACGGGCGAGCGCAGCCGTATCGACCTCCCGGGCGCACTGCTCGTCACGGCGGGCCTCGCCTCCATCGCCTACGGCATCGTGCAGACCGAGGAGTCGGGCTGGACCGCGTCCGCCACCCTCGTCCCGCTGCTGGCCGGACCGGCACTGCTCGCCCTGTTCGTCCTGGTGGAGTCCCGCACGAAGAAGCCGCTGATGCCCCTGAGGGTGCTCGGCGCGCGGGCGGTCGCCTCGGCGAACGTGGCGATGCTCGTGATCGGCTCGGCGACGTTCTCCATGTGGTACTTCATGACCGTGTACGCGCAGAACGTGCTGGGCTACACCGCGCTGGAGGCCGGACTCGCCCTGATGCCCACCTCGGTCGCCGTCGTCGTCGGCTCCAAGTGCGCCCCGCGGCTGATGGCCCGCGTCGGAGCGAAGAACCTGGCGCTCGTCGGCACGGTGGTCGCCGCCGCGGGCTTCGGCTGGCAGTCCACGATGACCGCCGACGGCTCCTTCCTCACCGCGATCTGCCTGCCCGGCGTACTGATGATGGCCGGCACCGGCCTCGCGGCCACCCCGCTCGCCTCCCTGGCCACCTCGGGCGCGGCCCCCGGCGAGTCCGGCCTCGTCTCCGGACTCGTCAACACCTCCCGCACGATGGGCGGCGCACTCGGCCTGGCCGTGCTCTCCACCGTCGCCGCGGCCCGCACGGCCGGCGGGACGGGCCCCGCGGACCTCACGGCCGGCTACGCCCTGGCCTTCCGCACGTCGGGCTCGGTGCTGCTGGGCGGCCTGCTGCTGATGATCCTCTGGCTGCCGCGCCACCGGTCGGTGCGGCGCTGAGGCCGCCTCCCCTGCACCGCCCTCAGAGCCACCCCTGCTGCCGCGCGGCCCGGACCGCCTCCATCCGGTTACGGGTGGAGGTCTTGCCGATCGCGGACGACAGATAGTTGCGCACCGTCGACTCCGACAGGTGCAGCTTCACCGCGATGTCCGCGACCGTCGCCCCGTCCACCGACGCCATCAGCGCGTCGCGCTCCCGGGCGGTCAGCGGACTCGGCCCCGCGCTCAGCGCGGCGGCGGCCAGCGCGGGATCGATGACGGTCTCCCCGGTCAGCACCCGCCGGATCGCCACCGCGAGCTCCTCGACCGGCCCGTCCTTCACCAGGAACCCCGCTGCCCCGGCCTCCATCGCACGCCGCAGATAGCCGGGCCGGCCGAACGTGGTGAGGATCAGCACCCGGCAGTCCGGCACCTCGTCCCGCAGATCGGCGGCCGCGTCCAGACCGCTGCGCCCCGGCAGCTCGATGTCCAGCAACGCGACGTCGGGCCGCGTGGCGACGGCCGCCGCCACGATCTCGTCCCCGGCCCCCACTTGGGCCACCACCTCGATGTCCGCCTCAAGACCGAGCAGCAGGGCGAGCGCGCCCCGCATCATTCCCTGGTCCTCGGCGAGCAGTACTCGTACGGACTTCGTCGGCCGGTGGTCCTGCGGCATCTCGTTCACGGGGGACAGGGTATGGCGGGCGGGGTGCCGGGGCGCGTTATCCGGCCCGGGGCGCCCGGCCGACGGCGTAACCCGGGGTGTGGGTCTGCCGCCGGCCAGGTGGCGTCGGCTCAGAGCAGCGCGTGCGGGTACTGCTCGGCGCGGTGCTGGAAGGCCAGAACCGCGGGGTTCTGGACGACGCCGTCGCGGATCTCGATCGCCCGGCTGAGGGTGCGGTCACCTTCCCAGCCGGCCGGCCCTTCGAGGACCGGCCGCAGGAACGGGATCAGCGCCTCGCTGTTCTCCCAGGTGGCCGCGTCCCACAGGTAGGAGGGGCTGTGGTCCACGGCGTAGTAGTGGACGTTGTCGCCGACGGTGAACATCGGCTCGTCGAAGGTCGTGGGCCGGGCCCAGGCGAACCCCATGCCCTCGTCGCAGGAGACGTCGATGACGAGGGTGCCGGGCGCGAGCTTCGGCAGATCCTCCTGTATCAGGAACATCAGCGGCGCCGCGGTGTCCTGGAGGACGCAGTTGACGATGATGTCGTGCCCGGCGAGGAACTCGGCCAGCGGCTCCGGGCCGTCCTCGGTGAGCGCGATGCTGCGCCGCGGGTCCAGGGTGTCGTCGGCCACGTCGTGGTCGAAGCGCACGATCCGAGCCGAGTGGATCGGTGAGCTGACGGCGGTGGTGCCGCGGGCGGTCAGCACGTCCACGTCGTGCACGCCCAGCGCGCTGAGCGCGGTCACCGCGCCGCGGGCGGTGGCGCCGAAGCCGATCACCGCCGCACGCCGACGGCGCCCGTAGTCACCGGTCGCCCCGGTGAGCTGCATGGCGTGCAGCACCGACGAGTAGCCGGCCAGCTCGTTGTTCTTGTGGAACACGTGCAGGCCGAATCCGCCGTTCCGGGTCCAGTGGTGCATCGCCTCGAAGGCGATGACCGTGAGCCTGCGGTCGATGGCTGCCTGCGTGACCTTCTCGTCCTGCACGCAGTGCGGCCACCCCCACAGCACCTGCCCGTCCCGCAGCTCCGCCAGATCCTGGTGCAGCGGTTTGGCCAGCAGGATGACGTCACACTCTGCGATCAGGTCGTCACGTGAGCGGAAACCGGCGACGTGCGGCGCGAGCTGCTGGTCCGGGACACCGAAGTGCTCTCCGTAATCGGTCTGCAGATAGATGCTGGAGCGGAGGTCGGCGTCGATGCGTTCGAAGTGCGCCGGGTGGATCGGCAGGCGGTGTTCGTTCTCTTTGCGAGCCTGCGACATGATTCCGAGCTTGAGCTGCTGCAAGATACCCCTCTGATTGCTACCTGTATAACATCCCCTCGAAGCGCGCGGACGTGGTCGGCGGCGCTCCTCCTCGGGACCGGGTGCCCTGATGAGCGCCCGTCCCAGGCCCTTCGGCCGACAGGCGAGGAGGCGCCGGATCAGCGCGGAGCGTCCGGCAGGCCGTCGATGACCCGGCGGGCCCTGCTCACCGCGCGCCGTCTCCTCGCCCGTGAGGCGGGTGATCTCCGCCCGTGGCGGCGGGCCGCAACTCACCTTCTCTCAAGGTCCGTTGTCATCCCCAGGTCTGACCCGGCTCCGCGCGGCGCGACCGGAGCCGCCCATCGGAACGCGAGCTGCGGCTGACTTCACGGCCCGCCCGCGCCGAGACGATGGAGCGGTCCCCAGGACGCAGTACCGCTACGGACGAGCGAGTGCCGTGAGCGTCGCCGGATCCAGTACGGCGGTGTCCGGCCTCGGCACCCGTGGGACAACCGACAGCGAGAGGGGGTACCGAAGATGGCCACGTTGCGGAGCCTGGACCCGATGACGCCGATGTTCGCGCAGTTCAAGGAGGAGACCGGGCCCGTCGTCCTGGCCAACACCTTCGTCGTTCCGAAGGAGAGGACGGAGGCGTTCCTGCCGCTCTTCCGCAGGCAGGCGGAGTTCATGAAGGCTCAGCCGGGATTCGTGTCCCTGCGGATGCACAAGGGGACGGCGGGCAGCCGGCTTCTGATGAACGTCGCCGTCCGGGAGTCGACCGAGGCGCTCGCCAGGGCGTTCGGCAGCCCGGAGTTCCAGCGCATGGCGGCCGAGTTCCCCGACGACATCGTGTCGTACCCGCACGTCTTCGAGCAGATCGACGTGTGACACGGCAGCCACCCATCCACGCACCGCGCCGGGTCACCGAGGCCGAAGGCGACCCGGCGGACCATGGCTTTGCCGCCGGCGGGAACCGTGTTCGTGAAATCGCCATCAGACAAGCCGTACCGGCGGAACGCCTGAACTGGAGCTTTGGCAACTGCCGTTGGGGCTGGACCCATTAAGTACTACGTATGTTGGGCGCGCTCCAGGCGTGTGGCGGTAACAGAATGAGCGCGGCATGCCGGATGACTGCGCTCTCCTACAGTGATTGCTGGGTGTTTCACTTGTCCGGAACCGAGCCCGAAGCACTGGCGCACGGGATACCCGCTCCCGCACGGGGTGAGGTGCGGCGGAAGTTACTGCGCGACCGGGGACAGACGGCTGTGGAGTATCTGGGGGTGATCACTGTTGTCGCCCTGATCGTGCTGGCCCTGACCATGAGCGGAGTCGGCGGCAGCATCGCCAGTCGTATCGAGGCGCAAGTCTGCTCCCTCGCCGGCTCCAGCTGCGGGTCGAGCGGCGGTGGCAGCGGAGACCCGTCGGATGAAGTGGTGAAGCACGGGGGAGCCAAAGCGAGTGTTCCGAAGCCGAAGAGAGGTGCTCAGCCCGGTATTTCGGAGCCGGCCGAGCCGCCTCTGCCAGGTGCCTCGGAGCTGGGGGCGTCTCCTTCGCCGAGCGTTTCTAAGCCGGCGGTGACCCCTCACCCGGGCGTTCCGGATCCGCCGAAGGACCCTCGACCGGGCGTTTCGAAGCCGGCGGTGACCCCGCATCCGGGCGTCTCGGCTCCGCGGAAGGCTCCTCTGCCGAGTATTTCGAAGTCGAGGGTGACTCCTCATCCGGGCGTTTCGAAGCCCCGGACGGGCTGACCGGCGAAACCAGGGCCCCGTGACCCATCACGTACGAGCCCGACCGGGCGCGTCCTTGGTGGTCCGGGTGCCCTGAGAAGTTATCTCATGCGGCCCGGCCGCGCGCTTGACATGCGGGTGGCAGGGGAGCGGACTCTGTCGCATGATCACGCCATGACGAGTCCTGCTTCCTTCCGTGACCGGACCAACTGGTCCGGCAGCTCCTATGAGGTGGGGGTATCGGTCTGCGGTCTCATGATCCGACGCTATCCGCCCGAGAACATCAGTCCTGCAAGAAGTCCTCGAACTCCCAGGAGTGCCCCGGCGCGTGGTCGACGAACAGCGTGCAGGCCTGCTGTTGTAGAGGGGCAAGGGCAGGGTCGACCCTTTCGCACGGCTCGGCACAGACGTAGGTGAAGTGGTCGCCGTCCCAGCGCACCCATACGTCGAAGGCGTCGCGTCCCATGTCCTCCAGGTGGGCGGCGTGCTGGTCGGTATGTCCCTTGGCCAGTTCGCAGACAAGCGAGTGGGGCAGTCCTCCCGCACTACCCGACTGCTGATGCGCCTGCGCGGTGTCGAACCAGGGTGGAAGGGCGTGCGCATTGCAGTGGATCACCGTTGGGCCTCCGGTTGAGGGGACGTGGGACCCGGTCCGTGCGGCGCGCGGCAGCACACGGACGGGGAGGGGGCTCGGGAGCGCCGTACCCGGCCACGGCACGGCGAGACCGGACGGGCCACCCGGCGAGCGTCACCAACAGGCCGGCGGCCGGATCGAGCACGGTGAGCACATCGGGCCCCCCGGCCTCCAGCCGCGCCATCGCGTGGTCCTGCTGGTCCGGGTCGTGTGCCCACGCCCGTAGCCCGTTCGGGACGGCGGGGCTCCGAAAGCCGATCGGCCGGACGTCCCGCGTGCCGGACGGCTGGGGCTCGGGCGCGCCGACCCCGTCCGCGAGCCGATGCGCCTGCCGGCGCAGCCACCGGAGCGCGAGCCGGCGGTTCGGGAGGGTGGCCCTGCCGAGCGAGACGGCCCTCCCACCGGACGTCGCGGTGATCTCCGCCGTGTAGGGGACGCCGTTCACGCGGCGCGCTCCCCGGTCGGGAGTGCGAGCAGCGCTTCGGCTGCCGCCTCCGCGAAAGCCGCCGACTCGGCCGTATCTGACTGTAGTTCGGCAATCGCCCGGTCCAGCTCGGCGCGGAACAGCGCGCGGGTTTCGGGGTCCGACGCGATGCGGTCCAACTCGGCGTCCAGGTCGTGCGTCGGGATGCTCACAGCACCTCACCCCGACTCCGCGCGTTGCACCGCGCGTTCTGGGCGCGCAGCCGCTCTATCGGGTCCGCGGGACGTACGTGCTCGGGCTCGGCCTCCCACTCCTGCCCGCCGCACATCGGTCGCAGTGACCAGTACGGGCCGGCGAGCCCTCGGAACTCCCCGACCTTGTTCGCGCGGGCCATGTCCACCATGAGTGTGCCGGGGGTGGGTGCGTGGGCCGGTTCCTGTCCATCCGTGGGAACGTTGTGCGCACTCATCGCCGCTCCTCTCCGTAGCGGTTTCGCTACTCAGGGCGTCCAGAGTGGCCTAGAGTTGGAGTGTCCTCAACTTGGCTGTTTTGCTTGATGAGTTAGGAACTCACGTGGTCAACCGGAAGGCATTGGACCCCGAGACTTCGCCGGCGCAGGCGTTTGGCCAGCGCTTACGGCAAGCGCGGGACGAGCGGGGGTGGACGCAGGACGAGCTGGCCGTACGCATGGGCCTGACCGGGTCGCATGTTTCCGCTGTCGAAACTGGCCGCCGCCCACCAACTAACCGCTTCGCGCGCAGTGCTGACAGAGCACTCGGCACCGGAGACAAGTTCGAGCGAATGACCCGTGCCCTCAAAAACACCTCGCTCCTGGAGGGGTTCACGGACTTCGTCACCCACGAGGTGCGAGCCGCAGAGATCAGGCTGTTCGAGCTCGGGATCGTTCCGGGCCTCCTCCAGACTCCGGAGTACGCGGCAGCGATCACTACGGGTGCCGTGCGGCGCGGAGCGATCACGGAGCAGCAGGCGGAAGAACGGCTGACGCTCCTCACGAAGAGGCAGGCATCACTGGAGCGGACGCCTCCACCGCTTGTGTACGTGGTCCTTGACGAGAGCTGTATTCGCCGGGTGGTGGGCGGCCCTCGTGTCATGGCGGAACAGCTCGACCGGCTCACCGCGTTCGCCGAGCTGCCGTCCACCGTCGTACAAGTCGCTCCGTTCGACCTTGGTGAGCGGCGGTCGTTCGACTTGCCCGTCCACTTGCTGACTTTGCCGGACCGGGCTCAGCTCGCTTATGCCGAATCCGCACAGCAAGGCCGACTGGAACGGGATATGCGGTTCGTGCAGCCTCTGTTGACGGCCTACCATCAACTACAGGCCGAAGCGCTGTCCCAAGCGACATCCGTGGCCATGATCCAGAAGGTAAGAAAGGGCACCCCGTGACGACCGAATCCCCCCGCTGGTTCAAGTCCTCCTACAGCAGTAACGGCGGCGCGTGCGTTGAGATCGCAGCCAATCTTGCCGTCTCGCGCGGCGTCGTCCCCGTCCGCGACTCCAAGGATCTGAGCGGCCCCACTCTGGGTCTTCGTGCCGACGCGTTCTCCTCGTTCGTGGCGGGCGTCAAGGCCGGAGATTTCGGCGCCGTCTGACTGCGCACCAGGCGTGCACCGCCCCTTCCGTGCACGTCCCAACAGTAGAAACCCCGTCACGGTCCCGAGCCGGGAGCATGGCGGGGTTCTTTCTGTCTCGCTTACGCCGAGTCCGCTCAGTGGGACGCGTGGGAGCGCGATATCTGCGTCTTGCGGCTCTGTTGACAGCCCTGCCATCGTTTACAGGTCGGAGCGCTGTCCCAAGCGACCTCCGTGGCCATGATCCAGAAGATGAGAAGGGGTACCCCGTGACGACCGAATCCCCCCGCTGGCTCAAGTCCTCCTACAGCAACAACGGCGGTTCCTGCGTCGAGTGGGCGCCGGCGCACGCGTCCGTTACGGGCGTCGTCCCCGTCCGCGACTCCAAGGATCTGAGCGGCCCCACTCTGGGTCTTCGTGCCGACGCGTTCTCCTCGTTCGTGGCGGGCGTCAAGGCCGGAGACTTCGGCACCATCTGAGCAACGATTCAGCGCCGCCCCATCGTGCCCCGCACGGTGGGGCGGCGCTGCGCTGCGACGCGAGTCCACCCAACAGGGCTTATTTCAAGGCCGGGTTGACGGTTCGCCCGCTGCCGCCGGTGGGGACCTGTTCCTGATGACCTGCACAAAGTGGGTGCCCTCGGAGCCACCCTTGCTGCCGCGCGGCCCGGACTGCCTCCCCTCGGTGGCTGGAAGTCGCTATCCGATCTTGTGCCAGGTGTGATCTCGGTTACCCTCGCAGGGATGGAATGGAGGGCTCTTGATGACTCGGGGCTGGGAAGCTGATGCCTCTTCGCCGCTGGCGCGCCGCCTGGGGAAAACTCCCGCAGAACTCGGGACCACGGGCGGTGAACAGGGATGCCCGGACATCTGGGAACTGGAGAACGGTGACATCGCCGTCGTGGGCCGTGACCTCACCGACTCCTACCTGACCCGCCTTCCTCCGGGACTTGTCGTCGCCCCGGACGAGCGGATCGTTGTCATCCCGCGCAGGACAGCCGTTGCGGCTAAGGCGGACATCCCTGATGCGTAGCCCACGGGCCGACAGCCCTGGTCGGCGTCTCGGGCTGGACGCCTACATGGAGGACTTCGACCGCTATTTCTGGCGTTCCGGCCCCGAGGGGTTCTGGAAGCTCGAACGGCAACAGGAATTCCGGGAGCCCGGGGTGGAAAGCTGGGAAGCGTTCCGTCGGGGGCACTGGGACGAATCCCTGAAGCTGATCGAGGGACAGCGGGGTCATTACGAGAAGTACTTCCGGCGAATCGCCGGATGCGGATTCGCCCTCCACCGTGTTCGTTGCGTAGAGGAGCCCATCTCTCCGTACCTCCAGTGGGAACTCCATCTGCTGCACCTTAAGGCCCAGTACGGGGAGGACACGAAAGTACTTGCCGGGGATGGAATCCGCTTATACGAAGGACAAGGTTCACTTTCTGAGATCGTCGTCCTTGGTTCCTCGGTGATGTATGAGGTGCTCTATGACGACGAAGGGAAACTCGCCGGCGGCATCCGCTTCGACGATCCGCGTGACATCTCCGAGTGTCGGCAGGCGATCCAGGAGATGCATCGGTTTGGTGAGCCGTTGGACGATTTCTTCAGCGGTCACGTCGCCCGGTTGCCTCCGCCGAACGTGACCGATGAGAAGGTCTGAGGTGTTGTGCTCGGAATGTGGCGGAGCTTTCGGGTTTAGAGCATGAGAGTTTCAGTCGAATGTCAATCACGACTTAAAGGCTATATGTGCGCATCGTCCTGATTTCATACTCTGCGGAAGGGTTCGCCCTCCTGCACAGAGTTTGCGAGCAGGCCGGACACCTGCCCGTCGCCTATCTGCATGCGCGATCACTGCGCCCGAGCGGGCCAACGCGCAGCGGTGCCGGCGATGTCGTGCGCGGGATCGTCGATGCGCTGCCGGGCGGGATGGATCTGCTGATCCCGGGCCGGAAGAACGCGCTGCCGCACATCGTCGAGGGGTATCAAGCCGATCTCATCGTCTGCTACGGCTTCCCGTGGAAGTTGTCATCGGCGATCATTCAGTCTGCGAATCTGGGCGCGATCAATGTGCACACGTCTATGCTGCCGAAATATCGAGGTCCTATTCCGATCAATTGGGCGATCAGGAACGGTGATCGGGAAATCGGTGTCAGCATTCACTGGATGGAGAGTGAATTCGACTCCGGTGGGATCCTGGCTCAGGAGTCCGGGATCGCTTTGCGTGACGATGTTGTCCCCGGGGTGTTGTGGGGAGAAGTCGACCGATATATCGAGCGGCTTCTGCCTCTCGCGCTCTCACAGGCCGTAACAGGTTTCCCCGGTACGCCGCAGGACGAGGAGTCCGCCACGTACGCGGGATGGATGGAACCCGAGTTCTCGTGGATCGACTGGGGCACCGCCAGGGAAGCGGTCCACAACCAGGTGCGTGCCATCAGGTTCGGCAGTTCGGGAAAATCTGGCCCGGTTGCCACGGTGGCTGACCGCAGGCTGCGGGTCATACGCACGTCGTTGCAGCCGGCGGACGGAATCAAGATGATGTGCGGGGACGGACCCGTGTGGATCACGGAGTCCGTGCCCGTGGCGGATTCTGCATCCTGAACGGATACCGAACCGCCGCCTATCAGGTCGGGCCGGGCGGCGTTACCTGAGTCAGGGCACGGCGGTACCGTGTGAGCTTGTCTCTGATCACCGTCGTCCACGGGTGCTCCGGACCGAGTACTCGCTCGCGCCATTCCCTGACGACCGTCGCCTGTTCGACTGCCTCCCGGTACTCGCCCACGGCGTGCAGGACACTGCTGAGCAGGCTTCGTGCCGCTAGCGTGATGGGGTAGTCGGTTCCGAAGCGGTGTTCGTGCGCTGCCAGCGCACGGCGGGCCAACGGCAGCGCTTCGGCGTGGTGTCCGATGTTGAACAGCGCTCCCGCGCAGTTGAGTTCGGCCGACAAAGTGATCGGATGGTCTGCGCCGAGCTCACGGAGGCAGTCGGCGACCAGGGCTGGTCCTACCGGTGCCTCGCGCTCCAGATTTGGCCCGGGGGGCAGTTCGAGCAGGCACGCCCTCGCCTCCAGCGTCAGCGGGTGCCACGGGCCCAGCATGGCGGCTCGCCCGGCCGCAGCCCGATGCATCAACTGCACTGCTTCCGCAGGCCGGTCGAGCCACGTCAGCGGACGGGACAGGTGGAGGCAGGTGGTCAGGGTAGCCGGTGCCTCGGGACCGCAGACCCGTTCGAGGTCGTCGAGCAGACTGCGGTGGATATTCGCCGCCTCCTCAAGGTGTCCCAGACGATCGGTCGCCTTCCCGATCCGCTGCCGCAGGCGCAGTACCAGGAGGTGATCACCGCCCAGTCGTCGGCGCACGAGATCCGTGGCCTGTTCGGCTGCGGCCAGCGCAGAGGCGTAGTCGCCGGAACGATGCTGGGCCGTCACCAGGAGCAGCGCGCAGGTGGCCGCAATCTCGACGGTGCCGACCGCGATCTCGGGCCAGGTGATCACGCGGCGAAGCAACGCCAGGACATGTGGTGCGAGAACCGTGAGTCGGCCGTCGCGTAAACCCCGTTCCGGTGACGCGGGTAGGCAACGCAACAGAAGTCCGGCCGCCGCTGCAGCGATTCGGTCGCGTTCACCGGCCGGGGTGACGCGCGCGACGCTGTCGAGAAGCACCCCGTGCGTGCGCAGGCAGCGGATGTCGCCGGGAACGAGTTCGGTGAGCGAGTGGTCGAGCAGTCCCCGAAGCGCCAGTTCCACCCGGTCTGCAGACAGCGGCAGATCGAGCCGGACGTCGGCCAGCAGCGACAGGGGCAGCGGGTCGCTCGACCAGCAGGCCAGTAGGCGGAGCAGGGTGACAGCCTCGGGCAGGTTCTGCCCGACCAGGGAGTTCAGCGAGAGCTGCCACGTTCCGCTCACCAGGTGACGTGAATCGTTGCTCGCGTCGGTGGCGCCTTGGTCGATCAGTTCGATGGGATCCTGACGCTCCTGCAGACGACGCCCGTACTCCTCCATCGTCCAGGGGGCGATCACCTGGTGGGCCAGGAACCCGCCGGCCAGGGTCAGAGCGAGTGGCAGGCGGCCGAGGCGGTCGGCAATGGCGGCCGCGTCGTCGGCGGAACCCGTTCCGGGTGCCAGATCGCGCAGAACCTGGGCCGCCTCGTCACGCGGCAGGACACCTACATGTAGCAACTCGGCGGCGGGCCACCAGTGGCCGGCTGCCTGCCGTGTGGTCACGAGGACGGTTCCGCGCGGGCTGGTGCGCAGCCACCCACCGTCGCGCAGCACCGCGGGGTCGTCGGCGTTGTCCAACACCAGCAACCATGGCAGGTCGGACCGGTCGAGATAGTCCCAGACCAAGTCCGCAGCCGCGCGCAGGCCGTTACGTGCGGCCAGCAACTCGCCTTCCCTGGCACCTCGGTCGGCGGCCACCGCGAGCATCCCGGCCCGCAGGGATGCCTGATCCGAAGCGTTGACCCACAGGCCCAGGCGTCGGCGTTCCCGTGTGGTGTGTTCGAAGAGTGCACACGCCACAGCCGTCTTGCCGCAGCCTCCCAGGCCGTGTAGGACAAACACGGTGTTTCCAGTGTCCTCGGTCGTCGCCTCCTTCAGGCGCCCGACGAGTTCGTGGCGATCCCTGAGGATGGCCGGTGCCCGGCCGATGGGCGGACGCCGCACCGAGTCCGGGCCGGTCCAGGCGGCGCCGTGATGGTGGTGCTCGATGATGTGCTGGTCGCCTGCTGCCTGGTAGACGCGCCCCTGGTCGGTGGCCTGGCCGTCGTTGCGGCCGGTCACCGCTTGTCGACGTTCAGGTCGTGGCCGGCCTGGTACACGCGTGAGCTGCCAGAAGCGGTTGCGCGTTGGGTGACGGACGCGGTGGTGTGTGTATGAGGCGCGAGTTCAGCCAGCAGGGAGCGTAGTTCCGCCGTCAGCTCGGGGTGGGTGACGAGGAGACGGCGGATGCGGCCTTGCCACTCTGCCGCGACTTCACGCTCGGTCCCTTCGTCACCGTCAGCTTGCGCATCTAGGAGGTCCTGGCGGGACGCGTCGAGCTGGGCAGCGACGTACTCCTCGTGGTCCGGCCGGGCGCGTCGCCACAGCGCGATTACCCCGTTTCGCATGCCGGCCCACGCGTCGGTTGCCAGCAGCGTCGCGATCGTCGTTCCGGCTGTACCCGCTAATAGGGTCATTTCCGCGTCCATCCTCTGCCCTCCCTCGATATGGCCCAGGCTGCAACTCTAGAGAGTCCATGGGGTGTCAGTACACCGGGCCGAGGATGGTGCTTCTCGCCGCTGTCGTCCCCGACCTGGGACGATCACTGCACCGAACCCTTGCAACGGCCTGTCGTTACTAGTGGCCGCAGCACCATCGGAGCGAGTACCCGGACGAGGCGGTCGCATAAGGCGACACACCCTTGGCGCCCTTGTCTCCATGCGGACAAGACTGACGCCACCGTAGGGTGGCGTTGGCGAGCGGCGAATCAGATAACAAGTAACCAGTCAGCAGCTTTCGGATCGACGGTTGGACAAGCGAGGGACCCGGCACACATCGACGGTCGCTAAACGACCGCTCAGCCGTCACCGGCCCCGTGCCGGCCGCGCCCGGTACACCGTGACCCGGCGGCCGTGCTCGCTGACCTCTGAGCAGCGGACGAAGTGCTCCTTGAGGACACGCCATTTGGTCCGGTCGCGTTCCGTACCGGCGGACGGCGCACCGTCGTCGCTGACGACCAGGATGCGGCCCACGGTCGGCATGGCCTCCGCTATCTGCGCAGGGGTGCCCTCCACTCCGTTCATGGTGCCGGATTCCAGCGCGTCCCGGACCAGTGCCAGATCCCTGATTCCGGTGAACGCGGCGGGCGAGACGAGGGCGGTGTCACGGCGCGCCGCGGGGATGTACAGCACCGCGTCCCCCGCCTCGTGGACCGCGGCGACGTCTTCGGCCGTGGCGAGCACGTCGTCGATCCGGCCGGCCGGATCGCGCAGTGACAGCTGGACGGGAAGCAGCCCGAGAAAGGCGAGGGCCATGACCGCGACGATCAGCCGGCGTGGTGGTGTGCGCAGACGGAGCGTGAGTGCGCGGCACGCCGCGCCGATGAGCAGGGCGAGCCCGAGGTAGCTGAACAGGACGTAGCGGGCGAGGTAGACGGGGTGGGCCAGCGAGGCCGCCAGCAGCAGGAGTTGGGGAACGGCGAGCAGGGGCGCGGCCATCGCCGTGAGCGGGACCCGGGTGCGGCGGGGCGTGCGGAGGTCCCTTCCCGGCCGGGCGAGCCAGGCGCAGAGGCCGCCCGCGAGAAGGGTCAGCAGGAGGCCGAGCAGTGTGCTCGGGCGGACCGGCGGGATCCAGGCGACCTGCCCCGTCTGGGTCCTGCTCGCCAGGATGAGGGGGAGCGTGCCGATCACGGCGGCGGACGAGGCGGCTGCCCAGCGCAGTACGGTCGCGCGGGGCGGACGGGACAGGGCCAGCGTCACGGCGTGTGCGAACAGCAGGAGCAGCGAGAACCAGTTGAGCAGGGCGGCCAGCAGCACCACCGTGCCGTACGCCGCCCAGAGCCCCGCGCCACGCCTGCCGGTCGCGTCGATCGCCTCCACGAGCAGCAGGCAGGCCAGTGCCGCACAGGCTGTGACCAGGGCGTACGAACGCCCCTCCTGCGCGTACTGCTGGACCGCGGGGATCAAGGAGAAGGCCAGGCCCGCGGCCAGTCCCGTGCACGGGTCGGCCAGCCGGGCGCCCAGGAGGGTGATCAGGGCGGCGGCGCCGGCCATCGCGAGGACGGAGGGCAGCCGCAGGGCGAGGAGGCTGTCCCCGAAGACGGCGAAGACGCCGTGCGCGAAGAGGTAGTAGAGGCCGTGGACGACCTCGGCCGTGTCCAGCAGGTGCCAGATCTCGGGGATGCTCCTGTGGGCCACCTGCCACGTCGCCGCTTCGTCACGCCACATGCTGTTCTCGCGGGTGATCCCCCACAGCCCGAGTAAGAGGCTGAGGGCCGCGGGACCGGCCGCGATTGTTGTTTTAGGCATGGCGAAGCTCCGGCTCGGCGTGACGGGGGAGGCGACCGGAACCCCTGACAGCCGTCGGAGGGCTCCGACTACCTGCAGCACGCTAAGCGGCGGCGGTGATCGGGGTCGTCACCTGCGCGGACGACCCCGGGGGCCGCGCAGGAGCTACGCGAGGCGGGTCCGGGTCCCTCGCAGGTGCTACGCCGGGACCGGCATCGGCCGTAGGCCGTAGTCCTCGGTGCCTGGAGTCCGGTTCCGGTTCGTGCCTCCGTTCCGGGCCCGGCCCTCAGCCCTGTGCGCCCGGGGCCGGCGCCGGGGCGGGAGCGGAATCGGCCTCGCCCGGCGCGTCCGCCGGGAGTTCCGCCGTCACCACGAAGCCGCCGCCCGGCCCCGGGCCCGCCTCCAGGGAGCCGCCCGCCGCCGCCAGGCGTTCGGTGAGGCCCTTCAGGCCCGTGCCGCCGGTGGCCGGGGCGGCCGTTGCCTCGGCGGTCGGGCCGGTGCCGTCGTCGGTGACCGTGAGCCGGACCCGGTCCGCGGTGCCGTCGATCACGAACGTGCAGGCGGTGGCGGTGGAGTGGCGCAGGACGTTCGTGACGGCCTCCCGGGCCACCCAGCCGAGCAGCGCCTCCGTCTGCGGTGCGAGCGGCGGGCCCGAGCGGCGGACCGTCGGTTCGACGCCGGCGGCGGTCAGCGCGGACCTGGCCCGGTCGAGCTCGGTGGCGAGGCTCCCCTCGCGGTAGCCGGTGACCGCCTCCCGGATCTCGGTGAGCGCCTGTCGGCCGACCGACTCGATGTCGGCGACCTGCTGGATCGCCTGGTCGATGTCGCGCTGCGCGAGCCTGCGCGCGGCCTCCGACTTGACGACGATCACGGAGATCGTGTGGCCCAGCAGATCGTGCAGATCGCGCGAGAAGCGCAGCCGCTCCCGCTCGACGGCGGCGCGGGCCAGCTCCTGGCGGGTGGAGCGCAGCTCCATCACCGTCTCCGACAGGGTGAGCAGCGCGGCCGTCACCGCACCGGAGATGAACGTGCCGTAGGCCAGCGTCCACGGCGTCGACGCGCTGTCCTCGTGCCACACCGAGACGAGGCAGGCGACCACGGCGAGCACGAGCAGACAGACCGCCAGCCAGTGTCTGCGCAGGACGGTCCCGCAGGCCAGCGAGAGCAGCGGGAAGAACAGGAGCCAGCTGCCGCCGTACCCGCCCGCGAGCCCCAGCGTGACGGCGGCCAGCGCGGCCAGCAGCACGTACGTCAACGGGCTTTCGCGCGCCCGCTTGTTGAAGCCCCTGACCACCACGGAGATGTAGAGGGAGTTGAAGGCGAACAGGCCGATGCCGCCGATCCAGGGATTGGGGGTGTCGCCCTGGAACAGATTGGAGAAGGCGCCCAGGCCCAGCAACAGCCAGGGGAGCAGGACGTAGGGTCCGGGAGGTCCCGGACGCCGGTGCTCCCTGCGCCACTGCCGTCGCTCCGCACGCCGCCTGCGCCGTACCTCGCGCGCCTGTGATCCGCTCCCGCACATGTTCACTCCCGTCACACGGTCCTCGCGGACCGACGGTACGAGACCACGGCGTACGTGCCGAACAGCAGCAGCCACGCGGCGAGTACGCCGACGGTCGTGGCGCCGGGCGCGTGGCCGTCGGTGGCCGCCCAGCCCAGTTCCGCGAACCGGTTGGCGGGGGTGAACCCGCCGAGGGAGCGCAGCCAGGCGGGGAGCAGTTCCAGCGGGAACCACAGCCCGCCGACGATCGCGAAGCCCATCAGGCACGCGACGTTGACCACGCCGGTGCCCTGCGGGGTCAGCCGGTAGCCGTTGCCGATTCCGAGCAGGGTGAAGGGCAGGGCGCCGATCCAGAGGAGCAGGACGAGCGCGGCCCACTGCCAGGCGCCCAGCCGTACCCCGTTGAGCAGCCCGCCGGCCAGCAGCACGGTGAGGATCGTCGGGAGCACCGTCACCGAACCGCTGACCGCGCGGCCCACGACCGCCTGCGCCGGGGAGAGCGGAGTGACCCGCAACTGCTGGAGCCAGCCCAGCGACTTGTCGGAGGCGACCCCCGTACCGATCGACATCGCGGAGCCCAGCGCCCCGTACGCGGCCATGCCGACCATCGCGGTGGTCTTCCAGCCGTCGACGCCGTCACCACCGCCGATGTTGGTGAAGAGGAGGTACATCATCACCGGCATCCCGGTGCCGAAGATCAGGAAGAAGCCGTCGCGCAGGGTCCGGCGGATTTCGAGCACGATGTACTGGAACATCAGACGGTCTCCTTGCGGCCGGTCCGGCTCTCCGGAGCGGCGGACGTGGAGGTGAGGGAGAGGAAGGCGGTCTCCAGCGTGGCGGGGGAGACCTTCAGGCCCCGGATCAGGCCGAGGCGGGCGAGCTCCACGACGGTGGCGTCCGAGTCGTCCGTGTGCAGCAGTGCGCGGTCCCCGGTCACCTCGACGGTGGCGACGCCGGGCAGCAGCTCAAGGCCCCCGGTGGGCCGGCCCGCCAGGTCGAAGGAGACCAGGTGGTGGCCGGCGGCGCCCTTGATGGCTTCACCGCTGCCGTCCGCGACGATCCGGCCCCGGTCGATGACGACGATCCGGTCGGCGTTCTCGTCGGCCTCCTCCAGGTAGTGGGTGGAGAAGATCACCGTGTTGCCGCGCCGGGCGTAGGCCCGCATCGACTCCCAGAAGCCGCGGCGTCCCTCCACGTCCAGGGCCGCGGTCGGCTCGTCCAGCACGATCAGTTCCGGATTTCCGGCCAGGGCGACGGCGAACCGGACCCGCTGGATCTGGCCGCCGGAGAGCTTGTCGATCCGCCGGTTCGCGTACTCCGCGACGCCCGCCAGTTCCAGCGCCTCGGTGATCGGCATCGGGTGCGGGTAGGTGGAGGCGACGAAGGCGGTCAGCTCGCGGACGGTCACCCGCTGGATGGGCCGCCCGTCCTGGAGCATCGCGCCGACCAGACCCGCCCTGACGGCCTGTCCGGGGGAGCGGTCCAGTACCCGCACACTGCCGGAGTCCGGCTCGTTCAGGCCGAGCAGCAGGCTGATGGCGGTGGACTTCCCCGCGCCGTTGCGGCCGAGCAGAGCGACCGTCTCCCCCCGTTCGACGGTCAGCCCGATCCCGTCCACGGCCCGCACGCTCTGCTCGGCCCTGCCGAAGGTCTTCACCGCCCCGGTGAAGACCACCGCGGCCCCGTTCCCCGTTGTCTGCTTCATGTCCATGACGCTACGGAGCCGGGGCCGGGCCCCGGCAGAGGCACATGTACGGACTCCGCGCTGACAAATGTCATCGTGCGGGCGGACGGGAACCGGGTGGCCGGATCGTGATCCCCAACGGAATCTGACACAACGTCAGGAGACTTCACAACTGCTGGGCGCTGCGTTATACATAGGGCCACCGGCTAGAACGCGTTCTAGAACGGACGCGGCTTCCGGTCCCGCACGACCTCGGTGCGGCCGACGGTGCGGACGGCCGCGCCGAGGTCTTCCCACCATCAAGGAGCAGCCCTCCCATGCCCATTGATGCCGCAGAGGCGGTTGCCGCCGAACCCCGCTCGACCTCGATCAGCTGGGACCACAAGGACATCCAGCTCTACCACCTGGGCCTCGGCGCGGGGACGGCCCCCGGCCGGCCCGACGACGCCACCGACCCGGACGAGCTCCGCTACACCCTGGAGTCCCGGCTCCACGTCCTGCCGAGCTTCGCCACCGTCGCGGGCGCCGGCCTCGCGATGGGCGGCGGCCTCGCGGCGCCCGGCGTCGACGTGGACCTCGCCGCCGTGCTGCACGGCGGCCAGTCCGTACGTCTGCTCCGGCCGATTCCCGTACGGGGCAACGCCGTTCAGAGCTCGAAGGTCGCCGCGGTGTACGACAAGGGCAAGGCGGCGGTCCTCGTGCTGCGTACCGAGGCCTCCGACGACGACGGCCCGCTGTGGACCAACGACGCCCAGATCTTCGTGCGCGGCGAGGGCGGTTTCGGCGGCGAGCGCGGCCCGTCGGAACGGCTCGCCCTGCCCGACCGCGCCCCCGACCGGGTGGTGGAGCGGCCGGTCCGGCCGGAACAGGCGTTGCTCTACCGGCTCTCCGGGGACTGGAACCCGCTGCACGCCGACCCGGAGTTCGCCAAGCTGGCCGGCTTCGACCGGCCGATCCTGCACGGGCTCTGCACGTACGGGATGACGCTCAAGGCGGTGGCCGACACCCTGCTGGACGGCGATGTGTCCCGCATCGCCTCCTACCGCACCCGGTTCGCCGGGATCGTCTTCCCCGGCGAGACCCTCCGCATCCGGATGTGGGCCGGTGACGGCCGGGTCCAGGTGGTGGTGACCGCCGTAGAACGCGACGACGCACCGGTCCTCGCCGACACGCTCGTCGAACACTCCTGAAGCACGCACCGCACGTACCGCACGTACCGACCCCGAGGGGAGCCGCACCATGCGCGCAGCCGTACTGCACGAGATAGGCCAGGACAAGCTCGAAGTCCTCGACGACGTCGAGGCGGTGGGCTTCGGCCCCGGCAAGGTCAGGCTCCGCATCCGGGCCACCGGGCTCTGCCACTCCGACGTCTCCGCGATGAGCGGGGTGCTGCCGCAGCCCGCCCCGTTCATCCCCGGCCACGAGGGCGCCGGTGAGGTCATCGACGTCGGCGACGGGGTCACCGGGCTGAGCGCGGGGGACCGGGTGCTGGTCTGCTGGCTGCCCGCGTGCGGCGCGTGTCCCGCCTGCAAGCGCGGCCAGACCCAGCTCTGCCTGGCCGGGTTCATGAACGCGGGCACCCCCAACTTCAAGCGCCCCGGCGGGGACGTCTTCGGCTTCGCCGGCACCGGCACCTTCACCGAGGAGGTCGTCGTCGGCGCGGGCTGCGCGGTGCCGATCCCCGACGACGTGCCGTTCGAGATCGCCGCGCTGATCGGCTGCGGGGTCACCACCGGCCTCGGCGCGGCCATCAACACGGCGAAGGTGGAGGCCGGTTCCTCGGTCGCCGTGATCGGCTGCGGCGGCGTCGGCATCTCCACCATCCAGGGCGCCAGGGTGCAGGGCGCCGCCCAGATCGTCGCCGTGGACCCGGTGGCCTCCCGCCGCGAGGCCGCGCTGCGGTTCGGCGCGACCGAGGCCGTCTCGCCCGACGAGTTCGCCGACGCCAAGCAGCGGATCACCGCGGGCGAGGGCTTCGACTACGTCTTCGAGGTCGTCGGCAAGTCGGTCACGGCCCGCACGGCGTACGAGAACACCCGGCGCGGCGGCACCCTCTGCATCGTCGGCGCGGGCGCCATGGACGACAACTTCCAGGTCAACATGTTCGAGCTGTTCTTCGACGAGAAGCGGATCCTGCCCTCCATGTACGGAGGAGGGGACGTGCTCCGGTCGTACGAGCGGGCCATCGCGCTCTGGCGGGCCGGCCGCATCGACCTCGAATCGATGATCACCCACCGGGTACGGCTCGACGGCATCAACGACGCCCTCGACCAGATGCGGACCGGCGAGTCGCTGCGTACCTGCATCGAACTCTGAACCACCGCCCCGCCCCCTCCCGAGAGGACCCCGAGATCCGATGTCACTACCCCTGGACGGACTGTCCGCGATCGTCACCGGCGCCGGCCGCGGCCTCGGACGCGCCGAAGCGCTGGAACTGGCGCGGCTCGGCGCGGCCGTCGTCGTCAACGACTACGGGCAGCCGGGCCGCGACGGCTCGGGCGAGGCGTCCGCCGCCCCCGCCGAGCAGGTCGCGCGGGAGATCCGGGCGGCCGGTGGCCGGGCGGTCGCGCACCTCGGCGACGTGTCCGACCACGAGCAGGCCCGCGCCCTGGTGGAACTGGCCGTCGAGACGTACGGACAGCTCGACGTCCTGGTCAACAACGCGGGCATCCTGCGCGACCGGATGATCTTCTCGATGACCGAGGACGAGTGGGACTCGGTCATACGGGTGCACCTCAAGGGCCACTTCAACACCACGCACTTCGCCGCGGCGCACTGGCGGTCCCGGTCCAAGGCGTCCGGCGGTCCGGTCTACGGCCGGATCGTCAACACCTCGTCGGAGGCGTTCCTGGCCGGTTCGGCGGGCCAGCCCAACTACGCGGCGGCCAAGGGCGGCATCGTCGGGCTGACCACTTCCACCGCGCTGGCCCTGGCCAAGTACGGCGTCACCGCCAACGTCATCTGCCCGCGCGCCCGGACCCGGATGACCGAGGACGTCTTCGCGGGTTTCGAGGAACCGCAGGACGGGCGGCTCGACGCGCTCGCACCCGAGCACGTCTCGCCGCTCGTCGGCTATCTGGCCTCCCCGGCGGCCGCCAAGATCAACGGGCAGCTGCTCGTCGTGCACGGCGGGATGGTCGCGATCGTCGAACGTCCCAAGGTGGCGGCGAAGTTCGACGCGGCGAAGGAGACGTTCTCCTTCGACGAGCTGGACGAGCTGATCTCCCCGTACTACGCGGACCGCCCGCCGAACGAGACGTTCGCGGCGGCGGAGGTGCTCGGCCTGAAACGGGGCTGACCACCGCCGCGCACCGCACACAGGAGCGCCCCCGCGGCCGACCGGCCGCGGGGGCACTCCCTCGCTCGTTTCCCTCGTTTGCCGTCCTGAGCGGTCAGGCGGCCCTGCTGCCCCCTTCGGGGGTGCGGCGGTGGCGGCCCAGCGGTTGTGCTGCCGAGTCGTCCGGCGCCACACCCCCTCGGTGCTTTCCGGCGCCGCCGGCTTCGGCCCGGTCCGCGTCCGCCCCCGGCGGATACGTCTGGGTCGTGTCGGTTCGGGCTTCAGACATGTGGGAAGTCACCCCGTTGTGATCGCTTACGTGCTTGTCTCCGAGGCCATCACGCCACCGTCACCCGAGCAGCGGTCACCGTCGGCGACCGCGGTGCCCGCGTACGTGAGCCCCGGTCCAACTTTAGACCGGCGGGTCTAACGAGGAGCGGTACGCCCCACGAGAGGAGCCTGCCCCAAGGGAACCGGTCTGCACACAGAAGGAGGCGCGACGGCCGCGGACGGTTGCATACCGCTTTGCGGATATCCGGCCGGGCACCGTCCCGCGGCCGGCTCCCCGTCGTCCGGTACCGCCAGGAACGCCACCGCGCAGGCCGTCTCCCCGTTCGCGTACGGAAGTCCGAGTACGCCCTCGTGGGACCAGACACCGCTGCCCGCCAGCCAGCCCTCGGGCACCGGGAGCTGGTGCAGCCGGCGGCCCGAGGGGCGCCACACCCCCACCCAGCTGCCCGCCGCCCCGTCGATCCGCAGGGCGACCGCGCAGTCCTCCGGCATCAGCATCTGTCCCGGCTGCACGGCGAACGGCGTCACCGCGGCATCCGGGAGCCGCAGACACTCCGGGAACCGCACCGGCAGACAGCTGCCCAGCACCCCCCAGCCGAGCCGGTCGTGCCCCGGCGCATCCGAGCGGATCAGCAGGAGACCGCTGTCCGGGTCGGCGAGCAGCAGCCGGTCGTCGCTGTCCGGCGCGATCTGGAGCAGCGGGGTCATCTCGCCGCCCCGCCCCAGGTCCACCGCGACCGCCTTCACCGGACCGCCCTGCGCCGGCTCCCGGTCCAGTGCCAGCAGCCGCCCGGCCCGGTCCAGCCAGACCCCGCCGGAGCAGCGCCCCGGCAGTTCCGCGATCCGCTCGGGCCCGGACGGGCCGCCCGCCACCAGCCAGAGCCCGGTGGAGTGCTCACCCGCCGCCAGGGCGTACGCGCTGACGCCGTCCGGCGAGGGCGGCAGCAGGGTCAGCTCCGCGCACTCGACCGCGCCCAGCGGCAGCTCACCGGTGCCGGGTCCGGTCGGGTAGAGCAGCGAGAGGGCGTGCCGGTCCGCGACCCGGCGCCGGATGAGCACCCGGCCGTCGGCGAGCGGCAGCACCTGCGAATCGGCCTCCTCCGGCTGGTTGAGCGGGAGCGGCACGGCGTACGGCTCCGGCCCGTCCAGCGTCCAGCGCTCCGGGAACCAGGCCGTGTCGGGGGCGCCGGCGGTGCCCGCCTCGCCGGTTCCGTACGCCTCGCCGCGGGCGGCCGTGAGCCGCGCCGCGTAGGCGCCGTTCGCCGTGATCGTGAACGCGGGCGGAGCGGTCGGCAGGACCGTTTCAGCGGGGCCCGGCGCCGGCACAGGCGGAACAGGCGGTTCCGCTGCGCCCGCCCCGGCGTCCTCCGTCGCGTCCGTCGCCGGATCCGGGGGCTCCGCGGCCCCTTCCGGGTTCTCGGACCCCGGCTCCCCCGTCTCGCCCGCTTCGACCGCCGCCGCGGTCCCGTCCTCGATGGCACAGGCAGTCATCGACTCGTCACCTCCGGCCACCGAAGCTAGTTTTCGCACTTGCTGCCGAACAACACGAGACCCCCCACTTCACACATATGGGTGGCGATGCCCGTATTCACCTGAGAGGGAGGGGGTGGTTGTGCTTCGCGATAAACGCGTGGCTAAGGTTAGGCACTCCTAAGTGTTGCCTGTGTGATCCACAACTGGAGCAAGTGATGTCCCTTCGACGCCGCGGCACCGCCGCAGTCGGCCTGGCCGTAGTCGCCGCCCTGTCCCTCTCCGCCTGCGGAAGCGACGACGGCGCGTCGGGCGGCTCGGGCAAGCCCGAGGCCGGTGGCGAGAAGAAGGCCGCGGTCGCGACGGGCGGCAAGGACTTCGGCGACGCGGCGAAGAAGACGGCGGAGTACGGCACCGACGCCCCGGCGGGCCAGTTCCCCCGCACGCTCACCCACGCCATGGGCAAGACCGAGCTCAAGGCCGCCCCGAAGCGCGTCGTCGTGCTCGACGTCGGTGAGTTCGACAACGTCGTGTCCCTCGGTGTGAAGCCGGTCGGCTACGCCCCCTCCGAGGGCGACGCGGCCATTCCCTCGTACCTCGAGAAGGACGCCGGCGACCCGAAGAACGTCGGCACGATCAACAACCTCAACCTCGAGGCGATCGCGGGCCTCAAGCCCGACCTGATCCTCGGCAGCCAGCTGCGCGCGGCCGACAAGTACGACGAGCTGTCCAAGATCGCGCCGACCGTGTTCTCCATCCGTCCGGGCTTCACCTGGAAGGAGAACTACCTCCTCAACGCCGCGGCGCTGGACAAGACCGCCAAGGCCAAGTCGGAGCTGGGCACCTACGAGGCGAACGCGGAGAAGCTGGGCGAGGACATCGGCCCGAAGAAGCCGACCATCTCCATGGTCCGCTACCTGCCGGACAAGATCCGCCTCTACGCCAAGGCCTCCTTCATCGGCACCATCCTCGACGACGCCGGCCTGCCGCGGCCCAAGAACCAGCAGATCGACGAGCTGGCCGCGGAGATCAGCCCGGAGAAGATCGACGAGGCGGACGCCGACTGGATCTTCACCGGTGTGTACGGCGACGTGAAGGCCACCAAGCGCGACACCGCCCAGTCCAACCCGCTGTGGAAGAACCTCACGGCGGTCAAGGAAGGGCGCGCCAAGAACGTCTCCGACGAGACCTGGTACCTCGGACTCGGCGTCACGGCCGCGAACCTGGTCCTCGACGACCTCCGCGCCGACCTCGTGAAGTAACGATTCATGACTGGCCGCCGCCCCGCCCGTACGGGGGCGGCGGCCATGGACCGCGGGGCACGGAGGACAGGTAGCCTTTCCTCCGTGCCCCGTCTGTCTGAAGTCATCGCCGAGCTCGACGCCCTCTGGCCGCCCGAGCGGGCCGAAGGATGGGACGCGGTCGGCACCGTCTGCGGTGACCCGGACGCCGAGGTCGACCGGGTGCTCTTCGCCGTCGATCCCGTCCAGGACGTCGTCGACGAGGCGCTGAAGCTCGGCGCCCAGCTGATCGTCACCCACCACCCGCTCTATCTGCGCGGTACGACGACGGTCGCGGCCGGCACCTTCAAGGGCCGCGTCGTGCACACGCTCATCAAGCACGACGTCGCGCTGCACGTGGCCCACACCAACGCCGACTCCGCGGATCCCGGCGTCTCCGACGCCCTCGCCGGCGCCCTCGACCTGCGCGTCGAGCGGCCCCTCGTACCGGACCCGACGGACCCCTCTGGCCGCCGGGGCCTCGGCCGGATCTGCACGCTCGACCACCCGCAGACCCTCGGCGAATTCGCCGCCCGAGCCGCCGCCCGGCTGCCCGCCACCGCGCAGGGCATCCGGCTGGCCGGCGACCCGGACACCCTCGTGCGCACCGTCGCGGTGAGCGGCGGATCCGGTGACAGCCTCTTCGACGCCGTGCGCGCCGCGGGGGTGGACGCCTTCCTCACCGCGGACCTGCGCCACCATCCGGCCTCAGAGGCCGTCCAGCACTCGTCGCTCGGCCTGGTCGATGCCGCACACTGGGCCACCGAATGGCCGTGGTGCGAACAGGCCGCCGCACAGCTCGACGCGATTTCCGACCGCCACGGATGGGACCTGCGGGTCCATGTCTCGAAGCAGGTCACCGACCCCTGGACCACCCACCACTCTTCTGGAGCCCCCAACTGAACGCCGCGCCCGCCGACCAGATCCGACTCCTCGACGTCCAGGCCCTCGACCAGCGCCTCGCCCAGCTCGCGCACAAGCGCAACACCCTTCCCGAGCACGCCGAGATCGACTCGCTCACGACCGACCTCGCCCAGCTCCGCGACCTCCTCGTCGCCTCCACGACCGAGGAGAGCGACACCGCCCGCGAGCAGATCAAGGCCGAGCAGGACGTGGACCAGGTGCGCCAGCGCGCCGCCCGCGACCAGCAGCGCATGGACTCCGGCAGTGTCACCTCGCCCAAGGACCTGGAGAGCCTGCAGCGGGAGATCGTCTCGCTGGCCAAGCGCCAGGGCGACCTGGAGGACGTCGTCCTCGAGGTCATGGAGCGCCGGGAGTCCGCGCAGGAGCGGGTCGCCGAGCTGACCGACCGGGTCGCCGCCGTCCAGGCCAAGGTCGACGACGCGACCGCCCGCCGCGACGCCGCGACGAACGGGATCGACGAGGAGACCGCGACGCTCACCAAGGAGCGCGAGGTCGTCGCCGGTTCCGTCCCCGCCGACCTGCTCAAGCTGTACGACAAGCTCAGCGCCCAGCAGGGCGGGGTCGGCGCCGCCCGCCTCTACCAGCGCCGCTGCGAGGGCTGCCGGCTGGAGCTCAACATCACCGAGGTCAACGACGTGAAGGCCGCGTCCCGCGACACGGTCCTGCGCTGCGAGAACTGCCACCGCATCCTGGTCCGCACCGCGGACTCGGGTCTGTAGTGACCCCGCCGCGCCAGTTCGTCATCGAGGCCGACGGCGGCTCCCGGGGCAACCCGGGGCCCGCCGGGTACGGCGCGGTCGTCATCGACCCGGTGACGGGGGAGACGCTGGCCGAGGCGGCCGAGTACATCGGCGTCGCGACGAACAACGTCGCCGAGTACAAGGGCCTCATCGCCGGTCTGCGGGCCGCGAAGGCACTCGTGCCGGACGCCTCGGCCGACGGCGGGCCGCGGGTGCACGTCCGGATGGACTCCAAGCTGGTCGTGGAGCAGATGTCGGGCCGCTGGAAGATCAAGCACCCGGACATGAAGCCCCTCGCCGCCGAGGCCGCCCGCATCCTCCCGGCTTCCGACGTCACCTACGAGTGGATCCCGCGCGAGAGGAACAAGCACGCGGACCGGCTCGCGAACGAGGCGATGGACGCGGGCAAGCGGGGCAGGCAGTGGGAGCCGTCGGCCTCGACGGCCGCCCTCGACACCCCCAGGTCCTCGGTGGCCGACGCCCTGCCGCCCGTCTCCGGCCCGCCGGGTGACGCGGCGGCCGGCGCCGCGCGGGCCAGGGCCGCGCTGAACCGGCCCGCCGCCGGTACCCCGCAGGTCGGCTGGGCCGCCGCCCCCGACCTGGGCGCGCCCGCCACCTTCCTCCTGCTGCGGCACGGCGAGACCGCCCTCACCCCGGAGAAGCGGTTCTCCGGCAGCGGCGGCACCGACCCCGAGCTCTCCGCCACCGGCCGCCGCCAGGCCGAGTGCGCCGCCGAGGCCTTCGCCGCCCGCGGCACGGTGCAGGAGATCGTCAGCTCCCCGCTGCGCCGCTGCCGCGAGACGGCCGGCGCGGTGGCGGCCCGGCTGGGCCTGGAGGTCCGGATCGAGGACGGCCTGCGCGAGACGGACTTCGGTGCCTGGGAGGGGCTGACGTTCGGCGAGGTCAGGGAGCGCCACCGCGCGGACATGGACGCCTGGCTCGCCTCCGCGAAGGCGGCGCCCACCGGTGGCGGCGAGAGCTTCGCCGAGGTCGCCCGCCGCGTCTCGGCCGCCCGCGACCGCCTCATCACCCGCCACGCGGGCCGCACGGTGCTCGTGGTCACGCACGTCACGCCCATCAAGACCCTGGTCCGCCTCGCGCTGGGCGCACCGCCGGAGTCGCTGTTCCGGATGGAGCTCTCGGCGGCGTCCCTGTCGACCGTGGCCTACTACGCGGACGGCAACGCCTCCGTGCGGCTCCTGAACGACACGTCCCACCTGCGGTAGTCACCCCGGGCGCACCGGCCCCGGACAGCACAGCGCCCCATCGGCCGGGGGGAGGCCGATGGGGCGCCGGCGGTTCCGGCGAGGCGGGGGATACCTGCCGGAACCCGGGTCACCCGGAGTCCGGGTCACGTCCCTGAAGGTCTCGTGCCCCGGTTGCCGGGGAGCATGCACACGAACTGAAGGATTTCGCCGCGACCGGCCGGGCGGCACGGTATTCGGGCCGCACGGTAGCCGGGGGAACCGGGGATCAGCCGCGCAGCGCCGCGGCCTCGGCCGCCAGCCGCTCCACCCGGGCCCAGTCCCCGGCCGCCACCGCGTCGGCGGGCACCATCCAGCTGCCGCCCACACAGCCGACGTTCGGCAGGGCCAGGTACGAGGGAGCCGAGGCGAGCGAGATGCCGCCGGTCGGGCAGAACCGGGCCTGGGGGAGCGGGGCGGAGAGCGCCTTCAGATAGGCCGTGCCGCCCGCCGCCTCTGCCGGGAAGAACTTCATCTCGGTGACCCCGCGCTCCAGCAGCGCGACCACCTCGGACGTCGTGGAGACACCCGGCAGGAACGGCACCCCCGACGCCTTCATCGCGTCCAGGAGGGCGTCCGTCCAGCCGGGGCTGACCAGGAATCGCGCCCCGGCGGCCACGGTGTCGGAGACGTTCCGGGGGGAGATCACCGTGCCGGCGCCGACCACCGCGTCCGGCACCTCCGCCGCGATGGCCTTGATCGCGTCCAGGGCCGCGGCGGTCCGCAGGGTCACCTCGATCGCCGGGAGACCGCCCGCGACCAGGGCACGGGCGAGCGGCACCGCGTCGGCGGCGTCCTCCAGGACGACGACGGGCACGACGGGGGCAAGGTCCAGCACGGAGGAGGTCATGACCTCATCCTGCCGCGAAGACAGCATTCCGCGCAACGAGCGTTGCGTATGCTGCAACGCAGACCGGGTCCGGGGTCAGTGGATCTCCGTCACCACGACATCGAGCTCCCACGCCCGCCCGGCCCGCGCGGGCGCCTGGGCCTCCACCGCGTACCCGAGATCCCGCAGGACGCCCACCAGCTCCGCGGGCCCCTTCGGCGCGGCACCCGACATCAGCAGATCGCGGACCATCCGGCCCTTCGTCGCCTTGTTGAAGTGACTGACCACCGACCGCTTCTCCACCCCGTCCACCAGCTGGGAGTGCAGCACCCGCACGCTCGCCGTGCGCTCCGCGACCGCGTCCTTCGGCTTCCACGCCGCCGCGTACGCGGACGACCGCAGATCCAGCACCAGGCCGTCCCCGGCCGCCTCCGGCATGACCTCCGCCATCGGCGTGCGCCAGAACGCCCCGAGCGCCCCGAGACCCGGCAGCCGCACCCCCATCGAGCAGCGGTACGGAGGAATCCGGTCGCCCACCCGCACCGCGCCCCACAGCCCGGAGAACACCAGCAGCGACTTCCCGGCCCGGCGACGGGCGGCGGTGTCCAGGGAGGCCAGATCCAGGGCGTCGTACAGCACCCCGGTGTACAGCTCCCCGGCCGGGCGGGTGCCCGCCGTCCGCAGCTCGACGTTCTTCGCGATCTCGCCGCGCAGGCCCTCGCTCAGCCCCAGCACCACACGGGCCTTCTCCTCGTCCGCCGCGGACAGCTCCACGAGAGCGTCCAGCACGGCGGCCCGCGCCGCGGCCAGGCCCGGCAGCGACAGCGACTCGGGCTTCAGAGGTGCTCCCCGCCCCGAGGCGGCCTTTCCCTCGGAGGGCGGCAACAGCACGAGCACGGCGGTTCTCCTTCGTACGTACGGAAAGGGGGCGACAGGCGTTGCGGACCGGTCCACAGCCCCCGGCGGTGTCGTCCGGGACCGTGAAAACCCCTCACGCCAGCGTACGGGGGAGTCACACCCCCGATCCCCGCCACCCGGGATGCCGCCCGCCCCGCCCCGCCATACGCTCGGTCCATGCCCCGCCGCCACCTCCACATGACCGGGAGTACCGGGTACGTGGTGGACGTGAAGGAGCAGGAGCCGATCACCGGCACCGTCCACATCGACGACCCGGCGATCGTCGGCCGGATCGAGGGCGGCACCACGAGGCTCCCGCTCGGGGAACGCCTGCGGGTACGGCTCACACAGGCGGATCCGGGCTCGGCGAAGGTGCTGTTCGCACCGGCGTGAGCGCGGCGACGACGGACCGCGGGTCATCGGCGTGGAAGCGGACGGTGTGCGCCTCGCCGCGTCCGCCGAGCGGCCGCACGAAGCCGAGCGGTGCGGTCAGCTCCACGGTCACCGTCGTCTGGCCGCCCACGGCGAGATCCAGCACCCCGTCCGCGTGCAGCTGAACCAACTTTCCCTCGGGGTAACGCCGTTCGACCCGGACCCTGCTGATCGCGGCGGCCGGCACCCGCAGGTCGAACAGCGCCCCGTACCGAATCCGCAGCGAGCCGTCCGCGCCCGCCACGTGCGGCCGGACCACGCACGAGGCGTGCAGCGCGAGCACCAGCAGCACCCCGTACACATCCACCACGAGTAGAATCCTGTGCACGACCGGCCAGGGGATCAGCAGCGCGAACATCACCGTCTCCACCACGGAGACGAAGAGCAGCCCGTACATCATCGCGGTCTGCGGCCCGGTGTACGGGGCGGCGAGCGCCCCCTCCGGCACCGCGTGCCGCCGCCGGAGCACCCACAGCCCCAGGCTGTGCAGGGCGCGCGCCTCGTGCCCGACGAGCCGGCGCACCTTCTCCGGTACGACGGTACGCAGCGCCGCACCCATCGCCGCCCGCCGCCCCGCGCCCGCCCGCCGGCCCGCGCGCCAGAGCCGCCCCAGCACCACGGCCTCCAGGACCAGGGCGGCCAGGACGGCCCCCTCGGCGCCGATCAGCACGGCGGCCGGTATCCGTACCCCGGCCAACAGGCAGACCGCCAGCGTCAGTTCGGCGGGTAGTACCCCCGCGACCACCAGCCGTGCCCCTCGCACCCCACTCACCGCGCCCCCTTCCCCTTCTTCTTCCCGTCCCTGCCCTCGCTCCTGCTCCTGCTCCGTACGGTCAGCGCGACCATCACGCGGCGCACCACCTCGGCCTGCGCGGGCGTGTAGTCCGCGAGCAGAGCCTCCCCGAAGCCGGTCATCGCCGGTCCGTCCGCCGGAATCGCGTCCAGCACCTCGTCGGGCGCGAGGGCGGCCATCCGGTCGGCCAGCGGTCCGATCCGGGGGTCGTCGGGGGGCGCCGTCGCGAGCGCGTCCAGTTGTTCGTACAGGGCGAGCACGGCCGGATCGCCCGCCAGCGGCCGCAGCGCGGCGTAGATCTCGCTGCCGCCGCTGATCGTGTCCAGCAGCAACAGGTGCTCACGGTCCTTGGCGGCGGCCGGGGAGCCGGTTGCCGGCGCCGCGGCCAGCAGCTCGGCCAGCGCGGGCGACACGGACTCCGTACCGTCCAGCGGCCCGTCCATCAGACCGGCCAGCCGCTTCCGCCGCTCCCGGATCTCCCGCTCCTGCCGGGCCAGATCGGCGTCCAGCTCACGCAGTACGTCACCGAGGTCGAGCCCGGCGTCACCGGCGAGGACCTCGCGCACCTCGTCCAGGCCGAGCCCCAGCTCGGTGAGCCGCCGGACGCGCGCCAGCAGCACGGCGTCGCGCACGCCGTAGGCGCGGTAGCCGTTGGCCCGGCGCGCGGGCTCGGCCAGCAGGCCGATGTGGTGGTAGTGCCGAACGGTCCGGGGGGTGACCCCGACGAGCGCGGCGATCTCTCCGATGCGCATGGCGCCAGTAGAAACCCTGACGCTGCGGCAAGGTCAAGCCACCCGGCCGTCCGGCGCCGCTGCTCGTCCGCGCGTCCTGCCCGTCTGTCTGTCCGCGCGTTCCGCCGGTATCTCGTACGATCGCGCCTTCGGCCCGGTGCCCGTGCCCCCGTGCCTCGTACGAAGGAAGGACCGGCGTGACTGACCTCGCGGCCCCGCCCGCCACCGACCGCTGCCGCCAGATCGTCACCGCCGCGCGCACGCTCCTGGAGCAGGAGGGCCCGGAGGCGCTCACCATGCGCCGCCTCGCGGCACGCGTGGGCATCACGGCGCCGTCGCTCTACAAACACTTCCCGGACAAGTCGTCGGTGGTGAACGCCCTGGTCGGCGCGATGCTGCGGGAGACGGCCGGGGCCCTCGAAGCGGCCGAGACCGCCGACCCGGGCTCCTTCCCGGCCCTGGCCACCGCTTACCGGACCCACGCCCTCGCCCACCCCCACCTCTACCGCCTCACCACCGGCCGCCTCCTCCCGCCGGACCTGGAGGAACGCGCCGTGGCCCCGCTCCTGCGCGCCCTCGCCGGTGACGAGGACCGGGCACGCGCGGCCTGGGCCTTCGCCCACGGCATGGTGACGATGGAGCTGAACGGCCGCTTCCCCGCGGGCTCCGATGTGCCGGCGGCCTGGGAGGCCGGGATCGCGGCCTTCGGCGCACTCCGCGCCTGACGCCTCCGCGCGATTCCGGGTCACCATCGGGCAGGTAGCATGGGCGCCACGGCAGACGAGCCGGGCGGACGGCCGCGTGAGGATCTTCGGACCCTCCCGAGGAACGTCCGGGCTCCACAGGGCAGGGTGATGGCTAACGGCCACCCGGGGTGACCCGCGGGACAGTGCCACAGAAAACAGACCGCCTTGGACTTCGGTCCTCGGTAAGGGTGAAACGGTGGTGTAAGAGACCACCAGCGCCTGAGGCGACTCAGGCGGCTAGGTAAACCCCACCCGGAGCAAGGTCAAGAGGGGCCGTCGCAAGAGGGCCCTGCGCGAACGTCCGAGGGCTGCCCGCCCGAGTTCGCGGGTAGACCGCACGAGACCGGCAGCAATGCCGGTCCTAGATGGATGGCCGTCTCCCCGGCCGCCGCGAGGCGACCGGGCGACAGAACCCGGCGTACAGCCCGACTCGTCTGCCGCTACCAGCGGTTCTGTCTTGGAGAGGTTCTCTCCGACTGCTCCCTGCCACGCCGGCGAGGCGTGACCGGGCCGGCCGCCGACGCCGCTCCCGACCCGAAGGGCCGTTCCGAGCGGTGATCAGGTCGGCTGTCCGTCTTCGCCCGCCCACCGGGCGCATGAGACGACCACGACGAGAGGCCAGAACGACTGCGCGAACGTGACGACGCGTTCGGCGGCCCCGGCCGAGCCGAACGCCAGGAGCGCGAGCAGGAACCACGCTCCCGCGAGCCACATCACCACGGTGGCTCCGGCGGACGGCATGGGCCGTAGGCCCCACGGCATGGTCCCGCCGAGGGGCGCGGACGCCCGCCGGAGCGACGCGGTCGCTCGTTCCGTCGGCAGTCGCAGGGCGGGGGCGCCGCGTCGCACGGCAAGGACCGGCCACATCGCCAGCAGCGCGAATCCCACGACCACCACGGCACCGTGCGCGAACGAGCCGCCGCTGGGCGGCGCCGGGAACAGCGCGAGCAGTATCGCCGACACCCCGCCGCCCGCCAGCGCCACCCGTCCGAAGGGCGCGGCCGGGCGCAGCCCGCAGGCGGTGACCATATGGCACATGCCGAGGGCCAGCAGGGCCGATGTCATCACCCAGTAGCCGGCGGCGCCGTCGGCGGCGAGGATGCTGATCGTCGTCGAATCCGGGTCGTATCCGGGTCCCTGAAGTTCCGCCGCGACCGACCAGCCCCCGACGAGAAGGATCGGAGCGCACACCGAGGAGAACAGGACCCACCAGGGGACAGAGCGCACCGGAGAACGATAGAACGCCCCCGGTCCGCGACGTGTGGTGTACACGCGGGCGGAAGTGGTCATCAGCCGTGTGGCCGTTTCCACCGGCCGGGGCGGAAGCCCCGCTGACGCTGCCTTCTCGTCTGGCACGGATGCCCAGCGCGGTCATCGAGGTGGCGAAGACGACGGTCAGGGCGACCGGGATATGGATCAGGAAGGCCCACGGCGGCGGTGGATACAGGTCTGCGAACTCCTTCGGCCGAGGGGAACCCGTCTGCTCAGGTCCCCCTCGCAGAGCCCCAACTCGCTGAGGGCACCCGCACCGTGTGTCCGGGACGGCGACCGGCTACGGTTCGGAACCGTCAGCAGCCATGACGCAGGGGGAGGGAAGGGACGTGCGTGAACTCGGTCCGTCCGAGGCAAGACTGCTGCGCGCGTGGTCGCAGGGCGTGGCGGGCGACCGGCGCGCGGCATCGGTCCCCGAGGTGCTGGAGCGGTGCCTCGCCGTGCAGGCACAGGACGCGAGGGCGGCGGCGCTCGGCGTCAGGGCGCGCGGCACCGGGCTGACCGAGGCGGACGTGCACCACGCGCTCGGCGCCGCGCGCACCGTGGTGCGGAGCTGGTTCATGCGGGGCACGCTGTACCTGGTCCCGGCCCGTGACGCGGTCTGGCTCCGCGAACTGCTCGCTCCGCAACTGCTGCGCCGCAGCGAGCGCCGGTACCGCGAGCTGGAGCTCGGGCCGGCCGAACTGGCCCTCGGGGAGCGGGTGATCACCGAGGCCCTCGCGGACGGCCCCCTGACCCGCGACGAGCTCGCGGCACGGATGAACGAAGCGGGCCTCCGGGCCACCGGGCAGGTCCCGTTCCACCTCGTCCGCCGGTCCGCGCTGCTCGGGACCGCTTGTTTCGGCCCGGTCCGGGAGGACGGCTCCGCCACCTACGTGCTCGCGAAGGACTGGCTGCCCGACTCGGCCGGCCCCTCGGGGGCCGACGCGGTCGCGGAGCTGCTGAGCAGATACCTGGCGGCGCACGGGCCGGCGACGGTGGCCGACTTCGCCACCTGGTCGGGGCTCGGGCTGCCCGCCGTCCGCCCGGTGTGGAAGAAACTGCTCGCGGCCGGTGCGACCGAACCGTGCCGCGTCGACGGCCAGGACGGCTACGCGCTGTCGGCCGGCGCACCCGCCGGTCCGGAGCCGACCGGCGATGTCCGGTTGCTGCCGGCCTACGACAACTACCTGCTGGGATTCACCGACCGCCGGCTGTCCGTCGAACCCGAGCACGCCCGTACGGTCTGGCCGGGCGGCGGCCAGATCAGCCCCACCGCGGTGGTGGACGGACTGGTCCGCGGAGTGTGGCGCCGCGACCGGACCCGTGGCGTCGCCCTGGACCTGTTCGCCGCCGCTACGGACGACGCCGGCGCGAAGGCCATGGAATCGGACTCGAAGGCCCCGGGCGCGAAGGCCCTGAACGTGGAGGCTTTCGACGCCGAGGTCCGCGACATCGCGCGCTTCCTCGCTGCGTGACCTCGGGCTGACCACCCCCCTCTACGGTCTCGGGAGATGTACCGCGACTGTCCCTGCCCCGGGGCACCCGCGCGGTCACCGGAACGGGCGCTGCCACCACGTGGCCCAGGCCGGCAGGGACGGCGCGGCCGTGCGGGGGCTCATTCGGTGGGCCTGTTCGCGCGGATCAGGGTCTGCTGGCCGTTGGCGACGAGCTTGCGTCCGCCGTCCTTCCGGACGCCGTACACCTCCAGCTGGCACACGGTCAGGGTGCGGCCTGACTTGAGGACGGTGCCGACCGCGATGGCGCTGGTGGCGCTGGTGGCGCCGGCGTGGACGTAACCGTGCTGCTGAGTCACTTCGGGCCGGGCCGGGAGCAGGATGTGGACGCGGCCGGGGCCGATTGTGTGAGGCGGGCGCCGAGGTGGGCCATGAGGCCCTGGCGGTCGAGACTGTCCTGGACGCGCTCGCGGATCGCAGGGCTCGCCTGCTCCCGCTGGGTCTGGTCTGCCACGTACGCGCTCTCCTTCAAGGTCGGCGATCCGCGGCTACCGGGCCGTCGTCGGCCCTGCCGCCATCGGCCTGAACTTCGAAGCCCTCGTCTTCGCCACCCCGCGCGGGGAGACCCCCGACACCGTCACCGCCTTCGAGGAGGCGGTCGCCGCCACTCCGCACGTCCTGCGGGCCCAGCGCCTCCTTGGCGAACCCGACTCCCTCCTGCGCCTCGCCACTGCCGACCTGGCCGCTTTCCAGCAGCTGTACGACCAGCGGCTCGCCCGACTGCCGGGGGTCCAGCGGCTGACCTCCACCCTTGTTATGAAGAACGTCATCGACGACCGCCCCCTGCCCGATCCGTCGTAGGACCCCTGGCGCCACCCGTGGGGCCCGCCCGCCCGTGCGAGTCGCTGGACTCGGCAGACCGATGGACACTGTTGTCCACGACATGTCCTCGACGACCTTGAGGAACGCACCCGCCAGGGGGGCCTGGAGGTACGTATGCCGCGGCCCCTGTGGACCGGCGCGATCAGCTTCGGGCTGGTCACGATCCCGATCAAGGTCATCAGCGCGACCGAGGACCACGCGATCCATTTCCATCAGATGCACCTGTCAGACATGGGCCGGGTACGGACCCGGAAGGTCTGCGACCTTGACGGCAAGACGCTGTCGCAGGACGAGATCGGCAAGGGGTACGAAGTCGCGAAGGGCGAGACCGTCCCGATCACGGACGAGGAACTCGACCAGATGCCGCTGCCGACCGCCAAGGCGATCGAGATCGTCGCGTTCGTCGGCGCGGACACCATCGACCCGGTCCGGATCGCCGACTCGTACTACCTCGCGGGCGACGGCCAGGTCGCCGCGAAGCCGTACCTCCTGCTCCGGCGGGCCCTGGAGCGCTCCGACAGGGTGGCCGTCGCCAAATTCGCCTGGCACGGCCGCGAGCGCCTCGGCACGCTCCACGTGCGCGACGAGGCGATCGTGCTGCACGTCATGCACTGGCCCGACGAGATCCGCAGCCCCGAGTCCCTCGCTCCGAAGGAGGTGGAGCTGGACGACAAGGAGATCGAGCAGGCGGTCCAGCTCACCGAGACCATGGCCGCCGACGACATCTCCGGCTTCCGGGACCACTATCGCGAGGCCCTGGAGGAGCTCATCGAGGCGAAGTCCGAGGGCAAGGAGGCTCCCGGGCCGGCCGAGGGCGCGGAGAAGGAATCCGGAAAGGTCATGGACCTGATGGCGGCCCTGAACGCCTCCGTCGAGGCCGCGAAGGAGAGCCGCGGCAAGGACGACGGCGACGCGACCGTGCACACGATGCGGTCGCGCGAGAAGACCCCGGCGAAGAGGGCCACGGCCAAGCGCGCCACGGCCAAGAGGTCCACGGCCAAGGAGACCCGGGCGAAGGGGGCCGCGACGAAGAAGTCCCACGCGAAGAAGGCCGCGGCCGGGGAGACCGCCGCGCAGAAGCGCAGCGCGTCCTGACCGGACCCCCGGACGGGGGCCGTACAGGCCCGGACAAGGTCCTACGGGGCCCCTTCGTCCGTCGCGAGCAGGCTCCGGATGCCGTCCCGTACGAAAGCGCGTGCCCGTTTCCCCCGCCGGACGCGCTCCGCGTCGCTGATCGGCACGGGAACCGCGTACCGGCGCTCGCGGATGTCGTGGACCAGGTCCTCGGGCGCGCCGAGGCCCAGCAGTTCCGTCAGGGCCTCGCCCTTCGTGATCATCCGCCCGTCGCGCAGCGTGACCGCGGAGCGGGCCAGGACCAGCGGGCCGAGGTCCACCCAGATGTCCTGGAGCCAGAGGTCAGGTCTGCCGGTGGCCGGGAGCCAGTACTCCTTCAGGTTGCGCCGGATGTAGTCCTCCAGCTGGCCCGGGAGGAGCGGCGGGAGCAGTTCTGCGGGCGGCGGGCCGTGCAGGACGAGTCCTCCGTCGAGCAGTTCCCGGCGGGTGACCGGTGTGACCGGGCGCTCCAGGACCGTGGCGTGTGCCCAGGTGACGTGGTCCGCCTCGGCCTCGGCGAGCGATTCCCTGGGCATGTACGAGCAGTGCAGCTGGGCCGCGGCCGGCTCCTCGTCCAGCAGCCGCTGGTGAATCTCCGCCAGCCGCCCCCTCCGGGCCGCGTCCGGCGGGCTCTCGACCACGGCGATGAGGTCGAGATCGCTCCGCCCCTCCTGGAAGTCACCGAGCGCGAGCGAGCCGTGCGCCCAGACAGCCACCGTGGGCACGGAATGCCGCACCTCGGTGACGAACCGCTTGAGCACCTGATCCGTTTCGGTCGCTGTCATGGCCAGGATTCTCGCAGAGCGCCCCCTCGTACGCCGGTGAATCCCCGTGTGTTCACGACCCGCTGCCGGAGGGCCTCGGATACGTGAACCCTGCCTGGCCCGGAGGGAGTTTGCGTCCTCGTCGCATCGCGGCCCGGGACCGCCGCGCCGCACCATCATGGGATGTGCACGACACTCCGTGCGTACGGAGCAGGGCACGGCGGTGGCCGGTACGGGGGTCCGGCCGCCGCCGCGCCCGGGGTTCAGCCAGTGCGGCGCCCCGAGATCCCCCTCGGCCGGCCGGCGCACGGTCGTCGGCATGCACCCGTCCGGGTGGAGCTGTCCGAGCTTCCGGCCGAGGCGTTCCCGCGGCGTCGACAACACCGTGTCGAGTCCGGCCTCCAGGTCGACGGGGTCAGTGACCGCTCGCGGCATGGCTCAGGACATTGACGACGCGGCCGTTCGGGTCGCGTACGAAGAAGCGGCGCACGCCCCATTCCTCGTCCCGCGGGCCGTACACGATCTCCGCGCCGGCGTGCACCAGCGCCGCGTGCACCGCGTCCACGTCCGTCACCTCCACGCTCATGTCCGGGGTGACCGGTGCCGTCTCGTCGGCGGTCATCACGCTGACCTGGGCGGTGGGTTGAGAGGGGGAGGCGAGGGTCATGATCCAGCCCTGGTTCATGACCTCCTCGAACCCCAGCAGCCCGTAGAACGCGGCATTCGCCCGCATGGCACCGACCTCGCCGTCGGGGCCCGAGCCCGCGCGGACGGGGATGTTCGGAACGACGCGGTGGACGGACATCGGCTACTCCTGTCACGTAACTGACTTCGTGTCACCGACCGTACGGGCCGCGCGAACAGCCGCGGATTCGGCCGCACCGGCAGGTCGTGCGGCTCATTCCCGACCAGGCGGTCTGCTTTCGGCCGCCAAGCGATCGGTTCAGAGGGTCAGTTGGGGCTGCCGACCTGGCTGGGTACGGTTTCGAGGGAGCGGAGCAGACGCTCACCGCGATCTTCGGCCATATCCAGAGTGGCCAGAACGGCCGGCGTCGAGATGCTCGGCAGGACGTAGTGGAGCAGGACCGAGATGCGCCGGCCGAGGTCCTCGCGGTTGGAGAGGACCTGGGACATCACCTGGATCCCCGAGAAGGATCCGGCCAGCATCTCCGCGGTCTCGCCCGGGTCGACGTGCGGCAGCAGCTCACCCTGGCCCTTCGCGGCCCGCAGCAGGTGCTCCAGCCGGTCTATCCAGGCGCGGAACGGTGTGCCACGGTCGAGGCCCTCCACGGCCTGGTCCATGGCCAGGCCGACGCTGGCCCGTACCAGCGGCTCGTGGCGCAGGCGGTAGGAGAGAATCATCCCCTGGTCCACCAGTTCCTGGAGCTTGGTCAGCTGAGGAGGCAACGGGTCGCTGTGCAGCTGTATGTCCATCACCCCGAGCGCGAGATCCTCCTTCGAGGCGAAGTGGAAGTACAGCGCGCCCTTGGTCACCCCCGCCCGCGCCAGGATCTCGCTGATGGTGGCGCTGCTGTAGCCGCGCTCGTCGAACACCTCGGCGGCCGCCACCAGGATCGACCGGCGGGTCTGGATCGCGCGCGCCTGTTGTGCCATCAGCTTCTCTCTAGTGGTGGCGGGGTCGGTGCCACATGGGGTTGGCTGGAAAGTAAAACCGGGCTGTCAGTATCTTACTGCGGGGCGGCTCGGCTCTATGACTCGGATCCTCCTGGGGGAACTTCATGGTTCAGATCACCTCACGCAGCGCTTCGGTGTCGGTCGAGGATGTCGGAGCCGAGGGGAACACCGGACACGCCGAGACGTCCTGCGGAGCCCCCGGCTCCGCCACCGCCGCCGGAATGGAGCAACCGGTGCGAAGAGGGAGCTCACCGGAGCACCTGAGACAGCTGGTCCACCGGCCCGACGCGCAGGACGTGTTCCCCACCGGACTGACGCGGCTGACCGACTCCCAGTTCTCGGTCTCGGCCCACTGGCCGCGGTCCCACCGCTTCTTCGCCCCGGTCGCGGGCCGCCACCAGGACCCCCTGCTGATCGCGGAGACCATGCGGCAGACCACCATGCTGATCGCACACGCCGAGTTCGGCGTACCCCTCGGAGACGCCTTCGTGATGTGGGAACTGCGGTACTTCTCCGAGGCCGGGCGCCTCGTTCTGGGCGAGGACCCCTGGGACATCACGGTGGACGTGTCCTGCTCCCGGATACAGCGCCGCGGCCGGAGCCTCGGCTCCATGCAGCTGGAACTCCTCCTGCACCGCCGCGGCACCGTGCTGGCCTCCGGCGGCGGGCGGATCAGCTGCACCTCGGCCAGGGCCTACCAGCGGGTACGCGGTCACCACAGCGCGACGCCCGACGCGCGCATACCCCTCCTGCCCGCCGTCGCACCGCGCACGGTGGGCAGGACCTCCGAGCGGGACGTCGTCCTCGCGCCCGCGGCGGCCCCCGGCACCTGGGCGCTGCGGCTCGACACCGGCCATCCGACCCTGTTCAGCCACGCCAACGACCACGTACCGGGCATCCTCCTGCTGGAGGCCGCCCGGCAGGCAGCTCAGGCGGCCTCTCCCGGCCGCACCTTCCTCCCGACATCGATACAGGCCGACTTCCTCCAGTACGTGGAACTCGACCGGCCCTGCTGGATCGAGGCCCTGCCCGTCCCCGCCGGCGGCACCCTGCCGGCCGGGGTACGCATACGGGCCGTCCAGGACGACGAACCCGCCTTCACCTGCATTCTCCGCACGCCGGATCTCCGCCAGACCGGCCTCAGTGACGCCCGGAGCCGCCGCTCATGACCACGCGCATCCTCATCACCGGCGCGGCCGGATTCGTCGGCAGCCGGGTGGCCGCCGCCGCCCGCGCCACACCCGGTGTCAGCCTCCGGCTGATGACCCACCGGACCGAGCTCGACGCCTCGGCAGCGACAGCCGCCGGCGTCGAGACGGTGTACGGGGACCTCGCCGATCCCGTGACGCTGCGCGGCGTCTGCGACGGCGTCGACGCCGTGATCCACTGCGCGTCGCACATCGGCTCCGGCGAACGGACCGCCCGGACCGTCAACGACCACGGCACCCGGGCCCTGGTCGATGAGGCCGTACGCGGTGACGTCGGCCGGATCGTCCAACTGAGCACCGCGTCCGTCTACGGCCGGGGCCCCTTCACGGGGCTGCTCCCCGGTACGGCCGAACCGGCCCCCGCCTCGGCCACCAGCCTGACCCGGGCAGCCGCCGAACAGCACGTCCTCGCGGCCGGGGGAGTCGTCCTGCGCCCGCACATCGTCCACGGGGAAGGGGACCGGTGGGCGATCCCCGGCCTGGTCGCCCTGCTGCGGTACCTGTCGGCCGGGCCGGTCGGCTGCGACGCCCGCCACTCGATGATCGACGTGGGGACGCTGGGCCGGGCGCTGCTCGGGGCGGCGCTCGCCCCGAAGCGCCCCTCCGGCGTCTACCACGTGAACCATCCGGAGCCGGTGACCTGTTCCGAGCTGCTGTCCGCGGTCCTCGCCGAGCTGGAGCTGCCGTGGGCGGGCACGGAGATCGGACTGGACGAGGCCCGCGCCCGGCTGGTCGGTGTCCCGTACGCCAAGCACCATTTCGAGATGCTCACCGTGGACCACTGGTTCGCCGACGAGCGGGTCTGGGAGGACTTCGGCTGCGTGCCGGGTCCGGACTTCCGTACGGCCTTCGCCGGGCACGCCCCCTGGTACCGGAAGTTCCTCAGCCGCTGATCCGGGTGCCCGTCCCGCTCACCCGTACCCGGGCGTCGCCCGCCCGCAGGGTGACGGTGAGCGTGCCGGGCCTGCCCATGTCCTCGCCCTGGTGAAGGGTCAGCCCGGCGGTGTCCGGGACCAGGGAGAGGGCGCGCAGGTACGCGCCGAAGGCGGCGGCCGCCGCACCCGTCGCCGGGTCCTCGACCACACCGCCGACCGGGAACGGGTCGCGGACGTGGAAGACGGTGTCCGACGCGCGCCACACCAGTTGCAGCGTGGTCAGGTCCAGCCGGTGCATGAGTGCTTCCAGGCGCGCGAAGTCGTAGTCGAGCGCGGCCAGCCGCTCACGGGTCGCGGCGGCCAGCACCAGGTGCCGGGCACCCGCGTAGGCGATACGGGGCGGCAGGGCCGGGTCGAGATCGGTGGCCGGCCAGTCCAGGGAGGCCAGCGCCTCCGTGAGATCGTCCGGGGCGATCTCCGTGACGTGGGGTTCCACGCTGGTGAGGGTGGCCCGCAGCTCGGCGCCCGCGCGGACGACGGTGACCGGCACCGGTCCGGCGGCGGTGGTGAACTCCAGGTCGCCGGGGCCGTCCCGTTCGGCGAGGGCCAGGGCCGTCGCGACGGTGGCGTGCCCGCAGAAGGGGACCTCGGCCTTCGGGCTGAAGTAGCGGATCGCGTAGCCGCGTGCGCCCGGTGCCGCCGCCTCGGTCCGCCCGGTCAGGAAGGCCGACTCGCTGTACCCCAGCTCCGCCGCCACGGCGAGCATCGCCGCCGCGTCCAGACCGGCGGCGTCCAGCACGACACCGGCCGGATTACCGCCCTCCGGGTCGGCGGAGAAGGCGGTGTAGCGCAGGATCCCGGGCCGGGCGAACTCGTTCATGTGCCGCACAACCGTGCCGCGGTCCGGGACATTCCCGCAGGTCCCGGACCGCGACGGCCGGGGTCAGTGGCAGTTCTTGGTGCCCTTGCCCGACTTCGTCCAGGAGCAGGAGTCCAGCTGCTTGCCGTTCGGCTTGATCAGCCGCGCCTTGTCACCGGTGTTGTTCCAGACGTACGAACCGCGGTTCCAGTACACATGGCCGGAGCTGACCTTGCCCCTGCCGGTGTGGACCTTCACGGTCTTGCCCGCGCTGACGTTGTAGCTGCCGAAGGTGAAGGTGAAGCCGGTGTTGTCCTTGAGCTTGTAGCCCTTGAGCTGCACCTTCGCCTTGGTGTTGTTGTGGATCTCGACCCACTCGGCGTTGAGGGACGCGTTGGAGCGGGTGTCCTTGCCGGGGCTGTCGTACTGGATCTTGCCGAGGTGCACTCCGCCCTGGTGCGAGGCGGCCGAGGCCGGTGCCCCGACGAGCAGCGAACCGGCGAGGGCGGTGGTTGCGGCCAGGGCGAGAGGCACCGCCGTGCGTATGCGCATGCTGTGTTCCTTATATGGAGTTCCGGTGAAGAGCAGTGAGCATAAGGGCAGCACGCGCTTGCCGGACCGGCCGGGGTGCCTTTCCGGCAGACGTTGGCCGTTCCGGTGTGATGTCTGATCAGTTCTGTCTGCCTACAGACCAGTTCGGACCGGATTCCCGACGCTTTCCGTCAGCCTCGGCCCACGTACGGCATGGCCGTCGCGAGCACCGTGGCGAACTGGACGTTCGCCTCCAGCGGCAGTTCCGCCATGTGGACCACGGTCCTCGCGACGTCCGCGGCCGCCATCACGGGCTCCACGGCCAGCTCGCCGTTGGCCTGGAGGATCCCGGTCCGCATCCGCTCGGTCATCTCGGTCGCCGCGTTGCCGATGTCGATCTGCCCGCAGGCGATCCGGTACGGGCGCCCGTCCAGCGACAGCGACTTCGTCAGGCCGGTCAGCGCGTGCTTGGTCGCGGTGTAGGCGACCGAGTGCGGGCGCGGCGCGTGCGCGGAGACCGAGCCGTTGTTGATGATCCGTCCGCCCTGCGGGTCCTGCTCCTTCATCCGGCGGTACGCCGCCTGCGCGCACAGGAACGCCCCCGTCAGGTTGACGTCGACCACCGTGCGCCAGTCGTCGTACGCGAGGTCCTCGACCGGCACGCCGCCCGGACCGAAGGTGCCCGCGTTGTTGAAGAGGAGGTCGAGGCGGCCGAAGGACTCGCGCACCGAGGAGAAGAGCGCGTCCACCTCCCCGGGGCGCGAGACGTCGGTGGGGACGGTGATCACCCGGGCGTGCTCCCCGGCCAGTGCGGCGGTCTCGGCGAGCGGTTCGGGGCGGCGGCCCGCCAGCGCCACCGACCAGCCGGCGCCGGTCAGGGCGAGAGCCACCGCGCGGCCGATCCCGGAGCCCGCGCCCGTGACCACGGCCGTCTTCGTCGCGGAGTTCAACAGATTGTTGCTCATGGTGCGGCAGCGTACGCCCAGGGTCCGGGCGGGGCGAAGAGCGCCGGCCGTCCACCCCGTCCCCTCTCAAAAGGTGCCTCCGGATGGCGGGTTCGCGCTCCGGAGGGTGATTCCGGCACCGGGTTCCGGCGATTCCCGGGATATCCGGCCCAGAGCTAATGATCATGGTCCTGGCCGCATATGCGGAGTTTGCCCCTGGGGACCCATTCCTGCCGTACTCCTCATCCCGGCGATGCCCGCGCGACGCGAGCACGACAACCGCCGGACGTGCTGGACCGGTGGACTTCCCCCCACCACACCAGTCAGGGGAGGGACAGATGACGCACTCATCGCACCAGCAGGAGCAGGAGTTGCGCGACGCCGCCCGGCACACGGGCCGCCGCCGTTTTCTCACCGTCACCGGTGCCGCCGCCGCGCTCGCCTTCTCGGTCGGCCTGCCGGCCGCGGGAGCCGCGGCAGCCGCCGAGCTGGACACCCGGCGGATCGGCGAGGACCCGTTCACCCTCGGCGTCGCCTCCGGCGACCCGCTGCCCGACTCCGTCCTCCTGTGGACGAGACTCGCGCCCCGCCCGTACGAGCCCGACAGCGGACTGCCCCGTGCCCGCGTCGAGGTGGTCTGGGAGCTGGCCCGCGACGAGCGCTTCACCCGGGTCGTCCGGCGCGGCTCCGCCACCGCCCACCCGGAGTTCCACCACAGCGTCCACGTGGAGGTCAAGGGGCTGGACGCCGGCCGCGTCCTCTACTACCGCTTCCGCGCCGGCAAGTGGACCAGCCCGGTGGGCCGGACCCGCACCGCCCCCGCCAACGGGGCCCGCAACAGCCAACTGCGTCTGGCCGCCGTGTCCTGCCAGGCCTACCACGACGGCTACTTCACCGCCTACAAGCACCTCGCCCAGGAGGACGTCGACGTCGTCTTCCACCTCGGCGACTACCTCTACGAGTACGCCGTCAGCGCGACCGGCGGGTCCCGCAACTACACCGACCGCACCCTGCCCGCCCTCTTCAACCGGGAGACGACCACGCTGGAGGACTACCGGCTGCGGTACGCCCTCTACAAGTCCGACCCCGACCTGCGCGCCGCTCACGCCGCGCACCCCTTCGTCGTCACCTGGGACGACCACGAGACCGAGAACAACTACGCGGGGGACACCCCCGAGAACGACGTACCGCCGGAGGAGTTCCTGATCCGCCGGGCCGCCGCCTACCGCGCGTACTGGGAGAACCAGCCGCTGCGCGCCCCGCAGCGGCCGACCGGCCCGGACATGAGGCTCTACCGGCGCCTGCAGTTCGGCCGGCTCGCCCAGTTCGACATCCTCGACACCCGCCAGTACCGCAGCGACCAGGCGTACGGCGACGGCTGGCAGACCCCCGGGCCCGAGTCCGAGGACCCCTCGCGCACCCTGACCGGCGCCGCCCAGGAGCGCTGGCTGATCGACGGCTGGCGCCACTCGCGGGCCACCTGGAACGTCGTGCCGCAGCAGGTCACCTTCGCCCAGCGCCGCGACGTACCGACCGACGCCTTCAAGCTCTCGATGGACTCCTGGGACGGCTACCCGGCGTCCCGCGACCGGATCCTGAAGGGTGCGGAGGCCGCCGGGGTGGCCAACCTGATGGTGCTGACCGGCGACGTCCACGTCGGCTACGCCTTCGACCTGAAGCGGGACTTCGACGACCCCTCGTCCCGCACCGTCGGCACCGAGATCGTCGCCACGTCCGTCACCAGCGGCAAGGACGGCTCGGAGAAGCCGGCCAACTGGAACAACCTGATGCGGGCCAACCCGCACCTGAAGTTCTACAACGGGCGCCGCGGGTACGCCGTCATCACCCTCCAGGAGCGGCAGGCGCGGGCCGACTACCGCACGGTGGCCGCCGTCACCACGCCCGGTTCCCCCGTCACGACGGCCGCCTCCCTCGTCACGGAGGTGGGCAACCAGGGCCTCACCCCGGCGTAGGGCCGACAGCGCCTAGAGCGCGTCCACCGGGTAGCGGACGCCGATGCGGTCACGTACCGCGTCGAGCGTCCGCATCACCGCGAGTGAACCGTCCAGCGGCACCAGCGGGGACTCCGTCTCGCCCGCCCGGACCGCCCGCATCACCTCCGCCGCCTCGAACTGCATCCCCGACAGGCCCTGCGGACCCGGCCCGGAGGTGATCTCCTCCGGCTCGCCGCCCGCCCGGTGCAGCACGAAGCTCCGCGGGTAGAAGAAGCTGTCCGGGAAGTCGATCCGCCCGGCCGTCCCGATGACGGTGGCCGCCGTCGGGTGGTGCCCGACGATCGAGCAGGCCAGCAGCGCGGTGGCGCCCGAGTCCCAGCCCAGCAGCATCCCGGTGTTCAGGTCGACGCCCTCCGGGGACAGCAGCGCGTCCGCCCGCACCCGGTCCGGCTCACCCAGCAGCAGGTGCGCGAACGACACCGGGTAGACCCCCAGGTCCAGCAGCGCACCGCCGCCCAGCGCGGGATCGCGCAGCCGGTGCTCGGCGCCGAAGTCACCGGCGAAGCCGAAGTCGGCCTGCACGGTACGGATCTCGCCGATCGCCCCGTCCCGCACCAGCTCGGTCATCCGCCGGATGACCGGGTTGCAGTACGTCCACATCGCCTCCATCAGGAAGAGGCCGCGGTCCCGGGCGAGCTTCACCAGCTCCTGCGCCTCGCGCTCGTTGAGCGTGAACGCCTTCTCGCACAGCACGTGCTTTCCGGCTTCCAGCGCGAGCGCGGCCGCCTCCCGGTGCGCCGAGTGCGGCGTGGCCACGTACACCACGTCGACCTCGTCGTCGGCGACGAGTTCGGCCCAGCTGCCGTACGCCCTCGGTATCCCGAACCGTTCGGCGAAGGCCTTGGCCGAGGCGTCCGTACGGGAGGCGACGGCCACCACCTCCGCATCGGGCATCGCCAGCAGGTCAGCGGTGAAAGTCGCCGCGATGCCACCGGTCGCCAGCACACCCCAGCGGACAGTTCTGCTCATGCATGCTCCCAAAAAGGTATCGACCATTCCGGCTGAGCTGAGAGCATAGAGGCGGATTCAACAACAATGGAGATGAGAATGCCGGAGAGCGGCGTCAGCCGGGCCCAGCACGCACACATGACCGACACCGGCGCCGGGACCGCGCTTCCCGCCGGGCCCGTCACCTCTCCACCCCGGCCGGCCGCCACGGCGGCGGCCCGGCGCACCGGACTTCTCGTCACCCTGGTCCTCGGCGGTCTGACCGCGCTGCCGCCGCTGTCCATGGACATGTACCTCCCGGCGCTGCCCGCCGTCACCGACGCACTGCACGCCCCCGCGTCGACCGTCCAGCTCACCCTCACCGCCTGCCTTACGGGCATGGCGCTCGGTCAGGTCGTCGTCGGACCGATGAGCGACCGCTGGGGCAGGCGCCGTCCGCTGCTCCTCGGCATGATCATCTACGTCATCGCCACCGCGATCTGCGTCTTCGCCCCGACCGTCGAACTCCTCATCGGCTTCCGGCTGCTCCAGGGCCTCGCGGGCGCGGCCGGCATCGTCATCGCCCGTGCGGTGGTGCGTGACATGTACGACGGCATGGAGATGGCGAGGTTCTTCTCCACCCTGATGCTGATCTCCGGCGTCGCGCCGGTCATCGCCCCCGTCATCGGCGGACAGGTCCTGCGGATCACCGACTGGCGGGGCATCTTCGCCGTCCTCACCGTGGTCGGCATCCTGCTCACCCTGGTCGTCTGGAAGTGGCTCCAGGAGACCCTGCCGGCCGAGGAACGCCACACCGGCGGCATCGGCGACGCGCTGCGCACCATGCGCGGGCTGCTCGCCGACCGCGTCTTCAGCGGCTACATGATCGCGGGCAGCCTCGCCTTCGCCGCGCTCTTCGCCTACGTGAGCGCCTCGCCGTTCGTCGTGCAGGAGATCTACGGCGCCTCGCCGCAGACCTTCAGCCTGCTCTTCGGCATCAACTCGGTCGGCCTGATCGCCGTGGGCCAGATCAACGGCAAGATCCTCGTCGGCCGGATCAGCCTCGACAAGGCACTCGGCTTCGGGCTCTCCGTCATCGTGCTGGCCGCGACGGCGCTGCTGCTGATGACGTCAGGCGTCTTCGGCGACGTCGGACTCGTACCGGTGGCGACCGGGCTCTTCGTCCTGATGTCCGCGATGGGACTCGCGATGCCGAACACCAACGCGCAGGCCCTGATGCGCACCAAGCACGCCGCCGGGTCCGCGTCCGCGCTGCTCGGCACCTCGTCGTTCCTGATCGGTGCCATCGCCTCGCCGCTCGTCGGGATCGCGGGGGAGGCGACGGCCGTACCGATGGCCGTCGTGCAGCTCGTGTGCGCGGTGGGCGCGATGGCGTGCTTCCTGGGGCTGTGCCGGCCCTGGCAGCAGGTGGCCGCGAGGCCGTGACGGGGGCAGCGGGCGGCCGTCAGTCCTCCGGGACCGACTTCGTCCGCGGGTAGCCGATCAGGTGCGGCCGGTCCTTCTCGTCCGTCCAGCGGAACAGGCCGACCCCCTCCGTGCCCTCCGCGGAGGGCACCCGCACGTTCGAGGACAGCGGGTCCGTCGTGCCGGAGGTGACCTCGACCTTGACCGGGTATCCGCCGCCGGCCAGCACGTCCGCCGCGTTGCGCACGCTCGTCGCCCCGTACGCCGTGCCGTCGTCGGTCACCGACGCCAGCGTCAGCGCCTTCGCGCCCGCGCCGTCCTCGAAGCAGTAGCCCTTCCTGGCGCTCAGGTCGAACGCGAGGTTCCCGGCCACCAGATAGCCGCCCGAGGGCGCGACGACGGCCTGCGGGTACTGGCCCGGTTCTATCGCGGGTTTGTGGCACGCCACCGAGACCAGTGGCTTGCCCGACTCCGCGTCGTGCACCGTCCACAGATCATGGGTCGCGGCGTTCTTCGACCTCTTGTCGAGCTTCCACTTCGCCAGCACCATGCCGGGGGCCACGGACGTCGGGACGCCGCTCTGCCGGTCGGTGCCCTTGGGCGCGACGTTCCTGCTGAACCAGCCGCCCTGCACCCAGAACTCCCGCGCACCGCTCACCAGCAGGCCCTTCGAGGTCAGCCCGCGTACCTCGGTGAGCTGCTTGCAGGACGGGCAGCCCTTCGGGTACTTCAGCGACTCGGCGGGGACCTTGCTGATCCGGCCGGTCTTCGGGGACACCACCACGCTGTTGCTCCGGCCGTCGCTGATCAGGATGCCGGGGCCGGTGGCGGTGACGGTCGGAACGGTGTTCCACGGCACCTCGACGCGCTGCCGGGAGCCGTCCTCCACGCTGTACACGTCGAGGGAGACGATCGTGGCGGGCGGGGTCAGCGCGTTCTCGCCGATCTTCCCGTACGACCAGGTCACGAAGTACTCGTGGTCGTCCGCGGTGACCGTCAGCAGCTTCGGGAAGTGGTTCGCGGCCGGTGGCCGCCACGCCTCGCCGCTCCAGCCGGCCCGCCCGGTGTCCGAGTCGATGGTCCGCAGCCGGAACTGGTACCCGGCGGCCCGCACCAGGTACGCCAGCCGCCCCGTCGTGCGGGAGACCGCGTAGTCGGGCGAGGTGCCGACGAGCTCCCAGCCACGCTGTGTCGTGTACGCGGACGGGACGGGCAGCCGGGTCGCGGGACCGGTGCTCTTCTTCACCGGCTCCTTCGCCTTGCCGTCACCCTTGCCGCCACCGCAGGTGGCCAGCAGAAGCAGCAGAGCGAGCACCAGCACTCCGGCGACCAGCGTCAGGCGCACGATCTTCTGTCTCATGGTCCCCCCGATGCGCAATCCCCGACGTCGCGCCGGTCAGCGTAGCAACTGGCCTGTGACGGTCCGAAGTTCGGTTCCACGGACGTTCCGCCCCCGTTCCGCACGGAGTGAGGGGCCGGTGGAGCCCGGCCCGGCTCCGCCTACACTTCGTCGGTGAACGACACCCTCCCCACCGCGGACTCCCTGCGTGCGGCACTGGCCGGACTCCTCGACGGGCTGCCGCCCAAGCAGGCCGTCCAGGCCGTCGACCGGCTCATCGCCAGCTACCGGGGGACCACCCCCACCGACGCCCCGCTGCTCCGCGACCGCTCGGACGTCGCCGCGTACGCCGCGTACCGGATGCCCGCCACCTTCGAAGCGGTACGGTCCGCCCTCCACGCCCTGCGCGAGGCCGCCCCTGACTGGGTGCCCGCCACCCACACCGACGTCGGCGGCGGCACCGGATCGGCGAGCTGGGCGGTCGCCGGGACCTGGGAAGGGCCCCGGACCACCGTCCTGGACTGGGCCGAACCCGCCCTCGCGCTCGGCCGCGAACTGGCCGCCGCCTCCGGCGTCCCCGCGCTGGACTCCGTCGAGTGGCGGCGGGCCCGCATCGGCACGGACCTCGATCTCGCCGCCACGGACCTGGTGACCGTCTCCTACGTGCTCAACGAGCTGACGCCGCAGGCCCGCACCGCACTCGTCGACGCCGCGGGCCGGGCGGCGCAGGCCGTGGTGATCGTCGAGCCCGGCACCCCCGACGGCTACGCCCGCGTCATCGAGGCCCGGGACCGGCTGATCACCGCCGGGTTCACCGTCGCCGCGCCCTGCCCGCACAGCGACGCCTGCCCCATCGAGCCGGGCACGGACTGGTGCCACTTCTCGGCCCGGGTGAGCCGCTCCTCGCTGCACCGCAAGGTGAAGGGCGGCTCACTGCCGTACGAGGACGAGAAGTTCAGCTACGTCGCGGCCACCCGCTTCACCCCGTCGCCCGTGGAGGCCCGGGTCACCCGCAGACCGCAGATCCGCAAGGGCCAGGTGCTGCTGGAGCTGTGCACCCGGGACGAGGCCCTCCAGCGGGCCACGGTCACCAAGCGGCACGGCGAGCTGTACCGGGCCGCCCGGGACACCGACTGGGGCGACGCCTGGCCGCCCCCGGAGCAGGCCGGCTAGCCGCGGAGCTCCTGGGTGCAGCACTTCACGCTGCCGCCGCCCTTGAGCAGCTCGCTCAGGTCCATCGGCACCGGCTCGAAACCGCGCGCCCGCAGCGGGTCGAACAGGCCCGTGGCGGCCTGCGGCAGCAGCACGTGGCGCCCGTCGCTCACCGCGTTCAGCCCGAGCGCGGCGGCGTCCGCCTCCTGAGCGATCAGCGCGCCGGGGAAGAGCCGGGCCAGCACCGCCCGGCTGCCCGGTGAGAAGGCGGCCGGGTAGTACATGATCTCGTCGGCCGCCTCGTCGAGCACGCTCAGCGCCGTGTCCAGGTGGTAGTAGCGCGGATCGACCAGGTCCAGGCCGATCACCGGCCGCCCGAAGAACTCCTGGGCCTCGTCGTGCGAGAGCGGACTCGACCGGAAGCCGCGCCCGGCCAGCAGATACGAGGAGGTCACGGCGAAGTCGCCCTCGCCCTCGTTGACATGGGCGGGCTCATGGATCTCGGTGAACCCGTTGTCGCGGAACCAGTCGCGGTGGGCGGCCGCCTCGGCGAACCGCTCCTGATACGCGAACCGGGCGCCCAGCACCCGGCCGTCGACCACGGTGGCCCCGTTGGCGGCGAAGACCATGTCGGGCAGCTCGGGGCGGGGCGCGAGCAGGTCGACGGTGTGGCCCAGCGCACGGTAGCGGTCGCGCAGGTCCTCCCACTGGGTCTGTGCCAGGGGGAGGTCCACGGGCTTGGTGGGGTCCATCCACGGATTGATGGAATACGTCACCCTGAAATGGGCCGGGGCGCACATCAGGTAGCGGCGGGGTGTGGCTTCACGAGGCAACGAGGGCTCCTCACGAATCGTCGCGGCGGCATTGGTGGCCGCTGCGGCCGGTGCGTCGCACGGGTGTGTGCGTGAGCCCATGGTGCGCCGTCCGGGGCCCGCCGCACAGTGAACCGATCGGGTGGTTCCCGAGGAGCGGTGAGCCCGGACGCCGCGCTCCGCCACGCACCGCACGGACTCGCGGCCCCTTGAAATACATCCGTCATTTACTGACAAGGGATGTGATGGTGCTCACCTCGTGCCGCCGATCTCCGCACCCCGCTTCGGGACTCTGGCCACCCGAAGCGCAGGATGGTGGGACGATGGACAGGGGCAACGCTGAGGTAAGGGGATAGATGGGCGCCGATTTCGGCCGTAGTCGCGGCTCAGAGAGCAAGTTTTCCCACTGGCTGCGCCGACGACCCAAAGCGCAGCAGAGCGAGGTCGACGACACCGCACGGGAGGCACTGCTCCTGGCTGTCGCAGAGGCCGGAATGCCGATCGCACCCGCGGCCCATCCGGTGGGCTACCGATGTTCGTGCGAACGCATGGGCTGCCCCACCCCGGCCCGGCATCCGATCTCCTTCGCCTGGCAGACGCAGTCCACCACCGACCGCCCCCAGATCGAGCGCTGGGCCCGCAGCCAGCCGCAGGCCAACTTCATCACGGCCACCGGCATGATCCACGACGTTCTCGACGTCCCGCTGTCGGCGGGCGCGCAGGCGCTGGAACGACTGCTCGCCGCCGGTATCGAGGTGGGCCCGGTGGCCACCTCCGGCGACGACCGGATGCTCTTCTTCACCGCGACGCGGGGTACGCCGGAGGACGAGGACGAGTGGTGGCCGTGCGAGCTGGACTGCCACCCCGAGACGATGGACGAGCACCCCGGTCTGCGGTGGCACTGCCGCGGCAGCTACGTCCTGCTGCCGCCCGCGCGACTTCCGGGCGAGCTGGACGTGCGGTGGCTGCGGGGTCCGGAGAACCCGCTGCCGGATCCGCTGACGCTGCTGGAGACGCTGACGGACGCGTGTGCGCGGTTCGTGGGGTCCGCGGAGCAGAGCGACGTCGACCACGAGTCGGTGGCCTGGCCGCTGAGCCGGTAGGCGGTGGCCTGGGCGTGACCGGATGACCGGATGACCGGGTGCCGGGTTCGTCCGGCGGCCGGTTTCGTCCTCAAACGCCGGACGGGCTGAAAGATGCCCTCAATCGCCGGGCGGGCTGGTTGTGCCGGGGTCGGCTGAAAAATGGCCGGGCTCGGTTCCCAGGCGGGGGTTACGAGCCCTTGGCCGAGGTCAGGCCCGGGAGGCGGTTCAGTACGGTCACCTTGCCCGTGCCGGCGCCCTTTTTCGGGACGTACACCAGCTGGCTGGAGACCCGCTCCTTCGTGAGGGTGCTCTTCACCTCGCCGGAGAGCAGCGCGCGCACGTCCGGGGTGACCGCCGGTCGCAGCCCCTTCGCCGCGGTCTGGCGCTCGAAGTGCTTACTGCTGAAGAAGACCAGCGCCCCGCCGTCTGCCGTCTCCAGGCCGAGCGGGCCGAACGCGCCGCTGTCCAGCGGCTGGTCGATGTACTGGTACGAGAACCCCGCCCGCCGGGTGTTCTGGCGGGCGGTGCGCCACAGCGAGGTGGACGTCCCGGGGGCGAACACGTCAGGCGTCCCCTTCTGCAGGTAGCCCGTGTACTGCTCGCTCAACTCCTCCGGGGACACCACCAGCCCGGTGCTGTCCGCCGGAACCGGCCTGGCCCGGCCGTCGCCGTCCTTCGCGAAGCGCGGCAGCCGCGACGGGGCGACGACCGACAGGTAGACGGCCTTCCACCCGGCTCCGGGACCGGACTTGACGAAGACGAGCAGCCAGCGGGTGTCCTGCTTGCCGCTGTCCTGATCCCGGTTGGAGTCGGTGTCCGCGAGGAACCACCGAGGCCAGCCGGCCTTCTTGGGGATGACGTAGGTCGCGTCGGTCAGCTCCAGCGACCGGTGGTTCGCGTTGCCGTTCGGGCTGTTCTTCCGCCGGGCCGTCAGCCCCGCCTGGTTGATCGCCCCGAGCGAGCCGCCGACCCGGTCCTCGTCCAGCGCCGGATCGTAGGCCTTGTCCGCCGCGTTGTACGCGGTGGTGAAGGCCTTCAGCGCCTGCGCGGCCTCAGCTCTCGTCGCCGCCGGCACGACTTCCAGCTCGCCGTGCACCGTCACGCACCCGCTCGCCGTCATGCTCAGCACCGCCGCCACCGCGAGCCCCGTCGCCGGCCGAACCGGCCTCAGACTTCTCATCCGTTGCTCTCTGCGCCTTCTGATCCGTCGCCCCCACTGACCGTGCGAACCCTACCGGGGCGAGGAACAGCGCGAGCGTGGGGATCAGATACAGCGCCCACACCGTGATCTGAAGAACCGTCGGGTCGGGCTGGAAGTTGAAGGTGCCCTTCAGCAGCGTGCCGTACCAGCTGTCCGGCGGAATCGCGGAGCTGATGTCGAACGCACGGTTCTGCAGACCGCCGAGGAACTCGGCCTCCTGGAGGTCGTGCACACCGTAGGCGAGCACACCCGCCGCGACGACCACCAGCATGCCGCCGGTCCAGGTGAAGAACTTCGCCAGGTTGATCTTCAGCGCACCGCGGTAGAACAGCCAGCCCAGCACCACCGCGGCGGCGATGCCCAGCACCGCGCCGATCATCGGGTGCCAGCCGTCGTCCGCCGCGTGCACCGCACGCCACACGAACAGCGAGGTCTCCAGGCCCTCCCGGCCCACCGCGAGGAGCGCCGTGGCGACGAGTGCGCCGGTACCCATCGCGAGCGCCGCGTCGAGCTTGCCGTGCAGCTCCGCCTTCAGGTGCCGGGCGGTGCGCCGCATCCAGAAGACCATCCAGGTGACCAGGCCGACCGAGAGGATCGACAGCGAACCGCCCAGCGCCTCCTGCGCCTTGAACGTCATCTCCTGGGAGCCGAACTCGAGCCCCGCGCCGAACGCCAGGCTGACGACGATCGCGATGCCGACCCCGACCCAGATCGGCAGCAGCTTGTTCCGGTTGCCCGTCTTGACCAGATAGGCGATGAGGATGCAGACGACCAGGCTGGCCTCAAGGCCCTCGCGCAGGCCGATCAGGAAGTTACTGAACACGATTCGGGTCCCTTTCCGCTTCGGGGTACTTGAGAGCGACTACGAGAACAGCGCACGGCCCCACCAGTCGTCCTTGTCGCGGACGCCCGGCGGGACGGCGAAGTGCGCGGAACCCACGTGCTGGATGTACTCGTTGAGTGCGTCGTGTGCCGCCAGGCGGCGCTGGAGCGGCACGAACCCCTTGCGGGTGTCGCGCTGGTAGGCGAGGAAGAACAGCCCGGCGTCGAGCCGGCCCAGCCCGTCCGTGCCGTCGGTGAAGGAGTAGCCGCGCCGCAGGATCGTCGCCCCGGCGTTGCTGTCCGGGTGCGCGAGCCGTACGTGGGCGGTCGGCAGCATCGCCTTCAGGAACGGCTCGTCGCGCTCCTTGGCCTTGCCGACCGGGGCGCCCTCGCCCTTGTCGCGGCCGAAGACGTCCTCCTGCTCCTGGAGCGGGGCACGGTCCCAGGTCTCGATGTGCATCCGGATGCGCCGGGCCACCAGGTAGGAGCCCCCGGTCATCCAGCCCGCCCGGTCCTTCCCGCCGACCCAGACGTGCTCGTCCAGGGCCGCGGTGTCGCTGCCGGCGATGTTCCGGGTGCCGTCCTTGAAACCCATCATGTTGCGGGGGGTCTGTGCGCCGGGCGTCGTCGAGGACGTCTTGCCGAAGCCCAGCTGGGACCAGCGGATCGCGGTGCGGCCCATGCCGATCCTGGCCAGGTTGCGGATCGCGTGCACCGCCACCTGCGGGTCGTCCGCGCAGGCCTGGACGCACAGGTCGCCGCCGCTGCGGGCCGCGTCGAGGTTGTCGCCGGGGAACCTGGGCAGATCGACGAGCGCGTCGGGCCGCTTGTCCTCCAGGCCGAACCGCCCCTTGGCGAACAGCGAGGGACCGAAGCCGATGGTGAGCGTCAGCCGGGACGGCTTGAGCCCCAGGGCCTCGCCCGTGTCGTCCGGCGGGGCCTCGGCCAGGCCCCCGTACGCCCCGTCACCGACCGCGTGACCGGCCGTCATCCGCTCGGCGGCCCGGGTCCACTCCTTGAGCAGCGCGACGAGTTCGGTCCGGTCCTTCGTGGTCACGTCGAACGCGGCGAAGTGCAGCCGGTCCTGGACGGCGGTGGCGATTCCTGCCTGGTGCGCACCGTGGAACGGCACCGCCGCGCCGCTGTCCGCGGCCGGGACCGGCGCGTCGTCGGAGCGGACCGCGGCGACGGTGCCTCCGGCCGCCACCGCACCGAGCGCGAGCCCGGCGCCGCCCCAGCCGAGCAGCGCCCGCCTGGAGGGGGCGCCGCCGGGGCCCCGCGCGGCCGGAGCCCCGGAATCCGGGTCCCCGGCGTCGGCCGTGTTCTGCGTCTCCTCTGACATACCCGGAACCCCTGTCCGTATCGCTACTTGGTCACCGCGGCGGCGAGCCTGGAGAGCGGCTCGGCCAGCGCGTTGACCGCGTCGGACAGGTCCTTGCGGTCCGCCTTGCCGACCTTCTCGTAGGAGGTGAACGCGTAGGAGGTCTTGTCCTTGCGGTAGGTGTCCAGCAGCTTGTTCAGCTCCGCGAACCGCTTGTCCAGGGTGGCCGACAGCGCCGCGTCGTTCTTCGAGGCGATCGGCTTCAGCAGCTCGTAGGACTTCTCGGCGCCCTCGACGTTGGCCTTGAAGTCGACCAGGTCGGTGTGGCTGTAGCGCTCTTCCTCGCCGGTGACCTTGCCGGTCGCGACCTCGTCGAGGAGTTCCTTGGCGCCGTTGGCCATCGAGGTCGGGGTGATCTCGGCCGTGCCGACCCGCTTCTGCCAGTCGAGCAGGTCCTTGTAGAGGGTCGGCGCGAGGGCCTTCTCCTCGGCGCCCAGCTTCTTGTCCTGCCACAGCGCCTTCTCCAGGCGGTGCCAGCCGGTCCACTTCTGGCCGTCCTCCAGGCCGTCCGCGCGGACGTCGACCTTCGGGTCGATGTCACCGAAGGACTCGGCGACGGGCTCGGTCCGCTCCCAGCCGAGCCGGGAGTCGGCGTAGACCTTCTTGGCGGCCTCGATGTCCCCGGCGGCGACCGCGTCCGTGAAGAGCTTGGCCTTCGGCAGCGTCTCGTCGGCCTGGTCCTGGACGTAGGTGCGGTAGGCGGCGACGGCCTTGTCCATCTCGGGGCTGCGCTTGGCCGCGGTGCCTCCGCTGACCTCCAGCTTCTGCCGGATGCCGTGGCCCTTCATACCGGGCTTGCAGGCGATCTCGTACGAACCGGCCTTGATCTCCGCCGTGATGGTGGCCTTGGTGCCGGGGCCGATGTTCTCGCGCTCGGCGACGATGCGGTCGTCCGGGAACAGGACGTAGACCTCGGTGACCTTGGAGCCCTTGTTCTGCACGGCCAGTTCGACGTGCCCGGCCGGCAGCTTCTTCTTCGACACCTCGCAGGAGTCGTCCTTCGCGACGACCTGGACGGCGCCGTCACCCTTCCCGTCACTCTTCTCGGCGCAGCCCGTGACGGCGGTCAGAGCGGCCACGGTGGCGGCAGCGGTGACGACGGAGAGACGAACGGCTCGCATACGGGCTCCACATGAGGATGAAGAAGAAGGATGAGGGTGAGGGAGAGGAAGGCTGAAGGAGAAGAAGGGTAAGGCCGGACAAAGGCTGGTGAGGCGGACCTAACTTAACCGACCCTTACCTGACCGACACCCACGCGCGCAGTGATTCAGCTCTCACTGCGCGGGCGCGGGAACGGGGTGATCACGACCGACCCATGGGCGAGCCCGGCAACGGTAAAGCGATGGTCAAGCGGTCCGGTCCGGCACGACGAGCGGCACCCCGGTCCGCGGGTGCGGGAACACCTCGACCGGCTGCCGGTAGACCTCGCCGAGCAACGCACTGGTGAAGACCTCCGCGGGCGGGCCCGCCACCGCGATCCGCCCGTCGCGCAGCACGGCGGCCCGGTCCGCGTACGCGGCGGCCAGTCCCAGATCGTGCAGCACGACGACGACCGCGTCCCCGGCGGCGGCCCGCTCCCGGCAGATCCGCAGCACCAGTTCCTGGTGGCGCAGGTCGAGCGCGGCGGTCGGCTCGTCGAGCAGCAGCAGCGGGGCGCGCTGCGCCAGCACCCTGGCCAGCGCGACCCGGGCCCGCTCGCCGCCGGACAGCGCGGAGAACGGGCGCGCGGCGAACTCGGTGACCTCGGTGGCCGCCATCGCCGCGCGGACCGCCGGATCGTCCTCGTCCTCGCGTTCCGTACCGGCCCAGGGCGCCCGCCCCATCCGTACGACGTCCTCCACCGGGAACGGGAAGGAGAGCGCCGCGGACTGCGGCAGGACGGCCCGGCGCAGGGCGAGTTCGGGCGCGGACCAGTCGGTGACCGGCCGCCCGTCGATCCGTACCGCACCGCTCTCCGCGGGCAGGTCGGCGGCGAGCGCGGCCAGCAGTGTCGACTTGCCGGCCCCGTTGGGGCCGACGAGCGCCAGCACCTCGCCCGCGTGCACCGTCAGCTCGATGGAGTCGAGCACCTGGCGCCCGCCCAGCCGGACCCGCAGCCCGTGCACCTCGGCGACCGGGGCGCCGGGCGCGACCGGGGCCGGGGCCCGGCGGCGGTCGCGTACCGGGAAGAGATTCCGCAGCGTCCTCATGCCCAACCACCTTGCTTGCGACGGGTCCTGCGCAGCAGCCAGAAGAAGAACGGGCTGCCGAAGAGCGCGGTCAGTACGCCGAGCGGCAGCTCGGCCGGATCGGCGACGGTACGGGCCGCGAGATCGCCCGCGACCAGCACCAGCGCACCGCCGAGCGCGCTGCCGGGTACGAGGAAGCGGTGCCCCGGGCCGTTCGCCATCCGCAGCAGGTGCGGCACCAGCAGCCCCACGAACGAGATGATCCCGGCGACCGCCACCGCGGCGGCGGTCAGCAGTGCCACGACGAGTACCAGCACGACGCGGAGCCGTTCGACGTCCACGCCCAGGTGCCGGGCGGGCCGCTCGCCGAGCGCGAGCAGGTCCAGCTTGCGCGCGTAGAACGGCGCGAGGACGAGTCCGAGCACCGCGCACGGCAGCACGGCCAGCACCTTGGGCCAGGTGGCCTGGGCCAGCGAACCGAGCTGCCAGAAGGTGATCTGGGTGATCTGCGCGTTGTCGGCGAAGAAGATGAACAGCCCGATCAGCGCGCCCGCGAAGGCGTTGACGGCGATGCCGGTGAGGATCAGCGTCACCACCTCCGTCCGGCCGCCCGACCGCGACAGCGCGTAGACGAGCAGCACGGTCAGCAGTCCGGCGGCGAACGCGCAGACGGTGATGGTCCAGTTGCCGAAGAAGCTCAGCCCCAGCGCGATCGAGGCGACCGCGCCGACCGCCGCACCCGCCGAGATCCCGATGACGCCCGGCTCCGCGAGCGGATTGCCGAACACCCCCTGCATCAGGGCGCCCGCGCAGCCGAGCGACGCCCCGACCAGCAGGGCGAGGACGACCCTCGGCAGCCGTACGTTCCACAGGACGCTCTCGCCGACCCGGTCCAGGGCGTGCCCGCCGAGCCCGACCCGGTGCTGGACGGAGGCCAGGACGTCGCCGAGCGGGACGCGGTAGGCGCCGAGCCCGGCGGAGAGCAGGCAGCAGACGGCCAGGGCCGCGAGCAGCCCGACGGTCAGGGTGACGGCGGTGGAGCGGCGGGCCGGGGGCGCGCTCGTTTCCGGGGCCTTCGCCTCGGCCGGCCGGGTGCGTTCCTCGTGCGGGGTGCTCACTTGGCCGCTCCGTCCTTCGGGTGGAGCTGGGCCACCAGTTCGCTCAGCACCCGGTCGGTGCGCGGCCCGTAGTTCAGCAGCACCCCGTCGTCGACGGAGAGGATGCGGCGGTCCATCCCGGCCGGGGTCTCCGCGACGCCGGGGATCTTCACCAGGCCGTCGACACCGCCGACCGAGTCGAGCCCCTTGGACATCACCAGGATCGCGTCGGGGGCCGCCTTGGCCAGGGCCTCGCTGGTGATGGCGGTGAAGTCCTTCTTCAGCCCGGACGCCTTGCCCGCGTCGACCGCGCCCGCCGCTTCGAGCAGCGAACTCGCGCCGGACTCACGGCCGCCCAGCAGATAGACGGAGGCGGAGCCGCGCAGATAGAGGAAGGCGACCCGCGGCTTCTTGGCCCCGTCGGCCGGTGCGGGCACGGACTTCCGGACGGCGTCGACGCGGTCCTGGGTGCGCCGCTTGAGCGCGCTGCCGGACTTCGGTACGCCCAGGGCGGCCGCCACCGTGTCGATCCGGCGGCCTACGTCGGCGAGTTCCGTGGCCGGTTCGACGACGACGAGCGGAATCCCGGCGTCCCGGATCTGGCCGATGGCCTCGGCCGGGCCGGTCGTGGTGTCCGCGAGGACGACGGTGGGCCGCAGGGACAGGACGCTCTCCGCCGACACGTCGTGGGCGCGGGTCACCACGGGGAGCTTCTCGGCCTGCTCGAAGGTGGCGGTGATGTCGCGGGCCACGACCTGCTTGCCGAGGCCGAGGGTGAAGACGATCTCGCTCAGGCTGCCGGTCAGCGGCACGATCCGGTCGGCCGAGGTGACCGTGGTCCGCTCGCCGTCCGCCGATGTCACGGTGACGGGCAACTCCGGTGCCGGCGCGGTGGCCAGCGGCTCGATCCGGTCGGCGTCCGCGGCCGTGGCGGCCCCGGCGCCCGCCGTCCTCGCCGCGGGAGTCCCCGTCCCCCCGCAGCCGGTGAGCAGCACGGCCGTCGCCAGGGACAGGGCGGCCGTCAGGGCGCCGGTACGCCCGCGCCCGGGTTGACCGGCGTCCCGGGCCGGCCGGGCGAAGTCCTGCGAGAAGCGCACTGGGCACCGTCCTGTCGTTCTGCGGCGTGCAGTTGGGAGTGGATTGCGAGGAATGTGACGGAAGGGGGGTACCGGCACGAGATGTGAATACCTTAGGTTAGCCTTACCTTATCTTCTAGGCCTCGGAGGGGTCCATGCCGCCGTTCAGACCTGCCCGCGCGCTCGCCGTCGCGCTTCTCGCGGTACTGCTGGGAGCCCTGCTCCCGGCCACCGCCGCGCAAGCGGCGAGCCGAACGGTGCAGGGCGGCCGGCTGGACTGGGGCATCAAGTCCTCCTTCCAGAGCTACGTCACGGGCCCCATCGCCCAGGGCAGCTGGAACCTCACCGGCGGCGCGGCCACGGTCGGCGGCAGCCAGTTCCGCTTCCACTCCGCCACCGGCTCCTACGACCCGGCGAGCGGCGCGCTCAGCTCCGGCTTCTCGGGCGGAGTCCGCTTCACCGGACACAAGAAGTCCGACGGCTCCGACGAGCTGGACCTCACGATCAGCCGCCCCACCGTCCGCATCCAGGGCGGCAGCGGCACCCTGTACGCGGACATGGTCAGCAAGGACCGGGGGAGCGGCCGGGTCACCTCCGCCGCCCGGGTACCGCTGGCCACGCTCGGTCTGTCCGGGATCGACATGAGGGGCGGCTCCACCCCCGTCGCCCTCAACAACGTCCCGGCGACGCTGACTTCACAGGGCGCGAAGTCCTTCGCCGGCTACTACACGGCCGGTACGCCACTGGACCCGGTCAGCCTCTCCGTGGACACCACCGCCCCGGCCGCGAAGCCCGCCGCGACCAAGACCCCCGCGAAGAAGCCCGCCGGCACCGCGAAGTCGGAGGAGACGGCGGGCCGCTTCGAGGACGCCGCCGTGGACTGGGGCGTGCGCCGCACCTTCCGGGAGTACGTCACCGGCTCGATCGGTCAGGGGAAGTGGACCCTGGCCGGGGGCGCCCAGGACGGCGGCGCGCTCTTCCGCTTCCCGAAGGGACAGGGCACGTACGACGCGAAGAAGCAGACCCTGGCCGCCGCCTTCGCGGGCCGCGTCCGCTTCACCGGGGCCCATGACCTCGATCTGACGCTCTCCCGGTTCGCGGTGGGGCTGAAGGCGGGCCGGGGCACGCTCAGCGCCGACGTCCGGACCGGGGGCGACACCCGCGAGGCCGTGCCGCTCATCACCTTCACCGCCGAGGACTTCGTACCGAAGGACGGCCTCGCGGTCCTCACGGAGGCCCCCGCGAAGCTGACCGCCGACGGCGCGAAGGCCTTCGGCTCCCTCTACAAGGCGGGCACCGCGATGGACCCGGTCTCCCTCGCCGTCGCCGTCGACGCGAAGGCGAAGCTGCCCGCACTCCCCGACCTGGGCAGCGACCCCGCACCCTCGGCGCAGCCGTCGGACACCCCGTCACCGAAGAGCTCCGCGGCCGCCGCGGCAGCCGTGGCGTCCGTGGCGGACGACGGCTCCCCGACCGCCCTGTACCTGACCCTCGGCGGCGTCGGCGTGCTCGCCGCGGCCGCGGCCGGCGTGCTGTTCCTGGTGCGCCGCAACCGCTCGAAGCCGGGCACCCCCGCCTGACCTCCGTAGCCCTCCCTCCCCGCACACCACCCCCGTTGATCACCGCTCATCCCCGAGGAGACCACCCACCATGGCAGCCACCCGCCGCCCCATAGCCCTCGCCGCAGCCGTCGCCACCGCTGCCGCCCTCGGCACCGCCTTCGCCCTCCCGGCGTTCGCCGCCGGACAGTCCGCCCAGGACGGCGCCACCGCTGCCGCCCCGGCCATGGAGCTGAAGGACGGCACGCTGGACTGGGGCTTCAAGGAGTCCTTCCGCAAGTACATCGGCGCCGCCGGCAAGATCACGGTCAAGGACGGCGCCACCCAGGCCGCGGGCAACGGTGTGTTCACCTTTGTCAACGGCAAGGGCACGTACGACATGACCACCCACGGCACCGACACCGCCTTCGAGGGCGGCGTCAACTTCTCCGCCCACGGCGGCGTCCTCGACATCACGCTCTCGGACGTCAAGCTGTCCACCGCCGGTACGGGCGGTGCGATCACCGCCGACGTGGCGACCCCGCAGGGCACCCGGAACGACGTAGCGGTCGCGGACCTCGACCTGTCGGCCGTGAAGCCCGGTCAGGGCGCGGGCGGGGCCATGGTCTTCAAGGACATCCCCGCGAAGCTGACGAAGGCGGGCTCCGACGCCTTCAACGGCCAGTACCAGGCGGGCGAGGTCCTCGACCCGGCCACGCTCACGGTGAAGGCGGTCGCTGCCCCGACCGGGAAGCCGACGGACCCGGCCGAGCCCACCGGGAAGCCGACCGATCCGGCCGAGCCGACCGACAAGCCGACCGTGAAGCCCACGGACAAGCCCACCACGCAGCCCACGCGGCCGGCGCCGAAGCCCTCCCCGAGCGTCACGGCCACCGACAAGCCGGCCGCAGAGCCGGGCGCCATCGTCGACGGCACCCTGAACTGGGGCGTCAAGGCCTCCTTCCGTACGTACGTCACCGGCCCCATCGCCCACGGCAAGGTCGAGACGACGGGCGGCGCGACCGCCTCCGGCGACGGCTACCGCTTCCCCGACGCCACCGGCCACTTCGACGCCGGCAAGCAGACCCTGAACGCCGGGTTCGACGGCAAGGTCCGCTTCCTGGGTCACCAGGAGGACGGCGCGTACACGCTCGACCTCGCCCTGAGCAACCTGGAGATCCAGGCCGACGGGACCAAGGGCAAGCTCATCGCCGACGTGTCCACCAAGGACCGCGAGACGAAGAAGGTCGCCGCCTACACCGGTCTCGCTGTCGCCGACCTCAAGCTGCCCGCCGGCGGACTCGCCGCCAAGAACGGCGTGGTGACCCTCTCGGCCGTTCCGGCGACCCTCACCTCCGACGGCACCAAGGCCTTCGGCGGGATGTACCGGGCGGGTGAGCAGCTCGACGCGCTGACCGTCTCGGTCGCCCTGGACAAGGACGCCGAACTCCCGTCCGGCGAGAGCGCGACCGGCGGCTCGTCCACCACGGGCGGCACGTCCACCACGGGTGGCACGGGCGGTTCGACCACCGGCGGCACCGTGGGCGGCGGCGGTACGGTCGGCGGCTCCGGCGCCCTCGCCGCCACCGGCTCCGACGTCCCGGCCGGCGCGCTGATCGCCGCCTCGGGCCTCATCGTGGCGGCCGGCGCCGGAGCGGTCGTCGTGGCACGCCGTCGCCGCACCGCCTGATCCCGCCGCACCGCGCGACTCCACCGCCCGGGTACCGGCCCTCTTGCGGGGCAGGCACCCGGGCGGTGCTTCAATGCGCACGTGAACGACTACGACGTACCCGCCGGCATCGACGTACTGCGCGTGTTCTGCGGTCCCGACGGCCGGCACGGCAACGCGCTCGGGGTCGTACGCGACGGGCGCGACCACCCCGACGAGGCCTCCCGGCAGGAACTCGCCCGGCGACTCGGCTTCAGCGAGACCGTGTTCGTGGACGACCCGGAACGCGGGCACCTGGACATCTACACCCCGGGACTCCGCCTGCCGTTCGCCGGGCACCCGGTGGTCGGCGCCGCGTGGCTGCTCGACCTGGAGGTCCTGGAGCTGTCGGTGGGGGAGGTCTTCGCCCGCCAGGACGGCGAGTTCAGCTGGATCACCGCCCGCCCCGAGTGGGCCCCGCCGCGCACGCTGGAGCGGTACGGCTCCGCGGCCGAGGTCGAGGCGCTGACCGGCCCGCCGCCGGGCGAGGGCCGGCTCTACGTATGGGCCTGGGAGGACGAGGCGGCCGGCCGGGTCAGGGCGCGGGCGTTCCCCCGGCGGGGCGACGGCATCGACGAGGACGAGGCGACGGGGGCGGCCGCGCTGCTGCTCAGCGCCCAGCTGAACCGCGCCCTGAACATCAGGCAGGGCCGCGGCTCCCAGATCCTCACGGCCCCCGCCCCGGACGGCACGGTGGAGCTCGGCGGCCGAGTCCTCCTGGCGGTCCAGGGGTGAATCAAGCCCGCCCGGCAGGAAAATCAGGCCCGTTCGGCAGGAAAATCAAGCCCGCCCGGCGGGTGAATCAAGCCCGTCCGGCGATTGAGGACAAAAAGACGAAGCGGCGGGGCGCCCCGGCCGACAATTCCGGTCACCGCCCCGCCGCCGAGCGCCAAGCGCTACGCACTCAGCGGAAAGGCCTCCCCCAGCTCCCGGAACACCGCGGTGTTCAGCGCGAACGCGCGCTTGCACTCGTCCACGATCCGCTGCTTCTCCAGGTCGTCCGCGTTCACCGCGTCCAGCAGCTCGCGGTAACCCCGCTTGAACGAGGCGGGGTTGGCGATCCCCTCGAAGACGTAGAACCGCACGCCGTCACCCTTGCGCTCGAAGCCCCAGGTCCGCTCCGCCTTGTCGCGGATGATCTGGCCGCCCGACAGGTCGCCCAGGTAGCGGGTGTAGTGGTGCGCGATGTACCCCGCGGGCCAGGTGCGGGCGCACTCGGCGACCCGGTCCGCGTACGCGGCGGTGGCCGGCAGCGGCTCCAGGCCCTCACGCCAGTCCGCGCCGCGCAGGTGGGCCAGATCGCGCTCCAGCTCGGCGGTGCGCATCAGCTCGGGCTGGATGAACGGACCGGCGACGGGATCGTTGCGCAGCGCCTCGGCGCCGTCCTCCAGGGCCCGGTACACGAACCACAGCTGCTCGGTGTAGCGCGTGTACGCGTCCACGCCGAGGCGTCCGCCGAGCAGGTCGCTCATGAACGTCGAGGTCTCCGCCTCGGTGTGCTGCTCGTGCGACGCGGTACGGATCAGCGTGGAGAAGGGCGTGGCGGTGACGGTTGCGTCCAAGGCGGGCCTCCGGGGACCAAGGGGGACGGGAAGTCCAGAAAGACACGGAAATATCGGCCTGCCGCGGCGGTGTACCGCAGCGCGGACCGATGTTCCGATCTTCCTACTTAGGCTTACCTAAGTCAACTGCTTCCCGACGCCCTGTCGGTAAAACGTACCCCGATCCGGCCCGGACACACGGACACACGGACGTGCGGAGAACGCGAAGAGGCGGACGCACGAAGAACGGCCGCCCGAGGGGGCGGCCGTTCTGTGCGGAGAGGGGGCGGTGCGGTTACGGGAGCGTGAGGATCTCGGCCCCCGTCTCCGTCACCACCAGCGTGTGCTCGAACTGCGCGGTGCGCTTGCGGTCCTTCGTCACCACGGTCCAGCCGTCGTCCCACATGTCGTAGTCGTGCGACCCGAGCGTCAGCATCGGCTCGATGGTGAACGTCATGCCGGGCTTCATCACGGTGGTGGCGTGCTCGCTGTCGTAGTGCGGAATGATCAGGCCGGAGTGGAACGAGGAATTGATCCCGTGCCCGGTGAAGTCCCGCACCACCCCGTACCCGAAGCGCTTCGCGTACGACTCGATGACGCGGCCGATCACATTCACCTGGCGGCCCGGCCGGACCGCCTTGATCGCCCGCTTCAGCGACTCCTCGGTGCGCTCCACGAGTAGCCGCGACTCCTCGTCCACGTCACCGCAGAGGTAGGTGGCGTTGTTGTCGCCGTGCACCCCGTTGATGTACGCCGTCACATCGAGGTTCACGATGTCGCCGTCGCGCAGCACCGTCGAGTCCGGGATGCCGTGGCAGATCACCTCGTTGAGGGAGGTGCAGAGCGACTTGGGGAAGCCCCGGTAGCCCAGCGTCGACGGATAGGCGCCGTGGTCGCACATGAACTCATGGGCGACCCGGTCGAGTTCGTCCGTCGTGACGCCCGGGGCGATGAGCTTGGCGGCCTCACCCATCGCCTGCGCGGCGATCCGCCCCGCGACGCGCATGCGCTCCACGGTCTCGGCGTCCTGGATCTCCGGGCCGGTGTACGGCGTCGGAGCGGGCTTGCCCACATACTCGGGGCGCCGGATGTTTCCGGGCACGGAACGGACGGGAGTGAGCTCCCCTGGTACAAGCAGCGACTGGCCAGACATGCCAGCGAGTCTAGGGCCTGCCCTTCGGGCCTTGCCGGGCTCGCTGGGTCCGGTACGCATGAGACAGGCCCCAACCAGCGGGTATGGGGCAGCATGGCACCGAGGAAAGGAGCCGACGATGGCCCTGTTCAAGAAGCGCACGGTCGGCAAGCCCGGCGAGTGGTACTACTGCCTGGAGCACAAGAAGGTCGAGGAGGGCCCCGAGTGCCCCGCCAAGGACCGCTTCGGCCCGTACACCTCCCGCCAGGAGGCCCAGCACGCCATGGAGACCGCGCAGGAGCGGAACCTGGAGTGGGAGAACGACCCCAAGTGGCACGACCGCCAGGGGCCGGACGAGAACCCGAACGGCTGAGGGCGCGGGCCCGGGGCGCGGCGGGCGGGGCTCAGCCGGTGGCGGTGGCCACCGGGCCCTCCTCGTTCCGCGCCGCCCGCCTGCGCAGCGCGTCCTCGTCCGTCGCGGAGTCGTACGTCAGCAGCTTCGGGAGCGCCGCCGCCAGCAGCGCCACCGAGGCCACGCACGCCACCCCGCCGGACCAGACCGCGGACCGGGTCCCCGTCCACCCCGCCATGCCACCGGCCCGCACCTGGCCCAGCTGCGGGCCGACGCTGTACGAGAGCACCTCGATGCCCGCCAGCCGGCCCCGGAGCTCCTCCGGGATGGTCTGGTTCCAGATGGTGGAGCGGCCCAGCCCGCTGAGCATGTCGCCCGCGCCGGCCACCGCCAGGCAGACCAGCACCAGCCACACGTTGCCGAACCAGCCCGCCGCCGCGATGGCGAGCCCCCAGACAGCGGCACCGAACACCACGAACAGGCCGTGCCTGCGCACCCCTCTGGTCCAGCCGCTGGTCAGGCCCAGTACCAGGGACCCGACCGAGCCGGCCGCGTACATCAGCCCCAGCGACCACGCGGCGTCCAGCTCGTCGCTGAGGAACGGGAAGATCGCGTTCGGGAAGGCGAAGAACATCGCCGCCATGTCGATCGCGTACGTCCCCAGCAGCACGGGACGGCTCCAGGCGTAGCGCGCGCCCTCCGCGATGCCGCGCAGCGACGGCTTCTGCCCCTTCTCCACGGGCGGAGCGCGCGCGAGCCCGCGGCACAGGAGCACGGAGACGGCGAACGTGACGACGGTGACCGTGTAGGCCGTGGCGTGTCCGGCGTACGCCACCACCACACCGGCCAGCGAAGGACCCATGATCGCGCCGATCTGCCAGCGCAGCGAGTTCAGCGCGGCCGCCGCGGGCAGCTGGTCGTGCGGCACGATCCGGGCCATCAGCGAGTCCAGCGCGGGCCGCTGGAGCCCCGCGAGCGCGGAGACGCCCCCGGCCACCACGTAGAGCGGCCAGAGCATCGGGTCGGGCAGGGCCGCGTTCACCAGGAGGACGAGCGCGAGCAGCCCGAGTCCCGCCTCGGTGGCCAGGATGACCTTGCGGCGGTCGGCGGAGTCGGCGAGCGCACCGCCGTAGAGGCCGAACACGACCAGTGGCACGAGCTCCACCGCGCCCATGGCGCCGACGGCCAGAGGGGACCCGGTGAGGTCCTTGATCTGGAGGGGCAGCGCGATCAGCGCCATGGAGCTGCCGAAGAAGGTGATGAGCCCCTGCAGCCACAGCAGCCGGAAGTCCGCGGAGGACCGCCAGGGCGAGAGGTCGGGAAGAAGCGCGGCCAGCCTGGCGGCGAGCGAGGGACGAGAGGTCACGAGGGGTCATGGTCCGCCGGGATACGTGCCCGGTGCAAATGTGTTTCGAAACCGCGGGCCGGGCCGGGCGCCGCCGCGCCCTGGCGCCGCCCGCCCGCTCGGCTCACCAGCGCGGTGGCGGGGGAGCCGTCAGCTGGTCGGCGAGCCGGGACAGCCGGTCGCGGAAGTGCCGCCGGCCACGCCGCACGGGTGCGCCGTTCTCCCCCGCCGCCGCGCTGACCAGGTGCTGGACCGTGTCCAGGTCCACGTCGTCGCCCGCCACGGACAGCGCCTCATGGGCCAGGCCCCGGACCTCCGGATCGCCGTTGTCCAGCGAGAGCACCGTCACCCCCGCCCGGCGCGCGTCGTGCACCCGTTCCAGCAGGCCCTCGCCCGGCGACTCCGGCACCACCACGAGCAGGGTCTCGCCCCGCCCGGCCGCCTCGATCCGGCCCAGCCCGACCGCCAGGTGGGCCGGGGCCCCGGGCTCCACCCGGTGACGTACCAGCGTGGGCGTCAGCTCGGGCAGCCCCGACCAGGCCGACTCGTCGACCAGATGCGCCGCCAGGTGCCACGGCTCGTACACCTCGGTCCCCACCAGCAGCAGCCCGCCGCCGTGCGGGACGACGGACGACCGCAGCGTCCCGGCGAACCGCCGGGTGGCGGCCGGCCACTCGGTCCCGGCGAGCACCTCACGCAGCAGCGCCACCCGTACGGCATCCATGGCCCGGCATCCTGCACCACACGCCGGGCCCCGCGCGGGGGAACGGCCGCGAAATCATCCGGACGGGGCCGGGGACGTGCGGGGCCGGAAACGTGATCCGGATCGCGGTCCGGCGACGGAGCGGCCCCTCCCCACCTGGAAGTACTGTCGGGGCCATGACTACGAATGACAGCGGCAGCGCGCCCAAGCCCCCGGCCAAGGACCCCTGGGACCTCCCCGACGTGTCCGGCCTCACCGTCGGCGTACTCGGCGGCACCGGCCCGCAGGGCCGCGGACTCGCCTACCGGTTCGCCCGCGCCGGACAGCAGGTCGTCATCGGCTCCCGCGCGGCCGACCGCGCGCAGACCGCCGCCGAGGAGATCGGCCACGGCGTCCGGGGCGCGGACAACGCCGCGTGCGCCCGCGACAGCGACGTCGTGATCGTCGCCGTGCCGTGGGACGGGCACGCCAAGACCCTGGAGTCGCTGCGCGAGGAACTCGCCGGGAAGCTCGTCATCGACTGCGTCAACCCGCTCGGCTTCGACAAGAAGGGCGCCTACGCGCTGAAGCCAGAGGAGGGCAGCGCCGCCGAGCAGGCCGCCGCCCTGCTGCCGGAGTCCCGGGTCACCGCCGCTTTCCACCACCTCTCGGCCGTGCTGCTCCAGGACGAGACGGTCGAGGAGATCGACACCGACGTACTGGTGCTGGGCGAGGCCCGCGCCGACACCGACGTCGTCCAGGCGCTGGCCGGCCGGATCCCCGGGATGCGGGGCATCTTCGCGGGCCGGCTGCGCAACGCCCACCAGGTTGAGTCGCTGGTCGCCAACCTGATCTCGGTCAACCGCCGCTACAAGGCACACGCGGGGCTGCGCACCACCGACGTGTGAGCCGCGCCTCTGCCGGCCCCACCCCGCTCGGAGCGTCCGGGGGCATGGGGGACACTGGACGGGACCACGCGCCATCCCCCGACAGGAGCCGTCCCCATGCCCCGCCTCGCTCTCTACGCCGTAGCCGTCTGCGTCCTGGCCGTCGTCGCGGCCGTGATCTCCTTCGTGGAGGGCAGCTGGCTCCTCGGGATCGTCTGGGTGCTCCTGGTCGGCCTCTCGTCCAACATGGCCTGGTACTACCTGCGCCGGCGGCGCGCCGCCGCCGAGAACGCCGCCTAGCCGTTCAGCGAGCAGACCGCGTTCGGCGTCTGCCAGAACCGGTAGGCGTCGAGACCGCAGTACGTGTCGAAGTGGCTCACGCCGAGCGAGCGCAGCAGTGCGTCGACCATGTCGAAGAACGCCGCGTTCACGCCGGGGACCCACAGCAGGGCGAAGACCGCGATCAGCCCGAACGGGGCGAACGGCTCCACCTGGCGGCGCACCGAGTGGGAGAGCCAGGGCTCGATCACCCCGTAGCCGTCCAGACCCGGCACCGGTACGGAGTTCAGGATCGCCGCCGTCACCTGGAGCAGTGCCAGGAAGCCCAGCGCGTACCGGAAGGCGGCCGGGACGCCGTCCAGCGCGTCCAGCCAGAACGGCGCCGTGCACACGATCGCGAACAGCACATTGGTCAGCGGGCCCGCCGCCGAGATCAGGCTGTGCCGCCAGCGGCCGCGGATCCGGCCGCGCTCGATGAACACCGCGCCACCGGGCAGGCCGATCCCGCCCATGATCACGAACAGCACCGGCAGCACGATGCTCAGCAGGGCATGGGTGTAGCGCAGGGGGTTGAGTGTGAGATATCCCTTGGCGCCGATGGAGATGTCGCCGCTGTGCAGCGCGGTCCTGGCGTGGGCGTACTCGTGGAGGCAGAGGGACACGACCCAGGCCGCCGTGACGAAGAGGAACGTCGCGAACCCGGGCCGATCGGCGAAGTCCGTCCACACCGCCCACCCGGACACCGCCGCGACGGCTGCGATTCCGAGGAAGACCGGGCTGATCCCTTGGCGCTCGTTGGTGGGCATGAGCCGACCCTAGACGCCGCCGAGTACGCGGTCGACGAATCGCCGACCGCGGCGGCAGTCACCCCCGTCGCGGGCCCAAGAACACAGCGCACTGCCTTTGGAGGGTATGGGGCCCGCGGTCATGATCGCTCTGCCGTTGCTCAGGCGAGCTGGTGTTCCCAGCGGAGCGACGGGTTGTCGTCGATCCAGTACGTGTGGGAGTCGCGCGTGATCCGGAGCCGGACGGTGGTGATGTCCGGGCTGCCCGCACTCTGCCATGCGGTCAGCGCCTGCTCGATGTCATTCCACAGGGCGGCTGGTCCACCCTGGCGGACTGTCCACCCGCCGCCGTTGGCGGTGAACTCGGCGAAGGACTCGCGCTCCGGGTCGAAGAGGTACCGGAGCTGGGCACCTTCGAGCGTTTCAGCGCGGACGAATTGCGCGCCCGGTGCGGCGAGCTGGGCGAGGAAGGCCGGCATCCATTCCGCAAGCATGGTCGGCGGTACTTTCGTCGCCCGCTCGCTGTCGGCGTACGCCGTGCGCGCGGACAGGTCGCCGGATACCGGCAGGGTGGCTTGGGACCGTGCCTGCATGAACGAGGAGCGGCCGATGATCCGGCCCTCGGCAGTGCCGTCCTCGCCCACGACGACCTTGGCCAGGCCCGTGCCGTAGTGCCAGGACCCCCCGACGGTGGCCAGCACAATGCCGCCCGGTTTGGTCTGCCTGATCCAGGTGAGGGGGATACGCCGGACGGCGCAGGTGGCAATCACACGGTCATACGGTGCCCGGCGCGGGTGACCGAGAAGTCCGTCCCCGGTCACGGTCCACGTCGAGAACCCGGCGGCTTCCAGCGCGCTGTCGGCGCGGGCCGACACCTCGGGGTCCACCTCGACCGTCGTTACGTTGTCCTCGCCGAGCCGGTGACACATCAGGGCCGAGGAGTAGCCGGTTCCCGTGCCGATCTCCAGTACCTGATGCCCGTCCTCCACCTCCAGGTTCTCGATCATGTCCACCACGGTGACCGGGGTGGTGGATGACGAGGTGGGGGAGCCTGTCACCGGATCGCTGATCTGGTCGGCGGTCAGGTGGCCGTCGAGTTGAGTGGTCAGTGACCGGTCACTGTAGGCGATATCGACCCACCTGCCCGGTTCGGTTCCGAGCGCGGATACCGGACGCCATCGGCCGCCCTCCTCGGTCAGGAACACTCCGGGGTTCAGGAACACCTCGCGGGGTACGGCTTCCACTGCTGCGCGCCACTCCGGTGTGGTGAGCACACCAGCCTCCTCCAGACGATCGGCCAGCGCACGCCGCTCGGGAGCGGTATCGGTCATGAGGTATCTCCTCGTGTCAACAGGTCGGCGAATGCCGCGGACATCTCCAGCCCGGTGCTTTCCTCCAGCCACCCCCACTGGCCGTTCGGATTCAGCTCCAGCCACCAGTAATCTCCCGCCCGGTCCACGGCAAGATCAAAGCTCCCGGACACCAACCCGAAGTGATCCAGGTAGGTCAGCAGCGCCTTGCCCACCTGGGCGGGCAGGTCCACCACCGTGTAGGAGAGGGCGGAGTAGTCCTTGCGCCAGTCCAGAAGGCCGGAGTCGATGCGCACGGCAAACACGCGTCGGCCGACCACCAACACCCGGACGTCGGCCACCTTGTCCACGCGGGCCTGGAACAGGTGCGGCGTAACGCATACGCTCTCGTCGATCTCGTCGGCGGTTACGGGTTCGGCCCATCCGGTGACCGGCACCTCGTTGCGCTCGTACCGAGTCCACCGCAGCGTCTTGAAGATCACCCGGCCGTGGTCGGCCATGAACGCGCGTGCCTCGCTGGGGTCGTTGGTCACGAGAGTCGGCGGCACGGTGAGGCCGAGCCGCTGTGCGACTGCGAGCTGAGTGGGCTTGTAGTCGGCGGCTGCGTTGCGTTGCGGTTGATTGATCCATAGAGGGCCGTCGAGGGAGTAGAGGACGCCCCCCAGCCCATACCTGACCTGTGCCGCCGCGAACCGTGCGTCGTTGTCTTCCAGGTGCTGGAACGCGGGCCAGACAGGCCGACGCCAGTACACCGAACGCACCTCGGCCAGGTCCATGGTCCTCGACGGGGTACGCACCTGCCCGGCGATGGAGACCGGGCAGGTGCCGAACCGGGCCGAGACCGTCAGGTCCGCCCCGATGTCAGCAGGGTTGAACCTGACCACCGGCACACTTCGCCGGTTGAGCTGGGTGATGACCATGTCGGCGGTGATGTCGTCCGCCTCGGTGGCCACCAGGACCGGCCTCTCCTCGGTCGCGGCCATCAGTCCTGTGCGCTGTCCTGGTCGTGGCCCGAGTCGGGCGCCGAGTCCGAGTTCGTGGTTGTCGAGGTCTCAGTACCCTTGCTGGTGCCGTGCTTGCCCATCTCCACTACGCGGCCGGCGCGGTCGCGGAACACACCGAGCTGTGTGACGGGGTCGACCGTGACGGAGACGTGCGGGACGCGGACAGTGGCCGGATAAGGGGCGAGTCGACCGACACCCCACGGGCGCATTGCGGTTTCGCTTGCGATGGTCATCGAGTCTTCTCCTGCTTGGTGAGTTGAAGCGGAGCAGCGCGTTCGGCAGCCCCGGTTTCCGGCGGTCTTGTCAGATTTGCCGGAGGGTGATGAGCACGGTTCCGCGGCCGTCCAGCACGTCCCCCGACCTCAATGAGCCCCTGGAGCCTCATCAGCTCAAGTGCCCCGGTGAGCTTCGGAACCGTGTTCTTCGCGATGCACCGTGCCGTTGCCTTCCGGGTTCCTCGTCCCGATGGTCATAGATGTAGGTGACTCATCGTCACGTGTCGCTGCTCGCCAAGGGGTTCAGTGCGAAGCTAGACCTACCCAGAGCCAACCTCCAAGAAGATTGCGCGAGTTTGCAGTACGGAGATTGACTCGCTTGAACGCCTCCTCGACCATCGGTGTGCCGCAATCCCGTGCAAGGCAGACGACAGGAGAGCAGCCATGCAGCTACGGTTCCTGGGCAACAACTCCAAGGTGGGCGACTGCCCGACCCTCTACGCCACCGACCGTGACACCTACCTCGTCCAGGGGTGGAAGATCTTCGCGAACGATCTCCTGGCACAGCTCGACCTCGGCGAGGGCGAGACGGCCGTGGAGGTCCCCACCGAACTGTTCGAGCACCTGGAGAAGGACGGCCACCTCTCTGGCGAGTTCAGGCGCCTTGAGGACCCCCTCATGGTCCTCACGCCGGGTGGTACGTACGTTGTGCAGGGGCGGGAGGTGGCTGATCCCGAGGCCCTGTCCCAGATGTCGATTCCTGACTACGAGACCGTGGTCGAGGTTTCCAAGGCCGCGATCACAGCCCTACTGGAGGAACCACGTGGAGCTGATCTCCAGCACCGAGCGCAACCGGCTCATTGAGTCCGTCGCGCACGATGCTTTCCATCTGGAGCTGAGGGACGACTACTCGGTGCCGTTGGAGGACGGGCCGTATGAGAAGTGGCTCGGGGGGGTAGTCGACGACGACTTCATGGGCCCGTGGCTATCGATGATTCGGCAGCTCACCCAGGGGGGCAAGACTGTTCGGCGTGTCCGTGTCGTGACCGAGCCGCACGCCCCGTATGTCCGCTGGGAGCACGAAGGCACACCCCTCAACGAGAAGGCCGGTGAGCAGATCCGGTGGCTCCCGAGGCATGAGCTGCCCGAGGGCCTGTCCTTCCCCCTGGCCGGGAAGGACTGGTGGCTGCTCGATGACAGGCTCTTGGCCGTAGGTCACTTCGACGGCTCAGGGAGGGTCCTCGGGTCCGAGCTGGTCGACGACCCCGAGACCGTCGCCGAATGCATTCGAGTACGGGACTTGCTCTGGGAAACGGCCATCCGGCACTCCGAGTACAAGCCCTGACCGATCAGTGAGCAACCAGGCAAAGGAGACCCGAGAGGCGTTGGGTGCCCGGCTGCGTGGATACCGCAAGGACGCGGGCTTCACCAGCGGCCGGGCGTTCGCTGGCGCCACCGGGTGGCAGGAGTCCAAGGTCTCCCGGATCGAGAACGGTAAGCAGAACGCGAGCGAGGAGGACATCCGTGCCTGGTGCCAGTTGACGGGGCACGAGGCCGATCTTGCTGACCTGATTGCCGTCATCCGCCACATGGACGAGATGTGGATGGAGTGGCGTCGACAACTGGAGGAGGGAGCTGAAAAGCGCCAGCAGAAGTCCATCCCGCTCTACCGGAAGACCAAGGTGTTCCGGATCTGGGAGCCCAACGTTATCTGGGGCACCATCCAGACCGCGGCGTACGCCGGGAACATCTTTGATCAGGCATCCAGCTTGTACGACACCCCCACTGACACCGATGCGGCAGTGGCTAAGCGAATCGAACGGCAGGGCTACCTCTATACCGGGGATCGGATTTTCAACGTGCTCCTCGGTGAGCAGGCGCTCTACGCGAACCACGGCGGACCGGAGGTCATGAAGGCCCAACTCGATCGATTGATGAGTGTCCTTACACTGCCCCGGCTCAGCTTGGGTATCGTCCCGCTCTCTGCCCCACTCGGAATCTGGATCGGTCACGGATTTTCGATGTTCGACGGCAAGCTCGTCATGGTGGAGACGTTCTCCGCGGAGATGTCCGTGACTGCCCCAGGGGAGGTCGAGACCTACATGAAGGCATTTGAGCTTCACCGGCGGATCGCGGTGTACGGGCATAGCGCAAGGAATCTAATTCTGGCTGCTATCGAGCACTTCCACCGAATGTGAGAGGAAACCGTGGCTGTAATCCCTAACTGGCGCACGAGCACCTATACGAAGAGCGATTCCTGCGTGGAAGTCGCAGATAACGGCCCTGCCGCAGTCATGGTCCGGGACACGAAGGGCAGGCACCTCGGAACACTCCTCGTTCCGCCCACTGCCTGGTCTGAGTTCGTTGAATTCAGCAAGGCCGTCAAGCTCTGACTGCCGTCTCGCCGGCCCCCTCTCCCAGGAGGGGGCTTCGCTGTATATGGAGGCCGAGGATGGTGCCGGGCGATCATCGCTTCTTCCAGAAGGCCATCAGCTCGGCCAACGCCCGGATGATCTCGGGTCGTTCGGACGCCGTCGCGTTGTGGAGCGCGATGATCAATGACGCCAGGAACATCAGCATGAGCAATCCGACGAACGCGAGCAGTACGTACGGCGTCGAGATGGCCAGGTCCTGCATAACGGCCCACATGTCGTCCCTCCCGAGACGGGTTGGCCGTCGTCTCCGAGAGGGGTAAGCCGCAGAGCGGCAAACCTCAACGAAGCAGACGGGTGTCTGCCAAGACACAGTGCCCGTCGACTGTGCGCCACGCCGTGATCGGCAGAGCTATTCGTTGACGTCGAAATGACCATTAAAGCTGATACTGCACGGGCCCTTTCCGAGGCAAATCAACCTCGGCAGGCTGAGCCCGTCGCTTCGCCAGAGGGTGCGAAATCCGGACTGCGAACTTGACTGCTACGTACACAATCGACTGTCCGACTTCAATAGCGAAGAGCTGGAGGCCATGGCCTTGCTCATCGGGCTCGGTTGCGCTGACCTGACTCTTCTCGCCGTGGTTCTCGGCCCACTCGATCATCGTGTGCACCGCCGACCTTGCATACAAAGCGGTTGAGTCGGCAGATGGGGATGGTGTCGAATAAAGTGGCCCGGTCGAGCCATTCTGATCCTTCGGGAAGTCCGACGGAACGCAGACCGAAGCGGACACGCAGAGGTCGTGAGGACCCAGGCTTCCCAGCCGCGGCGCTCGGCGTGGGTCATGCGCCCCTTGAGCTGACGCCCTGACCGGCGAAGTCCGTCCACACCGCCCGGCGGGAGCGGACGGGCGGCGAGCCCCGACCGTACAGGCGACACGGCCAAAACGTCTGGCATCCTGCCGGTGGTTCCGTAAAGGGTGGGGGCATGACAGGCAGGACGGCGGACGGCCCGCGCTCATCCGGCCGGGCCGCGGTCCCGCACCCGGCCCCGGTCACGGAGAATAGGCGCGTGCGCTACAGCATCCTCGGTACCACCCAGGCACTCCGCGACGACGGCACGGCCGTCGCCGTCGGCGGGGCGCGGCTGCGCGCCCTGCTCACCGTCCTCGCGCTGCGGGCCGGCCGGACGGTGCCCGCGGCCGTGCTCGTCGACGAGGTGTGGGACGGGGACCCGCCCGCCGACGCGCCGGGTGCGCTGCAGGCACTCGTGGGCCGGCTCCGGCGGGCGCTCGGCCATGCGGCGGTCGCCTCGGCGGAGAACGGCTACCGGCTGGCCGCCGAACCGGACACCGTCGACCTGTACCGCTTCGAGCGCCTCGCGGGGGAGGGGACACGGGCCCTGGAGGAGGGCGATCCGGCGAAGGCCGTGACACTCCTCGACGACGCGCTGGGCCTGTGGCGCGGACAGGTCCTCGCCGATCTCCCCGACCGGCACGCCGAAGCGGCCCGCTGGACGGCCCGCCGGCTCGACGCCCGACGCACCCGCCTCACCGCCCTGCTCGCCCTCGGCCGGGCCGAGCAGGTGCTGCCGGAGCTGGCCGCGCTCTGCGGCGAGCACCCCATCGACGAACCGCTCCAGGCGCTGCGGCTGCGCGCCCTGCGCGACGCCGGACGCACCGCCCAGGCGCTGGCCGCGTACGAGGAGGTGCGCACCGTGCTCGCCGACCGGCTCGGCACCGACCCGGGCGCCGAACTGGGTGCGCTGTACGCCGAACTCCTGCGCCAGGAACCGGCCCGCCCGGCGATACCCGCAACCCCGAACGCCAACCGGGCCTCTCCCGCCGCCCGGCCCGGCAACCTCCGGGTCAGACTCACCAGCTTCGTCGGGCGCGAGAGCGACATCGACACCCTGCGCGGCGATCTCTCCGGCGCCCGTCTCGTCACCCTGCTCGGCCCCGGTGGCGCCGGCAAGACCCGGCTCTCCCAGGAGGCCGCCGAATCCGTCGACCCCGCCACCTGGCCGGACGGGGTCTGGATGGCCGAGCTCGCACCGGTCGAGGACCCCGACTCCGTGCCGGAGGCCGTCCTCACCGCCCTCGGCGGCCGCGAGACCGTGCTGCGCGGTGCGGGCGCGGAGGAGCTCCGGGCCGTCGAACGGGGCGGGGGAGCCGAACCGCTCGCCCGGCTCACCGAACACTGCTCCGGGCGCCGCATGCTGCTGCTCCTGGACAACTGCGAGCACGTCATCGAGGCCGCCGCAGCCCTCACCGACCACCTGCTGGCCCGCTGCCCGGAGCTCACCGTTCTCGCGACCAGCCGCGAACCCCTCGGTGTACCGGGGGAGTTCGTCCGGCCCGTCGACCCGCTGCCCGACCCGATGGCGCTGCGCCTGTTCGCCGACCGGGGGGCCGCCGCGCTGTCGGGCTTCCGGGTCGACGCGGACGAGCGCACAGCGGCGGCCGTCGCGGAGATCTGCCGCCGCCTGGACGGGCTGCCGCTCGCCATCGAGCTCGCCGCCGCCCGGCTCCGGATGCTCACCCCGCGCCAGATCGCCGACCGGCTCGACGACCGCTTCCGCCTGCTGACCGGCGGCAGCCGCACCGTACTGCCGCGCCAGCAGACCCTGCGGGCCGTCGTCGACTGGTCCTGGGACCTCCTGCACGAGGACGAACGCACCGCCCTGCGGCGGCTGTCGGTCTTCTCCGGCGGCTGGACCCTCGCCGCCGCGGAGGCGGTCTGCGCGGACCGGCCGCAGGACGCGCACGACGTCGCCGCGGTGCTCGGCTCGCTCGTCGACAAGTCCCTCGTCGTCGCCGCGCCCGCCGCGGACGGCCAGATGCGCTACCGCCTCCTGGAGACCGTCGGCGAGTACGCCGTCGAACGGCTCGACGAGGCGGGGGAGCGGGAATCCGTCGAACGGCAGCACCTGGTGTTCTTCCGGGAGCTGGCCCGTACCGCAGACCCCGAACTCCGGGGCCCCGGTCAGCTCGCCGCCATCGAACTGTTCCAGCGCGAGTACGAGAACCTGCGCACCGCCCTGCGCCACGCCGTCGCCGCCCGCGACGAGCAGGAGGCCCTGTGCATGGTCATCTCGCTCTCCTGGTTCTGGCAGATACGCGATCTGCGCGCCGACGCCCTGCAGTGGGCCGAGGCCGCCGCCGCCCTCGGCCCCGACCCGTTCGCCCCGCCCGCCGTCCCCGCGCCGTCCCTCCACGCACGCTGCATCGACGCGCCCCCGCCGGTGGGCCCCGAGCTGCTCCAGGAGGCGCGGCGCCAGGTCGCGCTGGTCCAACTGGTCAGCATGGACCACGCGATGGACGAGTTGGTGAGCGGCGAGGGCATGGAGCGGCTGCGCGTCATCGCCGCCACCTACCGGGCCGGCCAGCCGCAGACCTGCCGCGCCCCGGCATCGCTGTGGTTCTTCGCGGTCCTGCTCACCGGGGACGTCGGCGGCCTGCGCGCGATGCTGGACGAAACGGTCCGGGCCGCGCGGGGGTTCGGCTACGAGTGGGAGCTGGCGGCAGCGCTCCAGATGCGCGCCAACGTGCTGGCCAACCGGCCCGACTGGTCGGGCGAGGCACGCGCGGACGCCGACGAGAGCCTGGAGGTGTTCCGCCGCCTCGGGGACGACTGGGGCACGGCCGAGTCGCTCTCCTCGCGCGGCGAGGCCAACGAGAAGACCGGCGACTACACCCGGGCGGCCGATGACTACCTGGCCGCCGTCGGATACGCGGAGAAGCTCGGCGCCCACGCCCAGGTGCTGGTGCTCCGCACCCGCTACGCCTCCGTGCTGACCGAGCTCGGCCGCGGCACGGAGGGCGAGGCGATCCTGCGGGATGTGCTCGCCGAGGCCCGGTACGCGGCTCATGGCGCGAGGTCGTTCGCCCGGCTCTTCCTGGCCATGTGGCTGGGCCGGTCCGGCCGTACCGCGGAGGCCCGCGAACACTTCGCCACCCTGCGCGAGGAGTTCCATTCGGAGACCCGGGCGGTCTTCGACGGATTCGTGCTGGGCGGTGTGGCCTGGCTGGACAACCTGGACGGGCGCTACGCGGACGCCCTCACCGGGACCCTGCGCTCGCTGGCGCGCGCCGACGACCCGCTCGCGCAGATGGTGGCGCCGCAGATGGCCGTGACCCACCTGGTCGGCGCCGCGCGGGCGCTGGGCGGACTCGGCGGGGAGCGCCGGGCCGCCGTCGCGGCGCGGCTGCTGGGCGCCTGCCGGGGCCTGCTGCCCGACGGGCATGTGCCGACGTCGATCGAGCGGGAGAGCTCCACGGCGGCCGAGGAACTGGCCCGTGCCGTCCTCGGGGACGCCGCCTTCGCGACCGCGTACGCCGAGGGCGGCGGCCTCTCCCTGAAGGAGGCCGCCGCCCTCGTCGAGCCGTACCGGGACTGAGGCGTGCCCGGCTGCCCGGTCAGGTGCGCTTGCGGAACTTCGAGACCGCCAGCGGGGCCGTGATCGCGGTGATGCCCACGGCCCAGACGAGGGTCATCCACACGGAGTGGCCGAGCGGTCCGCCGGTCATCAGGCCACGCGCCGCGTCGGCCAGGTTGGACAGCGGGTTGTAGTCGGTGAAGGTCTTCAGCCAGCCGGGCATCGTGGTCGGCGGGGCGAAGATCGAGGATCCGAACTGAAGCGGCATCAAGATGAGGAATCCCATCGCCTGGACCGACTGGGGCGTCTTGAGGGACAGCCCGAGCAGGATGAAGATCCACATGATCGCGGCGCCGAACGCCGCCGACAGCACCACCGCGGCCAGCAGGCCGGGCACCGAGCTCACCTGGAGCCCGAGCGCGAAGCCCATGCCCAGCAGGATCGCCGTGGCGACCATCATCCGGCCCAGCTCGACCACGATCTTCGCGATGAGCACCGACGAGCGGGCGATCGGCATCGTGCGGAACCGGTCCATGACCCCCTTGTGGAAGTCGTCGTTGACGCCGGTGCCGACCGCGGTCGCGATGTTCATGCCCATCATCGCCATCAGACCAGGTATGACGTAGTTGATGTACGTCTGCCGGTCACCGCCCAGGCTCGCGCCGACGGACCCGCCGAAGACGTACACGAACAGCAGGGTGAAGACGATGGGCATCAGGAGCACATCGAACATCGACTCCGGATCCTTCTTGATCTGGAGCAGGTTGCGCCGCATCAGTGCCCCGATGTGCCGCATGTTGCCACGCAGCCCGATCCGGCCCTCGTCGTGGAGCGGCTTCGCCGGGGCGGCACCGGCCGAACCGGCGGGAGCGGGCTTCAGAGTCGTCGTGCTCATGCCGCGACCTCCTCGTGGATCGTGTCGGTGGGGGCAGAGGTCTTCTCGCCCGTGATGGCGAGGAACACCTCGTCCAGGCTGGGCAGCGCGGTGGCGACGTGCGCCAGCGAGAAGCCCCGGGTGCCGAGCAGGCCGATGACGGCGGTGAGCTGCTCGTCGCTGAGGATCGGTACGTACAGCAGCCCCTCGTCCGGGACCGCCTGCGCGCCCGAGACCCCGTCGAGACCGGCCTCCCGCAACGCCTGTGCCATCTCCGCCAGTTCGGACGGGTCCGAGGGCCGGATCTGCAGGGTGCGGCCGCCGACCCTGGCCTTCAGCTCGTCGACACCGCCACGGGCGATGATCTTGCCGTGGTCGATGACGGTGAGCTCGCCGGCGAGCTGTTCGGCCTCTTCCATGTACTGGGTGGTGAGCAGCACGGTCGCCCCCTCCGCGACCATCCTCTGCACCTCGTCCCAGACCTCGTTGCGGGTCCGGGGGTCGAGCCCGGTCGTCGGCTCGTCCAGGTAGAGCACGGACGGGCTGCCGATCATGGACGCCGCCAGGTCCAGCCGGCGCCGCATACCGCCCGAGTAGTCCATGGCCGCCTTCTTCGCCGCGTCGGTGAGCGAGAAGCGCTCCAGCAGCTCGTCGGCGCGGGACCGGGCCTTCTTGCGCGGCAGATCGAGCAGCCGCCCGATCATGTAGAGGTTCTCCCAGCCGGAGAGCTTCTCGTCGACCGAGGCGTACTGCCCGGTCAGACCGATGGTGCGGCGCAGCTGGCGGGGCTGCTTCACCACGTCGTAGCCCGCCACGACCGCGTGTCCGGCGTCGGGCAGGATCAGGGTGGACAGGCAGCGTACGAGCGTGGTCTTGCCGGCACCGTTGGGGCCGAGCACTCCGAGGACGGTGCCCTCGCGTACATCGAGGTCCACGCCGTCCAGAGCTTTGGTCGAGCCGTAGTGCTTGACCAGCCCCCGTACCTCGACGGCGTTTCCGCCGTTCCTGGGGTTCTTGTCGATTCGCGTCATGCCCACCATCAGAACAGCCGCCACCGACAGGCCGCCGACAGCGGGCCGACAGCCCGCCGATGGGGGAAGTCGGCGGGCTGTCGGTGGTGCCGGCAGTGGTCGTCCGGCCGGTGGGGTCCGGTCAGTGGAAGGTGTGCTCCGGCGCCGGGAAGGTGCCGCCGACGACCTCGTCCGCGTACGCCTTCGCGGCGTCGCCGAGGATCTGGCGCAGGTCGGCGTACTGCTTGGTGAAGCGCGGCACCTTGCCGCCGGTCAGCCCGACCATGTCGGTGTAGACCAGCACCTGGGCGTCGGTGTCCGGACCGGCGCCGATGCCGACGGTCGGGATGTGCAGGGTGCGGGTGACCTCGGCGGCCAGCTCGGCCGGTACGAGTTCCAGGACGACGGCGAACGCGCCCGCGTCCTGCACGGCCTTGGCGTCGCGCAGCATCTGCTGGGCGGCCTCCTCGCCGCGGCCCTGCACCCGGTAGCCCATCGCGTTGACGGACTGCGGGGTCAGGCCGATGTGCGCCATGACCGGGATGCCGGCGTCGACCAGCAGCTTGATCTGCTCGTGGCTGCGCTCGCCGCCCTCCAGCTTGACCGCGCCGACCCCGGACTCCTTGATCAGCCGGGTGGCGTTGCGCAGGGCCTGGACAGGGCCCTCCTGGTACGCCCCGAAGGGCAGGTCGGCGACGACGAGGGCGCGCTTGGTGCCCCGTACGACGGCGGCGGAGAGGATGGCGATCTCGTCCATCGTGACGGGCACGGTGGTCTCGTAGCCGAGGTGACAGTTGCCCATCGAGTCGCCGACGAGCATGACCGGGATGCCGGCCTCGTCGAAGACGGACGCGGTCATCGCGTCATAGGCGGTGAGCATGGGCCACTTCTCGCCGCGCTCGGTGGCGGCGGCGATGTCGTGGATGGTGACGCGGCGGTTGCTCTTGCCTCCGTACAGCGCCTTGCTGCTGTCGGTGGGGGCTCCCGCGGGGGGTGTGGCGGACTGGTTCTGCGCAGCCTGAAGCGACATGGCCAACGGCTCCTTCGTCATCTCGAGGCACCCTGACGGTGTCCCCGGATCCCCTCCATGGTGGCATCCCGGAGCCGGTCACGGGAAGTGGGCCCGCGCACGTGGCCCGGACGGCGGTACGGCGGCGGGTTCCCACCCGGTAAAGACTTTCCAATACGAGACGGTCTCGTATCGAAATGAGGTTAGGCTCTTCGCCATGTCCATACCGTCCGGCGCTCCCGCCGTCGTGCCCCAGGTCCCGGAGGCGGTCCACCGCCGCCGCTGGGCGATCCTCGTTGTCCTGATGTTCAGCCTGCTCATCGTGGTGCTGGACAACTCGATCCTGAACGTCGCCGTCAAGACGATCGCTTCCCCCGCACCCACCGGACTGGGGGCCACCCAGAGCGAGCTGGAGTGGGCGATCAACTCCTACACCCTCGTCTTCGCCGGACTGCTCTTCACCGCGGGCCTCCTCGGCGACCGCCTCGGGCGCAAGAAGGTCCTGCTCTTCGGCATCGTGTTCTTCGGCATCGGCTCGGCCTTCGCCGCCATGTCCGACTCCCCGGGTGAACTCGTCGCCTGGCGCGCCGTGATGGGCTTCGGCGCCGCGTTCGTGATGCCGGCCACCCTCGCCGTCCTGATGAACGTCTTCGAGCGCGACGAGCAGCCCAAGGCCATCGGCATCTGGGCCGGCAGCGTCGGCCTCGGCATCGCGATCGGCCCGATCACCGGCGGGCTGCTCCTCGAACACTTCTGGTGGGGCTCGATCTTCCTCGTCAACGTCCCCGTGGTGGTCATCGCGCTGATCGCGATGGCGGTGCTCGTACCGGACTCCAGGGACCCGAAGCCGGGCCGTCTCGACCCGATCGGTGTGGTGCTCTCCATCATCGGCCTGGTGCTGCTGGTGTACGGCATCATCCGCGGCGGCGAACTGGCCGACTTCACCGACGTCTCCGTGCTCCTGCCGGTCATCGGCGGTCTGGCCGTCCTGGTGGTGTTCGTCCTCCACGAGAAGCGCAGCAGCAGCCCGGCCATCGACATCACGTACTTCAGGAAGCCGGCCTTCTCGGCCGCCGTCGCCGCCATCGCGCTGGTCTTCTTCGCACTGATGGGCGTGACGTTCTTCTCCGCCTTCTACATGCAGAGCGTGCGGGGCTGGAGCGCCCTGCAGTCCGGGCTGCTGATCCTGCCGCTGGCCATCGCCCAGATGGTCTTCGCGCCCAGGGCCCGGCTGGTCGTCGCGCGGTTCGGCGCCCGTGCGGTGTGCACCGTCGGCATGCTGCTGGTCGCCGTCGGGCTGGCGGCGTTCGCGCTGTTCGACGCCGACACGCCCGTCTGGCTGATGTGTGTGGTCTTCTTCGTGCAGGGCACGGGCATGGCCCATGTGATGCCGCCGGTCACCGTCGCCGTGATGCAGGCGCTGCCCCGCGAGAAGGCCGGCTCCGGCTCGGCCGTCAACAACACGTTCCGGCAGGTCGGCGGCGCCCTCGGGATCGCCGTCCTCGGATCGGTGCTGTCCGCCGTCTACCGCGGCGACATCGAGGGGCACCTCGGCACGCTCCCGGCCGCCGCCAGGGACACCGCGGCGGAGTCGATCGAGGCGACGCTCGGCATCGCGGAGAAGATGGGCCCCGCGGGCGCCCCGCTGGTCGCCGCCGCGCACGACGCCTTCCTGAACGCCATGCACGTCACGGCCCTGAGCTCGGCCGTCGTCGCCCTGATCGGAGCGGTCGTGGTCGCGCTGTTCCTGCCGGGCAGGACGCCCGCCGCGCAGCCGCCCGCGCCGGGCGGCACGCAGGACGAGCCGACGGTGCCCGCGCCCGCGGCGCGGTGACGCGGGCGGCCCCGCGCGGCTGACGGCGCGCGGCTGACGGACCCGGCCGGTGCCCCGATCCGGCCGGGTGCTGCCGGGCGCCGTCCGTTCGGGGAGAATCGGGGGCGGCGAAAGGTGGTTCCACGTGCAGGCTCAGGCATCGGACCGGGGCGAGCGGGCTCCGGGCGACCGGGGCCGCGACCGCGACCGCGGCCCCGGCGACGACCGGGAGCCCCGCCGCGGCCGCCCGCGCAGCGCGGCGGCCGAGCGGGCCATCCTGGACGCCGTCGTCGAGCTCCTGGAGGCCGGCGAACCCCTCGCCGGCCTGTCCATCGAGCGGATCGCCCGCACCGCCGGCGTCGGCAAGGCCACCATCTACCGGCGCTGGACCGACAAGGAGGAGCTCTTCGTCGACGTCCTGCGCGACATCGAGCCCCCGGAACCCGAGGTCTCCGGCACCCGCGGGATCGGTGACCTGCGCGTCCTGCTGGAATCGATGCGCAGGCGCGGCCTGGCCCAGCGTTCCTCCGTACTGCTGCACAACGTCTTCGCCCAGATGAAGAGCCATCCCCGGCTCTGGTCCGAGTACCAGTGCACCGTGATAGCGCCGCGCCGCGTCGCCATGCTCGCGGCCGTCCGGCGCGCCGTCGACGCCGGCGAACTGCGCGACGACACGGACGTGGAGCTGATGGACGACCTGTTCCTCGGCCCCATGCTCGTACGCACCATCCACCGGCCGGACGCGCCGCTGCCCGAGGACCTCGCCGACCGCATCATCCAGCTGCTGGTCGAGGGCGTCGGGCCGCGGCCACCGGGCAACGGACCCGGCGAAGCCGCGGAACGGCGCTGACGCGCCCGGACCACCACGCGTGTGATCCTTCTGTCACAAGCCCCCGCGGACCGCCCCCGGCCGGAACCCACCGCACCCCCTTGTTCGTCCTGCTGGCAGTACGGCCGTCATCGACGGCGGGAAACGCATCGCTCATCGCCTAGGGTCGTTGGCGCGGCGATGTGCACGGCAAGGCAGTGAGGACAGCGCGATGGTGCAGGCGTACAGGGCGGACACCGGGAACGGCAGCGCGGGACCGCAGCCCTCCGGATCCCGTTTCCGGGACCTGCGCGACAGGCTGGTCCGGGACCCGGGCATCTGGCGGCGCGGGCTCGTCCTGGCGGGCTGCTCCATCCTGCTGACCTTCGTGATGCTCCTGCACTCCCACATCCCGAACGCCATCGGCAACCTGGGCAGCCTCACCGAGACGTTCCTGCCGTGGATCGCCGTCTTCGTACCGGTGCTGCTCGTGCTGGGCCTGGTGCGGCGCTCCGCGACGGCCCTGATCGTGCTGCTGCTCCCGATCGTGGTCTGGTTCAACGTGTTCGGCGGACTGCTCACCGACAAGTCGGGCGGGGGCGGCGATCTCACCGTCGCCACCCACAACGTCAACGCGGACAACGCCGACCCCTCGGGCACCGCCCAGCAGGTCGCCGGCTCCGGCGCCGACGTCATCGCCCTTCAGGAGCTGCCCGCCGGCCAGGTGAAGACGTACGAATCGGCGCTCGCCGCCCGCTTCCCGTACCACTCGGTCCAGGGGACCGTCGGCCTGTGGAGCAAGTACCCCATCAGCGACACCCGCCCGGTGGACATCAAGATGGGCTGGGTCCGGGCCATGCGGACCACCGTCGCCACGCCCGAGGGCAAGGTCGGCTTCGTCGTCGCGCACCTGCCCTCGGTACGGGTCAAGCTGCACGCCGGATTCACCGCGAACCAGCGCGACCAGAGCGCCGACGCACTAGGCGAGGCCATCGCGGACGAACGGCTCGACCGGGTCGTCCTGCTCGGCGACCTCAACGGCACCATGAACGACCGCTCGCTCAACGCGGTCACCTCGCAGATGCGCTCCACCCAGGGCGCGGCCGGTGACGGCTTCGGGTTCAGCTGGCCCGCCTCGTTCCCGATGGCCCGGATCGACCAGATCATGGTGAAGGGCGTCGACCCGGTGTCGTCCTGGACCCTCCCCGCCACGGACAGCGACCACCTCCCGATCGCCGCCCGCGTCAATCTCTGACGTCAAGCCCGTGACGTCAGCCGGGCTCTGAAGTCACGGTCTGTTTACGGGTCTCCCCCGCGGGAGGGAGCGCCCGTTTACCTCCCGGCATAAACCACCTGAGAGTATTTGTTCCGATCAGGGACCGAGGCCGACCGGCGATGGAGCCGGTGAGCCGCTGTGTGCTCGGGCGCCCGCGCCCGGCAGCGCCGCCACGCCCCGGTTCCCTCCTGCACCCCGTACCGCGGCCGGCCCCGTCCGCCGCGGCGGCCGGGGCTCCCTTCGGAAAGGTCTCTCCTCATGCCTCTGGCTCTGCTCGCACTCGCGGTGAGCGCCTTCGGCATCGGTACCACGGAGTTCGTGATGATGGGCCTGCTGCCCGATGTCGCGGACGATCTCGGCACCTCCGTCCCCACGGCGGGCTACCTCGTGTCGGCCTATGCGATCGGTGTGGTGCTCGGCGCCCCACTGCTCACCGCCCTCGGCTCCCGCATCCCGCGCAAGCGGATGCTCCTGCTGCTGATGGCGCTCTTCACCGTCGGCAACCTCGCCTCCGCGTTCGCCCCCGACTTCGGCTGGCTGGTCGCGGGACGCGTCCTGGCCGGGCTGCCGCACGGCGCGTTCTTCGGCGTCGGCGCGGTCGTCGCCGCCCGGCTGGTCGCCGACGGGCGCCAGGCACGGGCTGTGGCGACGATGTTCCTCGGCCTGACCGTCGCCAACATCATCGGCGTGCCCGCCGCCACCCTGCTCGGCCAGCACCTCGGCTGGCGGGCCACGTTCCTGGTGGTCGCGGTGATCGGGCTGTGCGCGATGGCCGCGCTCGCCCGCCTCGTCCCGCGGATCCCGGTGGAGGCCCACCACGACGTCCGCCACGAGCTGCGGGCCCTGGGCAACCGGCAGGTGCTGCTCGGCCTGCTCACCGCCGTCTTCGGCTTCGCCGGGGTCTTCGCCGTGTACTCCTACCTCTCGGCGATGACGACCGAGGCGATGGGCTTCGGCGAGTCCTCCGTGACGCTGGTGCTGGCGCTCTTCGGCATCGGCATGACCCTGGGCGCGCTCGCCGCCGGCCCGCTCACGGACCGGGCACTGCGTCCGACCCTGTACGGATCGCTGGGCGCGCTCGCGGTCGTCCTGGTGGTCTTCCCGTTCGCCGCCCATGTGCAGTGGGCCGCGCTGGTGATGGTGGTGCTGCTGGGCGGGGTCGGCTTCATGACGACGACGCCCTTGCAGATGCTCGTCATGAACAAGGCCAAGGACGCCCCGACCCTGGCGTCCGCCTCCAACCACTCCGCGTTCAACCTGGCCAACGCGGGCGGCGCGTGGCTCGGCGGGATGGCCATCGCGGCCGGCTGGGGCTGGACGTCCCCGGCCCTGGTCGGCGCGGTCCTGGCCGTCGCGGGCCTCGCGGTGGCGGTCACGGCGGGCGTACTGGACCGTGACCGCACACCGTCGAGGGTGGTGGCCCGCGCGGAGGCGACGGTGGCCGAGCGGAGCCCGGCCGCGTCGAGCCCGTCCGGCGATTGAGGACGAACCGTCAGCCGGACGGGCCCGACGCCCCGCCCTCCCGGCGTCAGCCGGACTCGCGCCAGCGGTTCGTGATCGGCAGCCGCCGGTCCTTGCCGAAGCCCTTGGGCGAGATCTTCGTGCCCGGCGGGTACTGCCGCCGCTTGTACTCGGCCGTGTCCACCATCCGCAGCGTCTTCGCCACCAGCGCCGGATCGAACCCGGCCGCGACGATCGCGTCGAGACCCTGGTCCCGGTCGACGTACATCTCCAGGATCCGGTCCAGCACGTCGTAGTCGGGCAGCGAGTCGGTGTCGACCTGCCCCGGACGCAGCTCCGCGCTGGGCGGCTTGGTGATGGAGGCCTCCGGGATCGGCGGGGTCTGCCCGCGCTCCTCCGCGGCCCGGTTGCGCCACTTCGCCAGCCGGAAGACCGACGTCTTGTAGACGTCCTTGATCGGCCCGTACGCGCCGACGGAGTCGCCGTACAGCGTCGAGTAACCGACCGCCAGCTCCGACTTGTTGCCCGGCGCCAGGACGATCTGCCCCTCCTGGTTGGAGACGGCCATCAGCATCGTGCCGCGCAGCCGCGACTGGAGGTTCTCCTCGGCGAGACCGGTGAGCCCCAGCGACCCCATGTACGCGTCGAACATCGGCTCGATCGGTACGGTCCGGAAGTTCAGCCCGGTACGCCGTGCCAGCTCGGCCGCGTCGCCCTTGGAGTGGTCGGAGGAGTACTTCGACGGCATCGAGATGCCGTACACGTTCTGGGCGCCCAGCGCGTCGCAGCCGATCGCCGCGACCAGCGCAGAGTCGATCCCGCCGGAGAGCCCGACGAGCACGCTGCTGAAGCCGTTCTTCGCGGCGTACGCGCGCAGGCCCACGACGAGCGCCGAGTACAGCTCCTCGTCGTCGTCGAGCCGGTCCGCGTACCCTCCGGCCAGCTCCGCCTCGTACGGCGGCAGCGGCTTCTCGGAGAGGACCACGTGGTCGATGCGCAGCCCGTCGTTCACCACACCCGACGGGGCGTCGGCCGCGGCCGCCGGCAGATCGAGATCGATGATCACGCTGCCCTCGGCGAACTGGGGGGCACGGGCGATCACTTCGCCGCGCTTGTCGACGACGATCGAGTCACCGTCGAAGACCAGCTCGTCCTGGCCGCCGATCATCGCCAGATAGGCCGTGGTGCAGCCGGCCTCCTCGGCCCGCTTGCGGACCAGTTCCAGCCGGGTGTCGTCCTTGTCCCGCTCGTAGGGCGAGGCGTTGATCGAGAGCAGCAGCCCGGCCCCGGCGGCGCGTGCGGCCGGTACCCGGCCGCCGTCCTGCCACAGGTCCTCGCAGATCGCGAGCGCGACATCGATCCCGTGCACCCGCACCACGGGCATCGAGTCGCCCGGCACGAAGTACCGGAACTCGTCGAAGACGCCGTAGTTGGGCAGGTGGTGCTTGGCGAAGTTCAGCGCGATCCCGCCGCGGTGCAGCACCGCGGCGGCGTTGCGCGGGGACCCGGCGGGCTGGCCGTAGCGCGGCGCCGGGGACTCGGAGCGGTCGAGGTATCCGACGACGACCGGCAGTTCCCCGAAGCCCTCCTCGTCGAGACGGGCGGCGAGCGCGCGCAGCGCGTCCCGCGACGCCTCGACGAAGGACGACCGCAGGGCCAGGTCCTCGACGGGGTAACCGGTCAGCACCATCTCGGGGAACGCCACCAGGTGGGCGCCCTGCTCGGCGGAGTGCCGGGTCCAGTGGAGGATCGCCTCGGCGTTGCCGGCGAGGTCACCGACGGTCGAGTCGATCTGATTCAGTGCGAGGCGTAGTTGAGGCACGCCGCCCAGTGTAATCGTCTGACTGACGCGATGTCCTGGCGGGCCGCGCGGGAAGCCGTGCGGCCCGCCGGGGAGGCGGTCAGCGGCGGTAGCCGACGACCGTCATCATGCCCGCCTCCGCGTGGTACAGGTTGTGGCAGTGCAGCATCCACAGCCCCGGGTTGTCGGCGTCGAAGTCCACCGTCAGCGACTGCCGGGGCAGCACGATCGCGGTGTCCTTGCGGGCCCCGGACGCGCTCCCGGCCAGCGCGAACGTGTGCCCGTGCAGATGGACCGGGTGCCACATCGAGGTCGCGTTCCGGAACTCCAGCCGGACCCGCTCCCCGGCCCGCACCGGATGGCGCTGGTCGGCGCTGTACGGCTTCCCGTCGAAGGCCCAGTCGTACGCCGCCATCGAACCGGTCAGCCTGATCCGCACCGTCCGGTCCGGCTCACGGACGGGCAGCGCCACGGACGCGTCCGGGGTCAGCCGGTCGGCCGTCACCAGCTGACCGGCCAGCTCCTTCGGCTGCACGGAGGCGGCGGGAGCCGCGCCCGTCCCGGTACGGAGCAGCGCCCTCGCGGACGCCTTCTTCCCCTCGGCCAGCGCGGTCAGCGGGAACACCCCGTCCCCGGCGGTCACCAGCACGTCGTACCGCTCGCCCATGCCGATCAGCAGGGCGTCCGTCGTGGTGTGCCGGACCGGGAAGCCGTCGGTGTGCGTGACCGTCATCCGGTGGCCGCCGAGCGCGACGCGGAACGCGGTGTCACCGCCCGCGTTGATGATCCGCAGCCGGATCCGGTCGCCCGGCCGAGCGGTGAAGGCGGACGGGTCTTCCGGAGTACGGCCGTTGACCAGGTAGTACGGGTAGCCGACATCGCCCGCGTCGCCGCCCAGCAGCTTGCTGGTGGCGCCCATGAGCATGCGCGAGGGACCGGTCCCGGCACCGGCCGACGGCGTGGCCCCCATCGCGTGCCCGCTGTGGCCGCTGCCCTTGGTCAGCTCCTGGAGCACCGCGTCGGGGGTGGAGCCGTCCACCCCGTCGAGCCAGTCGTCCAGGACGACGACCCACTCCTTGTCGTACGACAGCGGCTCTTTCGGGTCCTCGACGATCAGCGGCGCGTACAGCCCCCGGTCCAGCTGGACGCCCGAGTGCGGGTGGAACCAGTAGGTGCCGGGGTCCGGCACCGCGAACCGGTAGGTGAAGTCCTTGCCCGGTTCGACGGCCCGCTGGGTCAGCCCGGGGACCCCGTCCATGTCGTTGCGCAGGGCGAGCCCGTGCCAGTGCAGCGAGGTCGACTGCGGAAGGTGGTTGGCGAGGGTGAGGGCGAGCGTGTCGCCCGCGGTGACCCGCACCTCCTTGCCGGGCAGCCGGTCCCCGTAGGCCCAGGTGCTGACGGTGTGCCCGCCGCCCAGGTCGAGCCGGGACGGGGTGGCGGTCAGGGAGACCTCGCGTACGGGACCGGCGCCCCGGCGCTTCTCGGCCGCCGCGACCTCGGGGCCGTCGGGGGCCACGTATCCCTCGGGGACGGCCGTGCCGGACGGCCCCGCGTGGTTCATGCCGGAGTGGCCGGTGCTCGCGGCGCCGTCGGAGCAGGCGGCGAGAACTCCGGTACCGGCAAGGGCGATCGATGCGCCGAGGACGGCGCGGCGGGTGTGCTGAGCGGGCATGGCTGAGTGCACCTCAAAGATGTTGTCGGTGTGCTGAAAGGGCGGACGGGGGCGCGGTGCGCCTATATCCGCAGTACCGACAGACCGGTGAGGACGGCCTTGCGAGGCCGTGGTGGGGGAGGGGGCCGCGGCTGCCACGGCTCACGGGCCGGGGAGGTTCCCGGCACGCGGTCCACGGGCCGCCGCGCCACCCTGAGCGCGGTGAGCAGGGCGAGGCCCCAGACGGAGAGCACGGCGAGGCAGACGGCCATCGGGTCCATGCCCCGCATCGGCGCCGGACGGTCGTGGCGCGGGTGATCCAGGTGCGTGGCGTCCGTGGCGTCCCTGGTCGCCGTGCGCTCCGTGTGCTCCGAGCGCTCCGAGCGCTCCGAGCGCTCCGAGCGCGAAGCGGCCGTGGCGTCCATGGCCGTCGCGTCCGCGCCCGTCGCGGCGGCGGCCATCGAGTGCGAGGCAGCCGTCTCCGCGGCACCCTGCCCGCTGTGCTCCGCCGGGTGACCGACGGTGTGCATGGTGAAGATCCCGAAGAGCAGTGCGGCGAACAGCAGCAGCTGCCCGTACCTCGCACTCCTCGTCCCGAACATGCCGGCCACACTACCCCTACCGGGTATATGAACGGCTGTGGCCCGCCACCCCGCGCGGCGGGTGGGCGGGCGGCCGGGCCGTCGGGCCGTACGCGGTGCGGGTCAGTTGGGGGAGTAGACCTTCTCGGCCCAGCCGGCGATCTGGTCGTCGGAGAGGTGCTGCGCCAGATCGGCCTCGCTGATCATGCCGATCAGCTTCTTGTTCTCGACCACGGGGAGCCGCCGGATCCGATGGTTCTGCATCTCCCGCAGCACGTCCTCCACCTCGGCGCCCGCGTCGATCCAGCGCGGCGTGCTCTGCGCGAGGTCGCCCGCGGTCACCTTCGCGGGGTCCCGGCCCATCGCCACACAGTCGACCACGATGTCGCGGTCCGTGAGGATGCCGATCATCCGGTCCTGCTCACCGCTGGCCGAGATGGGCAGCGCCCCGACCTTGTGCTCGCGCATCAGCTGGGCGGCGCGGTCGAGGGTCTCGTGCGCCGGGATCCAGGTGGCGCCGGTGTGCATGATGTCCTTGGCGGTGGTCATGGGGGCTCCTCCTGCGTGCCGGTGGACACTGCCGTACGCCCCCGAGCGAACCCATCGTCATGGGCCCGTTCGGGGTACGCGACCGCTATCACCCGTTCGGGTGCATTTGCGCCGCCGGGGAACCTCGGGGAGTCCTTCAGGTGCGGGGTGCCGAGCCCCGCTCCGCCAGCATCCCGGCCATCGCGTCCAGCTCGGACTGCTGGGCCTCGACCATGCCCTGGGCCAGCCGCTTCTCCACCTTCACGGTGCACAGGCGCGCGCAGCCGCGGGCCATGTCGATGCCGCCCTTGTGGTGGTCGGTCATCAGCTGGAGATACAGGATCTCGGCCTGCTTGCCACTGGCCTTGCCGAGCCGGCCGAGCTCGGTACGGGTGGCCATGCCGGGCATGAGGGACCCGTCGTGGGCCTGGTAACCGTCCCCGTGCCCCGACATCCCCTCCATCCCGTCCATATCGCCCATGTCATGTCCCTCGTGCCCACCGGCACCACTGGCTTCACCGGCCCCACCGGCCATCCATGCCATCGGCTCCTGCCCGGCGGCCACCTTGGGCAGCTCCCACAGATCCAGCCAGCCGAGCAGCATGCCCCGCTGGTTGGCCTGGGTGTTGGCGATGTCGTACGCGAGACGGCGCACGTCCTCGTCCCGTGTACGGTCCCGCACGATGAAGGACATCTCCACGGCCTGCTGGTGGTGGACCGCCATGTCCTGGGCGAACCCGGCGTCCGCCGAGTCCGCCGCGGGCGTGCGCGGGGCGGTCGTGGTCGCGTGGTGGTCCGCCCCGTCGTCCCGTGCGGAGGCCACCGTCGCGGCGCCCGCGAACAGCACCGCGAGTGCGACGGCGGAACCCGCCACCCACCGGGTGCGCCGGGTGCGCTCCGTAACCACCGTCACTCCGCCCCCCGCCCGCCGGTGCACGCCGCGCCCGGCTCGGGCGTCTGCGGCCCCTGCACGTACGTGGAGAAGAACTGCGCCACCCGGGGGTCGTCGGCGCCGTCCACCGTGACCTGCTTGCCCCAGGCGCTCAGCATGATCGTGCCGGCCTGGTCCTTGTACGGGCTCATCAGCGAGTACGGGGTCTTCTCGACCCGCTCGGCGAGCTTGTCCAGGTCCGCGGCCGGGGCCTTGTCCGTGTACGTCACCCACACCGAACCGTGCTCCAGCGAGTGCACGGCGTTCACGTCGGGGATCGCCGTCTTGTATACCTCGCCGTCGCAGTTCATCCAGACGGGGTTGTGGTCACCGCCGACCGGGGGCTTCATCGGGTACGTGACGGTCTCGGTGACGTGGTTGCGGGTCAGCTTCTTCGCGTCCCACGTCTTCTCGCCCGCGATCGTGCCGTCGGCCGCGTCCTTGCCGTCCGACCCGTGCTGCTCCGACACCTTCGCGTCGGCGGACTTCTGGTCCGCGGAGGCCTCGGACCTGTCGAGCAGCGTGTAGGTGCCGAAGGCGACGAGACCTGCGACGACGACGGCGCTGAGGCTTATGGCCACCACACGGTTGCGGTGGTCCCGCGTACGGTCGGTGTTGCGCATCTGCTCTGTGCGAGTCCTGGGGTCGTGGCTCTCGTGGCTCATGTCGTGGGTCCTTCTGCGAAGGGGCGATGAGGGTCTGGAACGGGTCGGAAATCCGGTGCGCGCAGGGCGGTTGTGGGGCCGCCGCATCCCGTGCACGCCATGGCCGACGATCGTAGTGGGTGGCCGCGTGCTCCATCTCACGTCGTGTGCGTAATCTGGGTGAAATCCCGGGTCGTGATACTGGAGTTTCCCCCCTACCCCGGGCGGTGGTGCACGGACCGTCTGAACTGCAAGGATGTGGCTATGGACAAGCAGCAGGAATTCGTCCTCAGGACACTTGAGGAGCGCGACATCCGGTTCGTCAGGCTGTGGTTCACCGACGTGCTCGGTTACCTCAAGTCCGTGGCCGTGGCCCCTGCCGAGCTGGAGCAGGCGTTCGACGAGGGGATCGGCTTCGACGGCTCGGCCATCGAGGGCTTCGCCCGGGTCTACGAGTCGGACATGATCGCCAAGCCCGACCCGGGCACGTTCCAGATCCTGCCCTGGCGTGCGGAGGCCCCCGGCACGGCCCGGATGTTCTGCGACATCCTGATGCCGGACGGCTCGCCGTCCTTCGCCGACCCGCGCTACGTGCTCAAGCGCATCCTGGCCAAGACCTCCGACCTGGGTTTCACCTTCTACACCCACCCGGAGATCGAGTTCTTCCTGCTGAAGGACAAGCCGGTCGACGGCAGCCGTCCCACCCCGGCGGACAGCTCCGGCTACTTCGACCACACCCCGCAGAACGTCGGCATGGACTTCCGCCGCCAGGCGATCACGATGCTCGAATCGATGGGCATCTCGGTCGAGTTCAGCCACCACGAGGGAGCCCCCGGCCAGCAGGAGATCGACCTGCGGTACGCGGACGCGCTCTCCACCGCCGACAACATCATGACGTTCCGCCTGGTCATGAAGCAGGTCGCGCTGGAGCAGGGCGTGCAGGCGACGTTCATGCCGAAGCCGTTCTCCGAGTACCCCGGCTCGGGCATGCACACCCACCTTTCCCTCTTCGAGGGCGACCGCAACGCGTTCTACGAGTCCGGCGCCGAGTACCAGCTCTCCAAGGTCGGCCGCTCCTTCATCGCGGGCCTGCTCATGCACGCCGCGGAGATCTCCGCCGTGACCAACCAGTGGGTCAACTCCTACAAGCGCATCTGGGGCGGCTCCTCCCGCGCCGCGGGCGCCGGCGGCGAGGCCCCCTCGTACATCTGCTGGGGCCACAACAACCGCTCCGCGCTGATCCGGGTCCCGATGTACAAGCCCGGCAAGACCGGCTCGGCCCGCGTCGAGGTCCGCTCCATCGACTCCGGCGCCAACCCGTACCTGACCTACGCGGTCCTGCTGGCCGCCGGCCTCAAGGGCATCGAGGAGGGCTACGAGCTCCCGGCCGGCGCCGACGACGACGTCTGGGCCCTGTCCGACGCCGAGCGCCGCGCGATGGGCATCGAGCCGCTCCCGCAGAACCTGGGAGAGGCGATCTCGCTCATGGAGAAGAGCGAACTGGTCGCAGAGACGCTCGGCGAGCACGTCTTCGACTTCTTCCTGCGCAACAAGAAGCAGGAGTGGGAGGAGTACCGCAGCGAGGTCACGGCCTTCGAGCTGAAGAACCTGCTGCCGGTGCTGTAGTCGCAGTTCAGCGGCTTGGAGAGCACAAAGCGGGCGGGTCGCCCGGTTCAACCGAAGCGACCCGCCCGCAGCCATGATCAGCTCTGGGCCGTCTAGGGGCCGTGGGGCCCGGACGAGCGGCCCAAGTACACCTTGTCCATGGCGATGCGGGCCCGTCCCTCGCTGCTCGGAAGCAGGTGGGTGTAGGTCCGCAGGGTGAACCCAGGGTCGGTGTGCCCGAGGTACGTACTCAGCGCCTTGATGTTCTCTCCGGCGTCCAGGAGCACAGAGGCGTAGAAGTGCCGCAGTGCGTGCATTCCGTGCTCCCTCGCGGCCGTATGGCGCTTGCCCGGTTCTGCCGGCGGGATGACCTCGGCCGCGACGAGAGCAGACTTCCACAGCCGAGTGTTGAAGTCGGTACGCCGTACCGCGCCCTTCCCGTCCGGCCGGATGAAGAGAAGGCGCTTCGTGACCGGCTTCCCGTCCGGGCGTGCCCACGGCAGAGTCACGGCCACGGGAGGGAAGTTGGCCAGGTGCTTCTTCAAGGCGTCGGCCACATGAGGCGACAGAGGAACGTCCCGCACCTTCTGACGCTTGGGGAGGGCGAACACCAACTCGCCCTGGAAGACCTTGACTTGGCTTCCGACGTGCACCCAGCCTGCGCCGAATCGGACCTCCTCCTCCGCTAGGCCGAAGATCTCACCTTGACGAAGGCCGCAACCCGCACCGAGATCGACCATGGCGCGGTACTGCTCGGGCAGCGCGGCCTGTACCGCAAAGACCCGGTCCGCAGTCCAGGGCACGACCTGGTGCGGGTTCCGTGCCGGGGCCCGCACGGTGCTGGCGCTGCAAGGGTTCTTGCGCATGTACTCGTCGTCCACGGCAGCGTTGAGGATCGCTGAGACGCTGGAGAAGATGACGCGCCGATATGAGGTTGCCGGGATAGCCCGCTCCAGCTCGGCCAGCCAATCGCGGATGTGCTCGGGCTTGAAGGAACCGAGAGGTCGCGACCCGAGGTAGGGAAGTGCGTGCAGTCGGATCTGCGAGTTCACCGACTCCCGAGATGCCGGGTCCGAGGTCTGCGCCTTGAGCCAGCGCTCGGCGTACTCCCGGAAGGTGGTCTGGGCCAACTTCGGGTCAACGTAATGCCCGCTGTCCATGTCCGAGGCGGTCTTGCTCAGCCAGGCTTCGGCCTTGCGCTTCTGCTTGTCGGGGAAGCTCTTGGATTTCTCGGTGCCGTCGGGGCCGATGTAGCGGGCGCGGTAGCGCAGGCCGATGCCGTGGCGGTCGGTCTTGACGCGTACGGGTTTGCCGCTGGGTCCGGGTTCGGTCTTGTACCAGCGGTCTTGGATGTGTCCGGCCATCAGGCGGCTTCCTTGTCCATGAGGGTGGCGACCCAGGCGCGGACGTCTTCGGGGTCGTAGCGCAGATGCCGGCCGACGCGGAAGCCGCGGGGACCGGTGTCCTTGCGGCGCCACTGGTAGACCGTCTCGACGGGCACGCCCAGGAGGTCGGCCAGGTCGAGCGGGGTCAGGTAGCGGTCGGGAAGAGGTCGCCTCATGCCCACACCTCCACCGCGTCGAGGTGGTCCAGGTCTTCGAGTTCGGCCCGTGCTTCGCGGGCGGTGGTGCGGCCGGTCTGGATGTCGCGGGCGATGGTCGCGGCGAGCCAGGATTCGCCGGGGGTGTGGCCGTGTCCGGCGTAGGTCCAGTGGGCGAGGGTCAGTGTGGAGCCCTCCGGAGCATCGTCCGGGTCGGGCAGGCCCCGTTCGCGGCGTTCCTGGCGGGCCCGGTAGTCGGCCCTCACCTGGCGGAGTGCGCCGAGGGTGGTGGAGTAGGCGCGGGACTTGGTGGAGAAGTGGCCCCTAAAGCCGAGCATGTGGGCCCAGCGCCACAGCATCCGGTCCGGGTAGGCGTCGTCCAGGACGTAGCAGGCTTCGATCAGGTGGCGGGCGTGGTCGGGCAGGTCGGTGAGCTTGTCCAGCTCGCCCAGCTCCCCGATGCGGCGGTCCACGGTGCCGGTGGTCTCGGCTGCCTTGGTGGCGTACTTCGCCACGTACGCGGCCACCGCCTCCTCCGACAGATCCTCATTCGCACTCCCGGCACCGATGGGTCGTACGTCCACCTGCGTGCCCCATGCCAGCGTCCGAGCGGGGTGGTCGCCGGAGGCCGGGAGCGGGACCGTGGCACGGGTGGCAGCCGCCTGGATCGCATCGGTCAGCAGGGCGACGCTGGCCCAGCCCGGGGGCGGGGTCTCGGGTCCGTCTGGGCCGTCGAGTCGGACGATGGCGTGGAAGTGAACCGCGCCCCGCTTCTGGAACTCTGCGACCTTCCCGAAGGACACCCGGCAGACCTCGGCAGCCTCATTCTGGGAAAGGCCGGCGCGGGCCGCGATCTCCCGGCGGAGGTAGATGGTGAACCGTCGCCAGAGGTCCCCGGCGTGGTTGTTCCACAGCACCGCCCCCGCGTAGTCGTACGTGCCAGGGCTCAGCGCTGTGCCCAGGAGCGGGGAGCCTTCGGGGTGGTCGGTGCCGCACCGGCAGACACTCCGGGTGGGCCGGTTGTGGACCGGGCCGAAGCTCGGGGCCGTGAGGGTGGCGAAGACCTTGGGATGCGTGCGCACCGTGACCGGAGTCCCCTTGGCCACGTCACCGGTGAGCCCGGCGCGGATGAGGTGGAAGGTGTCCCCGGCGTAGGTCCAGGCGCAGGAGGGGCACCGGGAGGCCCGCCGGTTCCCGCACGCGACACGGAGCCGTCCGCCCGGTTCGCTCTGGGTGCTGTAGGAGTAGAGCACCTGCCCCGACTTGGCGTCGCGGGTGGTGGTCATGCCTTCCAGGTGGATCGGGTCCGAGCAGCCACCGGTACGGCGGACCTGCTCCTGCCACCGGTCAAAGCCAGGGGCGTTGGCGACCCGTAAGAGGTCGGCCAGCGTCAGCGGGTCGGTGCCCACGATGGCGGCGGTCCCGGCCACAGCCTCCGGGGGGACGGGGAAGGAGGTCACTGGTCGTCCTCCTTCGGGTAGCCGTGCCCGACGGGCGGGTAGAGGCCGCGCACCTTGGCGTCTTCCTCGGCGTAGTAGGCGTCATCGACCACGGTGAAGAACCGGGTGTAGGGGCGGACGTCGTGGGCGTCGAGGTACATGCCGATCTGCTCGGTCAGCATCTCGTCGGCCCACTCGGCCGCGTCGGGGCGCTCACCGAACAGGGCGTCGTCGAAGAGGCTCACGCGGCCACCGCCACGGAGTCGGAGACCTCGGCGGTCAGGCGCTCGATGTGGGCGAGGAGGCGGGCGCGGGGCCGGGGGGTGATGGTGGCGTGCACGACGGAGCGGGCGGTGTGCTCCTCCAGCCCGGAACCGTTGCAGACCCAGCAGAACACCGAGAGGTGGTCGTCCTCACCGGCCCAGCCGGACCCGGCGCACTCCGAGCAGTCCGCCCACGGGCGGGAAGTCAGGAAGTACAGGCACTCAGCCGGATCGGCACACCGCGTCTCCTCACACGCCGGGCAGGCCCGACCCGGCACCGAACGACGCACAACCACAGCAGAAGCAGGCATGATGGAATCTCCCTGATTGGGACAGGGGGGCGGCGCGCTTGCTTGGCGGTAGGAGCGCCGCTCCCTGGCTGTTCCTGGCATGACCAGGACTTTTCGGGGTTCTATGCGCGCTGGATTCGACGGTCTGCGATCGACCGCACCGGCGAACACATCCCTAGGGTTCCCTAGGTCACCCTAGGGAGTCAAGGGGTACGCTAGGGATGTCGCCAACCGAGACGAGGGAGCTGACGAAATGTCCGATCAGGCAGGCAATCGAGCGCCGTATGCGCGGATTGCCGCCCACTACGCGGAGCTGATCACGTCCGGCAAGCTGGAGCCGGGGTCGCTTCTTCCCAGCATCAAAAACCTGGCGCAGGAGTGGAAGGTCAGCACCGCGACCGCCGAGAAGGCGTTGCGTCAGCTTCGTGCTGATGGGCTCGTAAGAGGGATCCACGGGATCGGAACAGAAGTTCTGGACCACCCAGCCCCGATGTCCTCGGGAGCGCAGCGGCAGGACCGAGGGCGCCACAGCGGGTCAAGTTGGGGATCCGGCGAACGGTCCGACTCCCACCAGGCCACCATGGTGTCGGCACCCGCAGATGTGGCGCGAGTATTGGACATCGAACCCGGCTCGGATGTGATCAGGCGACGCCGCGTGTACCGCGACAGGCACGGGATCGTCGCGCACTCCACATCGTGGATCCCTGCCCGGTACGCGGAGCTGATCCCGGAGTTGGTGGAGAGCGAACGCCTGACCGGGGGAACGTCGCTACAGCTCATCGCTAAAGCCACCGGCCGACCGATCACTCACCGGATCGACACTGCGTCAGCACGTCAACTGACTCCCGGGGATGCGGAACTCTTGGAGCTGGACTCCACTAATCCGCCGGCGGAACCGGTGGTCGTAATGACTGCGAAATTCGTCGACAGCGAGAGCAACGTTGTGGAATACGGCATTGACCTCGGAGGGCCTGGCCGTACGTGGCGCACGGAGTCGGAAGTCGGCCAGTGATGACCGATGTCAGCGCGCCCCGGCCGGTCTGCGTCCTCATGGCAGGACTGCCAGGCTCAGGCAAGACCACGCTCTCACGTGCACTTACAGCCCGCGGCTTCGTCAGGCTTTGCCCGGATGAAGAGATGTTCCGGCGACACGGCGTTTACGGTGTGGACTTCCCCCGAGGGGTCTTTCCTATCCTCGAACGCCCGATCCTAGAAGAGATCTCCGAGGAGCTGCGAGAGCAACTCAGTTCTGGGCGGGACGTGGTGGTGGACCACGGCTTCTGGACCCCCGAAGACCGGGATTGTTGGCGTTCGATCGCTACCAACGCTGGCGCGAGCACAGTCCTGGTCTACCTCGAAGCGGACCACGAAGAACTCTGGTCCCGCGTGAACAAGCGGAATGCCCAGCATGAGGACGACCCCAATTCGATCTACTTCGCCGAGAGTGACTTGCTCCGCTACCGAACCCGCTTCATACCTCCGCAGCCGAACGAGCCGCACATTGTCTATAACGGCGACCTCGGGCCGATCCTCAAGGCACTGGAAGCAGAGCGCGAGTAGCCCATCGGTAGCACCTGGCGTTTGACCAACCCAGTTACAGGTTTCTCTACCTCATCAAGGCACCCGGCTGCGCTCCGCTCCGCCGGGCGCGCTTCCCGGCTCTGGCTGCGCCCGCGCTCCTGCCTTCGGCCCGCTCGGCGCTGCCGCCGCCGACGCGCGCCCGCTGTGTAGGCCCGTGGGGCATGAGACGAGAACCAAGCCCGCGGCTTCAAGAGGATGCCTCCGGCGGGGGCGCTCAGACTCCGGGATGGGACGGGGCACCGTTCGCGAGTGCCGGCCGGAGCGTGGTGAGCGTTGTGGGGCTCCCATCCCGACCACCTTCGACCCAGGCAGAGCCGAGCAGTCGCGGCCCAGGGCGTCAAGGTCGTTCGTACAGTGGCGCGCTCCACCTTGACGCCCTGAACCACGACCGCTCCACGGTGTGTGGGTCGAAGGCGGACGGGATGGGAGCTGGGGCGAGTGGTGGGTTGAGGTGGGTGGCGATCTCGCAGCCCGAAACTCCGCTTCACAAACCAATGGCGTGGAGAGGTGCGCAACAGTAACTTGGCACCAAGTAAACGGCGTTAGGGTGCTAAATGGACTTCACCGACCAAGTGGGACGACTAGCGAGAGCGCATCAGCTTGGTGCCGACCTGTCGGACAGCCTCCAGGCTTGGAGCGACAGCAAGGTATGTAGCGCCCAAGCCGTCATTGCGGCAGACCGCCTCAGCTGGGAACTGAGGCTCCGAGTGCCGCAGGCTCCGCCACTTGCAGAGTGGGGCTTCCGTTTCGGTGAAGCGATCAACCATCTTAGATCCACGCTGGACAATCTGATCGTCGCGGTCGCGCGCCAGTCTGGTGTTACGGACGAGAAGCAGCTCAAAGGTCTTATGTTCCCGATCTGCGACAGCCTCAAGCAGTGGAAGGAGCCTCAGAAGAAACTGAGCTGTTTGCCGGACTGGTGCCGCGACACCCTAGAGCAGCTACAACCTCTTCAGCGCCTGGTGCACGGTGGCAGCCTTGAGGAAGATCTTCTAAGGATCTTGCGCGATCTCGATAACAGGACCAAGCATCACCTCCAGGTCAAGCCTGCTCTGGCACCTCAGTCCATCCACCACTCGCCAACGGTCGAGTTTGAGACCGAGGAGGGGGCAGCCGCTAGTGTGCCGCCTAACACTGAGCTTTTCGTTGCGCTCTTTGAGGACGGCGCTGTACTGCTTCGGCATCGAACCAAAGGTCGCATTAAGGCCGTCCAGGGTCACTACAGTCTGACGGCTCAGGTTCAGGTCATCCTGCCTGATGGGCGCGCTTTCGGTGTCACGGAACTTCTGGCGGCGCTATGGCAGTACACGCAGCTTGTCATGGACTGTGTTGTTGGTGCCGCTGAGCAAGAGGGCGAACCCGAGGGCTAGCGCCATGGCGACGGAGCGTTCCTCCGGGCCGTCTCGGGGCCGTGGAAGGGTGCTCAGCGATGACCAACGCTGACAGTGGATGACGGCTCATCCGCAGGTCATGGCGTTACCCACGTAGATAGCGGCAGGTCCCGAAACTAGCAATTCAGTTCCTGCGCAACAAGAAGCAGGAGTGGGAGGAGTACCGCAGCGAGGTCACGGCCTTCGAGCTGAAGAACCTGCTGCCGGTGCTGTAACCGCCGGCCGGCGGCTTGGAGAACACAGTGCGGGCGGGTCGCCTGATTCAGCAGAGGCGACCCGCCCGCAGTCGTGATCAGCTCTGGGTCGGCTAGGGCGTGTGTGAGGTCGTGATCACCCTGGTGTCGGGGTGAGGTCGTTGATCCAGATCATGGATGCCCGCAGGTGGAGTCCGGCATCGTAGCTC